>JBASRS010000031.1:0-16269 GCA_049273945.1 Terriglobales bacterium | reverse complement strand
TCTGTGGCCGGTAGCGGGCGTCATCGCGGCGCTGGCCGTTTGCCTGGCCGGTGGCCGAGTGGGGCCGCGACAGGTGGTTCAAGCGCAGTTTGACGCGAAACATCTTCCGGCCGGGGCAGTGGAGTATCTGGAACGAGAGCAGAGTGCAGAGCCGATCTTCGGCCCCGATCAGTGGGGAGGCTATCTCATCTACCGCCTGTATCCCAGGCGCAAGGTGGTGATTGACGACCGCCATGACCTGTACGGTTCGGACCGGTTCCGCGAGTACCTGATCCTGATCCAGGGTGAGCCGGGCTGGAAGGACGTATTAGAGAAGTGGCAGGTTCGGACGCTGGTGCTGCCGGTGGGCTCCACCCTGGCCAATTTGCTGGGAAAGGTACCGAAGGAATGGCACACGTTTTATGAAGACACATCAGCGGTGGTGATAGGGAGGAAGTGAGCACAACTGAAACTCCCAAGAGAATCCTGGATCATCTGCCCCTCGCCCATCCGCGTCTTTGCTTAGGTCCTGCGGTACACTCGTGCTGCAGCAACGTGGGTCCGCTGTCAATCAGCAACTACGAGGTGTTAGCAACGCAAACCATCGAACGACGCTCTTTTCTTGTGCTAGCAATGGCCGCTTTACAATGGACGCCCTCAGCAGCTGCGCGATTGCGGTCAAGAGCACGAACCGACCACGGGAGCACTCCGGGACCAGGGATTCACCGCATATCAAGACCTCACTATCAGTATGCTGACGAAGCCACACGTCATGCCTGACAACCGCGAGTCTGAAATCGCCTGGAACTATCACAATGCCACCAAGCATTCCTACGCCAGCATCCGCACCAACCCGCATTCTTTGGACTTCGCCAACCAACCTTTGCCCTTCAAAATTTATGCCACGTTGGAACCCTCGCGCTTGCCCGGCGAGGTGCGCCAAACCGGGGTAGCTGCCCTTTCTGCGATTGCGGAGAGCGTCCCAGCCCAGAGCAACGCTGCGCCCGACTTGGAGGCGGTGGCCCAGCTCCTCTACCTCTCCGCGGGAATCACGCGGCACCGCAAGTATCCTGGCGGCGAGATCTACTTTCGTGCTGCGGCCTGCACGGGAGCGCTCTATGAAGTCGAGCTGTATCTGGTTTGCGGCAATCTCGCTGACCTTCCAGCCGGCATCTATCACTTCGCCCCTGCCGAGTTTGGCCTGCGCCAGCTGCGCGCGGGAGACTATCGCAGTGTCCTGCTCGACGCCACCCCCGGCGAACCCGCCATCGCTCACGCGCCCCTGACTATAGTCTGCACCTGCACTTACTGGCGCAATGCCTGGAAGTATCAGGCCCGCACTTACCGGCATTTCGGCTGGGACAACGGCACGCTGCTGGCCAACCTGCTGGCCGTTGCCACCTCATTGGGCCTACCGGCGAAAATAGTGTGCGGCTTCGTGGAATCGACCGTGAACGGCCTGCTGGATGTCGATGCCCAGCGCGAGGTAGCCTTCTCCATGGTGGCCCTCGGCCACGGCTCCGCGCTCCCTCCGCCATCCCCGCCAGGTGTTTCGCCTCTTGGCCTCGAAACCGTGCCGCTTTCACGGCACGAGGTCGACTACCCGCTCATGCGCGAAGTGCACGCTGCCTCTTCGCTGTGCTCGACCGAGGAAATTGCGGCATGGCGCGGCCGCACTCCACTAACCAACTTTCCGCAACCCGCCGGGCCAGTGGTTCGGATCCAGCCCTTATCCGACGCGGAAATGCCGCGCGACCCAATCGAACAGGTCATCCTGCGGCGCGGTTCCACCCGCCAGTTTGCCCGTACCCCGATCAGCCTGGCACAGCTTTCGACCATGCTGGACCGAGCGACCCGTGGCGTACCTGCGGACTTCCTCGATCCGATCGGATCTCAACTCAACCATCTCTATTTGATTGTCCATGCCGTGGAAGGACTTGATCCCGGAGCCTACGTCTTCCTCCGCGACCGTGGACTGCTCGAGTGCTTGAAGCCGGGGAACTTCCGCGATCAGGCGGGCTATCTCGGATTGGAGCAACAGTTGCCTGCCGCCGCCGCCGTAGACATTTTTTTCCTGGCTGACCTGCGACCCATTTTCGAGCGCTTTGGCAATCGCGGGTATCGCGCCGTTCAGTTGGAAGCCGGCATCCTCGGCGGCAAGCTGTATCTCGCGGCCTACGCTCAACGCCTGGGCGCCAGCGGCCTCACCTTTTATGACGACGACGTAACCCGCTTCTTCTCGCCGCACGCGGAACGAAAGAGCGTCATCTTTCTAGTGGCCGCCGGCAAGAGCGCCAAACAGCATAAACAGTAGAAATTGCTCTTGTTGACCGCTGGGATCTCTGAGGCTCTAGAACAAAAAGAGAGAAACTACTCGCCCGCGCCCACGATGACCGGCGTCCCGCGCGGGGCCTCATGCGAGCCGCTCTCCGGTTCGAGTGTTACGGCGAAGTTCTTGGCTTCAATACCCTCAGGCAGTGGAGGATTCACCACCGTTGCGTTTCCGCGCGCGTCCGGCTTGAACAAGCCAGCGGCGATGGGCGCGCCTCCATTGGCAGGGAACAGCCAGAGCTCGTAGATCTTTTCCGGAGGAAGCGGCGGCAGGCTGCTGGCCAGGAAGATCAGGCTGCGATTGCGTCGCTGATAAATCGCTTTGCCCCGCGGCTGTGGCTTGCTGCCGGTGGCCACCAGTTCGACCTTCTTGGCGTCCGGGTCGAGCAACGTGGCCACGATTTCTTTGGCCTGCTGAAGTTCTATCTGCTGGCCGGTAAACTGCGCGCGCAGTGAGGCTACATCGCGCTGCAACGAAGAGTTCCGCACCAGCAGGCCTACGCACCACAGAACCATGGCAGCCGCTGCCACCCATCCCAGCAATCCCCACCAGGAACGCGAGCGAGCAGGCGTGGGAACGGCCATCGGACGGCGCGGCTCGGCGGCAATGGCTGCCATCAGTCGTTGCTTGGATCGCGCCGGCGGCTTCGGGCCTGCGGTCGTCAACGAGAGCAGGCTCAAGTCACCGCGCAGCGACTCGAGCTCGCGGCGGCAGGGGGCGCACCCTTCCAGATGCCTTTCGAGCACAGCGCGCTCATCGCCGGTCAGCGAGCCGAGCGCGTACAGCGCCAGGTCGTCCGCGAATTGTTCGTGCACGTTCATGCCGCCAATACTTTTCGCAGCGAAATCAGTCCGGTGCGAATTCTGGTCTTTATGGTTCCCAGAGGCTCGCCGGTCTTCTCGGCGATCTCAGCGTGGGTCAGTCCTTCAAAATACGCCATCTCGAGAGCGGAACGCTGCGGCAGGGACATCGCTTGCAGCGCCCCGCGAATCTTCTCCATCGCACGCGAGCGCTCGGCCTCGGAAGCCAGGTCGGGCTCGACGGAAACGAACACGTTCTCGATGTCGTCTTGCGGACGGCGCCGCCGCAGCGCATCAATGGACCGGTTGCGCGCGATCACCGCCAGCCACGCCGCCATGTTGCCGCGACTGGCGTCGAAGACCCCGGGATTGCGCCACAACTGCATGAAGATATCTTGCAGTACGTCCTCGGCTCCGCCGGTATCCTGGAGCACGCGCAAAGCCACCGAATAAACGATCGATGAATAGCGGTCATAGAGTGTGGCCATGGCACTCTGGTCGCCCGCCCGGATCGCCGTAACCAGCGCCAGGTCAGACGTTATCGCGTTGGTGTCAGCGCTTGCCACGCCGGATTCTTCGTCCTCCTGGAGTACGTCTCAAATTGAGCTTTGGATTGCGGGCAAGCCATTGTCATGCCGGGGCTTGCAGGCGCGGCTCAAAGAAAGTATCAGCCTTGGCGTCACCGGGCAAGCGGACTGTACAATCGTGCCAAATCCGCAGGAATTCCCAGGGGGTGTGGCGTGAAATTACTTCGTAGTTCGCTGGTTCTAGTCGTAGTCCTGGTGCTAATCCCATGCGTTTCCACCGCTCAGCCTCCCGCTGCGGGATCGGCTGGCGATCGCGAACAGATCCTGCAACTCGAACGGGATTGGACGCAGTCCTTTGTGACTATGGACGTTGCCGCGAACGAGCGGATTGTAGCCGACGACTTCCTGGGAACTGAACCAGACGGCAAACGGGTCAAGAAATCCGATCTGATCGCGGAGTTAAAGGCAGGGGACGCTCTGGAGGCAAATCGGCTTAACGAAGATGATGTCACGATTCGTTTCTATGGCCAGACTGCAATCGTGAACGGCAGCGAAAGCTGGAAGCGCAAGTCGGATGGAAAGACTGGGCGCTTCATCTGGACTGACATCTTAGTGAAGCGCAACGGGAAGTGGCAGGTGGTGGCCTCGCAAGACCTCGAGGTCTTGGACAAGAAGTAGCGATTACGCTTCGCGTTTAGCCGTGCGCGTCATCAACTCCTCAATGGCCTGTTGAGGAGGCTTACCGTCTTCGAGAATGGCGTACATCTGTTCGGTGATGGGCATCTCGACATGCTTCTTGCGAGCTAAGCCAACAGCGGCCTTGGTCGTGAAGACGCCTTCCGCAACCGTTCCGTGCATTCCTGCAATGATCTCGGGGAGCCTGCGGCCCTTGCCCAGCTCCACACCCACGCTGCGATTGCGGGAGAGATCGCCGGTGCAGGTAAGCACCAGGTCACCTAGTCCAGCGAGTCCGGCCATGGTATCGGGGCGGCCGCCGCAGGCCACCGCCAGGCGAGCTACTTCAGCCAAGCCGCGCGTAATCAGCGCCGCCACGGAGTTGTGGCCGAGGCCCAGGCCGGCGCAGACTCCCGCAGCGATGGCGATGATGTTCTTGAGCGCGCCGCCTAGTTCCACTCCAATGACGTCGTCATTCGTATAAACCCGGAAACGCGAGTCGTTGAACGCCTGCTGCACAGCGCGAACCAGTTCGCTGTCGGTGGCGGCGACGGTCACGGCCGTGGGATCGCCCCGCGCGACTTCTTTCGCGAACGATGGACCGCTCAGCGCCCCGACCCGGGGAGTGAATTTGCGGGTTCGCAGCACATCGGCAATCACCTCCGTCATCCGCAGCAGGGTTCCATCTTCCAGTCCCTTGGTGCAACTGACGAACAGCATTTCCCGATTGAGACTGGGTGCCATGCGCTCGAATAACGTCCGGCAATGCTGTGAGGGCATGACGCTGACCACGATGTCGGCGCTTTCGAGGGCGCAAGTCAAGTCGTTCGTTGCCTGGACAGCCTCGGGCAGCGTGAATCCCGGCAGGAATCGCTCGTTGACGCGGCGTTTGGTGATGCTCTCGCAAACTTCCGGTTCGTTTACCCAAAGCCGAACGACGTGCGCGTTCTTTCTCGCCAGAACCATGGCAAGCCCGGTGCCCCAGGCGCCCGCGCCAATGATGGCAATCCGGCTCATACTCGCTTCGCACCCAATTTCGATTCCGTTCCGGCAGCGAGGCGGCCCAAATTGCGCCGGTGTTTCCAGATGATGAGCAGAGGAGCTGCAGCGAGCAGAACCAGCTGTTTCGGCTCGACATACTCGTGCAGCCCCCAGGCGAGCAGCGGGAACAGGGCTGCCGCCAGCACCGAGCCGAGGGAGACGTAGCGCACAGCCGCGACTACGACGAGAAAGACTCCCACCATGCAGAGAACCGACTTGGGAGCAATCAAAGCGAACGACCCGAAACCAGTGGCAACTCCCTTGCCGCCTCGAAACTTCAACCAAACGGGAAACAGATGCCCGAGCACAGCGAAGAATGCCGCCACCGTTAGAATGAGCTCCTGGTGTGGGCCTGCGAACAAGGCCCGGGCCAGCAGAACAGCCGCGCATCCCTTGCTGGCATCGAGCAGAAGAGTGGCCACTCCCAGCGCGGGCGACTTGCGCGCCACGTTGGTGGCGCCGATGTTGCCGCTGCCGCTCGCGCGGACATCTTCCCCGCGAAGAATCCGCACCAGGAGATAGCCGAAGGGGACTGATCCCAGCAGGTAGCTCAGGGCGGCGGTGATCAGGTACGGATTCATGGGCATGAGCAATATCACTTTCGTTCGCGCTACTTCAGGGGAAAGCGTTCCAGCTTGGTGTACTTCGATCCGCCGGGCGAGAGCTGACTCTGATAGAGAACAAACTCGTGGGCCGTCATGGTACCGAAGTCGAGCCCCGCCATACCGTCAAGCCGCTTTTGTAACACGGCGACCATGGTATTCGGACCGTCTCCTTGGAGCCTTCCTGGCGACCTCGATCCACCGCCACCTCGGGCCAGGGTCAAGTGCGGGCTGAAAGGGCGGTCCTCGCGCGAAACTCCCAGCTCGGCGACCGCGGCATCAATGCCGCCCGCCAGCTCGGCAAGCTCGGAGCCAGCGTGAATGCCGATCCAGAAAACTCGCGGCGCTTTCGCGGTAGGGAAGAAACCGTGCCCGGTGAAGCGAATTTCGATACTGTTGCCCGCTACTCGCCGCAGACGTTCCGTGATGGCCTCGACTCGCTCCGGCTTTTGTTCGCCGATGAACTTCAGCGTGATGTGCAACGATTCCGGGCGTACCCACCGGGCATCGGGCGCAAAGCCACGGACGCCGTCGAGAAAGCGAGCGATCTTGGCGCGAACGTCGTTGTCCAGATCAATGCCGATGAAGATGCGCATGAATTCCAGGCTCAGGGCCCATATTTCAGCTATCAGCAAACTCACGGTAACTGATGACTCGGATTCCGTGCTCGTCCAGAGACTGCCGCAGCTCGGGCGATGTCAGCAGGCGACGCTCCTCATCGCGCGATGCCAGCAGCCGGGTGCGAGTCACGCGCAGGGCGTCGTCATCGTAGCCCGGATGACACACCAGTTCCCAGGTTCCCTCCGGCAGGTTCACCAGCGCCTGCTGGAGCAGGGAACGATCGAACGATCCGGTTTCGATCACGCCCACCACGCCGTCGGGAGTGGTGAGTCCCGCGCGCTTCATCTTCGCGTGGAACTGGGCGGCGAAGCTGCGCAGGATGCGGACCTGGCCGTAGCGTTTCCATAGTCCCGGCGTGTGCGCAAACTGGCGCGCGCCCAAGGCAGTTGCCGGGACAAAGGGGTTGCGAATGGCTGGAACGCCACAGATCTTCGCCGCTTTCACCATTGCTGCCAGGATCTGAGGGAAGATGTGCGTATGCTTGTGGGTGTCGAGATGCGTGACCTTAACACCAGCTTCTTGAATCTTCCGCACCTGCGCGACGATTTCGCTAACCAGCTGATCGCGATCGAGACGTCCGAAAACGGCCCGGGCCGCAACGGCGGAGATGCGAGAGTAAAAGCGTCCGGGCTGCGCGGAACGGTTCGCCAGCAGGGTACGAATCGACCCGTGATCCGAAACGGGCGTGCCGTCCACCAGCACGACGTGACAGCCCACAGACAGACCGGGAGCCGAGCGCGCCAGTGCGATAGCGTCGTCGAACGCCGCGCCGGCCGCCATCAGCGTTGCCGAGCTGACCACGCCGCTGACATGGGTCTCCCGGATGGCCCGGTTTACTCCCGCCGTCAAACCCAGGTCATCCGCGTTGACGATCAGCTGACGCACGTCGAAAGTGTAGCAGCCGCACATTGCGTGGTGCTGATCGAAGCAAGACGTTTGACCCGCAGGAGCGAGTTCAGTATTCTCAGCTTGGATTCTCTTCAAAGCTTCTGCGAAGAGAATTGCTGGTCCATCCGCACCATGCGGGCGGTTAGCTCAGCTGGTTAGAGCGCCTGCCTTACAAGCAGGAGGTCGCAGGTTCGAGTCCTGCACTGCCCACCAACCCATCGTCAAGTACGGCGCGACGTGGAGCACCGTCATACAACTCTTATTGACTTTCCGGGTTCAATGTAGGTAATGATGTCTTGTTTGGGGAGGAGACCTTGAAAGGATTGCAATTCTTTCGTGGAGACCGTCGGACCCTAGCCACAAAGGCTTTCTTTGCAGGCTTGGCACTGGTTTGCGCGGCGGCGCTGTTCGCCAGCGCCCAGAGCATCGTCAGGAGCCCTAATCAGGGCGAAAGTGACGGCGTCAGCGTCGGCGGAAAGTGGGTCGAGTTCCATTCCGAAGACAAGATGACCGCCGCCAAGAAGGTCCGCTTTGAGCTTTTGTCGGACAACTACCTGAGGGAAGACCCGGACTACAAGCCGCGAATCGAACTCGTCTGCACCAACGGCAAGTACACCTACGCTGACTTCAATCCCGGCATCCGACTGGGCCCACCCAACCGTCCCGGCTTTTGGGGACAGCCCCAGATGGAGGTCATGGTCCGCGTCGACGACACGCACAGCTACCACGGCTGGAACTGGATTCGAGGCCGTTTTCTCTCCATGGACAAAGGCACCACGCGTGGGTTGATCGGAGCTCACGTCTTCAAGGTGGAAATCCGCGGCCGAAACGGGCGCGAAATCGCGGAGTTCTCGCCTGCCGGTCTTGATCTCGCCCGGGTGAAGCAGGCCTGCGATCTGACTCCGAAAAAGCCCAGCAAGTACTGAACCCGCTACTCTCCCTGGAATCTCGTGCCTCGTGCGACAATTCCCTACAAGCAGGAGGTTGCAGGTTTCGGGTCCTGCACTGCCCACCAAAAATCAGGTCTCAGGTTTCAGGTCTCAGGAAAAGCCTGCTCTCTGGTATCTTGAGCTGGGCTGACTGACAACCGCGATCTCGAGCGGCGAGTGTCATCCACAACTTCTCTCTTTCAGCATGTCGATCTCGATCTGTCATGTAGTCGGTGCACGGCCCAACTTCATGAAGGCGGCGCCGGTCATGCGCGCCCTCGCCGGTTACCCATCCGTTCGGCAGGTCTTGGTACACACCGGACAGCACTACGACATCAACATGTCCGACGTCTTCTTCCAGCAACTGGGCATGCCCGCGCCCGACGTCAACCTGCAGGTGGGGTCAGGCTCGCACGCGCAGCAGACCGCCGCCATCATGAGCCAGTTCGAGCCGGTGGTGACGGAGAAGAAGCCGTCGCTGGTCATGGTATACGGCGACGTCAACTCCACGATCGCAGCGGCGCTGGTATGCGCCAAGCTCGGCATTTCGGTAGCGCACGTCGAAGCCGGACTGCGCTCCTTCGATCGCAGCATGCCGGAAGAAATCAACCGCGTGCTGACCGACCAAATCTCCGATCTGCTGTTTACGCCGTCGGAAGACGCCAACCGGAACCTGGCGCGCGAGGGCATTTCTGCCGACCGTGTTCATCTTGTCGGGAACGTCATGATTGACACGCTGGTCCGAATGTTGCCACACGCCAGCTTTCCCGAGATTAATCTTCCCCCGCGCTACGTTCTCGTAACGCTGCACCGGCCGTCGAACGTGGACGACTTGCCCTGGCTCGAGCAGATGCTCCAAACGCTTGCCGAGCTGAGCGCGCGCGTGCCGGTTCTGTTCCCGGTGCATCCACGGACAGCGAAGGCGCTGAACGATGTTTCAAAGAAATTCGGCGCCGGACGGCTCCGCTTGATGGAGCCCCAGCCCTACCTGCAGTTTCTGGCTCTGCAACAGAAGGCGGCGCTGGTCATCACCGACTCGGGAGGCATCCAGGAGGAGACGACTTTCCTCGGCGTTCCTTGCCTGACGGTGCGCGAGAACACCGAGCGCCCGATCACCGTCGAATGCGGTACCAATGTTCTGGTCGGACGCGACCTGGACCTTCTCCGCGAAGCCGCTCACCGCGTCCTGCGGGGCGACAAAAAGAATGGCAGAGTACCGCTTCTGTGGGACGGTCACGCGGCGGAGAGGATCGCGGCCTGTGTGGGGCCGGGTCTCTGACCCGGCCAAGCGGCCGGCAGGCCGCAGTTTTTTCTCCAGCCAGAGAACTGCCGAGCTTCGCTCGGCGACCGGGTCAAAGACCCGGTCCTACACGCTCCCTACACTTCCGCCAATTCTTCTTCCAGCAATTGCTTGTTGTAGAGGTCGGTGTAGTAGCCGTTGAGGGCGATGAGTTCGTCGTGGGTGCCGAGTTCGACGATGCGTCCCTGGTAGAGCACGGCGATGCGGTCGGCGTTGCGGACGGTCGAGACGCGATGCGAAATGAAGATCGTGGTGCGTCCACGCATGATCTCGCGCAGGTGGTTCAGGATCTTGTCTTCGGTGTGCGTGTCGACGCTGGAGAGTGCGTCATCGAGCACTAGGATGCGCGGGCTGCGCAAAAGAGCGCGGGCGATGGCGGTGCGCTGCTTCTGGCCTCCGGAGAGCGTGATGCCGCGCTCGCCTACGGTCGTGTTGTAGCTTTCCGGGAAGCTTTCAATGTCCTGGGCGATGTTGGCGGCTTCGGCGGCGGCCTTGATTTCTTCGAGACTGACCTTGTCTTTGCCGAAGGCGATGTTCTCGCGGATGGTGTCGCTGAACAGGAATGTCTCCTGCGGAACGAAGCCGATGTTGCGGCGCAGGGTTTCAAGCGGAAACTCGCGGATCGGCCGGCCGTCGATCAGGACGGCGTCAGGCTCGGCATCGTAGATGCGCGGGATCAGGCTGACGAGTGTGGTCTTGCCGCAGCCGGTCGGGCCGACGATGGCCAGGCTTGAGCCCGCAGGAATCCGCAGGTTGACTTCTTTGAGAATGGGAACGCCGTTGTACGCGAAGTTGAGATTGCAGAATTCGATCTCTCCGCGCAGTTCGCGGCGCGGGTGGCCGTTGGTAGGGATTTCTGCGGCGGCGAGTGCGGGCAGCGGCTCGGGAACGACGGGAACGAGCGCCGGGTCGTCGGCGATCTCGGGCTTCTCAGTGAAGATCTGGTTGATCCGGACCAGAGACGCCGTGCCGCGCTGGAAGATGTTGATGACCCATCCCAGTGCTATCACCGGCCAGGTGAGCTGCACCATGTAGGTGTTGAAGGCAACAAAGTAGCCGACGCTCATAGAGCCGGAGAGTGACAGAGTTGTCTTCGTTCCCAAGGATGAAACCAAGCTCACAGTCGTTTGCCCGTTGATAACCTCGCGCCCGCCGACCCAAAGAACGATCACCACGGCGATGCCAAGCATAAGTTCGAGCGTTGGCCACAGCATGCCCATCAAACGGACGAGCCTTAGGCTGCGGCGGATGTACTCCTTGTTGGCACTCTCGAAGGCGGCAATCTCGGCTTCTTCCTGCACGTAAGCTCGAATCACGCGGGCGCCAGAGAAATTTTCCTGGGCGCGCGCCGAGATGTCGGAAAACATGGCCTGGATACGCTCAAAGCGATCGTGAATCCGGCGGCCGAAATACTGAATGACGATACTCGCGACGGGAAGGGGTAGAAAAGCGTAAAGCGTCAATGATGGGCTCATCCGCAGCATGTAAAACAACGCCATCGCGGTGAACACGATGGTGTTGGCGGAGTACATAATCGCCGGCCCCAGAAGCATGCGCACGGCATTCAAATCGTTGGTGGCCTTGGCCATGATGTCGCCGGTGCGGTTGCGCTGGTAGTAGGAGTACGACAGGCGTTCGAGATGGGCGAACAGGTCGTTGCGGAGATCGAACTCGATGTCGCGGGAAATGCCGATGACGACCCAGCGGGTCAGGAACTGGAAGATGCCCTTGACGACGAACACGCCGACAATCAGCAAAGCGTAAATTGCCAGCTTGTGGCTGGTGACAGCCTGGCTGAGGTCGTCAACCGCATGCTGGACGACGCGTGGAAACTGGACGGAGATACCGTTCGTCAGCAGGACGCAGAGTCCGCCCACGAGGAGTCCGCGCCGGTAGCGCTTCAGGTAGGGAACGAGCGGGCGTAGGCTCTTCGGAACCATGAAATCTTGTAGATGCGATTGTAGCAGCGCGGGGTGCGGTTTTTCGGAGCGAGGGCCGCAGCACCAGATAGGCAATGGTGAGCAACACAGCCGTCCAGAGCCACAGCATGCCTTCCGCTAGGTAAACCATTCCCGAGGAGATGAGGTCGGCTTGGTCCATGGTTCCTCAGCTTCGAGCTACGGGCTGTGAGGCCCCTCTTAAGACCACCAGCTCGCAGCTCGCAGCCCGTGGCTCGAAGCTCATCTCAAAAAAGGCCGGGCGGGCGCGGAGTTTGGGGCTCCGGCCCGGCCCGGGTAGGAGAGAGACCAGGTACACTCAGTTCGAAGTCGAGTCCGGCGCGTGTTTTTGCATGTGTTCTTGCATGTGCGCTTCGTGCTTGGCCCGGAGCTGCTGCAATTTTGTCTTCTGGTCGGCAGTCAGGACCTGCATGAGTTCCGCCTGGATGCGGGCCTTCTGCACGATCAGCTCAGTCATGGTCTGCGAGCTCTGAGCAGCGAGGGCGCGGACCTTGGCTTCGTCAAAGGTGCCGCTGTCTTCCAGCTTGCTCATGTCCTTGTGAAACTGCATGAGCTGTTGCATGAGCGGGTGGATGGTGGGTTTCTCTTTTTCCATGATGGCCTTGGCCTGGTCTTGCTGCGCTTGGGTCAGATCAAGGACGTCAGAGAAGTAGCCCAGCATGTGATCGCCGAAGCCAAACTCGGCGCCCATCATGCCACCATGGTGATGCATGCCTTGCGCCAGCGCGGCTGCCACTGCCAGAACGACCAGCAAGGCGGTGCTGGCTGCGAAAATCCGGATACGACTTTTCTTCATTGTTCCTCCTGAGCCGGGGGCAGACCCGAAACATCTCATGCTCATGGAAACACGTCTCCGTAAATGATGCAGTAAAGAGTCGGTCAAGCGCGGTAAAGTTTTGTAAAGACTCCTGCTGGCTGCTAGCTACTGGCCACTAGCAAGCAACCCCTGAATCGGTTTGCTAGAAGCTAGTAGCCAGGGGCTAGCAGCCGTTCTCAGCAATCACAAATCTTTACCGAGGGGGCGGGAAAACGCGGTGTTAAATGACTAGTAGGAAGATGGACTGCGTATTGGTGGTAGATGACGACATCGAGCTGTGCGGGCTGGTACAGGAGTACCTGACCTCGGAAGGGTTCAAGTCGGAAGCTGTCCACGACGGCGAACAGGGCCTGCAGCGCGGTCTCTCGGGCGAATATGCGCTGGTCGTGCTGGACGTCATGCTGCCGGGGATCAACGGTTTTGAAGTGTTGCGGCGGCTGCGTAGCGTGTCGAAAATTCCAGTGCTGCTGCTGACCGCGCGCGGAGAAGATGTGGACCGCATCGTGGGCCTGGAGATCGGGGCGGACGATTACTTGCCCAAACCCTTCAACCCGCGGGAGTTGGTGGCGCGCATAAGGGCGATCCTGAGGCGCGCCAAGCCGAGCAAGGCAGCGGACGCGGCCCCGGAAATTCTCAGTGTGGGCGACGTGGAACTCGATCCGGCGACCCGGAACGTGTACCGGGCTGGTCAGCCGGTGGAGCTGACCTCGGTTGAGTTCAATCTGCTGGAAGTGCTGCTGCGGGAGGCGGGACGGGTGGTGACGCGGGAGCGGCTGGTAAACGCGGTCCTCAGCCGGAAGTTTATGCCGTTTGATCGCAGCATTGATATGCACGTGAGCAAGGTACGGCGGAAGCTGGGCGACTCCGAGGAAAGCGGGGACCACATCAAGACGATTCGCGGTGTGGGATATATGTTCGCCCGGCCGGGAGCCAAAGCGCGGCGATGAGAAGCCTTTTCCTGAAGATATTTTTGTCGTTCTGGGCGGCGCAGGCGCTGTTCCTGGTGCTGGCGATTCTCGTGGTCATTGCTTTGCGTCCGACCCGTGAACCGGGAATTGACAATCTAGGAGCTCGTGTCATCACAGAGGCAGTGAGCGCGTACCAGGTCGGCGGGGAACATGCTGCCGGCGCGTATCTGGAAGAGTTGCAACGCACGCAGAACCTGCACGCCTTTGTTTTCGATCCGTCGGGGCGGGAAATTTCCGGGCGAATGGTTTTTCCCTGGATCGAGGACATGCGCCGTACCGGCCATATCCGTCACCACAGTTGGTTGGATCGCTTCTTACCCGAGCGCTTCTACCGCCAGATTCAAAGCATCGACGGGCAAAGCTACACGCTGGTCTTCGAGTTTCCTCCTGGGCCACGAGTATTCGGTCCGCATGGCATTCCCAGCCTCGGCATTACGATTGCGGTGATCTCTTCGGGCCTGGTGTGCTATCTGCTGGCCTGGTCGCTGACCAGTCCGGTGGCGCGTTTGCGGCAGGCGACGCAGCGTCTGGCCGCGGGCGATCTGACCGCTCGCACCGGCGCTCCGATGAAAGGACGGCGCGACGAGCTCGCCCAACTGATGCGCGACTTCGACCGCATGGCCGAGCGCATCGAAGCGCTGATGGAGTCGCAGTCACGGCTGCTGAAGGACGTCTCGCACGAGTTGCGGTCTCCGCTGGCGCGACTGAGCGTTGCCCTCGGACTGGCGCGGCAGCGGGCTACCCCCGAAGTGGAAGGTGCGCTGAATCGGATTGAGCTCGAGACCGACCGGCTCAACCAGTTGATCCAGCGGTTACTGACAATCGCGCGCCTCGAAACGGCGACTGATGGCATCCACAAGACCCGGCTGTCGCTGCGGGAACTAGTAGAACACGTGGCGCGCGATGCTGAGTACGAGGCTCAAGGGCGCGGCTGCCGGGTTTCTGCGGAGCCTACGGACGAGTACGCGGTCGAGGCCGATCCTGATCTGCTGCGCAGCGCCATCGAGAACGTAGTCCGAAATGCCGTGCGTTACACGGCAGCTGGAACCACCGTCGAAATCCGGCTGGAACGGCGGATTGGAGACCAGGGCGAAGACGTGGTGATACGGGTGCTCGACTCCGGTCCGGGGGTCCCGGACGAAGACCTCGACAGGATCTTCCAGCCTTTTTACCGAATTGACGACGCCCGCAACCGGCAGACCGGCGGGGCGGGGCTGGGATTATCCATCGCCGACCGGGCAGTCCGGTTGCACGGCGGCCGGGTGCGCGCATCCAACCGTCCGGAGGGTGGTTTAGAGGTCGAAATCCGGATTCCAGCGGCTCCGGCGTTTGCTCTTCCCGCCCATTCCTGATACACAAATATGTTTCAGCCACGTGCTTCGGTCTCCGTAATGGCAGGCTGGCGAACGCCTGCGGACGGGAAGCGGCTGGGAGAACAGATGTCGAAGAAAATACCAGGACTTTTTGCGCTGTTGGCCTTTCTTGGCCTGATCTTATTTCTGATCAATTGCGGCACTTCGTCGTCCCGGCCGGCGGGCGTGTTGTATGTGCTCAGCCAGGGCGAGAACAACGTGGGATCTTATGCGATCGATCTCGGCAACGGCAGACTGTCGCTGATCAATAAGACGGCGGCCGCGGATACTACTCCGTCAAGCATCCTTCTGGATTCGACGGGGACGGTCGCCTTCGTGCTAAACACAGGCTCCAACAGCATCACGGCATACACCATTAGCAGCGATGGCAGCTTGAGCACGCCGACCAGCACATCCATTCCGGTCGAAAATTCTGTCGCCATTGCGCGCGACGCAGCCGGGAAATTCCTCTTGGTGGTGAGCCAAGGGTCCATCCCACTACCGCAGCCGCCGCCAATTAACAACAGGTGCGGCTTCCCACCCGACCCCAACATACTGCCAGAGCCGAACTCAGTGTGTCCCCATCTCTCAGTGTTTGCCATTCAGTCCGGATCAACGAGTTTGACTTTGGTTGGGAACCCGGTTCCTCTCAAGGGGGTCCCGACATCGGTGACGGCGTCAATCACAGGTACATTCAATGATCCCGGCAATCCTGGCAGCACGGTGGATGGAACATTGCTGCACATTAGCGGGAATCAGGATCTGGTGGGGAACAACGACAACACGATCAGCGAATACGTGATGCAAGCTTCTGGCGATGTCACCGGGCCACTGATTGGTTCGCCCTACAGCACAGAGTCCAATCCCAGTTCGGTGCTGGGGGTAAAGACAACGCCAACTGGAGGGACGGGCGGGCTGTTCGTCTATGTCACCAACGTGACGACCAACAACCTGGATGTCTTTGAGGTATGCACGGTGACGAACGGTTCGACTTGCTCGTCACCAAACAATCAGGATGTACGCAATGCCAAGATGAACCTCATCGGTTCTCCGGTTTCGGTGGGCTTGGACCCGGTGGCCATGACGGTCGATCCGACGAACAATTTCCTTTACGTCGTCAACCACAAGTCGAGCACGGTCTCCGCGTTTCGCATTAATCCGACGACTGGAGTCTTGAGCGCGCTCAATCCCGCGAACGTCTCAACCGGGGCGGATCCGGTTGCGATCACGATGCACTCCAGCGGAAAGTTTCTCTACGTGTCAAATAATGGGTCGAGCAACATCTCCGGCTTCGATGCGAGCACGACAAACGGGGCCTTGAGCAACGCCACCAATGTGACCAGTTCGGCGCAGCCGGCGGGACTGGTTGCGAAGTAAAGCTCAGGTGGGGAGGCGCAGGATCAAATAGCCTCCGATGAATGCAAAGACTAGGTCCGGAGACCAGGCCGCGACCGCAGGCGGGAGCTGGCTCAGATTGCCC
>JBASRS010000028.1:0-89091 GCA_049273945.1 Terriglobales bacterium | reverse complement strand
GATCCCACAAGCCCAGGGGGGGAGGGGGGAAGCTTTGCCTAATAACCGCATCTTGCCCAATAAATACCGCACTTGCCCAAAAACTACGTCGGAGCCTTGGACACTTTCCATCGCATCTTGCTTGACTCCGATTCGACCTCCAATGAGTCGAGTTTAGAGAGCGCAGTCTGTAAATCCTTCGGCACTTGCTTTTCCTTTTCCCATGTTTCGATGAGAGCCGCCCCGATCTCTCTTCGGCTCGGCTCGTCCAGCCACGGCAAGCAAATCTTCCCGACTTCGGGCCAGTACGTTGTATATCTACCAGAACCCGGCGAAAGGGACTGCATATCGGCCCGCAGTTCGTAAGATCGTAGAATGGCCCACAGGTAAGCCATGTCTTCGGAAGTGCCCGCGTTGAGCAACTCAAACACGGTATAGCTGGTATCTGAAACCAATCCGCCGTCCATCTCTTCCGGCACGATCCCAATTGCTCCGTCCGTTGCACGGATAGTGGAAAATACCATCTGGCCGGTTCTAATCCGGTACATCAATCGGGCTTTAATCGCATTGCCTTTTGCTTCGCGTTCGACCTCGCACTTCCCATCATAGGAAACCTTCAGCAACCTGAAGTCAGTTGCAGGGCTTGAGGCTGGCTCTATCGGATCACTGGCCACTTTTACCAAAGCGTCTAGTTGCTTAACTTCGACGCCCGAGGATCGCCATGCCTCAACCATTCTTCCGACTTGCGCTGATGCGAATTTCAAATCCAAGCGGTCAGCAATCTGGCGTGCTTTCAGGATGAGTCCCGGCCCTCTATGCCCGCCTAGGTATGCTTCAAATCCTTTCAAAATGTGGTCAGATTCCGTCTCTGCTTTCTTGCGGGCAGCTTGAATGTCAGCCGATGAAGCCCGAGGCGTGAGATCGTCAATACCGAGATGCTCGGAAAAGTAGGCGTAGCAACTGGGTTGAGAATCGTCTAGATGGTGTTTGCATTCCAAAACTAGCACCGAGGTCTTGACTCGGGAGCCTTGGCGACGGAAAGCGTCTCCCGGCAAGGAAATGATGGCTCTTATCAGAAATCGCTCACGAATGAAGTCCCTCACGAAATCGAAGTTACCGCTGGCTAGCAGAGTGTCATCAATAACCGTCAGAAGTATTCCGCCGGGTTCGAGCAGGTTATAATACCTTTCAAGGAACATGACGCTAGAACGAAGGGATGAACGTAGCGTAACCCGTTCCTTATCCTTTTTCGCAAGGTCATAGTCTAAGAGAATCGCTCTATCGGATTCATTCCGCAGTTCTTTCGACATCGAAAACGGGGGATTCGTCAAAGCTACGTTGAATCTAAGCCCTGCTTTCAACTTATCCCGTAGTTCATCCACATTCTGCACGATCTCAGGGTCAGCCCCGTGCGGAGACTGTAACTGTTTATCCAATGAGTCTGCATAGTAAATGCGGCTTCCTCCATCGCCGTGCAGATACATATTTATCCTGGCGATGCGGGCCAGTGGAGGCTTCTTGCCAGCATCCACACCAAACAAACATTCATTACAAAGTATGTCGATTAGTTTCTCTTTTTGGCGCGACGATAGACTTTCATTAGCGCGGACTTGATTGCGCATCATGGTAAGGGCTTCAATCAAAAAGCCCCCAGAGCCGCAACATGCATCCAACACGCGGTCTTGGTGTTCCGGTGTACAGCGTAGCCTGGCAACCCGCGTCATCATCTTGACCACGGAACGTGGAGTAAAGAACTGGCCCAAGTCCTTGCCTCGCATCGTGGCACTAAGGAATGTTTCAAAGAGCCGACCGTTCAGGTCTTCGTCAATCCCAAACATGTCAAAGTGTTCCAGACGGCGAACTATTTCTTTTACTGTCTGCGGCTTTAAGTCTATGCGCTCGTGCTTGTCAAAGACTCGCTTCTTACGTAGTGACCCGATCTCTCTTTCGATGTCATCACGCAGCTTTGCAAAAAGTATACTGTCAATCGGATTTACTATCCCTTCCTTTTCGCGGGCCTCAATCCACTTCACCGAGAATATGACCGCCGATGCTGGCAGTAGAACGCTTTCCTTACGGGCAGCAAAGTAGGGGCGAGTAGCGGTGGTGTCGCGTAATTGCCGGTCAGCCCATAGTTTGACGAACATCACCTTCACAAATTCCATGAAGGACGGTTGCGGGCCGCTGACCTCAGACTTCCAAATCACGCGATGACACAGGGAGAACAACTGTCGCGCTCTTTCACTGAGCGGCTTTGTAAATGCAAAATCCTCGGATTCGGTTTCAACATCATCCGGCGACGATTGGCTAATGACGCCCGCACCCAATAGTGCTTTGATCTGGTCGAATTTCGGATTGCCCCATTGGAAATCGGCGAAGTCCAACGAGAGTACCGGACTGTCCTTATCCCACTCGTAAATCCGTGTGGTCTTGCCATTGGTCAGCACGAACCACTTCACCGGGTTAGATTTTTCGTGCCGTCGATTCAGGGCAAGGCAGTACCCAGAGCACTGCTCTACCCAATCATCAAGGTTTCCCTCCGGGTCTTTTGCGTCAATGACGCAACGCGGAAGCCTCTTTACCACTAGCACGTAGTCCGGCTTGTAATGCAGTTTCTTATGCCCCTTAGCGACCGTCAGGGACTCTATGCTGCGCTTTGGCTTGATCTGCCGATCACTGTAGCCCAAGTGCCCTAGGAGCCGTAAGACAAGGAACGTCTCAACCGCTGCTTCGTTTGTCAGGTCAGAAAGCTGACAGAATACATTTGTGGTTGGATCATGCTCTAGGGCATCAAAAAGCGTCCGCCGGGGGGGGGGACGGTTGTCGGAGAGTGCCCCTCACTTGGCCTCCGGCAATACGCCCGCTTCTTTTAGGGCAAGTCGGCGGAGCCATGCTGAAAGTTCAAGTCCGTCACGCCCTGCCGCCTCTGTGAGAGCTTGCTTCTGCGCCGCCGAAATGCGCATCCTGACTACATCGTCCTTGAGCGACTTCGGGACTGACGCGGATCGCGTCTTTCGCTTGGTCTTAGCCATGCGACACAATGTAGCCTTTATGTAGCTACATGTCAATAACGAAGTTTGTCCTTGACAAATTCCCTGTTTGTAGCTACACTGTAGCAACAGATGGAGGGCTGGAAAATGGAAGTACGCGAGCAGCGCGGCATCGAATTGGCAAAGAGCCGAGGGATTCGTCGAGAAGGCGTCAACTGGATCGTGCCGTCTCAGACCGGCAAGGGGTTTTACCGAGTCACCCACATTGCGCATCGGAACCCCGAGTGTTCGTGTCCTGATTACGAAATACGCGGAGCAAAGTGCAAACACATTTTCGCCGTTGCCTATGTGCTGACTCAGCAAACAAACGCTGACGGAACGACCACTGTCACCGAAAAGATGATGGTCACTTCCACTAAGCAGGCAACGTACCCGCAGAACTGGCCCGCCTACAACGATGCCCAAGTCAACGAGAAGGACAAGTTTCAAGCCCTGCTGCACGATCTTTGCAGCGGTATCACTGAAACGCGCTCCCGTAAGGCAGGACGGCCTAGCCTGCCACTCGCGGATGCTATATTCGGCGCGACATTCAAGGTGTATTCGACTGTCTCCGGTCGGCGCTTTATGAGTGATCTTCGAGAAGCCCACACGCGAGGTTTTATCACGAAAACTCCGCACTACAACTCTATTTTTAACTACCTCGAAAACCCGGAACTGACGCCGCTTCTGCGGACTCTTATCATGGAAAGCAGCCTGCCCCTCAAGTCTGTCGAGACGGATTTCGCCGTCGATTCGTCGGGCTTCACGACTTCTCGATTCACCCGCTGGTTTGACCACAAGTACGGGAAGGTCATCGAACAGCACGATTGGGTAAAATGCCATTTGATGTGCGGCGTCAAGACCAACATCGTGACGGCGGTTGAGATTCACGACCGCCATGCAAATGATTCCCGGCAACTCCCGCCGATGGTTCAGGCCACAGCCCAAAACTTCCGTATCGCTGAGGTTTCCGCCGACAAAGGGTATGCAGGGCGGAACAACGCGGAAGTCGTTGCCAGTCTCGGAGCCGTTCCGTATATTTCCTTCGCGGCCCATCATCGCGGCAACGGAGGCGGCAAGTGGGGCGAGATGTACCACTACTTTATGTTCAAACGTGATGAGTTCTTGCAGCACTACCACAAGCGCAGCAATGTGGAATCCACGTTCAGCATGATGAAGCGGAAGTTTGGAGACTCCCTGCGCAGCAAGACCGATGTAGCGATGGTCAATGAGACGCTGTGCAAGGTTCTTTGTCATAATCTGGTAGTCCTGATTCACGAAATGTACGAACTAGGCATTGATCCTGTTTTTTGGGCAGGATCGGCAGTTGCCCAACAATCCATCAATTAGGCGGTGTTTTTAGGCAAAGCCGGAGGGGGGAGGGGGGTACCCACCCCAGTACCAAGGAGTTAATGGGGCAAGCAGCAGGTCCTTCGCTTCGCTCAGGATGACATAGCTGCTGGGAACCGCGAAAAGCGAACCGCGAACCGCCAGCCGAGTCCTGCTAAACTCTCCGCGATGCCGACCGTCACCTACCTAGAAGCCATCCGCCAGGGAATCTGGGAAGAGATGGAGCGCGACCCGAGCGTGTTCTGCATCGGAGAAGACATCGGCATCTACGGCGGCGCATTCAAAGTCACCGACGGCTTCATTGACCGCTTCGGACCCGAGCGCGTGATTGACACGCCCATCGCTGAGATGGCGATTGTGGGCGCGGCGTTTGGGGCGGCGCTTACGGGACTGCGTCCGGTAGCCGAGTTCCAGTTTATGGACTTCATCGGATGCGCCTTCAACCAGATCGTCAACATGGTGGGCAAGGCGCACTATCGCTGGGGAGCCCCGGCCCCCCTGGTGATCCGCGGACCGAGTGGCGGCAACGTCCACGGCGGGCCGTTCCACTCGCAGAATCCGGAGATGTGGTTCGTGCACGCGCCCGGATTGAAAGTTGTTTGTCCGGCGACGGCTTACGATGCCAAGGGGCTGATGAAGGCGTCGATTCGCGACAACAATCCGGTGATTTTCTTCGAGCACAAGTATCTCTACCGCCGAATCAAAGAAGAAATTCCCAGCGACGACTACATCGTCCCGCTCGGTAAAGCGCGCATCGCCCGCGAAGGGCGACATCTGAGCGTGATTACCTACGCCGCCATGGTGTACACCGCACTCGAAGCGGCGGAGATCCTGAGCAAGGACGGGATCGAGATCGAGATTATCGACTTGCGCACAGTCTTGCCGCTCGACCGCGAAGCCATCGTCGCGACCGTGAAGAAGACGAACAAAGTAATCGTCCTCCACGAGCACGCGCGCACGGGCGGGCTGGCGGGAGAAATTTCGGCCATCATTAATGAAGAGGCGTTTGACGATCTCGACGGCCCCATCGTGCGACTGACGTCGCTTGATACGCCGGTGCCGTTTTCTCCGCCCCAGGAGGAATTCTTCCTGCCGAAAGTGAGCGATGTCGTGCGCGAGGCCCGCCGTTTGCACGCCTACTGAAGCAGAATGCTTGACATTGACTTGCAGTCCACGCGTGTGGCCGCATCAAACGTTATATATACTTGGCTTTTCTTGTCGAGGGATTCCCAATGCGCTTTCTTCTTGGTGTTGTGGTCGCTGTTTTGTTCCTGCTAGTTGGGGGCACCGGACTTGCCTTGCTGGGTTTTTTCCCGACCAACGCCAACTCAACGCCGCCGCACATCGAGCAGCAGATCGCAACGGCTGCGCTCGACGCCTCAATCGATCGGCGCGCTCCACGCGTGAACAACCCTGTCCCGCCGACGGACGAGAACCTGATTGACGGCATAAAGATCTACACCATGAATTGTGCACTCTGCCATGGTGGTCTCGACCGCCAGCCGTCGGCGCTCGGAGGATCGTTCTATCCTCCGGCTCCCAGCCTGATCCTCCACCCTCTGGATGATCCGGAGTGGCGTGTCTTTTCCGTGGTCCGTACCGGAGTGCGTTACACCGGAATGCCGGCCTGGGAGAAAGTTCTGTCCGAGTCCGACACCTGGAAGGTGACGGCGTTCCTCACGCGTCTGGAGAAGCTGTCGCCCGCCGTTCAGGATTTTTGGAAAAAATCAACGGGAGTCGCACCGCCCGCCGAAAGCCACGAAGGTCACGAACATCACAATCACGCCGACCACAAGTAGTTCGGGACCGTGAGCCAGTCTATCCGGGCGGATAGCTGAAGTTGATGGTGATGACGGTCTGCGTCTCCAGGGCGTGGCCGTTCTGGCTGTAAGGCCGGAAGCGCCATTGCTTGACCGCGGCGATGGCCGCGCGGCCCAACACAAAATATCCGCGAACCAGCTTCAGATCCTGCACGCTGCCATCGCGACCGATCAACGCTTGCAAGACCACTAGTCCCTGCAATTTCTGCGCCAGAGCTTCGGGCGGGTACACCGGATCCACGGTGTGCACTGCGAGCGCGCGCGCCGATTCTTCGGTAAGGTGGACGGGCTCGCCGTACTGCGGGACGGGTGGCGGCGGCGTGGAGACGGGCATCATCTGCGCCGGCCCAACCGTTACGACCACGGGCGGAGCGATGGGGGCAGAAGCCCTGAGGCTTTCGGGAACCTGGGCGCGCTGGGCGCGTGGGGGCAACGGATCCTGGTGCAGCTCTGGCGAAGGAAGCGGAAAATCAAACGCCGCCCGTAAGTGCCCGCGGGGCGGGGTGATCTCCGCCCAGACAACGCCCAAAGTTGTCGGGGTATTCGCGTTGCCGGGAGTGCGAGTAAAGTAAGCGTCCTGTTGCGCGTCGGTCATCGCTGAACCGACTGATGGGGATCCGGACCGGTTGGCATAGAAAAGCACGGCCACGGATTCCTGCAACACGTGGAATGTGCCCTCGCGCGTTTTGGCCAGATAGAGGAAGGTCTCGCGGGATCTCCACACGCAAAATACGGCTGCGAGTGCCAGCACGGCGGCGCACACCGGGCGGAAGCCGACGAAAGTCCGCCGGGGCTTCTCGTACGCGGGCGCATCGGCCAAAGTGCCTGCCTCGCCCTCGGCTGGCGGAGGGGCGGACGGCGGAGGAGCGTCGGGGAGATCGGCGGTGATCGAAACCAGGTTGGGATCCTCGGAGTCCTCGGCCGGCTCCTCATACTCAGGATGATCGAGCGAAACGCTCGCGTCGGTCGCGAAGGCGGTGGAGTGCAATTGCATCTGCTGGCGGGCCTTCGCCAGCACGGCGCGCGCTTCATCGGCCACAATCGGGCGGAAGATCAGGAAATCAAGGCGATTTTCGCGTTCCTCGTCGGGTGTGGGCTCTCCCTCAACGATGGCAATCACCACCGTGCGTCGGTTCGGTTCGGACTCCCGCGCGCGTTTCAGCAGGAAGCCTGCTTCGGGTTGGTCCGACCAATCCGCAAGGATGCAGGCGAAGGGCTGCTTGGTCCCCTTTTCCATGGCAGCGAAGATATCCGCATAGACATCAGCGCGAATGCCGGCTTCCCTCAGGACGGTGGTCAGTGAATCGGCCGTTTCGGGGTTCTTCGAAAACAACAGAGCGTGGAGAGCCATTCCAGCAACAGCTTAATGGGATTTGCTCTCCGGCGGCAGGTAACTAGTGGTACTGGACTTAGGGCGGGATTCGGAAATCATTGGGCGAGAAGGGGGCTTGTCCTTGTAGGCAGTGACTTTCGTCACCGCATGCCCCCGCTTTCCCGCCCTGGGTCGCGCCGAATTAGAGCTCAGATCTCGGTCCATTCTCCCGAGACCTCGTGACGGAGCTTCTCGGTACGCTGCTGGATCTTTTTCTGCGAGTCTTGCAATTTCTGGTGCAGCTTATTCAAGCAGGGCTTATTGCGATGCAGTCTCTCCAACGCCGGGGCCATGCGGGCGACTTCCTCTCCCATGCGGCTGAGCTGGATCTCGGTTTCCGCGGTCAACTCGGGGACGTCAAAGCTCTCCTCCATCAGGCTGCCCGAATCCTTCTTGTCCGGGAGAGTTAGGTTCAGGTTCTGCTCTTTCTTCTCGCGAACAACAGTGACGGCCGCCGTTCCCCCGGAAGTTGCGCGCAGAGCACGGGTAAAGTCGGAAGTGTCGTGTACCGCCTGGTTGTTGACCCGTACGATGATGTCACCGGCATGGAATCCGGCTTTTTCGGACCGGCTACCTTTTTCCACCGACCGCACCAGCACGCCATTGCCATTCTTGACCCCGAAAAACTCGCCGAGTTGCGGGGTAATGTTTTCGACCATCAGCCCGCTGCGTAACGAGGAGTGGGCGATCACGACCGAGACCGGGATATCGAGATCTGCGATCATCGGCATCGCCGGCATCTCGATCTTGAAATCCCGTGGCATCGCCTGCCAAACCTGAGTTTTTCCCCGATTCGCGAGTTGCACCTTGATCGACTGGGGTTGACCGTCCCGGCTGATGCCGAGCGTAACCACACGGCCAGCGGGTGTTTCGCGGATCATCCGACGCAGTTGAGCGGCACTCTCCACCGCGGCGCCGTTTAGGCTCAGGATGACGTCATGCTCCTTCAAGCCGGCCTTGCCGGCGGGAGCGTCCTGGTCAACCATGGTGACTTCCGCGCCGTGCTCTTCCTTGAGTTTCAAGGCGCCCAGCCGCTCGGTTGTGACGTCAGCGATATCCACTCCCAGATATGAGGAGCCGCCCCCGCCCTCTTCCACTCCGTAGCCCCAGTTCCAGTTCTCGCCGGGACGGTCGTAAGGGAGTTCCGCCGGTTGCGCACTGGCGACGAGTGTGAACAAAGCCACGCAAAGCAGGATGCGATGTGTCATGGGACCTCCTAAAAGACGTTTCCACCGGTAATTCTGGTTTCAGAGTCCCGTTGGACGCTTGGAACGGCGAACCTCAGGGGCTAAAGCCCAGTCTTTTGCGCGGCGGTTGCGGCACGGCTCAAAGCCGTGCCCTTCCCGAAATCAATTCTTCAAACCAGTCCTAGTGACTCACGCGGACAAACTTGATGTTCCCGGAATTCGTCCGGACCTTGAGCACCGGTCCGCCACCATTTAACTGGCCTTCGGCCGTTACCGTTCTCGGCCCCCACTCTCCGCCTTCGCTGGCGATGTGGATGTCGGAGAAGTCGCTGTGAATGCTGTGGCCGTTGGCCAGTTCGATCGCTGCCCGCACGGAAATGGACAGATCGCTGGCCAGATAAACGGTGATGTCGCCAGCGCCGGTTTCGAGGATCGAGTCCGTTCGGTCCCCGGACGCCAGGAACTTGGCGATGATTCCACCCCCGCCGGTTTCAGCGCGCGCGGATGTGACTCCGTTCAGCTCAATGCAGCCACCCCCGGTTTCCGCTTTCACCGGGCCTTTGGCGGAACTCAGGCGAATACTGCCGCCGCCGGTTTCGATCACCACCGGGCCGCCGATGTCACCGAGATCCACACTGCCGCCGCCGGTCGACACGCGCACCGTTCCCTGGCACCGTTCCACCTGGATGTTGCCGCCGCCGGTTTCCAACGCCGCTCCCTGCAGGCAGGAGAGGACTACGACGCTTCCGCCACCGCTCTCGGCGACAAGCTTCCCTTTGGCCGAGGCGACCTTGATGTTTCCGCCTCCGGTGCGGACATTCACATCACTGCCCACGTCACCCACGTCGATGGTGCCGCCGCCGGTTTCAGCATCAATCACTCCGGCGATGTCGTCCAGGCGAATGCTCCCGCCGCCGCTCTGGATTTCGACACGGCCGGCAATCCCGGTGGTGCGCACGTTCCCGCCGTCGGTCTCGATTTTGACCAACTCCAGGCTGCGAGGAACATTGATGACGAAGTCGCCGGAAAACTTCCGGCTCCGGCCCCCCTGCCAGTCGCCAACGATCCAGACGGAGTCGCCCTTGGAGGAGGCGCTGATCTTGTACGCTTCAAATTCACGGCGGGCCTGCTGCTCCGAGGAGGTATAAGCGCGACTATGAATGACGTAACTGATCCCCGGCTGCGAGCCGCCCTCGACCCGTACCGATCCCATATCCACTTTCACGTGCACACTCTTCGCAGCGCCCAAGCTCCCGGTAATTTCCTGGACCCAGTTGCCGCCCTCGCGGTACACACGGGTTTCCTGGCCCGCGGCCAGGGACGCCAGCGCCGTCAGCAACATTCCGATGCCGGCTACTCTGAAAACTCGTCTCAATGCAATGCTCCTTTGCTGTCGTTCATCGCTAGCAAAACCAGCGAACCACTAAGCACTCTCAATCCATTTCCGGCACTTGCGCCATCATGGCACGCGCCTGCGAACGGATGGAGGCGTTCTGATCCGCCTGCGCGAGCTTGGTCAGCACCGACCGCACACTGCTGTCGGCTTTCATGGGTTCAACCAAGTGCAGGGCCTGCATGCGCACACCGGTATTAGCATCGCTAATCAACGATTGCAGGACTGCATTTCGCACCCGCACATCCTGCCGGACAAAGCCGCTCAACCCATCCAACGCTTTCAGGCGCACGCCCGGATTGGTGTCATTCTGCAACGAGTACATCAGCACTTCGCGAACATTCGTGTTGTTGGGCGCCTTCGTCAGCAGGTCGACCGAATCCATGCGAACTCCGGAGTTGAAATTGTTGCGGGCCGCGAAGAGCAGAAGCTGCTGGATGCGCTGGTCGTTCAGAGAACCCTGCGTTTCCTGCGTGGAAACGGTGTCGTACTTGATGTTGACCTGATTGGATCCGGGTTCCTGGGTGATGGAGCGAATGCCGGTGACGGAGGCGTTCGTCAAAGGAGGGATTTCCTGATTGCGACCTGTCTCGATAATCTGAGGGCGCCCTGCCAGGAAGTTGTAGGTGGCCGCGATCCCGCCGCCAAAGCCCACGATGAAAATCACCGCCGCCAGCGCCGGGGCCATTCGGACTTGCCGCAGCCAGTTGCCCGGATCGAAGATCAGGCGCTGCCAGAGGCCGCCCTGGGTGGTGGTCTCGAGCGCTTCCTGTAGCCGCATGCGCGATGCCGTCAGCAGGTTCGGGCTCGGCTCCGCGACCGGTGCATGCGAAAGCGTGGCATGAAACTTGCGCGCTGCCTTCAGTTCCGCAGAGCACTCCGGACATCGAGCCAGATGCTGCTCTACCTCATAACGAGCGTCGTCTTCGAGCTCGTTATAAACGTAGAACACGATATTTTCTTTTACCCAATCACATTTCATGTTTCCACCCCTTCGCGGGGATCAGATCCAAACTCTTCATCTCATCTCCGACAGCGCGCTGCGCAGTTTCTGCGTGGCGCGGAACAGCGTATTTTTGGCGGTCTCTTCCGTGGTGTTGAGCATTTCGCCCACGGTGCGCAACTTAAGCCCGTGATAGTGCTTCAACTCGAACACCATGCGTTCCCTGGGCGTCAGGCGAGACAGCGCCGCGCCAATCTTCCGTCCCAGTTCGCGGCGCATCAGATCGCGCTCCGGGTTCGCTCCTGACCGTCCATCGGCGACCTGTTCCAGCAGGTTGTACTCTTCGCCGGAGTGATCAGTCGCTACCGGAGCATCTTCTTTCCGAACATTCCTTTTGCGCAGGTGGTCGAGGCAGAGGTTAGTGACGATCCTATAAATCCAGGTATAGAACGAACACTCAAACCGGAAACTTCCCAGGTTCTTGTAGGCCTTGAGGAACGCATCCTGATGGATGTCCTGGGCGTCCGCTTCCGATCCGGTAAGGTGGAGAGCCAGGCGCAGGACCGACTGATCGTAGTGACGGACCAGGACCTCGAAAGCCGCGCGGTTTCCCCGCTGCGCCTCCCGGATCAAAGTCGTGTCGTCAATGCGGTTGCCCTGTGCCGCCACGGAGCCCCTCAAGCTGGGGTTCTGGGTACCGCTGCCCTGCTCCCCCCGGGCCCCGCTTGCACGCCCCCGGGAAAGCTCGCCAACCGGAATTGCTACTGCGTACGAATCGGCCGGCATCGTTTGCGCCTGTTTCCTTTACAAGTGACCAACCTTGCGATGCAAGGAAATAGACGGAGCAACTACCAGATCGTTAGCAAATTATAGGAGTTAGCCCTTTATTTGCTTTACAGTAATACAGCCGCAGTCTTGTCTTGGATTTGTCTCTTTTCGGTCACTGCAGCCGCAGCCGCATTTCGTTGGTTGGGGCGAACCCCAGCGTTTCGTACAAGTGACGGCCGGCATCGCTGGCGTGGAGGACGACGGAATTCAACCCCTGTTGTTTCAACCACTGGATCATCAACAACATAACCTGACTGGCCAAGCCTCGATTCCGGAACTCGGGCTCGGTATAGACATTGATGATCAAGGCGCGCCGGGTGTAGGGATCTTTGGGACCCGCCGGCCAAGACGTTATGAGCACTCCGCCGCCGGCGGCGATTCTGCCATCCGGGTCCTCGGCTAGCCAGCCTCGGTAGGAACCGTCGGCTAGGGCGTGGGCCAGCCAGGGTGCGGTGGCCTCGACCATTCTGTCCAGTTCTTCTGCAGTGCCCTCCCCCATGTCCCGGAACATGCTGCGCCGGTGGTGCAGGATCACCGCGCAATCCTGCAGCGTTGCGGTTCGAAAGCTTATGTTCGATGAGGGCATGGTATCTCCACTCCAGCCGCGCTTAGCGAGGTGTTTTCCATTTCCAAATCTATCCTCGCCAACCGCCAAGTTTCGAGTTTGCAAACGCGCCATGGCGGTTCATAATTCCGAGCCATGCGCGAAGGTACGTGCTCCGGATGCGGTCTAACCGCGCCGTTGCAATCCTTTTACACCATCAAGGGCAAACTGTACTGCGAGCCCTGCAGTTGGAAAGAAGAGCGAGCTGCGACCGAACGCGGCGAGCGGCTGGAGAAGGTTTCCGTCGTCGACGGCAGTGTCTGTGCGCGCTGCAAGGCCAGGGCCGAGGACACCGGGTCGGCCGACTTCGCTGTTTTCAAAGGGATCCCGCTTTGCCCAAACTGCCAACAACAGGTGCAGGACTGGCCTTATCCAGCCTGGCTTAAGGCGACTCTGGCGGGATTGCTGATTCTACTGGCGTTTGCCCTCGTGCATGGGCGCCAGTACTTTCACGCGGGGGGCGCGATGTACAAGGGCGAGCATCTCGTGGAACAAGGCCGGTACCGGGATGCGGTTCCGCTTTTGAAAGAGGCGGACGACCTTGCTCCCCAATCCGACAAGGCGTCGCTGTTGTTGGCAAAGGCGAGCTTGTATACCGGCGACGTTTATACAGCACAGAAAGCCCTCCAGGGACATGCCAACGGTCACTACGAGAGGAGCGACGAGTTCCAGGAGGTGCAATCGCTTTGGAATCGCGCGACCAGCGCGCTCGAGAAGGCGCAAAAAGCATCCGAACTGGAAAGCCAACCGGGAAAAACCGAAGAAGCCGAAGCGTTGATCCGCCAGGCCGCTGCGGAATACCCAGAGATGCCGCAGCTGGCAGCAGCGATTCCTTACTACGAAACGGGAGTCGCCTTCGAACACAAGGACTACGATCGCTTACTGCAGATTGCGGAAACGATCTGGCGCCAGAGCCCGGAGACTGCCGGCGCCGCGGCCAGCCTAGCCGGGGCTCTCGCCTGCAAATACGCGGTGACGGGAGTGGCGGACTACCGTAGGCGATCGGAAGAGATGTTGGAGAAATCACGTCAACTCGCGCAGGGCAACAAGGAAGCCGAAGAGTCGTACCAGGAGTACGCGGAGCGGCTGAGGCACCGCCTGGATTCTCGTGAGATCATCAACAAGCAGGAGTACGATCGTCGCTTCCGCAGCGGCAAGGGCACAAAATAGGGGAACATAAATGTTTTTCATTCCCGGTTTTGTCATTTCGGCTCTCACCTTCCCTGGGGTTATTGTCCACGAGACCGCCCACTTGTTCTTCTGCAAGCTCTTCCGGTTGGCGGTGTATGACGTGTGCTTCTTCCGGCTCGGCAATCCGGCGGGATACGTGATCCACGAGAAGACGGATAATTTCCGGGCTCTGTTCTTTGTCAGCATGGGGCCGTTTGTGATCAACACGCTCTTGTGTGTGGTTTTTTGCACCGCTGCGTTCTTGCCGGTGTGGGAACTGAAAGTGGACGACCTGCTCGCCTACTTCTTTTACTGGCTGGGCCTTTCGATCGGCATGCATGCCTTTCCCTCGACCGACGATCTGACGAATATCTGGGCGCTGGCGCCGGATCTGGCCAAGAAGGGCAACCCTCTGGCCATCGTCAGCCTGCCGCTGGTGGCGGTGCTTTACGTTCTGAACTTCGCGCGAGTGGTCTGGGCTGATCTGGGTTATGGCATCGCGGTGGGAATTCTTGGCCCCATCGCCATCTTTAAAGCACTTGCCCGAGCCTGAGCGGCACTGGGGATCCATGTAAAATCAGTACAGGACCCATCTGTGCTGGAGGCCTAATGCCGGGCACAGCTGTGTCGGGGATCCTATGTACGAAGTCACCGTCGAAGACACGTTTGCGGCAGGACACTACCTGCGCAACTACAAAGGCAAGTGCGAGAACCCGCACGGGCACAACTACAAGGTCCGGGTGACGCTGGCGGGAGCAGAACTCGATAAGGCCGGTCTGCTGCTTGATTTCAAGGATTTGAAAGATGTCATGAAGCACGTCATCGACCGTCTCGACCACCAGATGATCAACGAGCTCGAGCCCTTTACTGTGCTGAATCCCTCGGCCGAGAATCTGGCCAAATATTTCTATGACGAGACCAATACCCGGTTGCGCAGCATGACCAATGGCCGCGTGCTGGTGAGGGACGTTACGATCTTTGAGACCGATACGACGACGGCGAAATACTCGGAGTAACAGTTGCCGGGTTCCTTACAGATCACCGAAATTTACAAATCGCTCCAGGGAGAATCCACCCACGCGGGCCTTCCCTGCGTCTTCGTGCGCCTGACCGGATGCAACCTGCGCTGCTCCTGGTGCGACAGCGAATTCAGTTTCTACGGCGGCCGCAAGATGAGCCGGGAGGAAGTGCTCGGCGAAGTGACGCGCCTGAGTCCGGGCGGAGGACTCGTCGAAATCACCGGTGGCGAACCCATGCTGCAGGAGCGTGAAGTAGTTCCGCTGATGCAGCAGCTGCTCGAAACCGGATATAAAGTTTTGCTTGAGACTAGCGGGGAGCGTCTGCTGGCACGGGTCCCGCGGCAGGTGATCAAGATCGTGGACGTGAAGTGTCCCGATTCCGGCGAACCCGACACCTTCGCGCTCGAGAACCTGGAAGCGCTTGAGCCGCACGATGAGGTCAAGTTCGTTCTGAGCGATCGTACGGATTACGAATTTGCCCGCGACTTCGTCCGGCGGCATCGGCTAGCGGAGCGAGTCCACGCCGTGCTGTTTTCGCCGGCATTTCGCAAGGACGCGTCCGGCGCCCGCGATTCGTCTCATTGCCTGCTCGATCCGCAGGATCTTGCCCAGTGGATGCTGGCCGATGACGCTCCCGCCCGCCTCAGCCTGCAGATTCACAAACTGATCTGGGACCCTGCTGCGAAGGGTGTGTAGACCGGAGCGGCGCTCTGCTCAAGTGTCATAAAATCATAGAGTAGCCTTGGCCGTGCCCGGCGACCCGATGGTGCCATCTAACTCTACAGGCGGAAGGACCCGCGCGGTGGTGCTCCTGAGTGGCGGCATGGACTCCTGCGTCTGTGCGGCGCTGGCCGCTCGCGATCACGATGCGGCAGCGGTCCATGTCAGCTACGGGCAGCGCACCGAGGAGCGGGAGCGGCGTTCTTTTGAAAGCATCTGCGACCGGCTCGGGATTCGCGACCGCCTGAGGGTGCGGAACGAAGCGCTGTGCGCGATCGGAGGATCTGCTTTGACGGATGCAAGCATCGCCGTGCCAGAGTCGTACGCGATTGGAGCGGGGGTGCCGGTAACATATGTGCCTTTCCGCAACGCGCATTTTCTGGCAGTCGCGGTCAGTTGGGCGGAGGTGCTGGGTGCGCAGAAGGTTTATATTGGCGCCGTCGAGCCCGACAGCTCCGGCTATCCGGACTGTCGGCCAGCCTACTATCGCGCTTTCAACGAAGTGGTGAAGGCCGGAACGAAAGAAGGGGCCATCCGTATCGTGACCCCGCTCATTGCCATGCGCAAGGCAGGGATTGTGACGCTGGGCCTTGAACTGGGCGCGCCCTTCGATTTAACGTGGTCGTGCTATCAGCGCGAGGACCGCGCTTGCGGTATCTGTGACAGCTGTGTGTTGCGCCTGCGAGCATTTCGCGAAGCCGGCGCGGAGGATCCAATCCCGTATGCGGAGGCCGCAGCAAGGTCGTCGTAAGAGTTCCTGTTTTTCAATTGTCAACGATGCCCGGCGGCATCTTGGCAGTCGAAAAGTGGAAACGATAAATCCAGGTTTAGTGCCGGGAGGCCAAGTTATGAAGAAGCATTTCATCATTCCCCTGCTGCTCGTGCTCCTCGTGGGCCTATGCGCTCCACCGGTGTTTGCGCAGGCCATGGGCAGCGTAAAGGGAGTCTGCAAGGACGTCGAAGGGAAGCTAATCACAGGGGCTGAGGTCGAGTGGTACGGGACCGAGACCGGACGCAAGTACGCACTCAAGACCAACAACAAGGGCGAGTACTTCTCGCTGGGTATCTCCCCGGGGAAGTACAACGTCAAGCTGAACAAGGACGGCAAGGAAATCTGGCATATCAATAACGTCAGTGTTGGGGTGGACGAAGTGGTACTGGACTTCGATCTGAAAAAAGAACAGGCGAGTTCCGCCCAGGCCACCGGCATGACCGCGGAGCAAGTCAAGCAGATTCAGGAGCAGCAGGCGCAGGCAGCCAAAGAAACCAATGTCGTTAAGTCCCTTAACGAGAAGCTCACAGCCGCCAAGACTGCCAGCGATGCCGGCGACTTCGAAACCGCGATTGCGACCCTGACCGAAGCCAACCAAATGGACAGTACGCGCGATCTGATCTGGTTCCGGCTGGGCGATGCCTATCGCATGTCTGCCCCCAAGCAGACTGATCCCGCCGAGAAGCAGAAGCGCTTCGAGACGGCCGCTGCCGACTACCAGAAAGCCATTGATCTGCGCGCCGGTTCGGAGGCCGCCAAAAAAGAAGCCGACAACAACGCCAAGATCGCTGCCTATTACAACAACCTGGCCGAGGTCTACTCCAAGTCCAACAAGATCGGTGACGCCGTCGCCAGCTATAACAAGGCATCTGAACTGGATCCCGCCCACGCTGCGCAATACATGTTCAACACCGGCGCCGTGCTCACCAATGCCGGCAAGGTGGATGATGCGATTGTTGCGTTCGACAAGGTGATCGCGGCCGATCCCGCCAAAGCAGATGCTTACTACTGGAAGGGCGTGAACCTGGTGGGCAAGGCAACGACCGACAAGACCGGAAAGGTCATTGCCGCACCCGGTACCGAGGGCGCGTTTAGCAAGTATCTTGAGCTGGAGCCCACGGGATCGCACGCCGAAGAGGCGAAAGCAATGCTGCAGTACATCGGCAGTACCATCGAAACCACCTTCGGCACCAAGTCAAAGAAGGCAGTCAAGAAGTAGCGGAACTGGTTCAGCGATGTGCTTTCGGAAGCGGCCTTCTTGAGGGGCCGCTTTTTACTGCCGTTTTCCTTCCGTTACCTAAGTCTATGACCTTACTGTCCTTCGCGTCTTGGGGCCTTCGAGATACATTAGGTTCATTGCTCCCCCGGGCGTTTTCCGCTCTTTCTCCTCCGTGGTGGGAATCCTGGTCATCTTGGGAGTGTCTGGAATGGCTGCTCCGGGGAATTCCCCGATTGCAATTGCCTTCGAAGGTGTCAGTGGGTCGGGTCTGATCCCGACCCCGGTGCTGCTGGCCGGTATGCTGCGCGCCTCGGAGAAGGTCAGCGATCTGATCTTCTCGCCCGGCCGCCCGCCGCAGGTCGAGATTCATGGCCAGCTCACCGCCGTCGAGATTTCCGGGGCCGCCTTGCTCTCGGCGGACGACACGCGGCGCATCGCGGCCGACCTGATCGGCACCAACAAACAAGCCATCAATACTCTCCGCGAGCAGGGCTCCTGCGATGTTTCCTACGGACTGCCGGGCATGGCGCGTTTCCGGGTCAACGTTTTCATCCAACGGGGAAGCTGCGCGATCGTCATGCGCGTCATTCCGACTGCGATTCCCAGCTTTACCTCTTTGCGGTTGCCGGCGCAACTGGAAGAGGTCGCGCAGGTGCGCAATGGAATCGTGCTGGTCACCGGAGGGAGCGGGTCGGGCAAGTCCTCGACCCTCGCAGCTTTGCTCGACCGCATCAACAGCGAGCATTGCTATCACATTCTCACGGTCGAAGATCCCATTGAGTTCCTGCACAACCACAAGAAATCGACCGTGCACCAGCGCGAGTTGCACAGTGACGCCCCAAACTTTGCCCTGGCGCTGCGGGCGGCTTTGCGGCAGGCGCCGCGCGTGATCATGGTCGGCGAAATTCGCGACCGCGAGACGCTGGAAATCCTGCTCGAAGCCGCCGAAAACGGCCACCTGGTCCTTTCCAGCATGAATACGGTCGATGCTTCGAAGACCGTAGAGCGCATCTTGAGTACCTTCCCGGCCTCGGAACAGCAATCGGTGCGCGATCGCCTGGCGAAGACTTTCCGCTACATCATTGCCCAGAGGCTGATTCCTCGCACGGATGACGGCGGACGCACGGCCGTCGTCGAAATTCTGAAGTCGAACTCGCGCACGCGCGACTGCGTCGAACAGGGCGAGCGCCCCGGCCGCACTCTGCTCGATGCCATCAAGGCCAGCGAAAGCGAAGGCATGCAGCACTTCGACGGCGAGATTGCCAAGCTCGTCCGTTCCGGCCTGGTGGATCTGGAAACCGGACTGTGCTTTGCCAGCAACGCCACTGTGCTGGGCCAGGAATTAGCCAGAAACTAAGAAACGACAGCCTTCAGCGCTCAGCACTCAGCATTCAGTTCATCTTGGGCGTGTAAGCATCGGGGCCGGAATCGGTAGCGCGATCCGGGGTATCATCCCTGCATGCGCTCCGGATCGCCCGAAGCTGGGATTGTCAGCTTCGAAGAGGCCCGCCACATCGTAGAACGTCAGGCGGCTACGGTTTCACCAGGACAACCAGAGACTGTTGACCTTCTCGCCGCGCCCGGACGCGTACTGGCCGAGTCGATCGCGGCTGATCGCGATTTCCCACCCTTCCCCCGCGCCACCCGCGACGGATTCGCCGTGCGCGCGCAGGATGTCGCCGAGGTTCCGGCGCGGCTTGAAGTGATCGGAGAAATCAAGGCGGGCGATGTGGTCGATGATTCACTGAACGTAAGACAGGATCAGGCGGTTTCCATCATGACCGGCGCACCTCTGCCGCCCGGAGCCGACGCGGTAGTCATGGTCGAGTACACGTCGCAGACCGGAAGCTCCGTGGAAATCAAGCGCAGCGTGAAGAGTGGCGAGAACTTCGTACCCCGCGGCGCGGAGGCCCACCAGGGCCAGTTGTTGCTGGATCGCGGAAAGCGTCTCGATCACGCCGCCATCGCGATTGCCGCTTCCGTGGGCCAGAGCAGGCTGCAAGTTTTCCGGAAACCTCGCATCGCCGTGATTTCAACCGGCGATGAAATCGTAGAGATCGACAAAACCCCCGGCCCAGCCCAGATTCGGAATTCGAATACCTACTCCCTGGCTGCACAAATTCAGAACGCTGGCGGAGAACCGGTTCCTCTTCGCATTGCGCCCGATGAGCGAGTCCGGCTGCGGGCGCTCATTGAAGGAGGTCTCGATTCCGACCTGCTCTTGTTGGCGGGCGGGGTATCAATGGGCAAGTACGACCTGGTTGAGCAGGTCTTAGGCGAGCTGAAGGCAGAATTTTATTTCACCGGTGCGCAGATTCAGCCTGGTCGCCCAGTAGTTTTTGGACAATGCACGCAGTGTCGGACAAGAGTGTCCGACCCACATCAGACATACTTCTTCGGCTTGCCCGGTAATCCCGTTTCCACCATGGTGACGTTCGAACTCTTCGTGCGGCCCATGATTCAGGCCCTGACCGGCAGCAAACCGCAGCCGCTAATCTTCCTGAAGGCCCGCCTCAAGTCCGATGTCCGCACGAAGACCGGATTGAGGCGTTTTCTCCCCGCCGTGCTTTCCGGTGAATTCGAGAACGCCGAGGTCGAGCTGGCCCGCTGGCAGGGCTCCGGCGACGTCGCCGCGCTTGCGGGCGCCAACTGCTACCTGGTGGTTCCTCCGGACCGCGAACAGATCGCCGCCGGGGAGTTGGTTTCGCTGCTCATGCGGTGAGGGGGTCTTCGGCGCGGTAAGATTAGAAGCGAAACTGGTTTGCGAAGGTACTTCTGGCAAAATAGGAAAGCGACCCTCAGGGGCTAAAGCCCGCATTCTTTGCGGGTCCTAGCGGCACGGCTAAAAGCCGTGCCCCTCCCGAAAGGTGCCCTTCCCGAGAGCCCAATTCTTGAAACCAGTGAAGCAGTCATACTCGTTTTCCATGCCCAAGAAGCTCTCCCACTACGATGCGAAAGGTCGCGCGCGCATGGTGGACGTCTCCGCCAAGCCGCGCACGGCGCGCGAGGCCGAAGCGAGCGCGTTCGTCCGGATGAAACCTGCTGTGTTGCGCTCCCTACCGTCGAATCCCAAGGGCGACCCTCTCGAAGTTGCGCGCATGGCCGGCATCATGGGCGCGAAGCGCACGGCCGATCTGATTCCGATGTGCCATCCTCTGCCGCTCTCGCACATTGCTGTGACTTTGCGCGTGTGCGAAAATGGCGTGGCTGTTGCCTCAAAAGTAAAGACCACCGCGGAGACCGGCGTCGAAATGGAAGCGCTGGTCGCTGCTGGGATCGCCGCCCTGACCGTCTATGACATGTGTAAGGCGCTCGATAAGGGCATCGAAATCCGCGAGTTGAGGTTGGAGCGAAAGTCGGGCGGCAAGAGCGGCGACTACCGCCGCCGCAGCAAGGGCAAGTAGTTCCTATGCCGAGCAACGTCAAAGTCCTGCTGGTGGATGACAATCCGATGGTGCTGGGCATGCTCAAGCAGGCGCTCTCGCCCCTGGCCGAAGTCTCGACCGCCGGCGACGCCGCCGATGCCCTGCTGAAGGCAGTGGACGACACGCCCGACATTCTCATTAGCGACTACCGCATGCCCGGCATGGACGGCCGCCAGTTGCTCGAGAAACTGAAGAGCCGCCCCGCCACCGCCGGCATTACCGTCATTCTGATGGCGAGCAAGTCTGACATCAACGAGCGCCTTTCGCATCACGAGTCCGCCGAAGACCATATCGAGAAGCCGTTTTTCCTGAAGGAAGCCACGCAGCGCATCAAACGCGTGATCGACCGCATCGCGCTCGAAAAGATGGCCAAGGCTGCGCCCTCCGACGGCATCCTGCGCGGCAGCCTTTCGCAGATGAACGTCGTGGACCTGGTCCAGTCGCTCGAAATGGGCCGCAAGAGTTGCTCGCTCACCATGACCAACGCCGACGACAAATGCGAGTTGTATTTCAGCCAGGGCCAGGTCAAGCACGCGGCCTACGGTTCCATCACCGGCGACGAAGCGGTCTTCAAAGTCCTGCGCTGGACGGACGGTAATTTCCAGGTCGACTTCGACGGAAAAAGCACCCAGCAGACCACAACTCTCAATACGCAGGGTCTTCTGATGGAAGGCTTGCGCCAGCTGGACGAAGCCCATCGGGACGCGGCCGAGGGAGAAGATGTCCTCCTCGACACCTGAACCGACCCGTGCCGCCGTCCTCACCGTCAGCGACTCCTGTTCGCGGGGTGAAAAGACCGACCTCTCCGGACCCGCGGTGGCCGAAGCGCTGGAGCGGCGCAAGTTTCGCGTGGTCGTGCGCAGCCTGGTTCCGGACGAGAGCGCCGCCATTCAGGAAAAACTGATCGAATTGTGCCGCTCGGCGCGCCTGGTCGTCACAACTGGTGGAACCGGAATCGCCCCGCGCGATGTCACACCCGAGGCGACCCGCCAGGTCAGCGATCGCCTGGTGGAGGGTATCGCCCAGCAGATGCGTTCTGAAGGCGCGCGGAAAACGCGCTTCGCCGCGCTCAGCCGCGCCGTGTGCGGCACGCGGGGAACCAGCTTGATCTTGAATTTGCCCGGCAGTCCGGCGGGCGCCGTAGATGCGCTCGCCTCGGTGATCGATCTGCTGCCGCATGCTCTCGATTTGCTGGAGGGGAAGACGGCGCACGAGTAGCGGAGTGCCGTTGTTCGCGGTTCGCTCTTCGTCGTTCGCACCTCGCGAAGCCCACGGCCAAAAGTGCTGCGCGAAGAGCGAACCGCGAACGACGAAGAGCGCCTTCTCGCGTAAACTGCTGATTACACCTCTTGCAGACCATCACGCACATAATCAGCGCCTACGGGAAGTGGGTCTGGGGACTGCTCGCTCCGCTCGGGGTCTGGGGCGTCTTCGCGATCGCCGCCGTGGACGCCGCCTTCATGGGCTTGCCCATGGATGCGATTGTCGCGGGCTACATCTACAAGGATCCGAACGGCTTTCTGCTCTACGTGCTGCTGGCCTCGTCGGGATCGGCAGTGGGCTGCATTGTCCTCTACGTCATCGGCTATACCGGCGGCGAGATGCTGCTTCGCAAACGCCTGTCGCCGGAGCGTTTTCAGAAGATCCACGCCTCGTTCGAAAAGCATCAGTTTTGGGCGCTGATGTTTCCCGCCATGCTGCCGCCGCCGACCCCCTTCAAAGCGGTCGTCCTCGCAGCGGCCGCTTTTGAGATGAGCTTCCCGAGTTTCCTGCTGGCGATTTTTGCCGGACGCTTTGTCCGCTTTCTGATTCTCGGTTTCCTGACTTTGCGCTTCGGCCCAAAATTTGTGGAATTGAGCGGGCACGTGTTTGCCCATCATTTCAAGTGGGTGCTGCTCGCTCTGGCGGCGGGGTTCGTGCTCTGGCTGATCTGGCGCCGGCGGACCGCGAAGAGGGCTGCCGCAAAACAAAACGCAGGCGGGACGGAGAATCCCACGCTGCGCTCGGAAGAAAATTCGCCGGGCGACTAGGCGGCAGCCGCTGTTCCTTGTGGCTTCATCCAGCGTGCTAAAGCGCCCGCTGCCATCGGCACTCCGAACATCACGGCCGTGAAGAGCAGATCACCTTCCATACCGCGCCGGAAGAACGGCAGGCCGGCCGCGTAGCAGGTCATCAAGCCCGACACCGTCTTGGGATACATGCTGGTCGCAGCCCAAACGCCAAAATTGCTGATCAAAAAGAAAGACACCGACCCGGTCAGCGCCGCGCCCACCACCCGCAGGGGCTTCGCATTCTCGCGCAGGGCGGTGCCCAGCCATAGCATCGCCGCATACCAGCCCCAGGTTAGAAAGAGGTCCCATGAGAAGGGATAGGCATAAACGTACTTGTCGAGGGCGAGGTCGGAACCCACCAGCAACGCGAGCGGCAACCACAGCTGGCGTCGCGACCCGCGTGCGCCGAAATAAAGCAGCGCCGCCGTGACCGGAGTGAATCCCCAGGGATGGGGTAGCAAGGTCAATCGTACGGCGACGGCCAACAGGAAAAACGGATAAGCCAGCATGAGCACCTCGAAGCGCGCGAATTAGAATTGTGGCGCGTGGGGAGGTCAGCGGTCAAGGGAACCCGCTTTCTTCGAGTGGTCACGTTTCCGGATTGCCGATCACCCTCTTCGCGCGTGAACGAGATTCAGCATCTGGGCTCACCTCATTAGCTATATCATCTTCCCCCGTGGAGGAACGCCCATGAAGCCACTCCTGGTGTTCACTACGATATGGCTGGCGATGAGCGGCGGAGCGCCGTCGCAGCCGAGCGAGCGGTCTGCTATTCAGGCAGTTCTAGACGTCCACGCTGAAGCCTGGACGCGAGGCGACGCGCATGCGGCGGCAGCCGTGATGACCGAAGATGCCGATTGGGTTTCCGGCGGGGGACGCACCTTTCAAGGCCGCGAAGCGATCGAGCAGATGCATCGTGAACTCCTGGCGGGACCGGCGAAGGGCACGCGTCACGTGCATCCGGGCACACCCAGCATTCGTTTTCTGAGGTCGGATGTCGCCATTGTTGATGGCGACTCGTACGTCGGCGCCCCGGGCACGCAGGTCACACCTGACGATTTCAACCACTACACCGCCATCTTCGTGAAAGAGAAGGGCCGCTGGATGGTAGCAGCCTTCCGGTTGCTTCCACAGGTCAAACCGTCCGTGACAACGCTAAACAAATAGACCGAGACCTGGTTGGGTCTTCTGCGCAGGTCTTACCGCCGCCCTCGATCTCCGGTTCCTGCGCTCCTCATGCCGAACCGCTCATCCACGACTTGCAGTTCTTTGCTCAGGAACGCCACTGCTCCCAGCATCGCCCGCGTATCCCGCCCCGGATACGAATAGCGTAGATCGCGGAAGCGCACGACATACGCAACGGATACTTCATCAACCTGCTCGGTCTCAGTCACCGGATACTGCGTCCAGTCCAGATACACCCGCCCCAGGTAGCTCTTCTTGGCGGCCAGTGTTGCCGGCGTCTCTTCCGGTTTGTAGCGAATCTGCATTCTGCCTTCGGGATCAACCTCGGGCATCAGTGAGTCCACATTCATCATGGCAAAGGCAGCGGGCGTTTCGGCGACTCCGTACCAGCGGAACGGGTTGATCCGGTAAGGATAGGCGGAAATCCGTAACGGTTCCGCACCCTGATACGTCTGCGACTCCAAGATCGCCACGGCCCGGCGATGCTCGTAATCGCGAAAGCCCCAGCAGGCACACACGCCGAGCAATGCAACCGTCGCCGCGAACCGGCCCGGTGGACCCTTGCGTCGGGCGCCGATTTCCTCGTTGATCAGCGAAAAGAAGCTCGGCAATATCAGCCCGAGAATCAAAACCATCCACAGTACCGGCTCCCAGATATCTACGATGTCCCACGAAAACCAGCGCTCAGAGAGCGGCCAGAACGGACGCACGCCGTAGCTGTTCGTGAAATCCAAAAGGATGTGGCTCAACCCGGCCAGATACGCGTAGCCGAACAGCACTCCCCAGCGCGGCAGAAGATTTGGGTCTCGCGTCCGGCGCCGCACCAAGCGCCAGACCAGGTACATGAATCCGACCACGACCGCCGCCACCAGCGGCAAGCCCAGAAAGGAATGCGTGAAGCCGCGGTGATGGGCAAATCCATAGACCGACCCCCCAAAATAGCCGAGGATGTCGAGGTCGGGAGCTTCCGCGGCCAAGGTCATCGTGGCGGTCGCCAGCGCCGTTTTGCGATTAAGTCCGGCGCGGCTTAGCGTGGCGCCCAACAGGAAATGGGTGACTGGGTCCAAATATGCTCCCGCTCAGAAGTCAGTTGGATGCCGCACCTGCCTACGCCGCTTCACTGTTGTGCCGAGTCTGGCGCGCCGGAATCACGCGGGCGCCAGCAACGACAGCGCATCCGGAACCATCGTCAGGCGCGCCGGCAACCGGCCGATCAGTTCCCCATCGGCTTCCACGTAAACGCGATCGCGCTCCCCGTCCTCAGGCAGGTGGCACGCAATCTCTGAGCAGCTCACCAGGTCGATGCCGGCGATGCTCCGTGGCAAACCCAACAGCGCTCCAGCAACATACTGCAGATAGGCGGTGCGGCTCGAGGTGCGGCACATGACGGCGCGCAGCTCGCGCGACTCCAACGAAGCCCCCGGCACGAGTTCCCGCAGCACTCCTCCGAAGAAACGAATCCTCACCGCCAGCAGTTCCGTCAGGCTCGCCCGCTGTTTCTCGTTCGCCCCATTGGTCGAGTACTCGACGTCGAACCTGCGCATGCGATGCGTGGCCCAAAGCTGCCAGGCCTTCAGGTAATAGGCCGCCATGCCGGTGCGCTGCTTGAGCGCGCTGGTCAGTTTGTAGAAAAGATGGGCGTCTACGCCGATGCCCGCCGCCACCGTGAAATATCGCGTCGTGGCTTGACCCGCGAAGTCCTGATATTCGATGCGACCTAGAGGAATACGCCGCAGCCTGCCGTGCAATGCCGCACGCGCGGCATCAACCAGACGAAACGGCAGAGCCAGATCGTGCGCCAGGGCGTTCGCAGTTCCGAGCGGCAGGATCGCCAACGCGACCTCGGTGCCGGCTACGGCCTGCAGTACGTCGGAAATCGTGCCATCGCCGCCGCACGCGAAGACGGTGTCGCTGCCCGCGGCCACCGCCCGCCGCGCCTGCTTAGTGCCGGCTTCGCTGGAGCGGCAGACAATGATCTCCGCGTCCACGCCGGCCGACCGAAGCACCTGCAAAGCCTTCTCCAGCTCAGCTTCGCGCCGCCTGCGCCCGGAATTGGGGTTGTAGAGGAGTGTCGCTTTCCGCATTCGTTTCGAATTCCCTGCGAGTCTATCGTAAACGCTCGTGTCCCCCGGGCTTGCAAGAGGAGGCCGGTCTGGAATAAGCTTTCGGAAAAATTGTTGAGCATTCAGTTTCGCTCGCCGTTTTCAGCACAGGCTTTCATTCCAGGAGGTTCTAATATGCGTCGCATTTTGTTGTCTGTCGTGGCCGCTGTGTGCTTGGGCGGCGTCGTCGCGGCTCAAGAGCACAACATGGCAGCCCACTCCCGCCCCGTGACCCTCGTGACCGGCCTCGGAGATCTCCACCATCCCGCCTCCACCAGCAACGCCCAGGCGCAGGAATTCTTCGACCAGGGCTTGCGCTTCATCTACGCCTTCAATCACGACGAGGCGGCGCGTTCGTTCCAGAAAGCCGCTGAACTCGATCCTAAGTTCGCGATGGCCTATTGGGGAATTGCCGAGGCGGTGGGACCCAACTACAACGACCCGGCCAGCGAAGACCGTTTCAAGCAGGCGCATGGGGCGATCCAAAAAGCGGTGGACCTGAGCACCGGCGCTTCGCCCAGCGAGCGTGCCTACATCGCGGCCATGGCTAAGCGTTATCCTGCCGATCCGAAATCCGATCTGCGCAAAGCGGCGGAAAATTACCGCGATGCCATGCGCGAAGTGGTGAAGAATTATCCCGACGATCTCGACGCTGCCACGCTCTTCGCCGAGTCGGGAATGGGCTTGCATCCCTGGGGATTGTGGCATCACGACGGCTCGCCGGAAGAAGGAACAGAAGAGATTGTCGCGACTCTGGAGTCGGTGATGAAGAGGGATCCCAATCACCTGGGAGCAGTTCACTACTACATTCACGCGGTTGAGGGGTCGAATTCCCCGGAGCGTGCGCTGGCGGGGGCGAATCGGCTGGCTGCTCTGGCGCCGGCCGCCGGACACATCGTCCACATGCCGGCGCATGTCTACATTCGCACCGGAGACTACGCGGCGGCCGTCAAGACGAACCAGGATGCTGGCGTCGTAGATCGGGCTTACCTCAAGAGCAGCGGAGCGCAGGGCATCTATCCGATGATGTACTACAGCCACAACTTGCATTTCATCGCGATGTGCTCGGCGATGAACGGGGACTACGCGGAAGCGAAAAAGGCTGCCGACATGCTCGCTGCCCATGTTGGGCCGCATGTAAAGGCCATGCCGCCGCTCGAGGGCTTCATGACGATCCCGGTGGCCGTCAAGGTGCGCTTCCACAGGTGGGACGAGATCCTGGCCACTAAAGCGCCCGAAGCCGAGATGAAGACCGAGACCGTCTTCTGGCATTTTGCACGCGGGATGGCTTTTGCGGGCAAAGGCAAAATTAGCGAGGCGGAAGCGGAATACAAGATCGTTTCCGACGCCGAGAAGGCAACATCTCCCGACGTCATCTTTTCGATGCCGTTTAACAACAAGACGAAAGACATCCTGAAAATAGCCGAGAACGTGCTGGGCGCGCAGGTGGCGCTGGCCAAGAAGGACAACGCCGGCGCGGTGAGGCAACTGCGCGAAGCTGTCGCTGTTCAGGACTCTTTGAAGTACGGCGAACCCCCGGACTGGTTTTTCCCGGTGCGCGAGTCGCTGGGAGGGGTGTTGCTGATGAGCGGAGATGCCAAAGGAGCCGAGCAAGTATTCCGTGAGGATCTGGCAATCAACCCCCGGAATCCGCGCTCGTTGTTCGGCCTCCATCAGTCTCTCAAGGCGCAGGACCGCAGTTACGACGCGGGCTTCGTCGAGAAACAATTCCGCAATTCGTGGAAGGGTGGAGAGGGACAGCTGAAGGTGGAGGACCTGGTATGACACCTACCTTCTAAAGAATTGTCACTCTGAGGCCGCAGTACTTGGGCGGCCGAAGGACTTGCTTTCTCGGCGAACGAGAGGAAAGCAGATCCTTCGCTTCGCTCAGGATGACAACTTGTTGAGCGGATTCACTCCCGCTCTCTCCACCGCATAGACGTAGTGCCGCAACCCTCGCCAACCGACTTCTTTCCAGATCGGCATGCCGTTGCGTTCGGCGACGCGTTGCGAGGGCGTGTTCTCCGGCGGGATGAGCGAGATCAGGCGATCGACTTTCAAGTGCGCGAAACCCCATTCGCGGCACGCTCTGGCCGCTTCTGTGGCGAGGCCCTGTCCCCAGTGATCGCGTCGCAGGTGATATCCGATCTCGTACAAGTACTCGCTCTCGACTTCACCGCTGGTTTAGAATCTCAGTATGTCGGAGATTGGCCGGATTCTGGTAATCCTCGGCATCACAATAGCTGTGATCGGCGTCGTCGTGATCCTGCTCGGCCGCGCCGGCCTGCCTTTGGGACGGCTCCCCGGCGACATCCTCTACAAGGGCAAGAACACGACGTTCTATTTCCCGCTCGCCACGTCCATCCTGATTAGCGTTGTCCTGTCCCTGTTGCTGTACCTGGTTGGCCGCTTCAAGCGCTAAGGCGCGCCTCCGGCAGAGTAAACTGATGCCTCATGGAGGAGACGGACCAACTCGGCTTCCAATTCCGTCCGCCGGAGCGACGCATTTGGACGGTGCGGGCTCTGGTCGCGGCCGTCCGCACACACATCGAGCGCGAGTACTCCGATTGCTGGGTGGAAGGCGAAATCTCGAACCTCCGCAATCCTGATTCCGGACACCTCTATTTCACGCTCAAAGAAGAGACCGCTCAGATTCGCGTGGTGATGTTCCGTTCAGCGGCGAAGTTGTTGCGATTTCGTCCGGAGAACGGATTGCATGTCACGGTTCGTGGCCGAATTACGGTGTACGAGGAGAAAGGCGAACTGCAGATCTCCGCGGAGTTCATGGAGCCGCAGGGAGCAGGCGCGCTGCAACTGGCCTTTGAGCAATTGAAGGCTCGCCTCGAAGCAGAGGGGCTGTTTGACCCTTCGCGAAAGAAGCCGATTCCGCCGTTGCCGCTCCGGATCGGGATTATTACTTCCCCGCAGGGCGCGGCCGTGCGGGACATCCTGAACATCCTTGCCCGCCGTCACCATTCCGCCAGCGTGCTGATCTACCCAGCCCAGGTGCAAGGGGATTCCGCACCGATCGAGGTCACCGCCGGCCTTCATCACTTCAACCGCACGCGCGAGGTCGAAGTCATCATAATCGCCCGCGGCGGAGGCTCCGCCGAAGACCTGGCCGCTTTCAATCACGAGGGCCTGGCCCGCGCGGTCGTGGCTTCGAAGATCCCGGTCATATCAGCTATCGGCCACGAGACCGACTTCACGATCGTGGATTTTGTCGCGGACTTGCGCGCGCCGACGCCCTCGGCGGCCGCCGAGCTCGTTATCCGTTCGCGACAGGAAATCGAAGCGCAGGCGGAGGAGTTGTATCGCCGGCTGGATCGCGCGGTCCGCTACCGCCTGCTCATGGCGCGGCAGGAGTTGACCGAACGAACGCAGCACGGCGCCTTTGCCCGCATGATGGATGGCATCAACCGCCGTCAGCAGGCGCTCGATGAAGTGAGCTTTCGCCTGGAAAGAGCCGAGCGCCAGGTTCTGGAGCGCTGCCATCGCCGCTGGGAAATCGCTTCTGCCACCGTCCGCCACTACGACGCGCGCCAACGCCTTGCCGCCATCCGTCAGCGCCTCGACGCCCAGACTGCGACCCTGGCCTCCGCCGCTCATGCGCGCCTGCTCGCGGGCCGCGCCGCACTTGATCGCCGCACCGCCGCGCTGGAAGCGCTATCGCCCGTCGCCATTCTCAATCGCGGATATGCGCTGGTGTTCGATGCCAATGGCCAACTGGTGAAGGACGCTGCCCGCCTCAAACCCGGCGACGATGTTTCCGCTCGGCTTGCCCGCGGACAAGTCCGAGCCCGCGTCAATTCCGTCGAACCCACACCGGAATCCGGTGGCCCTGCATTAGAATGATGGCAAAACCATTACTAACGTGAGGATGGCGTGACCCCGTCGCCGGCCTGGACGCACATCTCGCTGGTTTCGATCGTGGACATCCTGCTGGTCGCGATCCTGATCTACCAGCTCCTCGCGCTGATTCGCGGCACACGCGCTGCTCCCATGCTGGTTGGCCTTGCGGTGCTCGCGCTCGCCTTCTACTTCGCGCGCCTGGGCGAACTGCGCACGCTGAATTGGCTCCTGAGCACGCTGCTCCCCTATGTCGTGTTTGCCCTGATCGTTGTCTTCCAGTCGGAAATCCGGCATGCCCTGGCCAACCTGGGCACTCGCATTTCATTCGGCCGCTCTTCGAACTCGGCAGGCGACGTGTATGACGACATCGTGCTGGCGGCCAACCTGTTTGCCCAAAATCAGACGGGTGCGTTGATTGTGATCGAACGCGAGATCGGGCTTCGCACCTACATTGAAAGCGGCGTGCCTTTGGACGCGCGCCTCTCCTACGACCTGCTGGCGACACTGTTTCGGCCGAGCGCTCCTCTCCACGACGGTGCTGTGATCGTGCAGCGCGACCGCATCGCTGCCGCAGCCTGTTTCTTGCCTTTGTCCATGAATCCGGTGCTCTCGACCCAGATGGGAACGCGGCATCGCGCCGGCATCGGCGTGACGGAAGAGACCGACGCGGTCGCGGTCATCGTCTCGGAAGAAACGGGTGCGATCAGCCTGGCTGTGAAGGGAAATGTCGAGCGCGATCTGACCGTCGAGCGGCTCCGCGAGCGTCTCAGTCAGCTTCTGCGCCGCTACGCTCCGGCTCCCACTCTACCGACGCCGGTGGAAGAAACCATGATCGAAGACGAGCCACCCAGTTCCCAGCCCGCCCGCCGGCACGATTCGAGTCTTCGTCCCGGAGGCGACGACTGAGCCATGATGAGCCTCGTGAAACGCGTCTTCGTCCAGAACTTCGGCCTCAAGCTGATTTCTTTGTTGCTGGCGGTCGGTCTGTGGGTGGTGGTCGCGCGCTCTCCTGTGGTGGAAGTGGTGATCAAGGTTCCGATCGAATTCAAGAATGTTCCGGACAATCTTGAGATTGACTCGGCCAGCTTCACTGAAGCGCAGATTCGCGTACGGGGGCCCGAACGCCTGGTCAATCGCCTGCGTTCCACCGACGTTAGCGCGCATGTGGACCTATCAAAGGTTGTTCCCGGAACCCGGACCTTCGAATTGACCTCAAACGTGAGCGTGCCTCAGGGTCTTGAAGTCGTCCAAGTCCTTCCCGTCCAATTTCAACTCTCTTTCGATAACCGTATGATCCGCAATGTCGAAGTGCATCCGCGGGTGACGGGAAACTTTGCCCAAGGCATGCGAGTCGCCCAGGCCATAGCAGACCCACCGAGCGTCACGATTACCGGTCCCCGCCGCCGGGTCGAGAAGGTCGAAGCGGCCACTACGGATCCGGTCGACGCCAGTGGCACGATGGAACGCGCCACTTTCGTCACGCAGGCGTATGTCCCTGAGCCTCTGGTTTATGTTGTGCACCCCACGCCGATCCGGGTGACGGTTATCATGGAACGCTCGGGAGAAGAGAAGCCCAGCCGTTAGCACTTAGCCATTAGCCAAACCCGCCAAGCTAAAAGCCAAGTGCTAAACGCTAAGTGCTAAGTGCTGACCCATGACCCAGACCCGACAACTTTTCGGCACCGACGGGATCCGCGGTGTGGCGGGAGAGTTCCCGCTGACCCGCGAGAGTACGTATCTGATCGGACGCGCCCTTGGCCACGATCTCATTCGAGGGAAGGCGAAGGCCCGCGTCGTCTTCGGCCAGGACACGCGCGAGTCGAGCCGCTGGATTGCCGATCGCGTCTGGCAGGGGCTGGCGTCGGTCGGGGTCGCGGTGCGCAGCGCTGGCGTCATTACCACGCCGGGCGTTGCCTACCTCGCCCGCTCCGAGCGCTTTGACGCGGGCGTGGTTATCTCCGCTTCGCACAATCCCTGGACCGACAACGGCATCAAGGTTTTCTCCGGCGACGGCTACAAGCTCCCCGATGCGCACGAGCTGGCCATTGAAAAAGAGATCTTCACGCTCTTGCAGGACTCCCAGGCGGCTCCGCAGTCGGATTCCACCCCTCCGCATTCCAGCCTTCCGGGTGACGGCAGCCTCCGCCAGGCATACGTGCGCTGGCTCGCCGCCAGCATCACCTCCGACCTGAGCCGGTTGCGGGTAGCAGTCGACTGCGCCAACGGCGCCGCCGCGGTCGAGGCCCCGGAATTATTCCGCGCCCTCAAGGTGCAGGCGACCTTCCTGCACTCCGCCCCGGACGGCCAGAACATCAACGAACAGTGCGGCGCGCTGCATCCCGAAACTGTGGCCCGCTTTGTCGCGGAGAACAGCGGCCAGTTCGATCTTGGAGTGACCTTCGACGGCGACGCGGACCGTGCTCTCTTCTCCGACGCACAGGGCCGGGTCGCGAATGGCGACGCCGTGCTGCTCATCGCGGCGCGTGAGATGCAGTCGCGCGGTTCGCTGGCAAATGGCACGGTGGTCGCTACGACCATGTCGAACATGGGCCTGGAACTGGCCCTCCAGCGCTCCGGCCTTCGCATGCTGCGCGCCAACGTGGGGGACAAGTACGTCCTCGAAGAAATGCAACGGGTGAGTGCGACGCTGGGAGGAGAGCAGTCCGGCCACATCCTCTTCCGTGATGGAAATGCCACCACCGGCGACGGCCTGCTCACCGCGCTCCGGGTCATGGAAATTATGGTCCGCTCCGGCAAGTCGCTAGCCGATTTGGCCGGCGATCTGAAGATGCTGCCGCAGACCATCCGCAATGTGCGGGTCCGCGAAAAAGTTCCTTTTGCGCAGATTCCTGCGGTGCGTGAAGCCATCGCCGCCGCCGAGCGCGAACTCGACGGCAACGGCCGCGTGGTCGTGCGCTACTCGGGGACCGAAGCGCTGGCGCGCGTGATGGTCGAAGCGGAATCGAAGGCGCAGGTAGACCGCATCGCCGAGGGCATCGTCGCGTCCATCCGGACGGCTCTCGGGACCTAGGACTCTTGGGTGGCGCAGCGCTTCAGAGCTGCGATAACGCTTCTACCTGGAGCCGGCTTTAGCCGTCGAGGTTCGCTCCCTCTCCCCCTCCCTGTTTCACTTCCGGAACCCACGTCCCTTAGTGCAGCATCGTTATCTTGTCTGCTCTCTCCAACCGGTCGAGAATGAGAATCAATTCACGCCGAGCCTAGAAGACGCACATGAGGATTCTGATCGTAGAAGACGACACGGCCCTCGCCAGCTTCATCCGCAAGGGTCTCGAGGCTGAACACTATGCCGTGGACGCCGTCGCCGACGGCGAACAAGGACGTTCCATGGCCCTGGAGTTCGACTACGATCTGGTGGTGCTGGACCTTACTCTGCCCGGCATTGACGGTCTGGCCATCCTGAAGAGTGTGCGCCAGCGCAAGCCCAGCCTTCCGGTGCTGATTCTCACCGCGCGCAGCCGCGTCGAAGATCGCGTGCAGTGCCTCGATACCGGCGCAGATGATTATGTAGTGAAGCCGTTCTCGTTTCTCGAGCTCTCCGCTCCCACGCGGGCATTGCTGCGCCGTAGCCACTTGCCTTCCGAGTCAGTGCTGGCAGTCCGCGATCTGCGCCTCGATCGGGTGGAGCGCCGGGTCGAGCGCTCCGGCCGCCGCATTGATTTGACGACCAAGGAATTCGCTCTGCTCGAATACCTGATGCGCAACGCCGGCCGCCGCCTGACCCGCGCCATGATCATCGAACACGTGTGGAACCTGACCTTCGATTCCACAACGAACGTGGTCGACGTCTACATCAACTACTTGCGGCGCAAGGTGGATGACGGCTTCTCTCCGCACTTGATCCACACTGTTCGAGGAGTGGGCTATGAGCTCAGTCCGGACGGAGCCGCGGCATGAGCGCAGGGCAGCAGCCATTTCTCCGGCGTCCCCCGGACCAGGAAGTACTCGGCCAATTGCTGCACTCGATAAGCCAACCGCTCACCAGCTTGCGTTGCGCTCTGGAGCTCTCCATGGAAGAAGTCGCGGGCCAGCAGCAGAACGCTGTCTCGACGGCTCTCGAACAGACAGATCAGGTGATCGGCTTGGTGGGATTGATGAGGGAATATCTGGACACGGAGCTAAGCGCACCGCCGCTCCGGCCCGTACCGCTGGCAACGATTCTGCGCGCGGTTGTCGAACAACTATCTTCGGTAGCAGCTGTGCGCCAAGTGCGGCTGCAACTAACTGGCACGTGCACCGCAGCGGTACCCGTAGTGGAACGGCGGCTCCAGCTCGCCTTGCAGTATCTGATCGGCGCCTTCATCGAGGCGGTGCCGCGCAATCGTGTAATCAACCTCCGACTCGATGACAGTCCCGTAGATTCCCTGCTGCGGGCAGAGGTCGAGAGTTGCTCCTTCCCCGGAGAGGACCCACCCAGCCCGCAATCGAAGCGGGATCCCGTCAGCGCCACTCTACGCCACATGAAACTTGCGATCGCCAGCCGCGTGCTGGAGTCCGCTGGAGCATCCCTTGACTACGACGAGGGAGACCAATCCAGTTTCGCGCTGCGCGTTCCCAGGCAGCCCGGCGCCCCGCTACCGCCGGAACTTTTCGCCTGACTTTTTGCCCGCGTAGCGCTTCCAGCGGGAGTACAATCCAGCCTTTCCCGGAGGTTTCGTTGAAGCGCTGGTTAACCCTTCTAGCTGTAGTGTCCGCCGTTTCTCTCGCCTCGGCGCAGAAAGAAAGCCCGGTAAGCCCAATCGTGATCCGGGCGGGCGTGCTGATCGATGGCGGAGCCAATAGCCCTCGCCATAATCAAGTCATCGTCATTCGCGGGAATCGCATTGTCGATGTCTCTGACGCAGCCACTGCCCGCATTCCCCCCGGCGCGGAAACGATCGACCTTTCGCAAGCCACCGTCCTTCCCGGGCTGATTGACGCCCACACCCACATCTTCCTGCAAGGCGAAGAGCCAGCTGAGGGCGGATACGACGTTCAACTGCTGAAATATCCGCTGGCGTTCCGCGCGGCGCGGGCAACGGTTTCCGTTCGTCGTGCCCTGGAGCAAGGCTTCACCACGCTGCGCGACGTAGAGACCGAAGGCGCCGGCTACGGCGACGTCGGCATCAAGCAGGCCATCGAGGGTGGATACATTCCCGGCCCGCGCCTGTTCGTCTCCACCCGCGCCATTTCCGCGACCGGCGGATATCCGCTCGAAGGCTACGCGCCGGAAATCGAAGTGCCCAAGGGCGTGCAGATCATTGACGGCCCCATCGAAGCACGCAAAGCCGCGCGCGAACAACTCGACCACGGCGCCGACTGGATCAAGGTTTACATGACGCACCGCTCCTGGGTGGGCAAGAACGGAGAACTCGTTTCGCAGCCCACGCTCACCATGGAGGAGCTTCGCGCCATCGTGGACGAGACGCACGGCTGGGGAAAGAAAGTGGCCTGCCACGCCTATAGCGGCGAGGGCATGCAGCGCGCGCTCGACGGTGGCTGCGATTCCATCGAGCACGGACTGGTCCTGACTGACGCGCAAGTCGCACAGATGATAAAGCAGGGTACCTGGCTCTGTCCCACTCTGAGCGTGTACTACTATGACCACGCGCCGGCGGAAACACCGGACGGGCAGCGCGACCGCAAGCGCGTCTCCGCCCACGAGGAATCTTTCCGCAAAGCGCTCAAAGCGGGGGTGAAAATTGCGTTCGGTACCGACGTCGGCGGATTCCCGTGGACTGACCCGATCGCGCAGGAATTTCCGCGCATGGTCGAATTCGGCATGACTCCCATGCAGGCGATTCAAAGCGCCACCTCGCGGGCGGCGGACCTTCTCGATAGGAAGGGACAAATCGGCGTGATTGCGCCCGGGGCTTATGCCGATGTGATCGCTGTCTCCGGCGACCCTTTGGCCGACATCAAGATCCTTGGCAACGTCGGCTTCGTCATGAAGGACGGCAAAGTATTCAAGAACGAGCTTGGGCAGAAGAGGTGATCCATGAACATCCTGGAGATGTGCGACGCGGACGGCGCTTCCGTTCCGGTCGAAGCCACCGCCGAACAAGCCATCCAAACCATGCTGGATCGTCACGTCGGGGCGGTTGCCATTGTTGACGAGAACAAGCGCATTGCCGGAATTTTTAGCGAGCGAGACGTGTTGCGCCGCTTATCGTTGAGCGGCCGTGAGCCTGGCCAGACGCCGGTCCGCGAGGTGATGACCACGCCGGTCGAGATGGCTACGCTCGACACTACCCCCGGACAGGCGCTCGCCACCATGGTCGAGAGGCACTACCGGCACCTGCCCATCGTGGACGACGACGGCCGATTGCTCGGCATGCTTTCCATCCGGAACGTGCTGCAAGCCCGCATTGACACGCTCAGTCGTCAGCTCGACGAGGCGCGCTCCACGAGAGCTGCGCGCTAGGAGAAATCATTGGCTGCACCTGAAAACCGTTTTCTCCCCAAAGCCCTTACCATCGCCAGGATCGGTACCGGCATCTTCTTTGTTCTGTTCGGGGAATACAAAGTTTTTGGAAGCACGTTCGCGCATACCGGATTTGCCCAATCTCTCGATGGCTACATTCACCAGACCGCGGTCAGCTTCTACCGCCCGGTGCTCAGCCATATCGTTCTTCCGCACGTCGTCTTTTTCGGCTACCTGGTCGGGGTGGTCGAACTGTTTATCGGGATCAGCCTGATTCTCGGAATCTTCGTCCGCGCGGCTTCGGTTCTCGGCATACTGCACATGCTGAGTCTCACTCTGGCTACGTGGTGGGGGCCCGGTCACGGCGCGCCGCTGTGGCAGTACTTCGGCGCGGAACTCGACCATTTGCCCTTGCTTCTACTTTTCCTGATCTTCTTTGCGGCAGGCCCCACTGGGTGGTGGCGGACTGGTTTCCGCGCTCGGGATTAAGGCGCTCAGTTGGAAGGATTCTAGCGATGCGCGTGCGGGCTCTGCGCAGGATTCTTACCTCCCGCGCGCGGCGCCTTGGCGATCCTTACTTGGAAGCTCACGGGGAGCTGTTTGGGCGGATAACAGGCGGCGTTGTCACACGCCTGGTACTTCAGATTGCCGCGCACCATGTACTTGCCGGACTGGACCGTGCGCAGCGGACGTACCAGCACATCCACCTGAAAATCCCCGGTGAACACGTTAAGCTTCTCATCCGGCGCAAAGGCGAAACTCATGTCGTGGCCTTCGGGGTACGTGATTCTGCCAATGACGATGTCGGTGGTGGCGCCCATCTTCAGCGCAGTCGGAATCAGGAACTCCGATTTCGGCTTATTCGAATTGATGTGGTAACCCCTGACCACTCGAAACGAAAGTGGAACCGAGGCGGCCTTTCCCTGAATGACGGTCACCACTGGAGCTGGCGACATGCTCACCGTCGGCTTAAGGGTGGGCGCATCCTGAGCGTATGCGCTGGCGCATAGCAGGACGAGGGCGCAGGCAAGAATTGGTTTCATCCGCCTTCAGCGTACTCCAGTCTCCCTCTCGATTCGAGGTTACTTTTGCGCCTGTACCGGCTGGCCCTGGCTCAGCGCCTCTTTGATGTGGTCCACGAAAACACTGCGGCTCTGCAGCCCGAACTCGCGGGCCACCAGCTTCCCGTCGCGGTCAATAAAGAACGTAGTGGGCAGCACATTGACGCCACCGTAACTCTGCCCGACCGCCTCTTTACCCAGCAGGATCGGGTAATTCACCCCCATTTGCCGGGCGAACTTGGCAATGTCTTCGTTGCTGGCGTCGTCCATGGCCACGCCGACAATCTGAAGTCCCTGCGGCCCGTATTCCTTTTGCAGCTCGACAAACCACGGCATCTCGATCTTGCAGGGGCCGCACCAGGTGGCCCAGAAGTTGAGCAGTACTGCCTTACCGCGAAAATCCGAGAGCTTCATATTCTTGCCCTCGAGCGATTGCAGTTCGAAGTTGGGCGCCACCTGACCGCGCAACTGTCCAGAAACCGAGCCGCCCGCCCGGTTCTTACGGGCGGCGTGGATGCCGGCGAACAACATGGCTGCGACAATGGCCGCAACGAACAACAGGATCAGAGGATTTCTTTTCACCGAATTCTCCTGCCTACAGCGCAAAACGGTTCAGGAACGACAACCAGCCCGCAATCAGGGTAAAGCGCCCGAGCGCCAGCAACACGCCCACGGCGATGAGCAATCCACCGCTGGCTACCTCGACGGCGTGCATGTGGAACTTGAAACGGTTATAGAACTTGAGGAAGCGCTCGATCCCCAGGGAAGTCAACAAGAACGGGACAGCCAGGCCTGCCGAGTACACCGCCAGCAGGAGGATACCTTTCACGACCGTGTCTTGCCCTGCAGCGAGTCCGAGCACCACCGCCAGGATTGGTCCCACGCACGGAGTCCATCCAAAGGCAAACGCGAATCCGATCACGAACGAGCCCCAAGCGGTCGAACTTCCCTTGAGACTGTGCATCCGCGTATCGGCCAGCAGTGCCTTGATCTGAAAGATGCCGGTCAGGTGCAGACCAAACAGAATGATCACCACTCCGGCGACGCGCGCGATCACTGATTGATACAACCTCAGCAGTTGCCCGACTTCGGTGGCGGCCGCACCGAGCGCAATGAAAACGATGCTGAAGCCGATAATGAACGCGGCCGAGTTCAGCATCACCTTTCGCAGAAGCCGCCCGTTCTGGGATTTCAGTTCCTCTACCCCCGCGCCCGAGATCAGAGAGACGTAACCCGGCACGAGCGGGAGAACGCAGGGCGACAGGAAGGAAACCAATCCGGCCACGAACGCCGTAAGGGGATGCAAACTGGACATGAGTTCTATTGTAGCGATCGGGCCGAGCTTTCCGCCCTCTCCAAAGGATGCGGGAGGGACGAGAAATGTTACAGGTTTTCCGCAGGTTTCTCCGCCCTCACGGATTTCTTTGGCGGCTTCGCCGCCGGCTCCTTTGCCGGCACCGCCGCTCCGGCTGCGGGCAATTGCTGATCGGCCGGGGCCTCCGTCAGCACCTTCTTGATAAATCCCGGGGGAACGGTCGCCGTGAGAATCGCGCGATCCCCCGACCGTTCCACTTTCAGGCTGTCGAAAAACGCCTTCACATCCACGTCCGGACCCTGTGTGCCGATGCTGGTCTCGGCGGAGTGAAAAATGCTCAGAAAGACGCCTACCTGATCGGTGATGGCGCGCGCATCCGCATCGCTCTGGGTGAAGGCTTCGGCCCGCAGATGCAGAGCCCGGATATAGCGCCCTGAAATGACCAATACCGCAGGCTTCGGAAACAGCAGTGCCCAGCCGCCCAGTCCCCCGAGGGACCCCGCCTGCGATGGATTTACGCGCAAGATCGCCCACGACAAGCTCGCAAACGGCACCTTTTTGTAATACTGCCGCAGAAACTGCGGTCCACCAAACGGCGATGCCAGCTTCCGGGAGCGATCCAGGATCCCCCGGATCACGTTCTCATCCGGATGGTTCGAGACCGCCACGCTGTCATAGGAAAGCACGACCACCCGAACCGTGCGTCCTTCGAACGGAACGTTGTAGATGTCGAACCCCTTGTAGTCATCAACCGACGAAGCGAGCTTCTTCAGGTACGCCGTCAGCTTGCCAGAGTCAATCTTGCCGACGAAGATCTCGGAAAACCGCGGCTCGGACGCGGACCCGCCCGTTCCACTGCCCCAACTCTCGGGATAGTGCACGGCAAACGCAGCCTGATCCAAGTCTCGCTCGAATTGGAAGCCGGTCTCCTCGACAAACTTCTGGTACTCGGGATCTCGTGAGACCGGCGGAAGCTGGTTGGTGGCGTTGAAGGTCCGAATCCACTTCAGGTTGATGTAGAAGAAACCATCGGCGCCCGGAAGTAGGCGCACCGCCTCAGGTGGGGCGCGCTTGCGGAGTTGGACAATCGCCACCACCGCCGCCGCAATTGCAAGCACGGCGATCAGAACAGGGAGGGTGCGCTTAATCCGCATGAAGGGCTTATTCGGGATGGCATGATAGCATCCCGGGAGCGCTGGATTTGTGTTTTCCGTCCGCGGGAGATGAGCGGAAGCCCTTTCGGTTGCACCTGTTTTACCCCTGTGATACCTTAAATAATTGTCCCGGACATCAGGAAGGGATCTCGGGAAGTATTGTGTCTGAAGGACCTTGCTTCCATTTGCTGGCGTAGCTCAGCTGGTAGAGCATCTGATTTGTAATCAGAGGGTCAGGGGTTCAAATCCCTTCGCCAGCTCCAGGAAAACGGTTTTCCGGAAACAACGGAAGGTTTGCGCGGATGTACGCGCTCGTGGCGCAACAGTTCTAACGCACTCCATCAGGGTATTTTCCGGCGGGTCGCAGGCGGCGAGCAGAGAATTCCTGCATTTCGTTTCCCAAACTTCGTAGTGTAGTGTGACGAGTTTGTGTTTTGGTTTGCATGTCGGCGGATTTGCGATTTTACGCACAGGTGGGTGAGTGGTTAAAGCCGACAGACTGTAAATCTGTTCCTCCTAGCGAGGTACGGAGGTTCGAATCCTCCCCTGTGCACCAGTTTGAGCCGGTAGCGAAATGCGGGTGAACCGTTTCCTGTTGGCGATGGCCGCGTATGTCGTGCTCGCGGTTTTAGCGTGGAACACGATCACCGACGAGAGACTTCGTCTGGCTACGCTGGCGGTGTTAGCGCTGTTCGCGGTGAAGACAGTGGTACGGCGCAAGGATGTCATGCACCCGGACAGCGAAGGGAAGAAGTAAGCCGATGTAGCTCAGTTGGTAGAGCACTCCCTTGGTAAGGGAGAGGTCATCAGTTCAATCCTGATCATCGGCTCCAGGAATTTGGTTTGGCTGACGGCTGAGAGCTGACAGCTGACAGCTGGTTTTCGAGGGCGGGAGTAACTCAGTGGTAGAGTCACAGCCTTCCAAGCTGTTGGTCGCGGGTTCGATTCCCGTCTCCCGCTCCAGAGTTGAGGCGTTTTGCGGGCGTGAAGCTGAGGGCGGCCAAGCTGGGAGCCCGCAGCCGAAATCCCGAGCGTTCTTTGCGAGGGATCTGGCAGTTTGAAATGGGCGTTATGGTATTCGAGCAGGCAACAATCAAGATTGAGAACGAGCGCTCCTTCGGCGAGCTGAAGAGCGCGCTGGATCAGATTTTTGCTCCCGACCTTATTGCGAAGTATTTGAAGAAGTTGAGCGGCCAGAACATCCGCATCCGCGATTGGGACGCGATCCTGGCGGCGGGCTCGATCGACGTGATCGCGGGCTCACGACTGGGAGCGGCGCGAGCTCTTTACCAAAGCTTGACGGTCTCCGATCAGGCCCAGATGCGCGAGTTGTATCTGTCGAAGATTGAACAGGTGGACCAGGCGCTGCGCGCCCGGTTCAGCAAGCTTTACCGGTATTACTGAAATAGCGAGGCAACGCAGAAATGGCGAAAGAAAAATTTGAACGGAACAAGCCGCACTGCAACGTCGGGACGATTGGTCACATTGACCACGGCAAGACGACGTTGACGGCGGCCATCACCAAGGTATTGCAGAAGCACAACCCGAAGATCGTGTTCCGGTCGTTTGATTCGATCGACAACGCGCCCGAAGAGAAGGCGCGCGGCATCACGATTGCGACGGCGCACGTCGAGTATGAGACGGCCAACCGGCACTACGCGCACGTGGATTGTCCGGGGCACGCCGACTACATCAAGAACATGATCACGGGCGCGGCCCAGATGGACGGCGCGATCCTGGTGGTGGCGGCGACCGACGGTCCGATGCCGCAGACGCGCGAGCACGTGCTCTTGGCTCGCCAGGTGGGTGTGCCGTACATCGTGGTCGCGCTGAACAAGTGCGACGCGGTGGACGATCCCGAGCTGCTTGACCTGGTCGAGCTCGAAGTGCGTGAACTGTTGAAGAGCTATCAGTTTCCGGGCGACGACGTGCCGGTGGTGCGGCTGTCGGCGCTGGGTGCGCTGAACGGGGAAGAGAAGTGGGAGAAACAGATTGACGCGCTGATGGAAGCGGTGGACAAGAGCGTGCCGCAGCCGGCGCGCGAACTGGACAAACCGTTCCTGATGCCGATCGAAGACATCTTCTCGATTCAGGGCCGGGGCACGGTGGTCACGGGCAGGATCGAGCGTGGCAAGGTGAAAGTGGGCGAGGAATCGGAAATCGTCGGGTTCCGCGAGACCCGCAAGACGGTCGTAACCGGCGTGGAAATGTTCAAGAAGCAGCTGGACGAAGGGTTGGCGGGCGACAATGCCGGGCTGCTGCTGCGTGGCATCGCGAAAGAAGATGTCGAGCGCGGGATGGTGCTGGCGAAGCCGGCGTCGATCACGCCGCACACGAAGTTCAAGGCGGAGGTGTACATCCTGACGAAGGAAGAGGGCGGGCGGCACACGCCGTTCTTCAAGGGATACCGGCCGCAGTTTTATCTGCGAACGACGGACGTGACGGGAGTTGCGGAGTTGCCGTCGGGCACGGAGATGGTGATGCCGGGCGACAACGTGGGCCTGGTGATTGAGTTGATCACGCCGGTGGCGATGGAGAAGGGCTTGCGGTTCGCGATCCGGGAAGGCGGCCACACGGTGGGTGCGGGCACGATCGCGGAGATTATTGCGTAGCGTGTAGCACCGGGTCTTCGACCCGGGGCCGGGTCAGAGACCCGGCCCTACACTACACAAAACAGAACGCGGCTTGTAGCTTGCCGCCAGATCTTTCTTCCCGGGCGAGCCGGGAGGGGTTAGAGAGTGAAACTGTGATTGGAAAAGAGAGAATTCGCATCCGGTTGAAAGCTTACGACTATCGCATCCTCGATCAGTCGACGGGCGAGATTGTGGAGACGGCGAAACGTACGGGCGCGCAGATCGCGGGCCCGATTCCGCTGCCCACGATGAAGAACAAGTACTGCGTGCTGCGGTCTCCGCACGTGGACAAGAAGTCGCGGGAGCAGTTTGAAATCCGCACGCACAAGCGGTTGCTCGACATTCTCGAGCCGACGCAGCAGACGGTAGATGCGCTGATGAAGCTTGATCTCCCGGCGGGTGTGGATGTGGAGATCAAGGCGTTCGGAAAAGAGCATAAATAGCTTGTGTGGATCCGGGTCTTCGACCCGGATTGGCCCGGTCACAGACCCGGCCCCACACAAACTGCCCAGCCAATAGCCACGAGCCACGCTGGGAACGGAGAAGGAAATGGCCAAGGTCGCGGGAATTTTGGGAAAGAAGGTCGGCATGACGCAGCTCTTCGATTCGAAGGGCGATGTGCGGCCGGCGACGGTGCTGCAGGCGGGACCGTGCGTGATTACGCAGCACAAGACGAATACCAAAGACGGCTACGATGCCGCGCAAATTGGCCTGGTGGAGTTCGTGAAGGAAAAGCGGCTGTCGAAGCCGATGCGCGGACACTTTGCCAAGCACAACCTGCCTCCGGTGAAGTTCTTGCGCGAGGTGCCGGTCGAGGTGGAAGAGAAAGCGACAGAGACGGATGGCGCCGTTAAGGTCGGCGACCGCGTGCTGGTGGATATTTTCGACGGCGAGAAATTTGTGGACATCGTGGGCGTGAGCAAGGGCCGGGGTTTCCAGGGTGTCGTGAAGCGACATCATTTTGCGGGCGGCCCGAAGTCACACGGATCGATGTTCCAGATCACCGGTTCGATCGGATCTTCGGCGTTTCCGTCGCGTGTCTTCAAGGGCATGCGGATGTCGGGACACATGGGTAATGAGCGGGTGACGGTGCGGAATCTCCGCGTGCTGGGCGTGGACAAAGACGAGAACCTGCTGGTGGTGGAAGGCAGCGTGCCGGGGCCGAACGGCGGGTATCTGGTGATTACGAAGGCGAAGAAAGCTCCGAGAGAGCGTCGCGGATTTGCCGGCGCGACGACAGTGGATCCGTTGAAGGCGGCGAAGAGGGCGGCGAAGAAAGCGTAGTTAGTGGCTCGGGACAAGGCGACGGGCAAGAGTGCCCGCCCCACACAACAAGAGAAAGCTTATGGCATCGATTGATATCTACAACCTGAGCGGCGCGAAGGTCGGAACGATGGATCTGGCCGATGAAGTTTTCGGCGCGGTCAACGAAGACCTGCTTTGGGAAGCGATCAAGCACTATCGCGCGGCCGGGCGTGCGGGAACGCATGCGACCAAGAACCGCTGGCGGGTTTCCGGATCGGGCAAGAAGTTGTGGCGGCAAAAGGGCACCGGGCGGGCGCGTATCGGCTCGATCCGTTCGCCGTTGTGGCGTCACGGCGGGACGGTGCACGGGCCTCAACCGCGTTCTTACGACTACGCCTTTCCGCGCAAGAAGCTGCTGGGCGCGCTGCGCTCCGCGCTCGCGGCCAAGCTGGCCGATGGCAAGCTGATGGTGGTGAAGTCGTTCGAGGTGAAGGAACCCAAGACCAAGCTGTTCCGCGCGTCGCTGGACAAGCTGAAAGTGGACGGCACGACGCTGCTGGTCGAGGTTTCGGCGCAGGAAAACCGTAACCTGGAATTGAGCTCGCGCAACATCGAGGGACTGGAACTGGTGCGGGGGAATGAAGTGCATCCGTATCATTTGATGCGCTACAACCAAGTCGTGTTCGCGCAGCCGGCGCTCGAGAAGCTGCAGGATTCGCTGCGGAAATCGTCGTCGAAGCGGCAGCATACGGCGGTAAAGCCGAAGAGCGAGAAGAAAACGGCGCGGCGTTCGCGTAAGGCGGAGGTGGCCTGATGAAATCCGCGTATCAGATCATCCGGCGGCCGGTGATCACCGAAAAAGGACTCGGGATCAAAGAGACCCAGAACACGCTGGTGTTTCAAGTGGCGCCGAAAGCGACCAAGACCGAAATCAAGGAAGCGGTACAGAGCATCTTCAAGGTGAAAGTGGCGTCGGTGCGCACGGCGAATTATCCGGGGAAAGAACGGCGGAGAGGGAAGTTTGCCGGCTATCGTCCGGATTGGAAGAAGGCGTACGTTCGGTTGAAGAGCGGCGAGAAGATGCCGGAGTACGCACAGAATCTGTAACAGCCGTCAGCGATCAGCCGTCAGCCATCAGTAAGACCGGTGGCTCAAGGGATCTGAGAGCTGAAAGCTGAAAGCTGAGAGCTAACATGGCCATCAAAACTTACAGACCGACAACGCAGACTTTGCGCTACCGCACCAGCGTGACGACCGACGACATTACGTCGAAGAAGCCGCACAAGCCGCTGGTCGAGGGCAAATTGCGGACGGGTGGACGGCGGAACTCCGGCGATACCACTATGCGGTTCCGGGGCGGCGGGAACAAGCGCAAGCTGCGCGCCATTGACTTCAAGCGCGACAAGCAAGGGATTCCGGCGACGGTGGTAACGATTGAATACGATCCGAACCGGTCGGCGCGCATTGCCTTGCTGAGCTATGCGGACGGCGAGAAGCGCTACATCGTGCAGCCGGACGGGCTGAAGGTTGGACAGAAGATTGTGAGCGGCCCCGACGCTGACATCTTGGTTGGAAACGCGCTGCCGCTGCGGAATATTCCGCCTGGCACAACCATCCACAACGTGGAGCTTCGTCCCGGGAAGGGCGCGCAGATGGTGCGCTCGGCGGGCGGTTCGGCGCAGCTGGTCGCGAAAGAAGGCGACTACGCACTGGTGAAGTTGCCTTCGGGCGAGACCCGGAAGGTGTTGCAGGACTGCCTGGCGACTATCGGACAGGTCGGCAATGTGGATCACGAGAACGTCACGTGGGGCAAGGCGGGCCGCACGCGCTGGGTGGGAAAGCGTCCGCATAACCGCGGCGTTTCCATGAATCCGGTGGACCATCCGCACGGCGGTGGCGAAGGCAAAACTTCGGGCGGACGGCACCCAGTAACGCCTTGGGGCCAGCCGACGCGTGGGTATAAGACGCGCAACAACAAGCGGACGGATGCGTTCATTGTGAGCCGGAGAAAGAAAAGTTAGTTGTAGAGACGGGGCTTGCCCCGTCTCGCCAGCGCTAACAGCACGGATAGCGCCAACAGAGACGCGGCAAGCCGCGTCTCTACAGAAAGAGAATTTATGGCACGTTCGACAAAAAAAGGGCCGTTTGTGGATACACACCTGGCGACGAGAATTGAAGCCATGAACGCGCGCAACGAGAAAAAAGTGCTGCGCACCTGGTCGCGGCGTTCAACGATCATCCCGGAGATGGTGGGACATACCATCGCGGTGCACAACGGGAAGAAGTTTATCCCGGTGTATGTGACCGAGAACATGGTGGGACACAAGCTGGGTGAATTCAGCTTCACCCGCCAGTTTAAAGGGCACTCGATGAGGGCAGCGACGGAAGTGGCGGCGAAGCCGGCGGGTATACCGGGCGGTCCGGGAGCGATTGTTCCGGCAGCGCCGGCGGCGCCAGCGCCGCCGAAGGCGTAGGCGAGGAGACGCAACAACGATGGAATTTCGAGCGGAAGCACGGTTTATGCGCGTCTCGCCGCAGAAGGCGCGGCTGGTGCTGGACCTGATCAAGGGCCGACGCGTGGAAGAAGCGCGCAACACGCTGTTGTTTACCAAGAAGCGGGTGGCGGAGACGGTCAGCAAGCTGCTGCAGTCGGCGATTGACAATGCCAACTTCCTGAGCACGGAGAAGGGACTGGACGTCGATCTCGACAATCTGTATGTGAAGCACGCGATCGCCAATGACGGGCCCCGCATGAAGCGCATCCGTCCGGCGCCGATGGGGCGCGCGTACCGCTACGTGCGGCGAATCGCGCATTTGGAGATCGTGCTGGCCGAGCGGAACAAGAATGGCGCTTCCGTCGCGACCGTGGTTGGCGCAGAAACGGCGGGCGCGAAGGCGGCGGCTCCGGCAAAGAGAGCGGGAGCTAAGAGCAAGGTGAAAGCCCCGGCTAAGAAGAAGGTTGTCGGCAAGAAGGCGGCAGCGAAGAAATAGGTTTTGTGGAGGCGGGGCTGCGCCCCGCTGCCGGGTCAGAGACCCGGCACTACACAGGCGGAACAGGAGCAACGATGGGTCAAAAAGTACATCCTTACGGATTCCGGCTGGGATACACGAAGCCGTGGAAGTCGCGCTGGTTTGCCGAGCGCGACTATGACAAGCAGTTGCTGGAAGACGTCAAGCTCAAGGCCGAACTGAAGGAGAAGCTCAAGTCGGCGGGCGTCAGCTCGATTGAAATCGAGCGTCCGGGCAACAAGCTGCGGATCATGATCAAGACCGCGCGTCCGGGCATCATCATTGGTCGCAAAGGCGCCGAAATCGACAAGCTCAAGGCGGAAGTGCAGAAGCGCATGAGTGGCCGCGAGGTGTTCATCGACATTCTGGAAGTGCACAAGCCGGAACTCGATGCGCAGCTGGTGTCGGAATCGATCGCGCTGCAACTGGAAAAGCGCGTGGGCTTCCGGCGGGCGATGCGCAAGTCGGTGGATTCGGCGCTGCGTTTCGGTTGCAAAGGGATCAAGGTGCGGGTGAGCGGGCGGTTGAATGGCAACGAAATCGCGCGCTCGGAATGGTATCTGCAGGGACGGTTGCCGCTGCATACGCTGCGCGCCGACATCGAGTACGGCTTCACCGAAGCGCGCACGACGTACGGCGTGATCGGCGTGAAGTGCTGGATCTATAAGGGCGAGATTCTGCCAAAAAAGCGCGAGGCGACACCGGCACGGGAGACGACGGGAGCGTTCTGAAATCGGTACCCAAGCCCAGATTGCAGAAGTAAGAAGGCAGATTGCAGAAGTGAAAAGCAAGGCTCGCCAGCGCCTAATTGGTGCTAAGAGCTAAAGCTAAGAGCTAAAAGCTAAAAGCTAAAAGCTAAAAGCTAAAAGCTAAAAGCCAAGAGCTAAGAGCTGATTTTATGTTGATGCCGAAGAAAGTGAAGTACCGCAAGCAGCAGCGCGGGCGCATGACCGGGAAGGCGTGGCGCGGCTCGGAACTTGCGTTCGGCCAGTATGGGCTGAAGGTGCTGGAGCCGGGCTGGATTACGGACCGGCAGATTGAAGCAAGCCGGGTGGCGATGACCCGTTTCGTCAAGCGTGGCGGGAAGATCTGGATCCGGCTGTTTCCGGATAAGCCTGTGACCAAGAAGCCGGCTGAAACCCGTATGGGCAAGGGCAAAGGCGCGCCCGATCATTGGGTGGCGGTGGTGCGGCCGGGGAAGATTTTGTTTGAGATGGAAGGCGTGACCATCGTTGACGCGCAGGAAGCGATGCGGCTGGCGTCGCATAAGCTGCCGCTGCGGACGGCGTTTGTGAAGCGGGAAGTGCTGTAGAGCGACGGAGGTCGGATTGCAGAGGTGAAAAGCGATCGATTGAGAGCTTTTCCTGAGACCTGACACCTGATACCTGACACCTGAGACCTGAATTTATGAAGGCAGAAAAGATCCGCAATTTGACGGACGCTGAGCTCAAGCATCAGGAGCGGGATTTGGCCGATCAGCTGTTCAAGCTGAAGTTCCAGATGAACATGGGACAAACGGAGAGCCTGAAGAAGATCCGCGGGCTGCGCAGAGACATTGCGCGCGTGAAGACCATTCTGCGCGAGCAGGAACTAGGCGCCCGCAAGACGGAGACAAAGTAATGGCGGAAACCACAGGCCAGACGGAAAAGCGTAGCGGTCGCAAAGAACTGATCGGGACGGTCGTCTCGAACAAAATGCAGAAGACGATCGTGGTCGAAGTGACGCGCAAGAAAGCGCATCCGCTTTACGGGCGGGTGATTTCGATCCGCAAGAAGTTTTACGCGCACGACGAGAAGAATGTAGCTCACGTCGGCGATACCGTGCGGATTGAGGAGTCGCGTCCGCTGTCGCGCCTGAAGCGGTGGCAGTTGAAAGACATCGTGCGGAAGACGGCGCTGGTGCCGGAGATTGCCGTCGACGTCGACGCGGCCACCGGCCGGTAGAGGGCGAAGGGGGAAACGAACATGGCCGTAATGATGAGATCCATGCTCGAGGTCGCCGATAATTCGGGCGCCCGCAAGCTGCAGATGATCCTGCCGCTGGGGGGCGCGACCGGACTGCGGGCCGGATTGGGCGACGTGATCACCGCCAGCGTGAAAGAAGCCGCGCCCGACGGGCAGGTGCAGAAGGGCAAAGTGGTGAAGGCCGTGATCGTGCGGACGCGCAAGGAATACCGCCGGCGAGACGGAACCTATATCCGCTTCGATTCGAATGCGGCGGTGTTGATCAACGATGCGGGCGAGCCGGTGGGTACGCGCGTGTTCGGTCCGGTGGCGCGCGAGCTGCGCGAGAAGAAGTTCTTGAAGATTGTGTCGCTGGCGCCGGAAGTGCTTTAGGTCTCAGGTTTCAGGTCTCAGGAAAAGCGGGGGCCTGGTGGAGAAGGAATTTAGAGATGGGAACTGCTACTACAACGGTACATAAGCGAGTGGATATTCGCCGGAACGACACTGTCAAAGTCATGACTGGGCGGGATGCGGGCAAGGAAGGGCGCGTGCTGCGCGTGTTTCCCGACGACGGCAAGGTGCTGGTCGAGCACGTGATGACGGTGAAGAAGCACGTGCGGCCGAATCCGCAGCGCAACATCAAGGGCGGCATTGCCGAGCAGGAGCGCCGGATTTCGCTCTCGAACGTGGCCCTGGTGTGCGCGGCCTGCGGTCCGGTCCGGGTGGGCCACGAAACGCGCGGCGACCGCAAGGTGCGGATCTGCAAGAAGTGCGGGACGACGCTGGAGAAGTAGAGATTGGTGATAGGTAATTTGTAACTGGTAATTGAACGCAGCCGCGAGGGTTTTCAATTACAAATTGTGAATTACAAATTGCAAATGCTCACGAACCGGTAACCACTCCGAAACCGTGAGAGAGAAGGTAGCAACGACGATGGCGAAAGAAGAACAGAAAAAAGGCAAGCCCGGGAAGGGTGCGCAGGCGGAAGAGCCGAAGGCGGGGCCGGAAGCGCCGCGGCATTCGGCGAAGGAACGTCCGCGGCTGCGAGTGAGGTTTGAAAAAGAACTGGCCGGGACGTTGATGAAAGAGCTCGATCTCAAGAACCCGGCGGCGGTGCCGCGGCTGAACAAGATTGTGGTCAACATGGGCGTGGGCGAGGCGACGCAAAACGCGAAAGTCCTTGATCCGGCGGCCAATGAGCTCGGACAGATTACCGGGCAGAAGCCGGTGATCACGCGTGCGAAAAAGTCGATTGCGGCCTTCAAAGTGCGCGAAGGCATGCCCATCGGCGCCATGGTCACGCTGCGCGGCGATCGGATGTACGAGTTCTTCGACCGGTTGGTGAGCATCGTGCTGCCGCGCGTGCGCGACTTCCGCGGAGTTTCGACCAAGTCGTTTGACGGGCGCGGGAACTACACGCTCGGGCTGCACGATCAGTTGATTTTTCCGGAGATTGATTACGCGAAAGTGGACAAGCTGAAGGGAATGAACGTCACGATTGTGACCACCGCGCGAAGCGACGATCAGGGGCGGGCGTTGCTGAAACATCTGGGGATGCCGTTCCGGGCGTAAGTGTAGCGGCGGGTCTTCGACCCGGCGGGACGGGTCAGAGACCCGTCCCCACACAAGCTAGGCAGCAGAGGAGCTAAGTTGGCAACTACAGCAAAGCGAGTGAAGGACGGCGTGGAGAGCAAGACGAAGCCGCAAAACGTAAAGAAGCCGAAGTTTTCGACGCGCAAGCATAACCGCTGCAAGATCTGCGGACGTCCGCGGGCTTACCTCCGGAAGTTCGGCCTGTGCCGTCTGTGTTTCCGGCAGTTGGCGCTGCGGGGCGAGATCCCTGGGGTTTCGAAGTCGTCCTGGTAAAACGTCGTTCGCTGTTCGTCGTTCGCGAACAGCGAAATGCGAAGAGCGAACGACGAAAGATCCAACCGGACCTGCGATGAGACGGTTCGGAAGCAAGCTGCCGCGGGTTCTCCGCTGGACGCGGAGCGAACGGGTGGCTCGAGGAGAAGCAGAAGATGAGGTTGACCGATCCGGTCGCAGACATGCTGGCGCGCATCCGCAACGCGATCCGCGCCCGGCACCAGAAAGTGGATATTCCGGCTTCCAAGCTGAAGACGGAGATTGCCCGCATTTTGAAGGAAGAGGGCTACATTGCCAACTTCAAGCCCGCGGAAGAAGAGGGCCATAAGGTCCTGCGGGTGTATCTGAAGTATGGCAACAACAATGAGGCCGTTATCTCGAACCTGGCGCGTGTGTCGCGTCCGGGCTGCCGGGTCTATGTGCGGCGCACCGAGATCCCGCGTGTGCTAGGCGGGCTGGGGATCAACATCCTGACCACGCCGAAAGGCGTGATGACGGGACGCCAGGCGCGCAAGCAAGGTCTGGGCGGCGAATTGTTGTGCGAAATCTGGTAGAGAACCAGCTATTAGCTCTTAGCCTTTAGCCATTAGCTAGAGCGGAAGAGCTAACAGCTAAGAGCTGAACTTATGTCACGAATTGGAAAAAAGCCGATTGCGATCCCGAAGGGCGTGACGGTCAAGATTGACGGCAACACGGTGATGGTCCAGGGGCCGAAGGGCAAACTGGATACGGCGCTGCCGTCCGGCATCAAGATGGAGCAGAAGGACGGCAACTTGGTCGCGCTGCGCGAGAGCGATTCGCAGGCCGCGATTCACGGGCTGGCGCGCGCGCTGGTTAACAATGCCGTCGAGGGCGTGACCAAGGGCTGGACTCGCGAACTGGAGATCGTCGGCATTGGCTATCGCGCGGAACTGAAGGGCAAGGGGATCGTGGTGTTTAGCCTCGGGTATTCGCACCCGATCGAGTATCCGCTGCCGACGGGAGTGGATTGCGCGGTCGATCCCAAGCAGACCCGTCTGACGCTGACCGGAATTGACCGGCAGAAAGTCGGGCAGGTGGCGGCCGAGATGCGCGGATTGCGTCCGCCGGACCCGTACAAGAACAAGGGCGTGCGGTATGCGGGCGAGCGCTTGAAAAAGAAGGTTGGAAAGACGGGAGCGAAATAGCTGTCAGCCGTCAGCCATCAGCTACTTCCATGAAGTAGGCAAGCTGATTTGGTTTTAGCTGACGGCTGATCGCTGAGGGCTACATCAAATGCTGGCACAAACTTCAAAGAACGTTACGCGGCAGCGGATTCATGATCGCATTCGCAAGAAGGTGATTGGCACGCCCGAGCGTCCGCGTTTGAATGTCTACCGGTCGCTGAACCACATCTACGCCCAGGTGGTTGACGACCTGAAAGGCGTGACGATTGCGGCAGCGTCAACGGCTGAGGGCAAGAAGAGTGATCGCACGACCGGCGGCAACGTAGCCTCCGCGAAAAACGTCGGGAAAGCGATTGCGGAGCGGGCCAAGCAAAAGGGAATCACGCAGGTGGTGTTCGACCGCGGCGGCTACCTTTATCACGGCCGCGTCAAGGCGCTGGCGGATGCGGCGCGAGAAGCGGGACTCAAGTTTTAGAAATCAGGAAACGAGATTTCATGCCAACAGTTATCAAGAAACTTGATGCGGCTGCGTTTCAGCTGAAAGACCAGGTCGTTTCGATCAACCGCGTGACGAAAGTGGTCAAGGGCGGCAAGAACCTTTCGTTCGCCGCGCTGGTGGTGGTGGGCGATCCGTCGGCGGCGGTGGTCGGCTATGGTTCCGGTAAAGCGAAGGAAGTGCCGCAGGCGATCCGCAAGGGCATTGAGGCGGCGAAGAAGAACCTGGTCAAGATCAACCTGACGCAGACGACCGTTCCGCACATTGTGCTGGGACGCTACGGGTCAGGCAGGGTACTGCTGAAGCCGGCGCCGGAAGGCACGGGAGTGATCGCCGGCGGCGCGGTGCGGGCGGTGATGACGTCGGCGGGAATTCAGAATGTGCTGACGAAGTCGATTGGCACGACCAATCCGCATAACGTGATCAAGGCGACTTTTGACGCGCTGAAGAAGCTCAAGAACAGGGAAGACGTGGCGGCGTTGCGCGGCAAGACGGCGCAAGAACTGTAGCTGGTCGCGAGTAGCGCGCGCGAGTCGCGAGTGGTTTCCGAACAACCAGCGACAACGACCAACGACGAGGATTTGACATGGTTGGGAAAACATCCAAGGCGGCGAGCAGCGGCAAGATCCACCTGAAGTGGGTGCGATCGGCGATTTGCTCGCCGGTGAAGCACAAGAGAGTGGTCAAGGGGCTGGGCTTTACCCGGCTGAACCAGGTGATTGAACGGCCGGATACGGCGGCGATCCGCGGCATGGTGAAGAAGGTGCCGCATTTGGTAGAGATTGTAAAGTAACAGGAACCAGGTCTCAGGTGTCAGGTCTCAGGAAGAGCGTCGATACGGTTTTTCCTGAGACCTGACACCTGAGACCTGACACCTAGCACCTCGGAACTCATCATGAATCTTTCGACAATACGAGCTCCCCACAAGGGAACGGAAAAGCGCAAGCGGGTCGGACGCGGTATGGGATCCGGCATGGGCAAGACTTCTACGCGCGGACATAAGGGCCAACGGTCGCGTTCGGGATCGCGTCTGTTGCGCGGTTTTGAAGGCGGCCAGATGCCGTTGCACCGACGTCTGCCGAAGCGCGGGTTCACGAACATTTTCCGCGAGGAATATGCGGTCGTAAACCTCGACCGCCTGGAAGCGGTGGGCGAGACTGAGATCACGCCGGAAGTGCTCAAGAAAGCGGGCGTGGTGCATGGCAAGAAGCCCGTCAAGATCCTGGGCAACGGCGAACTGAAGCGCGCGCTGACGGTGAAGGCGCACAAGTTTTCGAAGTCCGCGCAGGAGAAGATCACCAAGGCGGGCGGCAAGTTTGAGGTCTTGCAGTAATGCTGGAAAAGCTGGCGAACATCTTCCGGGTTCCCGACCTTCGCAAGCGCGTGCTGTTCACGCTTGGCATCCTGGCGGTATACCGCCTGGGCGGGCACATTCCTACTCCCGGAATCAACGGGGAACGGCTGGCGCAGTTCTTCGAGCAGAACCGGGGCACGGTGCTCGGTTTCGTGGACCTGTTCAGCGGCGGCAATCTGCGGCGGCTGACGATTTTCGCTCTCGGCATTATGCCGTACATTACGGCGTCGATCATTCTGCAGTTGCTGACGGTGGTGTATGAGCCCCTGGCCAAGCTGCAGAAGGAAGGCGAAATGGGCCGGAAGAAGATCACGCAGTGGACGCGTTATCTCACTGTCCTGCTGAGCGCCGTGCAGTCGTTCGGGATTGCGATCAGCCTGGAGAAGGCGGGGGATTTCGTTACCACTCCCGGATGGAGATTCCGCCTCATGACCATGATGACGCTGACCACGGGCTCGGCGTTCATCATGTGGCTGGGCGAGCAGATTACCGAGCGCGGCGTGGGCAACGGGATGTCGTTGCTGATTTTTGCAGGCATCGTGACCGGTTTGCCGCGCGGCATCGCCGATCTCTACGAGAAAGCGAAGAACGATGCCTGGGGAGCGTTCACGTTCCCTGCGATTGTGATGCTGGTGATCCTGATGATCGCAGTGGTCGCGTTCATCGTATATGTGGAGCGCAGCGAGCGGCGGATTCCGGTGCAGTACGCCAAGCGGGTGGTCGGGCGGAAAGTCATGGGTGGGCAGTCCACCCACTTGCCGCTCCGAGTTAACGCCGGGGGCGTCATGCCGGTCATTTTTGCGTCATCGATCCTGGCCTTGCCCCAGATGCTGGGCACGCCGTTCCACAACAACAAAGTGATTGGGCCGATTCTGGATTGGCTCCGCTGGGGCGAGCCGCTTTACACGTCGCTTTATGCCCTGGGCATTGTGTTTTTCGCTTACTTCTATATCTCGATCGTGTTCAACCCGAACGAGGTCGCCGACAACATGCGCAAGTGGGGCGGCTTCATTCCCGGCATTCGCCCCGGCAAACGGACGGCGGATTTCGTCAACGACGTACTGACCCGGATTACGCTGGTGGGGGCGATGTACCTGATCGTGATCTCGCTGATTCCGGAGTGGATGATTGCCGGCATCAAGCTGAACCACCTTCCGCTCGTGGGCCGGTTCTTCGAGTCGCTGCCGGGATGGGTAACCAGCGGTCTGGGCGTGAACTTTTATTTTGGCGGGACCTCGCTGCTGATCGTGGTGGGCGTGGCCATGGATACGGTGACCCAGATCGAGGCGCAACTGATTATGCGGCACTATGACGGCTTTACGCCGCGCAGCGGCCGCATTCGGGGACGCCGGATCTGGTGAGTTTGGCCGGTTGCAAAAGAATTGTGGGCGCGGGAGTGCGGTTTTTCCGCGTGAGGAAATACGAGTAGAGGGGCCATTTCGATGGCCAACGAAACCGCACGCAAGATCGGGCCGGTGATTCTGCTGGGGCCTCCCGGGGCCGGTAAGGGAACCCAGGCCAAGAAGATTGCAGAACATTACGGCGTCCCGCAGATTTCGACGGGCGATATCCTGCGGGAGCACGTGCGGCTCGGGACCGAGTTGGGCTCGCAGGCCAAGGCCATCATGGCTCGGGGCGAGTTGGTCCCGGACGAGTTGCTGTACGGCATGGTGGCGGACCGGCTGAAGCAGCCGGACTGTGCGAGAGGGTACGTTCTGGACGGCTTTCCGCGAACGGCCGGTCAGGCGGGATGGCTGGATGCCTTCCTGGAACGAGAGTTCTTTGAAAAGTCGGAGAGATGCACGCCGGTTGTGATCCGGCTGGACGTGGACTATACTCAATTGTTGCTACGGCTTACCGGGCGACGTTCCTGTCCCACCTGTGGGCGAATCTATAACCTCCACTTTCAACCGCCTCGCGTCGACGAGTTGTGTGATCTGGACGGTTCCAAGCTGGTACAGAGGAATGATGACCGCGAAGAGGTCATCCGGCCGCGCTTGGAGGCCTATGAGACGCAGACCAAACCGGTAGCCGATTATTACCAGGCGAGGGGGCGGCTGATTCCGCTGAACGCGGATCGCACGATAGACGAGGTCGCGGCCGAAATTCTGGGCATAATTGACAGCCATGCGGTGGCACAGGCCGGGAGTGGGTTGGCGAAGCAAGAATGATGAGTTTCGGAGAAGACAGGATCGTCCGCAAGTCGCCCGAGGAGATCGAGAAGATGCGGCGCAGCGGACAACTTGTCCGCCAGGTTCTAAACCACGTGAAAGCGCTGGTGGCACCGGGCGCGACGACGATGGACCTGGAGAAGGCTGCGGAGAAGCTGATCGCGGACCTGGGAGCGACGCCGGCGTTCAAGGGATATTACGGCTATCCCTGTGTGTTGTGCACTTCGGTGAACGAGGAGATCGTGCACGGAATCCCGTCGGAAAAGCGGGTGTTGAAGGCCGGGGAAATCGTCTCCATCGATTGCGGAGTGGTGCTCGATGGCTACTATGGGGACGCGGCGATCACCGTGCCGGTGGGCGAGACCGTCACCCCGGAACTAAAGAAACTGCTCGAGGTCACGGAAGCTTCGCTCTACAAGGGAATTGAGCAGGCACGGATCGGCAACACGATTGGGCATGTGGGCTCGGCGATCCAGAAGCATGTAGAGGCCAACGGTTTCAGTGTGGTGCGGGAGTTTGTAGGCCACGGAATCGGGACAAAGCTGCATGAAGCGCCGCAGATCCCGAATTTTGGTAAGAAGGGTCAGGGCGTCGAGCTGACCGAAGGCATGGTGCTGGCGATTGAGCCGATGGTGAATTCGGGGCGTCCTGAAGCCAAGGTCTTGGGCGACAAGTGGACGGCCGTGACGCTCGATGGCAGCTACAGCGCGCATTTTGAGCACTGCGTAGCGGTTACGAAACAGGGGCCGGTGATTTTGACGCAGTAAGAACTGATTTCAGGAGGGTGATGAGTAAAGAGGACGCGATTGAAGTGATGGCGGTGGTGATTGAGCCGCTGCCCAATGCCATGTTTCGGGTGGAGTTGGAGAACAAACACCAGGTGCTGGCGCATGTTTCCGGCAAGATGAGGAAGAACTTCATCCGCATCTTACCGGGGGACAAAGTCGCGGTCGAGCTTTCGCCGTACGACCTGAATCGCGGGCGGATTGTGTATCGCTACAAATAGAGAGCCGAGCTTCGCTCGGCGACCGGGTCAGAGACCCGGTCCCACATGAGAAGGCGAAGAACAGGTTTATGAAAGTAAGAGCGTCGGTCAAGAAGATTTGCGATAAGTGCAAGATCATCCACCGCAAGGGTGTGGTGCGGGTGATCTGCGAGAACTCCAAGCACAAGCAGCGTCAAGGATAAGGATAAAGAGGGAATATGGCTCGTATTGCCGGCGTCGATCTTCCGCGCAACAAGCGCGTGAATATCGGGCTCACTTATATCTACGGCATCGGGAACTCGCGTTCGGCGCGCATTCTGGACGAAGCGAAAGTGGACCCGATGAAGAAGGTGCAGGACCTGGCCGAAGACGAGGTCAACCGCATCCGCCAAGTCATCGAGGCCGAAGGCTCGGTGGAAGGCGATCTGCGCAAAGACGTTTCGATGAACATCAAGCGGCTTATCGAAATCGGTTCGTACCGCGGGTTCCGGCATCGCCGTAATCTGCCGGTCCGCGGGCAGCGCACGCATACCAACGCTCGCACCCGGAAGGGACCGCGCAAGGGAACGGTCGCGCAGAAGAAGAAGGCGACAGCGAAAACCTAAAACCAGGTGTCAGGTCTCAGGTGTCAGGCCTCAGGCCTCAGGAAAACCGGGGCCGCCTGCGATTGAAGGCCCTGTTGAAGTGAGACCTAGAATATGGCAAAACCAGCGGCAGCGGCAGCAGCAGCAGCACCGGGCGCAGCGGCGCCGGAGAAAAAAGGCAAGAAGAAGCAGTTCAAGAAGAAAGAGCGGAAGCACGTCCCGCATGGGCTGGTGCACGTCCAGGCCTCTTTCAACAACACCATCGTGACCATCTCGGACACGAGCGGCAACGTGCTGGCGTGGAAGAGTTCCGGGTCGCTAGGCTTCCGCGGATCGCGTAAGGGCACTCCGTTCGCGGCGCAGCAGGCCGCGATGAACGCCGCCAACCTGGCGCGCGATCACGGTGTGCGCAGCGTGGATGTGCGCGTGAGCGGCCCGGGATCGGGACGCGAGTCGGCGGTGCGCGCGCTGGCGGCGGCGGGGATCGAAGTGCGTTCGATCAAGGATGCGACGCCGATTCCTCATAATGGGTGCCGGCCGCCGAAACGGCGCAGGGTCTAAAAGCAGTTCTCAGTTCCCAGTTCTCGGTTCTCAGTGAAAGCCAGGGAACTGCGGAAGTGGGGTTTTTCTGAGAACTGGGAACTGAAAACTGAGAACTATTTCGTCCGGGACGAAGGGTGAAGCCAAACCTGTAAACCGGTCATCTAAAGAAGGAGAACAACTTGGCACGTTATAGCGATGCAGTGTGTCGTCTATGCCGACGGGAAGGGATTAAGCTCTTCCTGAAGGGCACAAAGTGCTTCAGCGACAAATGTCCCATTGAAAAGCGCAACTACGCTCCCGGCCAGCACGGGAAGGACAAGAAAACCAAAGTTGTGGGCTACGGCCTGCAGTTGCGCGAAAAACAAAAGGCCAAGCGCATTTACTTCACCCAGGAAGGGCAGTTCCGAAATTATTTCGAGACTGCCGCCAAGTCCAAGGGTGTGACGGGCGCGAAGCTGCTGGAGCAGCTCGAGCGCAGACTGGACAACGTGGTTTATCGGCTGGGCTTCGGTATTTCCCGCCGCCAGGCACGCCAGTTGGTGCGCCACGGGCACGTCCAAGTGGATGGCCGGAAGGTCAATATCCCATCGTACCAGGTCAGCGTGGGGGAAGAAATCGCGATCCGCGAGAGCAGCCGCAAGATCCCGATTCTCGAAATCGCGAAGGATTTTGCCAGCCATCAACCCTCGCCGGTGTGGCTGGAAGTGGATCGTGACGGCTATAAGGGCCGCGTGCTTGCCCTGCCCAAGCGCGAAGACATCCAGTTGCCGGTGAATGAGCAGCTGATTGTGGAGTTGTACAGCAAGTAGTCGACGAGTGACCAACGACTGATTTTTTGGCCCATTTCGAGCCAGATCAGCCCGCGGCGGCGCTTGATCCGAACCTGGGCCGGTTCGGAGAGCCGTTGTGGAGCCATATGGCCGAGAGGAGAAACACAATGTTGTGGAAAGGTTTTCAAAAACCGAAGCGGCTGGCGAGCGATGCCAGCGGTCTGACTGACAAGTACGGAATGTTCTGGGCGCAGCCGTTTGAGCGCGGTTTCGGCACGACCATTGGGAACGCTCTGCGGCGCGTGCTGCTGAGCTCCATTGAAGGGGCAGCTGTCACCGCCGTGAAGATCGAAGGCGTGCTACACGAGTTCCAATCCATTCCCGGGGTGGTCGAGGACGCGACCGACATCATCCTGAACCTGAAACAAATTCCGTTTAAGCTGGCGGGCGAGGGTCCGAAGGCGATTTACCTGCGAGCTGATCAGCCGGGCGTTGTCACGAGCGGCATGATCGAGGCCGACGGCGATGTGGAAGTCCTGGACAAGGAAATCTACATCTCGACTGTAAGCGAAGGCGGCAAGCTCGACATGGAAATGCGCTTGAAGCGCGGCCGCGGCTACGTTTCCGCCGATAAGAATTTCGAGGACGATCTGGGGATCGGGTTCATTCCGATCGATTCCGTTCACTCGCCGGTACGGAAGTGCAACTACACCGTCGAAGCAGCGCGTCTCGGTCAGATCACCGACTACGACAAGCTGACCCTCGAAGTCTGGACGAACGGTTCGATCACGCCGGGTGATGCGATCGGATTGGCCGCGAAGCTGCTGAAGGATCACATGAACATCTTCATCAACTTCGAGGAAGAGATCGAGACCGCGTCGTCGAGCGAAGAGCGCAAGCCGGAGATCAAGAACGAAAACCTGAACCGCTCGGTCGAGGAACTGGAACTCTCGGTGCGCAGCTACAACTGCTTGAAGAACGCAAACATTCAGACGATTGGTGAGCTGGTGCAGAAGACCGAAGCCGAGATGCTGAAGACGAAGAACTTCGGGCGCAAGTCGCTGAACGAGATTAAAGAGATCCTGTCCTCGATGGGGCTGAGCCTGGGCATGAAGATCGACGAGCACGGGAACGCCGTGCCCGGACCGACGTCGAACCAGGTGCTGCCGGCGTCAGCGTACGGGGATAACGATCTGTAAGACAGTGCTCAGTGGCTAATGGCCAGTGGTCAGCAACCCTGATCCGGAGTCCACTAACCACTAACCACTAACCACCGACCACTGGCCACTGAGGTTTTCATGCGTCACAAAGTTGCGGGATACAAACTCGGACGAAACACGTCACACCGGCGGTCGCTGTTCCGGAATATGGTCACGTCGCTGATCATGGAAGAACGGATCGAGACGACGGCGATCAAGGCGAAGGCGGTGCGCCCTCTGGTCGAGAAGATGATTACGCTGGGCAAGCAGGGCGATCTGGCCGCGCGGCGGCAGGCGGCGGCTTACCTGATGACCGACGAGGCCGTCCGCAAACTTTTTGACACGGTAGCGCCGCGGTTTGGCGATCGCCAGGGCGGTTATTTGCGAATTGTCCGTACCGCTTGGCGAAAAGGCGACGGCGCCGAGAAGGCGTTCATCGAGCTGCTGGGCAGCGAACAAGTGCTGGATGAGAAGCGCCAGAAGCGCGCTGAGATCCGCGCCAAGCGTGCCGAAGAGACCCGCAAGGCGATGGAAGAAGCAGAAGCCCAGAGTGGCGCGCCTGCTGAACCGGCTGACGGCGGAGAAAAGAAAGAGTAGTTTCTTGGCCTTCGGAAATCCTGAAAACGAGGGCGTCCGAAAACGGACGCCCTTCTTGCTTGTGTGCCGGAAACGGAATTACTGGCCGAGTGGCCCGTTCACCGTGCCGATCAGGCCTGTTTTGTTGTCGAGCACCGCCAGGCGGAGTTCGGATCCACCAGAGGGGATCTCCAGGTCAATCGGTACCATCATTCCGTGATCGAGGATCTGCTGGTATGTGGCGGCGTCAAAAGTGCGGTCGACCTTAACGGTGCGAGTCGTCAGATTCTTGCCGTTCGATCCGAAAACGCTGGCATAAAACGCCACGTTCATCTTCTTGCTGCCACCGGAATCCTCGGCTGTCAGTGTGCGGGCATCTACCAGGAATACTACTTTGACTTTTCCTGGATCGGTGGGCTTGGCCTGTGCCCGGAATGAGATCTGAGTGGCGGGCGCGTTCACCTGCAGGGCGGCGGCGACGTCCTGCTCAAAGTTGCGGTCCTTGGTCGGACCGGGCTCAATGGCAAAGTATCCTTTGCGGTAACGGAGCTGTGTGTCGCCCTGGGCAACCTTGACCTTGATACTGCGAAGTTTTCCATCCCACTTCTTATTCTCCGGATAGTAGCCGAGGGAGTAGGATGCCTTTTCGTCCGATGCCGCCAGCGCAATGCCATCCTTGATTTCGTTTTGATTGACGTATGCTTTTCCGCCAGTCTGCGCCGCCACTTCCCTCATCGTCCCCTGGCTGGCTTGAAGGCTAGAGAGCCCAGAGATGGCACGGTCGCTGATAGCGGTATCGGTGAATACGGAGCCTCCGCTCGCCGCCGAGGTCTCCATCCCGCTGACCAAGCCGTGGAGATCTACCGGGTAAATCGCGATATTGGCGCTCGCTAGCTGCGCTTCCGACTCACGGATTTCTTGTGCATGCAGGGTGCGTTGCTCGGCGGCCTGCGAACCAGCGGCATTGACGTTTACCGATCTCTGGCGGCCCTGGCCGGGAAGGTCCGCCAGCAGTTCCGCGTCGGTGACGGTGCGGTCTTCTGGGATCAGGTCGAACGGGAGATTGGCAGTCAGCCACACAACGTTCTTGCGCCCGGGCAGGCCCCCCAGCATCCGCGACAGCGCCTTCATCGCCTCAATTGTAATCATGGTGCGACGCTCCAGGTTGTACCCGACCTGGATATCTGTGAAGGCTTGGGCGGCCGCCATGGCCGACACAACCGACGCATTCACAGCGCCTCCCCCACCCGCGCGTCCCAGCCCATCTGCTATGCCATGCGATTCCGGGACCGGCGCCCCTGGCTGCAGTATCTGTTCCTGAGGTTTCAGGTTCTTGATAGCCGTGACGAGTACTTGCGGATCGCTCGTAAATTGTTGGAGCACACGCACCTGGTCCGTTAGAGTGAGGACAGCCATGGAGCGGCCCGACTGCCCCTGTTCCAACACATATTTCAACATCTGCGAACGAGCGTACGCCTGGTCTTTAAACGCAGAATTGGCTGCGTCCAGAAGCAGTACTGTTGGAATCCCGGCGGGGCTCAAATTCTCAGGAAGGTTCGAAAGGATGCCGGGCGGCGGTGGAGCGGCGGCGGTACGGTTGGTTATGCCGGGCGGAACAAAGACGGAAACCTTCTGCTTCTTTCCATTCTCCTCAACCGTGAAATCCTCTGCTTTCAGGCCCGTGATGGGCTGACCTTTCTTGTCGGTTACCACCACGTCGACGACAACCAGGCGTGTGTTCGCGCGAATCGTGAGCGTCGGAACGTCAGCCGGGGCTTCCTGGGCACTCAGCAGCGTCGGGCCGGCCGCCAAATTCAGTGTTAGGGCTAACGTCAGAAAGAACCGGAGTGGCAGGTTGCGCAACATAGAGCCTCCGAGGGCGCAGCAGCACAGAAGTAATCGGAATGTACTCTGTTTCGAGGCCTTTGGCAATCGATCGTAGTCGTTTTCGAATATCTCCGGAGCCAAACAAATGGCCATGCCTCTTGCGCTTCATAGTTCCGGTTCCTTCTGTTCCGTTACTAGATTTGCCTGATGCGCCTGCGCTCCCTACAATAGAACTTCATCTTCCAGAAATCTTATGATCCACTTCCCGGTTCCCGAAGCCCTCACATTCGATGACGTACTGTTGCTGCCGGCGCGCTCCGAAGTTGTGCCGGCGCAAACCAACACTCAGACGCAGCTTTCGCGCAACATCCGGCTGAATATTCCGATCATCAGCGCGGCCATGGACACGGTCACCGAATCGCATATGGCGATTGGCATGGCCCAGCAGGGAGGGCTTGGGATTATTCATCGCAACCTGACCATCGAGCAACAGGCCAACGAAGTGGACAAGGTGAAGCGCTCGGAGAGCGGGATGATCGTGGATCCGGTGACGATGCAGCCGGACGCGAAGGTTTCCGATGCGCTCGATGTGATGAAGAAGTACAAGATCTCGGGCGTACCCATCACGCAGAAGGACGGCAAGCTGGTCGGCATCTTGACCAATCGCGATCTTCGCTTCGAGACGCGCTTCGATATTCCCATCAGCAAGGTGATGACCAAGGACAACCTGATCACCGTGCCGGTCGGGACCACGCTGGAACAGGCCGAGGAGATCCTGCACGAGCACCGTGTAGAAAAGCTGCTGGTAGTGGATGACAAGTACAACCTGAAGGGCTTGATCACAGTGAAGGACATCCAGAAAAAACTAAAATATCCCGGCGCCGCCAAAGATTCCCACGGGCGGCTGCGCGTGGGGGCAGCGATCGGGGCGACCGGTGATTTCCTGGAGCGGGCGCAGGAACTGGCGAAGGATAAGGTGGATGTGCTGGCCATTGACAGCGCACATGGGCACTCGGTGCTGGTCGTCGAGGCCATCAAGAAGGTCAAGTCGAAGCTGCCGGAAGTGGACCTGATTGCCGGCAATGTCGCGACGTTTGACGGCGCCTGCGAGCTGGTGCGCGCCGGTGTCGACGGAGTCAAGGTCGGCATTGGACCTGGTTCGATCTGTACGACGCGGGTTGTGACCGGCGTGGGCGTGCCCCAGATCACGGCCATTGCGGAAGCGGCGCGGGCCACGCGCGACGCGGGTGTTCCCGTGATTGCGGACGGCGGGATCAAGTATTCCGGCGATATCACCAAGGCGCTGGCCGCCGGCGCTTCTGCCGTGATGATCGGCTCCATGTTCGCCGGGACGGACGAAAGCCCGGGCGAGCTCATTCTCTATCAAGGCCGCACGTTCAAGTCTTACCGGGGCATGGGATCGCTGGGCGCGATGGCGGCCGGTTCGAGCGAGCGCTATTTCCAGAACTCGGATGGAGATGCCTCGATCGCGATGCCGGTAATCGGCGAGGAGTCGAACCGGCTCTCCAAGTTGGTTCCGGAAGGGATTGAAGGCCGTGTGCCCTACCGCGGCTCGGTGGCGATGATTGTTACGCAAATGATCGGCGGGCTGAAATCGGGGATGGGCTATTGCGGCTGCCCCGCGATTGCGGACCTGCAACAGAAAGCGCGCTTCGTCCGCATCAGTTCGGCGGGCTTACGCGAAAGCCACGTGCACGACGTCATTATCACCCGGGAAGCTCCGAATTACGCGCTGGAGTAGGGAAGAGCCCGATTTTGCCCACTGCCCGTCCCAATCTTCTGCGCGCCTGGTGGCCGGCCATCGTCTGGACCGGGCTGATCATCTTGGAGTCCACCGATTACATGTCGGCGCAAAATACCGGCAGCCTTCTGTACGCTCTGCTGACGCGCCTGTTCGGCGTGATCAATCTCTACGATTTTCTCTACTGGCACCACTACATGCGAAAGGCCGGACACGTGCTGGGCTACGCCATGCTTGGGCTGCTACTGCTGCGTGGCTTTCGGGCGACGTTCGTCGACCGTAGGTCGTGGGTCAGGCTGGCGCCGGTATTTGCCTGGCTGGGGACGGCCTTCGTCGCGGCGATGGACGAGTGGCACCAGAGCTTTATCCCATCGCGCACCGGGGCTTTCAGTGACGTGCTCCTCGACAGTGCGGCGGGGCTGACGGCCCTGGTGCTCGCCTACATCGCGTTGCGAAGACCAGAGCCGGTGTCTCTCAATAAAGAAACTTAAGAGCCAGCTGGATCAACCGCGGAGACTGCGCTGCCTGAATGTGTCCGAAGTTCGGCGAGCTGATGTCGCCGTCGGGCAGGCGGAAGTTTGTATGGTTGAGCACGTTGAAGAACTCCGCCCGGAACTGGAATTGCTTCGACTCCGTCACCTTGAAGTTCTTCAGTGCTGAGAAGTCCCAGTTAGCGTAGCCGGGTCCCTGCACGATGTTACGGCCGGCAGTCCCGAAGGTTCCGGGCTCCGAGATTTGTTCGAACGCGGCCTTATTGAACCATTCAGCTGGTGTCTTCGGGCCGGAATTCGGATTCCCCACCAGGTTCGGGCGGTTGGATTGGAAGCCCGAGATTTCTGGCGCTCCTCCCTGCAAGGAATAGTCGTTGGAGTCGAACACCGTGAACGGCGTTCCCGACATGGCCGTGGCTATGCCATTGATTTGCCAGCTGCCGAGGGCGTACTGATACCAGGTGTGGGGTGTTTGCCAGAAGGGCAGGCTCCACTGATAGCTGAGCACAAAGCGGTGACGGGCGTCGAAAAGGGAGCGGCCGCGCTCCGCCGCCAGGTCGTACGGGTTCTGCACGAGATCGTTCTCGCCAGCAACGGGTCGCGCCGCCGATCCGGTCATGTTGAACGACGAAGCGTAGTCAATCGACTTAGAGAACGTGTAAGCAGCCAGGAACGACACGCCGTGGCTGAAGCGCTTGTGCGCGCTCGCTTCCAGCGCGTGATACGACGAGTTTGTGTTGCCGGTGATGAGGCCAGTGGATGCGTAGATGCATTTGCTCTCAGGATCGCCAAGCCCGCAACCGGAATGAATCCGGCGCTGGTCTACGTTGTCTGCGAAAGATTCACCGGGAATGAACTGCGTCGGATTGGCTTCGACGAAGCGCGGCAGCTTCGTGCCCTTGGTGCCTACGTATCCAATCTCCAAAAGAAAGTCGTTGCCCATGGACCGCTGGATGTTCAGGTCCCAATCCTGCGCGTAAGGCAGCGGCAAGTTGGCGGCGAGCGTCAGGTTCGTCATGGGGGTCACGAACGTGCCAGGCGGCGGTCCGCCGGGGGCGAATGGGTCAGCAAAGTTCGGCAGACCAATCTGCGGCGTTTGCAGATACGGTGGCGCGCTGACCGGTGACTGCAACGGGCCGCCTTGTCCGGTGTAGTAGGGCTCGTAGAAGATTCCGTAGGACGTGGTCACGAGCCACTTGGTGTTGCCCGTGGGATCCCATGCAATTCCTAAGCGCGGAGCGAATGCCTTCTTGAACGTTGGAATGAGTCCAGCCGGCACTCCCGGATCGCCCGGATAGAGCAGACCCGCAGGCGCGTCAGGCATGACTTTCGACTGCACGCCCGGTACCCACAGACTCTGCCGGTTCTTGCTTTCGGTGTACGGGAATGGCAGTTCGTAGCGCAACCCGAGGTTGAGCGTCAGGCGCGATGAAATGCGATAGGTATCCTGCGCGTAGGCGTGCATTGCGTTGCCGCGGATGCCACGCGAGAAGTCGCCGCGACCCTGGAGAAAGAACACCGGCTGTCCAAAAAGAAAGCTGGCGAAAGGATTGGTGACCGGGAAGCCGGCAAACACGAAGAAGCCGTTAGTGGCGATGCCTTGCAGCACGTTGATCTGAGTGCGTTGATATCCGCCGCCAAATTTCAGTTCGTGGCGGCCCCGAATCCAGGTGAGGGCGCCAGTGTAATCGAAAGTATTCTGATGGGTGTTGCGCGGGCCGGTGATGGGATCGCCGACCGTAGTGTAGCCATTGACCTGAATGAACGGTGGGCCGACGGCTGCATCCAGGCTGGGATCATATTGGAAGCCCAGGCTTCCGGGAGTGGTGTGGTTGATGTGTTCATCGAACAGGAACTTGTTCCGCAGGAACGAAATGCGGAACACTCCGATCATCGAAGGCGAGAAGGTATGAGTCTCCTGCGCGACGAAGTTCTGCGCGCGATGATCTTCTCCCACGGGGAAACCGGGGACGCTGGCCCCTGCGGTCGAGAGCGGGTCGAAGCGAGTGCCATCGCTGAACAGATAGCGGAAGTTGAGACTGTCTTTGGGAGAGAGGTAATGATCCAGACGAATGCCGAACTGGTTTTCGTCCTGCCGCAGCGTTTGGGTGGAAGTAAAGGTATTGATTCCGTCGTTGGGCTCGGGGAAGAAGCTCAGTAGATTTTGGGAGAGCTGAGAAAATTCGAATTCGGGTAGCTGGTTGCGGGGATAAGCCTCGCCTGTGAAGAAGTTGAAAAGCTGATGCCCGAAGTTGCCATGCGCTGGATCAAAGTCTTTGCACAGCCCGGTTTCGGGATCAAAACCCGGGTCCGGCAAACACATCGCGGAAAAGTCACCCTGCCGCTCTGCCAGCGAGGGAACGGTGGAACCCTGCGTTTTGCCCTGCCGATTGCGAAAGCCCTCGTAGTATCCGAACACGAAAGTTTTGTCTTTGCGGATCGGCGCTCCCAGGCTGGCGCCGAACTGATTCTGCTTCAGCGGCTCGACTGAACTGGCGAAGAAGTTGGTGGCGTCGAAGGCGTCGTTGCGCAGGAACTCCCAGAGCGCGCCGTGAATCTGATTCGATCCGGAGCGGGTGATGATATTCGTGGTCGAGCCGGTGGCGTGTCCGAATTCGGCGTTGGAGCTGTGGGTCAGGATCCGGAATTCGGCAATCGCATCCACCGGCGGTTTGAGTACGAAGCCGCCGTCCACACCGTTGAAGTTGCTGGCGCCATCGATCAGAAAATTGTTCGATTCCGGTCGCTGCCCGTTCACCGCGTAGGCTTGGCCATCGCGCAGCGAGCCGCCGGCCTCTTGCAATCCCGGGGTGAGCGGCACTACTCCGGGCTGGAGGAGTCCGAGCTGAGAGAAGTTTCGGCCGTCGAGCGGAAGGTCCAATAGTTCCTGCAGCAGAACCGTTTTCCCTAGGCTGGTCACAGTGCCCTGGATCAGTTGAGCGTCGGCCATCACCAGGACTTTTTGCGTCTCCGCTCCCACTACCAGATGGACCGGAACCGAGAGGGTCTCGTTGACGTTCAGCGAGATACCCTCCTGAACGTACTTTTGAAAGCCCTTGGCCTCGATTTCGAGCCGATAGTGCCCAACGGGGAGTTCGAGCAGTACGTAGTTTCCGTCATGATCGGTTGCCGCGGTCCGCGCCAGGCCGGTCTCAACCTGCGTGGCGGTTACCAGGCCCTCGCGAACCACGGCGCCGCTGGGATCAAGCACCGTCCCACGAATGCTTCCAGTAATCTGCTGAGCGGAGACAGTCCAGCTCAGAAGAAGGACAGCGAACGCAAAGAACCAGATCTTGAGACGGAGCATAAGTTTTTGTTTTCCCCCGGCGAATTGGCGCTTCTCACTGCACGCAGAAATGAAACCCAGTCGTTCGGAGCCCGAACGAGTGTCCCCACGAAAGTGCGTTGATTATAGGAATCAGAAATTGAGGGGCAATAGTAGAAAAATAGTATGCAACGCATTGCACGCTAAGTCTTGGTGAAGGCGATCACAAGGTGTCCACAGCGGACACGGTCAAGGTTGCGCGCGTTCTCTCCGCAGGAGAAGCAGGACCGCTGACACCGTGGCAATAGCGGAAGACAGGTAAAAGGGAATCTGTGCCCCATACACCCTCCACAGTTCGCCGGTGATCACGCTGGCGAGGAGAGTGGTGACGCTGGTCAGGAAGAAATAGATTCCCAAGGCGCGGCCGCGGACCTCGGGCGCCACCGTTTCTACGATCAGTGCCTTCAGCACAGGATTGGTGAGGGAATAAAACAGGCCGTAAAAAGCCATGGTCGTCCAGATTGCTATCCGGGAGGGCGCGAGGGCGAAAACGAGATAGACGATCGCGAAAACGAAGTATCCGGCGGCGGCGATGGTGGAGCGGGAGAAGCGGTCGCTGAATTTTCCCGCCGGCCAGGAGAGTAGCGTGTAGGTGATGTTGAACACCAGGCCGAGCAGCGGCGCGTGGGTCGCGGGAATCCCGACATTTTCCGCCCGTAAGACCAGGAACATGTCGCTGGAATTGCCGAGCGAGAAGAGAGTAACGACGGCCAAAACGTAGTAGAAGCTGCTCGGCAGCGGCGGGCGCAACGATGCGATCGCGGTGGCGGCAACGAATTTACTGGGTCGAGCGGGAGCATCACAGTGCTGGTCATCGCCGGCAGTGGAAGTGTCTGCCCGAAGTTTGCCGTCTGCGCGGTGAGTTTCACGGATTCCGAACCACGCGACCAGAATGCAGAGAGTTCCCGGGAGGGCAGCGGCCCAGAACACCCCGCGCATGCCGAAGTGCCCGATCAGAGCGAGCGCAGCCAGCGGACCCACGATGGCGCCGGCGGAGTCCATGGCCTGAATCAGCCCGTAGGCCGAGCCGATGCGTGACGAGTCCACCGACTCGGCGACCATCACGTCGCGGGCAGTGCCGCGGATGCCTTTTGCGAAACGATCGGCAAAGCGAATCCCGAGAATCTGCCACCACGAGGAGACCAGTGCGAGCAACGGTTTGACGGCGTTGGCGACGATGTATCCACCGACCACCAGCGGCTTGCGGCGCGGAACCCGGTCGGCGAGATATCCGGAAAAAAGTTTGGCGATGGAGGCGACGCTCTCGGCCACGCCTTCGATGATGCCAAGCTGGGCCGGGCCCGCGCCGATCGAGGCAATGAACGCCGGCAGAACCCAGTAGGCCATCTCGCTGGCCGTGTCGTTGAGCAGCGAGGTCAGGCCGAAGGCATAGACGTTGCGGTCACTTGGTTTGAGCGCTGGATCGGTCACGGTCAGAACATAGCACGGGGAATGAGGGCAGAGGTCGGAGGTCAGATTGCAGAGGTAGGGGCACTCATCGCCGGCGGTGCCGCTGCAACCTAGCGGGTTTCACCTCTGCAATCTGACCTCTCACCTCTGACCTCCCCAGGTTCCTTCTGCAATCTTACTTCTGACTTCTGCCTTCCCCGCCTCCCTCTTGCCTTCTACGGCCTGGAAAGGGCACAATAGTAGCGGAACTTCCCTCTCAGTCTGGTTTTGCGGGCCCTCGAAGAAGGTTCCGCAGGCTGGGATCGAACATCCAATAACTGGATAAGAGCAACACTGCGGCTACAACATCCCCGCTGGTTGGGCGCGCGTTTTTCAAGATGAGCGCAGCGAATCAGCTGAGCCGCTGGAGGCTTTCAACAACCCCGTTCCAAGGCAAATGCGCGCGCCGCAGTCGGCGTTAGCCCGTGTTTGGAGCTGAAAGCGAGTACAACTTGGCAACCGCACCGGCAGTTTGCAGTTTGGAGAACTATCTCGTCCTTCCGGATCGAACGATGGACGAGCGCATTCGAAACGCCAGACAGGCCCTCGGTAGCGAGGTAGTCGTGCTCGGGCACCACTACCAGCGCGATGAAGTCATTCGCTTCGCCGATTTCCGCGGCGATTCCTTAAAACTTTCCCAGGAAGCGGCGCGCGCCCAGAGCCGCTACATCATTTTCTGCGGCGTTCACTTCATGGCCGAGAGCGCCGACGTATTGAGCCGGCCCGGCCAGATCACGATTCTTCCCGACCTCAACGCCGGATGCTCCATGGCCGACATGGCCGAAATCACGCAGGTGGAAGACTGCTGGGAGCAATTGGTGCGCGCAGGCATCACCAGCGATCTGGGAGACGGGATCACTCCGATCACTTACATGAATTCCACGGCCGCGATCAAAGCGTTTGTGGGAGAGCGCGGCGGAGTCGTGTGCACGTCTTCGAATGCAGCGGCGACGATGAAGTGGGGGCTGGCGAAGAATGAGAAGTTGCTGTTTCTTCCCGACCAGCACCTGGGCCGCAACACCGGCTACACGATGGGGATTGCGCTGAATGAAATGGCGGTTTGGGATCCGTATCAGTTGGGCGGCGGCATGACGCCGGAACGGCTGGGAGCGGCAAAACTCATTCTCTGGAAGGGGCACTGCTCGGTGCATCAGCGTTTTCTGCCGGAGCATGTGGACAACGTGCGCGCGAAGTATCCGGGAATCCGCGTGATTGCGCATCCGGAATGCCGGTGGGAAGTTTGCCAGAAGGCGGACGGCATCGGATCGACCGAGGGCCTGTTGAAGATGATTCGGGAAGCGCCGTCGGGGACGATGTTTGCGGTCGGCACAGAGATTCACCTCGTCAACCGCATGGGCAAGGAGTTCGCCGACCAGGGAAAGAAAGTCATCACCCTCGACGATTCCGGATGCTTGTGCACGACCATGTACCGCATCTCGCCACAGCATTTGTGCTGGGCGCTGGAGAATCTGGTGGAAGGGAACGTGGTCAACCAGATCAAGGTCAAGGACAGCGTGAAGAAGTGGGCACGGGTGGCGCTGGATCGGATGTTAGAGATCAGGTGAGGTCACGGGTCACAGGTCAGGGGTCACAGGAAATCTTCAAGTGCGAAGTACGGCGGGCCTGTGACCCGTGACCTGTCACCGGTGACCTCTTGTCATGTGGGATCGGCTAGAATGGAGACAATGTCCTCCCGCACTTTCACTCTCGACGAAGCGCAGACGCTGTTGCCGGTGCTGGAATCGCTGCTCAAGCAGGCGATCCAGGGCAAGAAGCTGATTGAAGAAGTTGACGCCGAACTGCAGGAGACCGTGCACCGCATTTTCCTGAATGGCGGCACGCTGGTGAATGTCGTCCACCTGGCCCGGCGGAAGGCGGAGCGCGAGAAAGCGATCCAGCTCATCAAGGATGCGGTGGCCGAAATCGACGCCACCGGCGTGCAGGTGAAAGACCTCGACGTAGGGCTGCTCGACTTTCCTTGCAAGGTGGAGGGCGAGATCGTGCTGCTGTGCTGGAGGCTGGGTGAGGCGAAGATTTCCTTCTGGCACGACACGACCTCCGGGTTTGACGGACGCAAGCCGATCGACGAGCGGATCGCGAACGCGGGGAAGAAGCGGACGACGTAAACCCTTTCACCGCCGGGACGCCGAGGGCGCCGAGAAGGCCATTCGGAGCATTTTCAGCAGTGACTCTTGAACAATTTCGACGGATAGCGCTCAGTTTGCCGGAGGCGGTGGAGGTCGGGCACATGGGGCATCCAGATTTTCGTGTGGGCGGAAAGATTTTCGCGACCCTCGGTTATCCGAATGATGAGTGGGGAGTGCTGAAGCTTACGTCCGATCAGCAGGCAAGGTTGTATGAAGCCGAGCCGGAAGTGTTTGTGCCGGTGAAGGTCATGTGGGGACGTCGCGGGGCTACTACCGTGCATCTGAAGACAGTAAAGGCGGAGGCGTTGCGTGACGCGCTTCTGGCGGCGTGGCGGAATACGGCGCCGAAGCGGTTGGTGCGCGCGCCCAACCAGCGGACGAAGTAAAATGCGCCTTGGGTTTGGCCGAACACAGTTCCTTGCGAAAATCGTGCAAGTCAGGATCTCCCTTGCGTTCTTCAGAGGAGCAGGGGGTGCGAAGTGTCGGTGGCGTGGGGCGACTCCAGCCATGCACTACCGGAGATCGGCCAAGGGCCGGGCGTTCTGCTAAAATCACGCTATCCGAGGCGATTCCTTATGTTCACTGGGCGCAAACTGCCGCTTACGCTTGCTTTTGCCGTGCTTCTAGGACTGGCTTTTGGCGCCAGTTGCAAGGGGTTCTTCGTGGACCCGACGCTGAGCTCGATCTCCGTTGGTCCAACGGGTCAGAACATTGAACAAGCCGGCACCTTGCAGATGAGTGCCAGAGGCACCTACGACGACGGCAGCGTAAAAAACATCACGGGCTCGGTTTTGTGGTCCAGCGATCACCAAGACATTGCTACGGTCGACAAATCCGGCCTTGTCACGGGAATCAAAGCCCCGGGAACCGCCAACATCTCGGCGAGTCTCGATACGCTCACCAACAGCGTAGCGGTCAACGTGGTGCTCACCGGCGTGACGAAAATTACCATTAGTCCGAAAAATCCGAACGTGAAGCAGGGAGCCTCACAGGACTTCACGTGTGCTGCGACGGTGACGGGTAACCCCAACCCGGTAGATATTACGGCCAGCGTGACGTGGAGTACAAGCGATACTACTAACACGGACATCACTAACGGTGAGAATCCAGCGGTTTTCACCGTCAATAGTGGTACTGCGAACGAACCCGTGACTGTCACAGCGACGTACACCGTGGGCTCGACGACTTTCACAGACACGACGACGGTCCAGGTCGTCCAGTAGTCGATCTTCGCGACCTGGGGGCATGACCCTCCAGAGTTGTCCTTTCTTCGATCGCGCACGGTATCATCATGAATCGGCATGCCCGACATCCGCTGCATCGGAATTTGCACCGGGGGCGGAGACGCTCCCGGGCTCAACGCCGTCATTCGCGCGGCGGTCAAGGCTGCGATCCTCAAATTCAAGTGGAAGGTCATCGGCATTCCCGATGGTTTTGACGGCCTGATCTGGCCGGAGCGCTCGCACGAACTCACGCTGAAAGACGTCAGCGGCATTCTGCCGCGCGGCGGAACGATCCTGGGCACGACCAACCGCGGCAATCCGTTCAAGTACAAGACTGAGGAGAACGGCCAAGCGGTCGTGCGCGACATCTCCGATCAGGTCATCGCTAATGCGGCGAAGCTCGGGATTGACGCCATCATCTCGATCGGCGGCGATGGCTCGATGAAGATCGCGCTCGACCTCTTCCTCAAGGGCATGAAGATCGTGGGCGTGCCCAAGACTATTGACAACGACCTCTGCGCCACCGAAGTCACGTTCGGCTTCGATACCGCGTTGCACACGGCAACCGACGCGGTGGACAAGATCCACACTACCGCCGAGTCCCATCATCGGGTGATGGTAGTGGAAGTCATGGGACGCGATGCAGGCTGGATCGCGCTCGGGGCGGGCATGGCCGGCGGGGCGCATATCATACTGATCCCCGAGATTCCGTTCACACTCGCAAAAATCGGCGAACATCTCGAACTACGGGAACGCTTCGGTAAGCGCTTTACGATCATCGTAGTCGCCGAAGGGATCACGTTGCCGCCGGAACTGAAGGAGAACCGTCGCGCCAGCCCCGTTGGCAACCTCATCGGCAACGCCATCGCTCACCGATCGCATAAGGAGGTGCGCGTCAGCGTGCTGGGTTACATTCAGCGAGGCGGGTCGCCTTCTCCTTACGACCGTATTCTGGCCACGCGGTTCGGTGTCGCCGCGGTAGACCTGATTGCCGTCGGCGGGTTCGGGAAGATGGTGTGCCTGCAGCAGGAGTGTATCCGGGCAGTGAGCATCGCCGAGGCGGTGGGGCGGATGAAGACCGTCGATCCGGAGGGCGAGATTGTGCGGGCCGCGCGCGCGATTGGGATCAGTTTCGGAGACTGAACAACTACATCTTCGTTGTGTTTAGTTCCTCTCGTCAGACGAACTTCGTTCTGAATTCCAAAAGAATCTTTACCAGAGAGGGCACAGGGGGCACAGAGGACTGCCTGAACCCTGCACCGGGAGCGGCTTTTCACCTGATTCCCACAAGCGCGTGTGTTACACTCGGACGTTTGTTCACACCTCATCCCAGGAGACTGTGATGCACATCCCTTCCCCGCGTGTCTCACGTTTCGTTTGTCTATTGGCGGTAGTCGCCGGAGTGGCGGCCGCTGCGCTTGGCCAGGTCCCCGCTTCCACATGGGTCCAACTCAACCTCGCGCACAGCCCGCATCAGCGCGGCGCGTGTGCCATGGCCTATGACCCGGTAAGCCAGAAAATCGTAATGTTCGGAGGCTTTGGCCGCTACCGCTATTTCAACGATACCTGGACGTTCGATGGCACCGACTGGAAAAAACAGACGACCGCAGTGGCGCCGTCGCCGCGTGCCGCGGCCAGCATGGCGTTTGATGCGACGCTTCAGAAGCTGGTTCTATTCGGCGGCTGGAACGGTCAAGACTATCTGGGCGACACCTGGGTGTGGGACGGGGCAACAGCTACTTGGACGCAGATGAGTCCTGCCAAGAGCCCCCAGCCGATGACCGGGCCGATGCTGTTCACCGATCCGCGCAACGGGCGCGTGGACAACTTCGGCGGCTTCGACGGACGCTTCTACAGCCTGACCACCTGGCGCTGGCGCGATGGCAGTTGGCACAAGCAATTTCCCGATCAGTTCCCGAGCGCGCGCGGCTCCGCGGTGTTTGCCACCGATCCGGTGCGCAAACAAACGGTGTTGTTCGGCGGTTTGGCGGACGTCAACCCGATTAACACCTGGACGTACGATGGGCTCACCTGGACGCAGCAGTTCCCCAACAATCAGCCGAGCTACCGTTTCTATGCGGGCGCGGTGTACGATCCGCGGTTCGAAGGGATCGTCGTGTTCGGTGGATTTGCCGGCTCGGACGTGAACGACACCTGGCTCTGGACCGGGACCGACTGGCAGCAGCTCAGTCCGGCGGCCTCGCCCTCCGAGCGCGAGTCGTTCGGGATGGCCTTCGATGACCTTCATCAGCAGACGGTCATCTTCGGCGGACGGAGCGGGGACACGCTGGTGCGGGACACGTGGGTGCTGCAGACGAACTAGTTCTTGCCGTCAGACATTTTGGCTGTGTCCCTTCGGCGTCAATCCTTGGGCGCGCTTCCCGCGCTATATTGAGGAATTGACCCCGTGAAAATCTCGCACTCATCCCGGATCGCTCTGGCTCTTGTGCTCGGGTGCGCGATCCTGTTTCCTGCTTGCAATCGCGGCCGGGGACGCGTGCTCGAAATTGCGTACGTCTCCGCTCCGCAGGTGAACCTGCGCGACCGGGTGGCCGCCGTGTACACCAAAGTCGGCCTGTTAAAGAATGGCGACCGCGTGGAAGTGCTCGATCGCGACCGCCGTTTCGCGAAAGTCCGCAGTGCCGGTGGCGCCGAAGGCTGGATGGAACAGCGTTTCCTGGTCAGCCAGCAGGTCTACGATAAGCTGCAGAAGCTGACGCAGGAGAACCAGAATGACCCCGTGCAGGGGCAGGGCACGACCCGCAACGACACCAATCTGCACGTCGAACCCGGGCGCGACGCCGAGCACTTGTTCCAGATTGCCACCGGAGAGAAAGTTGCGCTCTTGAAGCGAGGTACTGCCGAAAGACCAAGTACGGTGGTTTCTCCCGCGCGCGCCGGGGTTAAGCCGGACGAAAAGAAAGAGTCCAAGCCGGTCATCGAAGACTGGTGGCTGGTGCGCGACGTTCATGGGCGCGTGGGCTGGGTGCTGGCGCGCATGGTCGATCTCGACGTGCCGCTCGAGGTCGCGCAGTACGCCGAAGGACAGCGCATCGTTGCGTTCTTCATGCTCGACGAAGTGCGCGACGGAGAGAAGAAGGTTCCGCAGTATCTGACTATTCTCACCGAACCCAAAGACGGGCTGCCGTTCGACTTTAACCAGATTCGCGTGTTTACCTGGAACGTGAAGCGGCATCGCTACGAGACGGCTTACCGCGAGCGATTAAGAGGGAGCTTGCCGGTAACCGTGGCCCAGGAGAACTTCGAGAAGGAGGGGACGCTGCCTACTTTCGTAATTCGAGTGCAGGACGACAGCGGCAACGAGAGCGAGCGCAAATACAAGCTCAACACGCCGATCGTGCGGCGCGTATTGGCGCCGGGGGAAGAGCTGCGCAAGAAACGGCGCTAGTCGTTGATCGCTAGTCGCTGGGACCGTTCGTCCGGGAACGTAAAGGATGGTTGCGGCGATCGCGAACAGCGAACGACTAACGACCGTTACGAATAGAAATCTGCAATTGTCTCCACCACCAAGCGGATCTCGGCTTCGGCGAGTTCGGGAAACATCGGCAACGCCAGGACTTCCTGCGCGGCTTGTTCTGCGACTGGCAGATCTCCCGCTTTCAATCCGAGGTAAGAAAAAGCCGGCTGCAGGTGGAGCGGGAGCGGATAGTAGATCTCCGTGCCGATTTGTCGGTCGGCGAGAAATTTGCGCAATTCATCGCGCCGCCGCGCTCGAATCACATACTGGTGAAACACGTGCTTGGCTTGCTGGCTGCGCGCCAGCAAACGCAATGGCGCGCTGCCCTGGTTGGACGTCAAACCGGCTTCGGCGAAGAGACGATCGTAGGTGGCGGCGTGCTGGCGGCGCGTTTCATTCCACTCACCGAGGTGAGCCAACTTCACGCGCAACACGGCAGCCTGGATCGCATCCAGGCGGCCGTTCCATCCAAACTCGTCGTGGTAGTAGCGGCGCGGGCTGCCGTGGTTGCGCAAACGGCGCATGCGTTCAGCCAGTTCCGGGCGAGTGGTGGTCACAATGCCGGCGTCTCCATAGGCGCTGAGGTTCTTGGTGGGATAGAAACTGAAGGCGGCGGCCACGCCCAGCGATCCCGCGGCCTGTCCGCTCCATTCGGCGCCGATGGCCTGCGCGGCATCTTCCACAATTGCTACTTGAAACTCCCGGGCCAGGCGGCCGAAAGCATCCATGTCGGCGCATTGTCCATAAAGATGAACGGGTAGGATCACGCGAACCGTATCGCTCCTCTGGCGGCGCAGCCGATGCTCAACTCGGGCCGGATCGAGATTGAGGGTCGTGGCATCGACGTCAACAAAAACGGGCGTCGCTCCGGCTCGCACAATCGAACTGGCCGAAGCGAAAAAACTGAAAGCGGTCGTAATGACCGAGTCACCTGGTTTCACGCCGGCGGCGACCAGCGCCAGCCAGAGCGCCTCGGTTCCGGAAGCGCAGCCGACGGCGGCTGTGGCCCCGGTCAGAGTGGCAATCTCGCGCTCCAGCGCCTCAACCTCGGGGCCGAGAATGAAGACTTGCGAATCGCACACCCGCGCGAAGGCCGCTAATACCTCCTCGCGGATGCCCTCGTACTGGCGGCGCAAGTCGAGCAGGGGAACCGATGCCGGTGCGGCGCTTGGCGTCTGTGACAGGGTGGATTTCATCTCGCCCGATTCTAGCAGGCCGATTCAGCGCGGCTGGTGGTGCAGTATCATCTTCGGTAGCGCCGGAGGGGAGGAGCCGTCGGTCGGACGGGCAGAGCTGAGTCTGCTCGGTCTACTGCCAGCTTCTGCCAGTTGCTCCCGCCATGGCTTCAGGCTGGCGCGCAGGCGCTTCAAGTCTAAATCGGGAAAAGATTCTTCGGCGCCATTCAGGTTGCCCAATGCGCGTTCCAACACCGACCGCGCGCCGACACGATTGCCCGTGGACTGATGGTGAAACGCTACCGCCAGTTGAACCATACCCTGGAGATGGCGTCGCAAACGGCTGTGTCGGGGCGCCTCCCGCCACACGTCTTCCAGAACCTCATGGGCGTCGAAGAAGCGGCTGCTATTGAACAGCGCTAAACCGCGTCGCCAGAGGTTTTCCTGCATGGTGTTCAGAGTATATCGACGTGCAACAAAGCGTCAGATATGCTTTCTCATATTTCAGCTGGACAGAAGCGTCCAGAAAACTGTATTTCCCCTGTTATGATATTACAAACCTAACAAAATGAGGTAGTTAAGCACTGTCCGCTTTGGAATGCGAGTTGCTGTTTAGTGATGTTCGTTCAATTCCCTGATCAAGGGCCCAGCCGATTCCCAGAGGCTGGCCCACCGTTCAACGATTCAACATTTTGCTTCATGAGTTCAGGAGAAAATCGCATGGAAGCGGAATTTAGACTAAATAAATTGCAATTGCTGGCCTTGCTGGCGCTGCTGTTTGCGGCAGCCTTTGCCATGGCGCAGGGCATCGTGACCGGCTCGATTTCGGGCACGGTGGAAGACGCCCAGGGCGCGGTGGTCACCAACGCCAAGGTCACTGCGAAGGACGTAGCTACCAACCGTGAATACTCCGGTGATACCGGCAGTTCGGGCATCTTCACGTTGCGGGCATTGCCTCCGGGGACCTATGCCGTGACCATCCAAGCCCCGAACTTCCGCAAGTATGAGAACAAGGGCGTGGTGGTCAGCGTAGGCAGTGGGGCCGACCTTGGCCATATCAAGATGGAGGTCGGTGCGGCTTCCGAGACGTTGACGGTTGAAGGTACTGCCCCTCTAATCGAGACTAACACGCAGCAGATCACAGCCAGTTTCGACGCCCGCAAGGCTCAAGACCTGCCGGTCGGCAATACTCTCGATTCTCTGGCCCTTTTTGTCCCCGGCATCGCAAGCGCGGGCGATGTCAGCTTCAGCAATAACAATGGCGCGGAAATCGCGGTCAACGGCCAGCGTGCTCGCTCGAACAACTATCAGCTCGACGGCCAAGCCAATAATGATAACTCTGTAGGCGGACCTTCGATCTTCTTCGGCAATCAGGACGCCATCGCCGAACTCCAGATCGTGACCAACTATAGTGCCGAGTACGGGCGCAATATGGGCGCGGTAGTCAACTACATCACGAAGTCCGGAACCAACTCATTTCATGGCAGCGCATACGAGCTTTACAACGGCTCCACTTTCGATTCGCTGAGAAACGAGTCCAAGAGCGCCTTGTTTGGCTGGTGCCAGCCCGGCGACGATCCCGCCACCTGCAGCCAACCTTTTGTGCCCCGCGTAGTCGATAATCGTTTTGGCGGAACGATTGGTGGTCCGATCATCAAGGACAAGGTCTGGTTCTTCGGATCAACCCATTATCAGCGGCAGCGCTTTGGCGCGACGCCCAGCACCTCGGGAGGGTCGATTCTCCCGACGCCCGCCGGGCTTGCGGAACTGCAGGCTGACTTCCCGGGGAATGATGCGGTTGCTGCTCTGGGCAATATCGGCCCCTACGCGGTGACGGCAGGCAATCTGACTTTCCAGCCCGTGCCCTTCTGCTCGCAAAACGGAGACACACCTCCGTGCAACCCCTATGACACGCTTAGTGCCGATGGAGGAGTTACAAATTTCCCCGGCGTAGAGTTCGGCACGTTCAACCGGTTCATCCCTTCGCTGTACAACGACTATGAAGGCACCGGACGCGTGGACGTTAAGGTCACGAACAAGGACAATTTCTTCGGCCGTTACATCTTCCAGCAATTCCTGTCTACCGGAGTTTCCGGCGGAAATGGCATCGCAGTGGGGGACTACGTGGACGTGCCGGGACGCAGCCAGCAGATCGGTTTGGAGTGGGATCGGTATTGGAGTACTACTTTCACCAACTCGGCGCGGTTCAGCTTCTCGCGCGCCGGATTTGGTTTTGAAGGTGGAGCCTTCCCGGGTTGCACGCGCTCCGCCATCAACAACTGCCCAACCAATATCTTCATGGCGGACGGGTTCACTGCAAGTTATGGGTTGTCCACCAACTTGCCCCAGGGACGCACCATCAACGTGTACGAGGTGCAGGACAACGCCTCCTGGCAGGTTGGCAAGATGACGATCAAGCTGGGTGGCGAATACGGCAAGCAGCGTTCACCCAATGTCTTTCTGCCGCTGACCAACGGCCAATTTATTTACGGCGACTTCAACTCTTTTCTTGCCGGGGAACCTGCCGTCGATAGTTTCGCCTCAGGCAACCCGCGCGACACGTTTAAAGAGAACGATCTGGCGTTTTATGTCCAGAATGATTGGCGTCTCAAGGACAACCTCACTTTGAATCTGGGACTGCGCTGGGAATGGTTCCAGCAGGCCGTCAATCTGCTTCATAACCAGACGGTGGCACAACAGACGGGCCCGAATCCGTTCTGGGATCCGGCACTGCCGCTGGACCGTACCACGATCCCGCACATCCCGGAAGACCTGAACAATTTCAGCCCGGTGGTTGGGTTTGCCTGGACGCCCCGGATCATGAGGCGCATCATGGGCGAGGACAGGACGGTCATCCGTGCCGGTTTCCGCATCGGCTATGACCCCTCGTTCTACAACATCTTCCTGAACACGGCGACAAACAGTCCGGTAGTCAATGCCAACAGCTTTGCCGGACCGGGCGTGCCAGCCAGCGGTCAGGGGTTGGACGTCATTGCATTGCTGACGCCTTTCAATCCAACTGGGGGCGATCCCGGCTTTAAGAAGCAAGTGCTAGTCGGGCCCCACTTCCACAATCCCTACTCGCAGCAGTGGAACCTCGGGATACAGCATGGCTTCGGCGCCAGTCAGCGCGTGGTGGTCGAAGTCCGCTACGTAGGCAACCACACCGTGGGTAACTTCCTAAACTTCGATGCCAACCCGGCATTGAACGGATTTCTCAATGTTGCTAGTCCGTCGTCAGCTTGTGATCCATCACTTGCACCGCTTTGCTACGCCGGAAGTGACTTCGCGAGCCTCATACCGGCCGGCCTCACGCCGTGCGCCACTTCCGGCCAGCCCGGATTTGCGCAGGGCTTTGTGGATTGCACACACTCACGAGTGCAGGAACGGGACAACAAAGCGTTCTCGATCTATCACAGCCTGCAGACCGAATTGAGAACGTCCAACTTCCACGGACTCACGGCCACTGCCGCCTACACCTACAGCCACACGATGGATAACGCCAGCGAGATCTTTTCAAACCTCGCCGGGGGTAACACTCTCGCCATCCCGCAGAACCCGTTCAATACTGGGAGAGGTGAAAAGGGGAACAGCGGAATTGACTTTCCCCATGTCTTCGGGCTTACTGTGATTTACGACCTCCCGTTCTACAAGAGCCAGCACGGATTCCTGGGCAAAACGCTGGGCGGATGGCAAGTGAACTCGACTTACCGGTACACAACCGGTCAGCCGTACACAACCGTCCAACTGCGGCCGTCGCTCATATTTGGTGCCGGTGAGCCCACTCTTTGCGACTTCAGAGGGACGCTTAGCACTACCTTTGGTGCTTGCCGTCCGTTTGTGTCGAATCCGAGTGCCCCCCTTGATGCGGTCGGATTCTGCTTCGACGGGAGTGCTCCAGACTGTGGCATTGTGGATACCAACTTTAATCCCACCACACTGAGTGCTGTGCACTGGGTGGAAAACAATATCGAGGCGGCACATTTCTTTGGATCACCCTTCAGTGGTTCAGGCCGCAACACGCTGCGCGGACAAAACACCAGCACCATGAACCTGGCCCTTTTCAAAAACACGAAGCTATCGGAGAGGGTCACCCTGCAGCTTCGTGCAACCGCCTACAACGCGTTCAACCATCAATTCCGTGGCGTTCCAGATCCTCTGTTGGAAGATGTGTTCTCAGGTACGTTCCAGAACAACTTTTCCAACTTCAGCGGCGGCAATACCTTCGCCGGCAACGCGGTTGCCGACGGTATCCTGCAGCGCCGTCTGGAACTGGGAGCGAAGCTCATCTTCTAACTCAATTACGGTGCAATTCAGGGCCGGCCGCAAGGCCGGCCCTTTTTTGTTGTGGTTAGCTACGCGCTACGAGCTGCGGGCTACGGGCTGCGACTAAGAAAACCGAGATGACTAATGGCTCGAAACTACCTTGCTCTGCCACGCTCCCGCTTTGCATCCTCGGCACGACCCAGGTGCTCGTATGCTTCGGCCAGTGCCATGTGGGCTGGGGCAAATTCGGAAAGCCTTCCGGCGGCTATCTCCAGGTGGATGGCGGCGGTTTTGAAGTCTCCCGTCTTGAGGAGACTTGCGCCCATCTGGTAATGCGCCCAGGCCGAGTCCGGCTGCAATTCGATGGCTTTGTGCAGGTGTTTAGCTGCCTCGGCGTGCTGTCCTTTTAGCGCCAGCGCGGTCCCCAGCGTGTACTCGGCCAGATAGAGGCCGGGTTCGGCGGAAGTCGCGATCGTGAGCATCGCGATTGCATGGTCAGCATTCCCGCGTTCGAAGGTAAGTACGGACTCGATCACTTTATTCGCGGCTGAAATCTTATCTTTGGGATCGGTGCCCGTGGCGGCTGTGGACGCGCCGGCAGACTTCTGCAACCCCACATATCCGAGAGAGGCCAGCTTCTGCATTTCCGACGAGCTGAGCTGCGTTCCCGACGCCTTAGCGCCCTCGCCACTGAAGCGGCGGTCGAAGCTCTCGAGCTGTGCTGCCATGGTGTCGAGCGTGGCTTTGGAACTCTGGGCCAGATTGCGGGTCGCGCCGGGGTCGGCGGTCAGATCGTAGAGTTCGGGCTTGGGCGCGCGGATGTAGAGATACTTGCCCGCGCGCCAGGACTCGAGCGCGCTCCACCCGAATCCGCGCTGGGGAAGATCGCTGCGGGAATAGACGGGCTGGTCGGCACTGCCGCTGGCCTTGGCGATCCGCAGCAGCGATTGTCCCTGCATCTGCGAGGGAACGGGGATGGCGGCGACCTCCAACAGGGTAGGCGCGATGTCCACCAGGCGGACTTTGGTTGTGACGCGCTTGGCGGCGGGCTGGTTTTCTGGAAGCTTCAAGAGTAGCGGAACGTGGATGGTTTCGTCGTAGAGGAAGATGCCGTGGGCGTCTTCACCATGCGCGCCCAGGCTCTCACCGTGATCGGCCACGACCAGGATTGCCGTGTTCGCGTAGAGCTTCTGTTGCTTCAAGAAAGTTAGGAGCTTGCCGATCGCCGCATCGGCGGCGGTCACAGCAGCGTTGTAGGAAGCGTTGGGAGCGGCAGGATCGTTGAGGTGGATCCAGATAAAGACTGGTCCCTGCGGGTTGCGGGCGAGCCAGGCAATAGCGCGAGCGACGACCTGGTCGGCAAAGCGTTGCATTAGAGCATTCGCGCTTCGCGAGGCTGCCGGGCTGCGCCCGGCTGGGACGGGTCCGAGACCCGTCCCTACACTTGCTGGGCGGAAGCCGGCGTCGTATGTCTGGAAGCCGCGATCGAATCCCTGCGCCAGCCCGTTGCGCGGGTCGAGTTGGATGGAGCCGACGAAGGCCGCCGTGCGATAACCCTGCGCCCGCAGCAGGTCCGGGAGGAACGGGAGCGAGGAGGGCAGCGTGCCCCCGATCTCGCTCATGCCCGTGCTCTGGGGGTATGCGCCGGAGAGAATGGTGGCGTGAGACACCACGGTCGCGGGCGCCTGCGCGGAAGCATGCTCGAAGACCAGGCTTTCCCCGGCCAGGTGGTCGAGATTCGGAGTGATCCCGCCTTTGGCGAGGAAGCCCATGCGGTCGGCACGAGTGGAATCGAGAGTAATCAGAACCAGGTTGGGCTTCGGGGCGGCTGCGGCAAGAGAGATATGAAGAAGAAGGCCGAGGGCGAACAGAACGTTTCGAACCAGGATCAATCGAACCATGCACCTGAGTGTAAATTCGCAGGCTGGGCGGCGCAAAGTCGGAGGGCATCGCCGCCGTCGGAACCGCCCGATTAGCGAGCGCTTCCGGCTTGACGTCCCGCGACGTCCGGAGTGACAATTTGGTAGCCTGCTGATCTGGCTGTCCAATCCTCAATACACCGCGTATTCTGGGCTGTCTGCCACCTCGGAGAAGCACTGCATTCCGGTGAAAGTAGGCCATTTAACGGTGAGTACGCTTCGAAGTAAAGCCTGGGGACGGGTGTGCGCGCTTCTGCTCTGCGCGCTGGCCCCGGCTCTTTTCCTTTCCTGCCAGCGCGCCCGGGGCGGGTCTGCGGGCGGGAAGAAGCTCATCATCCTGGGTGTTGATGGGATGGACCCGGATCTGCTGACCAAGTTCATGGCCGAAGGGAAGATGCCGAACTTCGCCCGCCTCGCACAGCAGGGGTCGTTCCGGCGGCTGACGACCAGCATTCCGCCGCAGAGTCCGGTGGCCTGGTCGAATCTGATCACCGGGATGAATGCAGGCGGGCATGGGATCTTTGATTTCATCCATCGCGATCCGAAGACGTTTCAGCTTTACTTCTCGACCTCGCGGGTAGAGGGACCAAAACACAGCTTGCATCTGGGGAACTGGGTCATTCCGCTGGGCTCGGGCAGCGCTGAGCAACTACGGCATGGCACGGCGTTCTGGGAAATTCTGGACAAGCAGGGCATTCCGAATTCTGTGTACCGCATCCCGGCGAATTTTCCGCCCATCAGCGCGAAAGGCAAAACTCTTTCCGGCATGGGTACGCCCGACCTGCGTGGGACTTATGGCACATTCACTTTCTACACCGACGATGCCACCGCGGTCGCGGGAGCCGTCGAGGGCGGAGAAGTGGTGCAGGTCGAGGTGCAGAATAGTCGTGTCGCGAGCCATCTGATCGGGCCGGAGAACACATTCCGCAAAAACTCCGCGCCGGCGACCGAACCGTTTGCAGTTGATGTGGACCCGCGGGAATCGGCGGCGCGCATTTCCTTCCAGAACCAGCAATTCGTTTTGAAAGAAGGCGAGTGGAGCGGGTGGGTGCCGGTTGAGTTTCAGCTCATGCCGTTGATCGGCAATGTGAAAGGCATCTGCCGCTTTTTTCTGAAGCAGGCGCACCCGCGTTTCCAGCTTTACGTTTCGCCCATCAACATTGATCCGGAGAATCCCGCGCTGCCGATTTCCACGCCCTCCAGCTACTCGCGCGACTTAGCGAAAGAAATCGGCGAGTATCACACGCAGGGCATTGCGGAAGACACGAAGGCGCTCTCCGACGGCATTCTCGATGACAAAGAGTATCTGCAACAGGCGCGAACGGTGCTGGCCGAGCATCGGCGAGCGTTCGACGCGGAGTTCCCGAAATTCCGCCAAGGTCTGTTCTTCTTCTATTTCTCTAGCCTTGATCTGAACGGACACATGATGTGGCGCCTGACCGACCCGCAGCATCCGGCGTATGACGCGGCGCTGGCCGCGCAATACGGGACGGCGCTCCAGGAGTTCTACCAGCAGATTGACCAGGTGTTGGGGGAAGTGCTGCCACGGGTAGATGAGAACACGACCCTGCTGGTGCTTTCCGACCACGGCTTCGCGCCCTACCGGCGGTCGTTCAATCTGAATACCTGGTTGCTGAACAATGGCTACATCGCACTGGCGGCGGGCAGCGCTCCGGCTGCGAACGAGCCTTTTGCCGAGGTGGACTGGAGCCGGACGCGCGCCTACGGGCTGGGGTTGAACGGGCTGTATGTGAATTTGCGCGGACGCGAGCGTGAGGGGATTGTCGAATCTGTGCAGGCCGACGTACTGCTACGGGAAATCCGGCAGAAACTCACGGAGATTCGCGACCCGAAGGACAATTCGCAGGTCATAACGCGCGTCGATCTGGCGAGCGAAGTCTATCAGGGGCCGTATGCACGCACCGGACCGGATGCGTTGGTCGGCTACAACCGCGGCTACCGCGCGGGGTGGAAGACGATTCTGGGCGCGTTTCCTCCCGAGTTCCTCGAGGACAACGCGAACGCCTGGAGCGGCGACCATTGTATGGATTACACCAAGGTGCCGGGCGTGCTCTTGAGCAATCGCAAGATTGATATGCAGAATCCGGCGTTGACCGACATCGCGCCGACGATTCTGGCGGAGTTCGGGATTGCGAAGACCAAAGCTATGATGGGGCAGTCGGTTTTTCAGTCGCAGTGATAAGAAAAAGCACGAAGCGGCGCCTGGCTCGTCAAGTTCGTACGCGGGCGAGGCGTCCGCGCCACACAGACACAGACAGGAAGGGAACCATGTTCGGTTCACACAAAGTGAAGATCGAAGGCGAGCTCCTGGAAAAAGTGAAGCAATGTTCCGACGCAGCGGGATACGAGTCGGTGGACGAGTTCGTGATTCACATGCTGGAGAAGGAAATCAAGAAAATCATGCCGCCGGAAGAGAGCAGCACCTCGAAGGAAGACGTCCAGAAACGGCTGCGGGGACTGGGGTACATCGAGTAGCTTGTCTTCTCTGCCAAAACTGATGACGATGTTGAGCCCTGCGCCGGCGCTTGTGGTCATCAAACTGTTTCTGTTTACCAGCCCGCTGGCCATTGTGGTCGTGCTCTCGATCGTGATCGGGTTGTTGATGGTGGTGTTGTTCGGCTACACCTCGAATCAGAAAGCCATCAAGATTGCCAAAAATCAGCTCAAGGCGCACCTGCTGGCGGTGCGGTTGTTTCAGGACCAGCTGCATGTGGTCGTAGGTTCGTATGGGCGAATCCTGCGCGGGACTGGACGCTATCTGAAGCTGGCGTTCATGCCGCTGATGTATGTCATTATTCCGATAACGTTATTGATCGTGCAGCTGGATCGCTATCTGGGATCGACGGGAGTTCAAACCAATGCGTCGTTTCTCGTGACGGTGCGATTGAATACTTCCGACGCGCTGAATGAAGTTACCCTCGACCTGCCGCCGGAAATTTCGATGACCGCGCCTGCTGTGCATGTTCCCGGCGAGCACGAAGTCGTGTGGCGGCTGGCGGCGAGTAAAGAGGGAGCGTACGAGATCAAAGTTGTTGCCACAGGGCAGAGTGTGACCAAGACGGTTCACGTGTCATCGGAGCTGGCACGGATCTCGCCGGTGCGCCTGCGCGGACACCTTTGGGAGAGAATGCTTACGTCGGCGGAATCTGCCGTGCCCGAGAATAGTCCGGTCGAGTCCATCGCCATCAACTATCCGGAGCGCAATATTGAAATTGCCGGATACGAGATGAACTGGATCTGGCTGTTCTTCATTTTTTCGATGATTGCCGGGTTCATCTTCAAGGAACTTCTGGGGATTCAAGTATGAGCAGTTTATGTGGGGCGGACACTCTTGTCCGCCTGGGTGCATCAGTTATGAGGCGTTCGGCGGGCAAGAGTGCCCCCCCCACACTGGCGGTGCTGCTGCTCGCCATCGTGCTATTTCCCTCACACGCGCAGGCGTACGCGGGGCCGGGCGCGGGTTTCGCAGTGCTGTCGTCGTTCTGGGCGATTTTCGTTGCGTTCCTGTATTCATTTTACGCGCTGGCGACGTGGCCGTTCCGGCAACTGTTCCGATTTGTCCGGCGGCGGAATGCGTATGGCAAGGCGAAGTTCAAGCGCGCGGTGATCCTCGGGTTCGACGGCATGGACCCCGAATTGGCTGATCGCTTCATGAACGAAGGCAAGCTGCCCAACCTGGCGAAATTGCGGGGCAAGGGCACCTTCACCAAGCTGCGGACGACGTTCCCGGCGATTTCTCCAGTGGCGTGGTCAACTTTCATGACCGGAGTCAATCCTGGCAAGCACAATATCTACGATTTTCTCGCGCGCGACACCAGCAACTATCTGCCGTTTCTTTCATCGGCCGAAATCAAAGGGCCGAAGCGCCGGATCAGGATCGGCAAGTATTCTATCCCCTTCGGCAAGACCGAGATCAAGGCCATGCGCAAGGGGACACCCTTCTGGCACTGGTTGGGGAAGGCGGGGATCTTCAGCTCAGTCATTCGCGTTCCGGTAACTTTCCCGCCGGAGAAGTTTCCGGGCGTGCTGCTCTCGGGGATGTGTGTGCCGGATTTGAAAGGCAGCCAGGGGACTTTTTGCCTGTGCACGACGCGCAGTTCGAAAGACAAGTTCCGCGAAGGTGGGGTGCGCGTGCCAGTCGAGCGCCAGAACGGCGTTTGCCACTCATATATTCCGGGGCCGGAGAATCCGCTGACAGAAAAGGCTGGCAGCGAGATGCGTGTGGATTTCGAAATCCGGCCGGATGCAGGAGCGAAACAAGCCCGCATTCTCGTTGGCGCCGAGAAATTCACGCTGAAGGTCGGAGAGTACTCGGAGTGGATTCCGGTCGAATTCAAGGCGGGGCTTGGGTTCACGGCGCATGGGATTTGCCGCTTCTACCTCAAGGAAGTCGCACCCGAGGTCGAGGTTTATGTTTCACCAGTGAACATCGATCCCGGACATCCCGACCTGCCCATCTCGCACCCGCTCACGTATTCGATCTATCTGGCGAAGCTTTACGGTCCATACGCAACCCTGGGACTGGCGGAAGACACGTGGGCGCTCAACGAGCACGTGCTCGACGACGATGCCTTCCTGGCGCAGTGCTACTCCAATCACGAAGACCGCGAGCGCATGCTCTTCGACGCCCTGGAAAAGACGAAGCAAGGCCTGTGTACTTGCGTGTTCGATACCACGGATCGGGTGCAGCATATGTTCTGGCGCTACCTGGAAGAAGACCACCCGGCGGCGCGCGGTGTGCCGCGCGATCAGCGTCCGAACGTGATTCCGGAGCTGTACCAGCGCATGGACCGCCTGATTGGACGCGTGATGGAGCAGCTTGATGAGGACACGCTGCTGCTGATCATCTCGGATCATGGATTCAAGTCGTTCGCGCGCTGCGTGAATCTGAATGCCTGGCTCCATCAGAACGGATATCTCGCGCTGAAGGACGGCAAGACCGAGAGCGGAGACTGGTTTGAAGACGTGGACTGGTCGCGGACACGCGCCTACACGATGGGGTTGAACGGACTCTATCTCAACGTCAAAGGCCGTGAGAAGCAGGGCATCGTGGATCCGGCTGACGCTGAGGCGCTGAAAAGCGACCTGCAGCAGAAGTTGGACGGCCTGAAGGATCCTGCCTCGGGTGCAGTCGGAATTACGGGAGTGTTTATCACCGGCAAGGTCTATCGCGGGCCGTACACCGAGAATGCGCCCGACCTGATCGTGGGCTATGGCGCGGGCTATCGCGCTTCCTGGGACTCGGTGATGGGCAAAGTGACCGGGCAAGTCTTCGAGGACAACGTCAAGGCCTGGAGCGGGGACCACTGCATTGATCCGCGATTGGTTCCTGGCGTTCTATTCTCCAGCCACAAATTTGTCGAAGACATGCCCCACATTGCGGATGTCGCGCCCACGATTCTCAAGTTATTCGGGCTCGCTTTGCCGTCGCACTTTGACGGCAAGGCGTGGAATCTGGCGGGCTAGAACGCTTCGTAGAGACGCGGCTTGCCGCGTCTCCTTCTGCACGGGGTGCGGC
>JBASRS010000020.1:0-10211 GCA_049273945.1 Terriglobales bacterium | reverse complement strand
GACTCGTGGAGCGCGTGCGCGGCACCCACGCCGACGGCCGCGCTGCCACTGTGAGAATCACCGCTGCCGGCCGTCAAGTCCGGCGGCAGTTGGACGAACTGATGCGCGAGCGCACTCGCACTATCGTCGCGACTATTCCCGCGAAGCAACGCGTGCCGGTCCTCGCTTCTCTGAAACTGCTCAACGACGTCATTGCCTCCTCCGGATGCTGCGGGCTCAACACACCGGTGGAGCTGGTAACGATAACCGAATCTCATAACCGTTGAAAGCCCGCCAAACGCGGAGGAGGAATCATGAAGTCTGAAGCCATCACGAACGCGGTCGAAGAACACTATGCGGCAGTGGCACGGGGGGAAGCCTCCTGCTGTGGCGCTCCTGCCCAAGAGGTCGCCCGCACCATCGGCTACAGCGACGAAGAACTGGCCCTGGCCGGCGACGCCAATCTCGGTCTCGGGTGCGGCAACCCGCTCGCGCTCACCGAAATCAAACCGGGGATGACTGTGCTGGACCTTGGATCGGGCGCAGGCTTCGACGCCTTTCTCGCCTGGAATCGGGTCGGGCCGACGGGGCGCGTCATCGGCGTGGACATGACCGACGACATGCTTGCGCTCGCCCGCGCCAACGCCGAAAAGCGCGGCGCGACCAACGTGGAATTCCGCAAAGGGAAAATCGAGCAGTTGCCGGTCGAGAGCGGCACGGTGGATTACGTCATCAGCAATTGTGTCATCAATCTTTCTTCCGACAAGCCCGCCGTCTTCCGCGAGATCGCGCGCGTTCTCAAGCCCGGCGGGCAGTTCGCGGTCAGCGACATCGTGCTGCTCAGGGCGCTTCCTGCGGAAGTGGCCAGCGATGTCAGCGCTTATGTGGGGTGCATTGCCGGCGCCAGCCTGCTGACGGAATATCTCAGCATCGCGGCAGCCGCCGGCTTGCGCGACCTGAGCGTGCCCCGGATCTCGCTGGGGCGGGACATGGTCAAGCTGCTCGCGCCGGAGGGCTTCAAGAACGGCAAACAGGCTTCGTGTTGCGGTTCCACCGTCCTGGTCGACCCGCTGGAGCAGCCGCAGGATCTGGTCCAGCAGGCGGCGGAAGCGCTGGCCTCGATCAAACTCCACGGGAGAAAGTAGAACTGGTTTGTGAACTAGGTTTTGGGAAGGGTTTTGGGAAAGGTTTTGGGAAGGGCATGGCTTCCAGCCGTGCCGCCAGAGGCTACCAGGAGTGCGGGCTTTAGCCCCTGAGGGTCGTCCTCTGGCGTCCTCAACAACATTCTTGGAAGTGTCCAAGGCCATGGCCGGCGGCGTCTACGTAACACCGGTCAGCGGGCTATAATCCTGTCTCTCGAAATACCAGCCATCGCTCAGGAGACCGGACCTTGTACGTACCCGACAGCAAACGCTACGACGCCATGCAGTACCGCCGCTCGGGACGCAGCGGCATACTTCTTCCCGCGATCTCCCTCGGCCTGTGGCACAACTTCGGCGGCGTAGACAATTTCGAAAACGCCCGCGCCATGTTGCGCCGGGCCTTCGATCTCGGCGTCACGCATTTCGATCTGGCCAATAACTACGGTCCGCCCTACGGATCGGCGGAAGAGAATTTCGGACACATCCTGAAAAAAGATTTCCTTCCCTACCGCGACGAATTGATTATCTCGACCAAGGCCGGCTGGGACATGTGGCCCGGTCCTTACGGAAACCTCGGGTCGCGCAAGACTCTGCTGGCCAGCCTCGATCAGAGCCTGAAGCGCATGGGGCTGGAGTACGTGGACATCTTCTATCATCACCGGCCCGATCCGAACACGCCCATGGAAGAAAGCCTGGGAGCGCTCGACACCGCGGTCCGGTCGGGCAAAGCGCTCTACGCGGGCATTTCCGCCTACAACGCAAAGCAAACTGCCGAGGCGATAGAAATTCTGCGCGATCTGCGAACCCCCTTCTTGATTCATCAGCCCAAGTACTCGATGCTGGTCCGCGATCCCGAGCAAGGCTTGCTCGATGTGCTCGAGAAAGAAGGCGTAGGCTGCATCGTCTTCAGCCCGCTGGCCCAGGGACTGCTGTCGGATCGCTATCTGCAGGGCATTCCCTCGGACTCGCGCGCGGCGCGGGATTTCTTCCTGAAGCGCAAGGACATCGACGAACGAAAAGTGGCCATGCTCCGCGAATTAAATTTGCTGGCGCAGCAACGCGGGCAGTCGCTCGCCCAGATGGCCATTGCCTGGGTGCTGCGCGATCCGCGCGTGACCAGCGCGCTGGTCGGGACCAGCAAGGTCGAGCAGGTGGACGACAATGTCGCCGCCCTAAGAAATCTTTCCTTCTCGGCCGAGGAGTTGCGGAGAATCGACGGGATCCTCGCGGGCAAGCAGTCGGCGGCGTGACTCTAACAACCTTGCACGATTGCGGCCTGGAGTCGCTGACTCCAACCGCCCCTCTGCCTCATCCATATAAAGAGATGGCACAATTTCAAACGCTGCGAGCCTCTTTGGCCCGTTCCACTTCCCTTTCCGATTTCACAAAGCACCTTGAGTTTGAGGTGAAGGGCGGTGCCCGCTTCGGGTTCGTCCCTGGGCAATGGCTTTCGCTGAAGGCCTCGACGCCGGAAGGTGAAGAGATCACGCGCGCGTACTCGATCGCGTCTCCGCCTTCGGACAATGGCCGCTTTGCATTCTGTCTCAACCGCGTGCAGGACGGCTTCATGTCGAACTATCTCTGCGATATGAGCGAAGGCGCTGAGATCATATTCCAAGGCCCGTTCGGCGGCTTCATTTTGCGTCCGCCGCTGCGGGACACGGTGTTCATCGCGACCGGAACCGGGATCGCGCCGTTTCGCTCGATGCTGCACTGGCTGCTGGCCGATCGGTCGCGCCATGAAGAGCGTCAGTTCTGGCTGCTGTTCGGTGTACGTTACGAACAAGACATCTACTATCGCGAAGAGTTCGAGCGGCTGGCAGCGCAGCACCCCAATTTTCATTTTCTGCCGACGCTCAGCCGGGGCGGCCCGGAGTGGAAGGGACTGCGCGGCTATGTGCAGACGCACGCGCCCGGGATTGTCGGCCAGCGCGCCGACCTGCATGCTTACATCTGCGGGCTCGACAAGATGGTCAGTGCTAACCGGGAACTGCTGAAGTCTTCAGGGTGGGATCGGAAGCAGATTCTGTATGAAAAGTACGATTGAAGGAACCAGCTCAAGGCTCTCAGCGTTTCAGTTTACTGACATGAAAACGTCGCAGAATGTCGTGCGTTGCGGATGGGCGAAGAACGATCTCGCGATCCTTTATCACGACCGCGAATGGGGCGTCCCGCAGCACGACGAGCGCGTGCTGTTCGAATTCCTGATCCTGGAGGGCGCGCAGGCCGGCCTCAGCTGGGACACAATTCTGAAAAAACGCGACCACTATCGCGCCGCCTTCGACGGCTTCGATGCGAAGAAGATTGCCCGCTACGACCGGCGAAAGCTACAGGCCCTGATGCGCGACGCGGGGATCGTCCGCAACCGCCTGAAAATCGCAGCCGCCGTACAGAATGCCAAGGCGTTTCTGGTGCTGCAAAAAGAATTCGGGTCGTTCGACCGCTACCTCTGGCAGTTCGTCGGAGGCAAGCCGCGCGCGAACGCTTGGAAATCCGGGCAGCGGGTTCCGGCTAGCACCGCCGAATCCGACGCGATGAGCAAGGACCTCAAGAAGCGCGGGTTTACTTTCGTCGGCTCGACCATCTGCTACGCGTTCATGCAGGCGACGGGGATGGTGAACGATCACGCAGTGGAGTGCTTTCGGTATCGGGAAGTCTAGTTTTCGGTTCTCAGTTCTCAGTTCTCAGTGAACCCTACCCGCTGCTATCATCTATCCCTTCATTTTGGGGAAGCGCAACCCAAATTGCGGCAAGGAGGAACTCGATGAGTGCAAACATGGTGTTGCTGTTTGCGTTGGGAATCGGAGTAGTGGCGGGGTTGCGGGCCATGACCGCTCCAGCGGTAGTGGCGTGGGCCGCTCACCTGGGCTGGCTCAATCTGACGGGATCGTACTTTGGGTTCATGGGATCGAAGTGGGCGGTGGGCATCTTCACGCTGGCGGCGCTGGGCGAGTTCGTGAACGATCAGCTGCCGAAGACGCCGGCCCGCACTACGGCGGGGCCGCTCGCGGCGCGTATTGTGATGGGAGCGCTGAGCGGAGCATGCCTGGTGGTCGCGGGCGGAGCCTCTCTCGTCGTGGGGGCGCTGCTCGGTGCGATTGGCGGCGTGATCGGGGCTTTCGCGGGATACAAAGCCCGCGTTGGACTGGTGAAGAGCCTGGCTGTGCCGGATTTTGCTATTGCCATCCCCGAGGATCTGGTCGCGATTGGGCTGGCGCTGCTGCTGATGCGGCGGGGCTAACCGCCGCATCGTCCCTACTTGTCTCCGGAGAGAGGGTTGCGCGGAAGGTTCCACCCAGCCTCAATCCAGCGGCAGCATGTATCCAGGCGTTCCGCCCAATCGGCCCCCAAAGGCTTGGGCGTCCAGCACGGCCATGTCCCACGAGATCCACGAAACGGGCGTGAGCCGTATGGTGACATCATCAAACGATGCAAACACCGGCCCGACGTGGGGATCGGACATTGCGGCGGCACTCAGATATCGGCTGTGGATGCGTCGATTTATTTCCTTGGACTGGTCGCCTGAAATCACTTCCACTCTTCCGGCAGCAGTTACACCACGCTCTGTCCCAGGTTTTCGCGCGTCCACCATCAGCGAAGCCTTCGGTCGCGCCGCCACATTACGAGCTTTTTGGGTCTTGGAAGACGTCGCGACGAACAGGCTGCCGGACTCGAAGAGGTACCAGACCGCAGTCAGGTGGATGGTCCCATCTGCATTCTCGGTTCCGAGTGTGGCAATGTGGCGTCCTCGCAGGAATTCCTGGAGAGTCGGGTCTAGTGTTTGAGTCGGCATTTTCCCCTCCGCGGCCGTCGACTGATTCGGCAGGGGGAATTCTCTCACTCTCAGGGGGACTCGGGAACGAGCAGTGACTCCGACTGGAACCTTGCGTCGTTTCTTCGCAGTCTCACCGGCGCGCCAGTCGGTCACGCCTGTGCGCCTCCAGGTGTAGAATGCGTCGGCCTAAGTTTTGGATTCGAAACCTGCAATGGGAAATCAGGAGGAGGATGACATGAAACGATCACTGTTGGTGGTTGGAGTGGCGGCGGCGCTCATGGTCGCGTGGTCCATCGGGCGGGTACAAGGACAGCAGGCTGGAGGGAAAGTGCTCTTCGTCTCCGCCGATCAGGCGAGTTTTACTGACATGCCGGGTGGCGGTTCCTCCATGGCCGCTATCTGGGGAGATGCTAATCAGGGAGCGCACGGCACGTTCACGAAGTTCGCGCCGGGATTCGACGCCGGGATGCACACCCACACCAACGATGTGTGGATCGTCGTCGTGAAGGGCGCTTATTTGTACAAGGACGACGCCGGTGAGAAGCGTGTCGGGCCGGGCGACTTCTTACGTGTTCCCGGTGGACACAAGCATTGGAGCGGCGGCGATAAGAAAGAGGGAGCGCTGTTCTATGAAGAGTCGTCCGGCAAGTTCGATTTGATCCCCGCAAAGTAGGCAGGCTTCGTCCATTGGTGGGGTAGGCGGCCAGTGCTATACTATGGTTTGCGACTGAGAGAGCTACCTCTTGTAGCTCGTCGGAACTCGTTTCCGCTCAGCCGCCTTTTTTATGCACATTCTGTACGTCGACGAGTCAGGCGACGGTGGAACCGTGCTGGGCAGTTCACATCACCTCGTACTCTGCGGTGCCGCCATGCACGAAGGCCCGTGGCGCGGCCTAACCCGCCAACTGGACGACATACAGGTCAGAAACTTCCCTACGGCTGGCGCATTCCTGGAGTTCCACGCGAGCGAGATGCGGACGGGTGCCAGGTCCTTTCGTGGGTTGCCACGACCCGCTCGTGACCAGGCAATTCGGGAGGTTTACCAAGTCATTGCAAGAGCCAGAGGTCTGACGCTGTTTGCGGCCGTCATCGACAAGGCAGCTTTCCGCGCTAAGTACTTGGGGCAGGTCGACGTCTATCGAGGTGCCTTCGAGGGCCTTTCTACTATGTTTGACTCTTTCCTCAAACGGAAGCAACGAGAATCGGACCGAGTCGGGCGCGGCATAGTCGTCTTTGACGAAGCTCGCCCGACACTAACCAGGGAAATTCGCCGACTGCTGGCTGAATTTCAGGCCGGTGGAACACGCTGGGCGCAACTGGGCTGCATCATCGAAACTGCCTTCTTCTTTAATTCGAGATCGTCTCGGCTTATGCAGATAGCGGACTTCGCTGCCTATGCGGTCTATCGCTGGTATGAACATGCCGATGGTGCCTACCTCAACCTGATTTATCAGAAATTCGATCGCCAGGGTCGAAGACTGCACGGCCTGAAGTGCTACCCGTTGGAGTCAACGAAGGCGTACCGCCTGTAGAGGTGGACCCACGAAGGTCAAGTTGGCCAACAAACCCACTCACCGCAAAGTGCGCGATGAGTGGGGCACCCGGCCACCCCCCTTAGAATCCTCCCATTACGCGCATGCCCACCCAATAGTTGCTTCCGACTACAAAGCGCGCAGTCGACCCAACTTCAAGTTTGAACTTGTTAGGCTCAATGCCGTAGGCAGCAGCATCAAACTGCTTTCCGGCCAAATTAGTTATGTGCTGCAAGAGTGCTCTGCGGGTCAAGAGTTCCATGGTCATCAGTTGATTATGTCTCGTCAGTCGTTCCGATATTGCTGCTTTTTCCTCTGGGAGATGATCGGGTAGCTGAGTTTCAAATTCTCCGTGACGGAGGATTGCGTCATGTACATATTCCGACCGGTGCGCACGGTAAACATGTTTGACTAGCTTCTGAAGTTCAATCCTCCTCTCGTCGCCGGCCCCGAGCCCAAAATCCTCGCACAGCCTATCGGCGATTGACAGAGCTTCGCCCTTGGTATGGTGATGGAAATCCAGAACGCCACAATTCGCGCAGGTGATGGACCCTTCACACTTGGCGATTTGCCGGAAGGACTTGAGTGATGCGATCAGAGCAACCGTCGCCACAGTTGGGAATTCCTTAAGCAGCTCTTTTGCTGTGTGGTATGCAAAGATTGAATCGTCGAGTTTGGATTGCAGCGTCGAATCCAATAACGAATAGTGATCCGACAGCAGTTTGAGGCGATTCCACACAGATTCATCCTCGCCTACGAGATCAGTCTTGTACTTACCTCTTGGGTATACGTCCGACGGGACAGGATTAGCGTGCTCGACGAACTGCTTCAACGGGGTGCGCCCCAGTGTCGAGCGGTATGGCTCGAAGCATTCTCCTGTCGCAAGCGTAAGCAGCGCGCAGAACCTCGAGAAGTTGCGTCGAGTAGCCTCTTTAGCTTCTTCCTTAAACTGTGCAGGCACGGCCTGGATAACGGCGGAGACCCTAGCGTTCTGTCTGCCCATGCGAACAGTGGGCAATATCAGAGCATTCAGAGACGGCACTTCAAAAGGGCGTTTCAGCACTCCCCGGGCTTGTAGCTGCAGGTAGTGCACCATGTAGAACTTCTTGGAGCTCGCGTGTGCACGCCACGCTGTTGCGAGACCCAGTATCTCGATTACCTTACGCTGAAAATCCTTCTGCCTTGCTGCGCCAAAATCGAGAATGCCCCCTCTTGGGGTGGTCCTCGCCGTAGAGCACATACGCTCCAAGCTGTTCCAGGTCGGCTTCTCCTATCCAGAATTCGACGCCGAGCTTGTATCCAAACCTCCAGCCACCATAAGGGCTGTACCACTCGAACGCGACCCCCATTCGGGCGTTCTTGTAATCAGGGTAATAGTAGGATCCGCCATGTCTTTCGCCGACAATATACGCGAGCCCCTCGCAAAGCTCTGGCACTGCGCTGCGGGGTATTTTGGCGGATAGTGCGAACCTCCAGTTTGGCGTTTCCGCAGCGCCTCCCCTCGTGAAGATGGTCTTCTTGGTCGTTGTCATGACCCTGAGTATAGAGAGCCTCTCACGCCCTCGCATCTCGTTCCTACCTTCAGGCATCCAATACTTGACAGTGGTCCACTCAAGTCTTAGCATGTGACAGGACGCAATCATAATCGCGTTGATTGTAAAGCACTTATCTGATTAGGAGGATCCGTTATGGGCAAGATTATCGGCATTGACCTGGGCACTACCAACTCCTGCGTGGCGGTCATGGAGGGTGGAGAGCCCAAGGTGATCGCGAACGAAGAGGGGGGCCGGACTACGCCTTCGGTGGTGGGATTTACCAAAACCGGGGAGCGGCTGGTGGGGCAGGTGGCGAAGCGGCAGGCCATTACCAATCCGGAGAACACGGTTTATTCGATCAAGCGCTTCATGGGGCGGCGCTTCGACGAAGTGAACGAAGAAATGAAGATGGTGCCCTATAAGGTCGAGCGCGACGGCGATCATGTTGTGATCGTGGCGCAAGGAAAGCGGTACACCCCGCCCGAGATCTCGGCGATGATCCTGCAAAAACTGAAGAAGGCGGCGGAAGACTATCTCGGCGAGAAGGTGACAGAGGCGGTCATCACGGTGCCGGCGTACTTCAACGACGCGCAGCGGCAGGCGACGAAAGATGCCGGCCGCATCGCCGGGCTCGAAGTGAAGCGCATTATCAATGAGCCGACGGCGGCGGCGCTCGCTTACGGACTCGACAAGGGCAAGGACGAGACCATCGCGGTGTACGACTTCGGCGGTGGCACGTTCGATATTTCGATTCTCGAAGTGGGCGAAGGCGTGATTGAAGTGAAGGCCACCAACGGCGACACCCACCTAGGCGGCGACAACATTGATCAGCGGCTGGTGGACTGGCTGATTGACGAGTTCAAGAAAGATGAAGGTCTCGACTTGCGCGGCAAGGGCAACGAGATGGCGCTGCAGCGTCTGCGGGACGCGGCGGAGCGGGCGAAGATCGAGCTTTCGACCACCATGGAGCACGAGATCAACCTGCCCTTCATCACGGCGGACGCTTCCGGGCCGAAGCACCTGGTGAAGAAGCTGACGCGGGCGAAGCTCGAAGCGATGATCGAGGACATCATCCAGAAGTCGGTTGGGCCCTGCAAGCAGTGCATGAAAGACGCGGGCGTGGACGCCAGCAAGATCAACGAAGTTGTGCTGGTTGGCGGACAGACGCGTATGCCGCGCATTCAGGCTCTGGTGAAAGAGCTGTTTGGACGTGAAGGCCACAAGGGCGTGAACCCGGATGAAGTTGTCGCGGTCGGCGCCGGGATTCAGGGCGGGGTGCTCGGCGGCGAAGTGAAAGACCTGCTGCTGCTGGATGTGACTCCGCTGACATTGGCAATCGAAACGCTGGGCGGGGTGGCGACGCCGATGATCCCGCGCAACACGACCATTCCGACCAAAAAGACGGAAACGTTTTCGACGGCAGCCGACAGCCAGACGTCGGTTGAAGTGCACGTGCTGCAGGGCGAGCGTCCGATGGCGGCGCAGAACCGGACTCTGGGTAAGTTCCATTTGACCGGGCTGCCACCGGCTCCGCGGGGCGTGCCGCAGATCGAAGTGACGTTCGACATTGATGCCAACGGCATCCTGAACGTGACTGCGAAAGATATGGCTACGGGCAAGGACCAGAAGATCACGATCACGTCGTCTTCGGGCTTGTCGAAGGAAGAGGTCGAGCGCATGGCGAAGGAAGCCGATGCGCATTCGGCCGAGGACAAGGCGCAGCGCGAGTCGATCGAGGCCAAGAATCAGCTCGACACGCTCGTATACAACATCGAGAAGATGCTGAAGGAGCATGGCGACAAGATCTCGGGCTCGGAGCGTGGCGACGTCGAGAACGCGCTCGCGGATGCGAAGAAGGCCATCGAAAGCGGCGACAAGGCGCAGATGGATTCGGCGCGCGAGCGGCTGACTGCGGCTTCGCACAAGCTGGCGGAGCAGATGTACAAGGCCACTCAGCCTGCGGGCGCGCCGGGCGCTGGCCCGACGGAGGGAGCAGGACCTGCTCCAGGTGGAGATGGTCAGGCGCAGAAGAAGGACGAGGGCGTGATCGACGCTGAATACGTGGATGTGGAGGACAAGAAGTAACGGCGCTTTGCGGGCGTGAGCGAAGCGGGAACCCGCAGCCGTCATCCCGAGCGAAGCGAGGGATCTGCTTCTAGCTGCTAGCTCTTTAGCTGGGGGCGCGACGAGCGCCCCCAAGCTGCATCTGAATCACTATCGGGTTGTCATCCCGAGCGAAGCGAGGGAT
>JBASRS010000011.1:0-76638 GCA_049273945.1 Terriglobales bacterium | reverse complement strand
GCGGCGCGGTTTGCAGCACGCCGTTGCGGATGACGAACAGGTTCTCGCCGGAGCCTTCGCTGACGTAGCCGTTGACGTCGAGGGCGATGCCTTCGGCGTAGCCGTTGATGATGGCTTCCATCTTGATCAGTTGTGAGTTCATGTAATTCGCGCCCGACTTGGCCATGGCGGGCAGCGTGTTGGGAGCGATGCGCGTCCAGGAAGAGATGCAAACGTCCACGCCCTGGGCGGCGTCGGAGCCGAGATACTTGCCCCAGGCGTAGTTGCAGATGTAGACCTCGGTGGGCGAGTTGAAGGGGTTGACGCCGGCTTCGCCGTATCCGCGGAGGACGATAGGGCGGATGTAGCAGGGCCACACACCGTTGTTCTTGATGAGTTCGACCAGGCCGCGGACGAGTTCGTCACGGGTGAAGTCCAGGTCAATACGATAGATGCGCGCGGAGTCGAGCAGCCGCTGCATGTGTTCCTGAGCGCGAAAGATGGCCGGGCCGGTGGGCAGCGCGTAGCAGCGAATCCCCTCGAAAACCGAAGAGCCGTAGTTCACCACGTGGGACATCACGTGCAGAGTGGCTTCGTCCCAGGGGATGAACTTGCCGTTGTGCCAGATTTTTTCCGTCTTCTGAATGGCCATGAAGGCTCCTTCGCTCACTCAATCAAGATTCGCGGAAGCGGCTGGGGGATTCCGAAGCATCCGGTAAAACCTCCGCTGGCGAGTCGGGAGCCAACGAGGGTAGAACAATTTCCTGGCTGAAATTATAGCGTGCAGACGGGTTGGGAGAAATGGCGGCGGGGAGGAAAAAAGAAGAGAAAGGACCGGGAGGCGGGACGGAGATGAGGAGTGCGTTTCCCACCGACCGGTTATACAGGAGCTTTGGCATCTGGGCTGACTAACGAAAGGCGGCGGGCAGGAGTGCCCGCCCCCACACCCACGTTAGCGAAGGGCCGCGACATTGTTGGCCACCACGGCGCTCTGGACGCCGACGAACAGACGCAGAGCGATGCGCTCGGCTTTGTGGTGATGTGTCTTGTGAAGGAGGTACACGGTGCCCAGGCCAGCGCCGAAGCCCAGGGCAGAGCCGACGGCTTGTCCGGCGGTGCCGCGCGTCACAAAGGGACGCATGATGGGATTGGCTTCACGGTAGCCCTGTTCGAGGCCGCGTTGCGTGGTGAAGGCATCGGTGGCGACCAAGCCGGCCAGAATGCCGGTATTCACCTTGGTCTCGAGCGTCCAAAAGCGATGCTCGCTGGGCGCGTCAGGAAGCGAAGAACTGCGCTCTACGAAGTTCTGGGCTGACGCGGCAGCGGTTAAGAGCAGGATGGCGAGAAGGGCTTTCATTTGGTCTCCAGGCCCCAATTGGGGGAACAAGGCCAGCTTAGGGGAGCCGTGCGCGGGCGTACATGGCCCAATTCCGTAGGTAGAGTGGCCTGTTGGTAAGCCGCGACCAGCCCTTTGGTAACTGTGACCTCAGTTCCAACCGGGCCACAGATGGGCTGTTTGCTGGTTTTCGGACGCGCGAGAAAACGCGGGATCTTCAGCGCACAGTAACCGATTGGGAAATCGTGGTCTTCAGGAATCTCAGGCTCACCTGGAGCGTGAACTCGCCGGCGCGTTCCGGCAGGAATTCAAAATCGTAGGTTTCCCCCACGGTAATGAGCTGACTAGCGGGGCGCGGCGTCGCCTGGGCGGCGGGCAAGGTCCATCCATCTTTGGCTACGGCGCGCCACAACACCGGCTGGGCGTCGTCGGTGAGGAATGAGACGATCGCATCGGAATCGTTGGTCCCGATGTTGATGAAGCGCAGCCGGTACTTGGTGCCGAGCTTCAGTACCAGCGGTGGCGGTTGCGCAGAGCCGTTCAGCAGCAGAGGCGATTCTGCTTCTTCCGGGCCCTGGCGGCTGACGATAAAAATCTTGTCCACTTCAGGATCGAACTTCTGCCCGGGTTCGACCACGATCAGGGGACCATAGAGCCCGCTCGTAAGCTGGGCGACGTCGTGCCAATGGGTGTGGTAGATGAATGTGCCGGCCCGCGGCGGAGTCATGCGGGCCACGAAAGTACCGCCGGGCAGAATGGGCGGCGTGATCTGGGGCGAATCGCCGCTCCAGCCGGGCACGCCGTCGTAGTAGCTCTCCAGTTCAATGCCATGCCAATGGACAGAGGTTTGTTCCTTGAGTTGGTTGACGACCGTGATCTCGGTGGGTTCGCCGCGGGTCAGGACTAGCGGCGCGCCGGGGATGGGCGGGGGATCGGAGGTCTCCTTGCCGGTTCCCTCCTGAATCAGATAACCCATGCGAGCCAGCGAGAAGCGGGTGGCCGACTTTTCGCGCACGAGCAGGCGCAGCTGGCGCGGCTTCAGCGCGGAGGCGGAAGCAGCGGCGTGCTCCAGGCCGGGCGAGATCGTGATCCCGAGCACCAAACCCAACATTCCGGTCGAATCGTGGGAACCGTCGGGGAGCGATAGATGGGAATCGGGCTCTGCGGTTGGCGTGGTTGGAAATTTTACCGGTACCATGTGCGCGGTCATGTGGCAGTGCAGGAGCCACCGACCGGGGCGGTCGGGCGTCCACACAATAGAGGCGGTTTCACCGGGCTCGAGGTGCCGGGTCACGACGTGGGGAACCTGATCGGGAGAGTAAAGATCGTCGCGGTCCTGGTCGCCGGCGCTGGTGACCTGAAAATAAAAGCCGTGGAGATGCATGGCATGATCGCTGACGCTGGTGTTGATCAGGCGCCAGCGGGCAGAGTCACCCGTGCGATAGGAGAGCCGCTCAGTATAGGGCCAGGACTTACCGTTGATGGCCACCCACTCACGAAACGGTGGCGTGATCACGCCCGCCATCCAGGTCGTGATCATGAAGGTGCGGTCATTGGCGGGGGCGCCCGGCGGGTCGACGATCAGTCCACCATCCAACTGGCTCTCGATGCCGAACGGTCCTTCTCCCATGGGCAGGTCCTCAATGATGGAAAGGAGTCCGATTTCCCGCAGCGACATCTTCGTGCTGCGCGCCGAGTAGTAATAGGTGCCGGGTGATTGGGCGATGAAATGAAGTTCGGCGGTGGCTCCGGCGGCGATGAGCACGGGCTCGGGGCTGGCTGCGTCGTGGGAGTGCAGGCCGCGGACGAACATCGCGAGCGGAAGGGTGTTGTGAATCTGGACGCGAACTTCGGTGCCCTGCGGGACACGGATCAACGGGCCGGGTATCTGCGGCGCTTTGCCCTTTTCAGCAAATGCGTAAACAGAAAGGCTTTTTCCGCCATCCTTCTCGGGATACCAGGTTGCCTCAACCATTTCCAGTTGGAGGTTCAGGACGCCGCGCTTCAGTTCCCCGGCGGCGACGCGATTGTCATTGGCCTGAGCTGTGGGAACGGTTGATGGATTGGCGCCCGATGCATGGGCGCTCAGTGCGAGGAAGATCAGTAACACCGCGGACAGAGATCGACGTGTCACGGGCCGGCCCCCCAATCCGAAGTACCGGGGGGAGACTAACGCGGCCTAGAACTAGTGTCAATTGGGTTTCACGATGCCATGGACTAGCGGATGCGGGGCCGACGTCATCGGGAAGGGTGCGGGCAAGTGCCAGGTGGTAAGGCTGCACACTATGTTAAGGCTAACAACGGGCGCTTTAGTGTCTCCAGATCTTCACGGGACTTGAGACCGGCTGCGGCGCGGGAGAGGGCGCTGAGACCACTGGAGCGGTGGGGGTGGCAGCCTCGGCCTTGGTTGGCAGCTCGTCGCCGCGGAAGAACCTGCCCTTGGCTACCCGCATTTCTGGCATGGCGGTGAAAGGCTTCGAGTAGTTGTTGTTGGCGTTCCAGAAAAGGAAGCCGATGCCGCCCTTGTTCTTGGCGACCTCGATCTGGACTTCAACATACTTCGGCGAGTAGGTCTTGGTGCGCCACGCAAAGGCTTGCAGCCAGGGGCGAATCACGACGCCGCTGTCTTTGGTGATGAGCATGAAGCGGTCCATGGACTCACCGATGAAGTGCTCGGGGGCGTCGCCAGGGCGGGCGATGCCGTCCATACCGAAGAAGTGCGAAGGGTAGATCATGGGCGAGAGCACATCACAGTGCTTCGCCATGGCGACGATGTCCTGGCCGGTGTGTGAAAGGTCGACCTGACGCTGCCAGGCCATCACGCCGAACACGTCGAGCGAGAAGAGCGCGCCGGTGGGGTGAATTTCGGCGTAGGCGCGTTTCAGGAAGTCGGCGATGACTTCCGAACGCTGCCATTTGGGGTGCTCAGTCTGGAAGCTGAAGCCGGCATCTTTCTGGTCGCCCTCGGCGGGAAAACGCACGTAATCAAACTGCACTTCATCCACGCCGGACTGGGCCACGAACTTGGCTAAGGTGATGTCGTATTCCTGAACTTTGGGATTCGAAGGATCGGTCCAGACCAGCTTGCCGTTTTCGCGCCAGGGCTGGCCGGTACGGCGCGACTTCACGGCCAGTTCGGGGTGCGCTGTTACCAGGTGCTCGTCGCGGAAGATGGCGATGCGGGCGATGGCGTGCATGTTCTGCGAGTGCAGGAAGCGCGTGAACTTCGGTAGGTCGTGGATGTAGTGCTTCTGTCCGCTGGCGAAAGGATGGTCGAAGGCGATGTTGACGATGCCGTCGCTGTCCTTGATGTCAAAGACGACCGCGTTGCCGCCCACTTCGCGCCAGTGGCGGATGATGCGCAGGCCGTGGTCGCTGCCGGCCATCACGCCGGTCAGGTAGATGGCACGCACTTCGAAATCTTTGGGGACGGCGACGTTTTTTTCTACGATCGGTGCGTCGAGAATACCGGGGATGATCAGCTGCTCACCCGGTTTGAGGAAAGTTCCCTGGCGACCATCGTTGGCGTGGCGGATGGCTTCGGCGAGTTCGCTTGAAGTCAGATAGCTGGTCTTCTTTAAATATTGGCGCGCGACGGAGGGGATGCTGTCTCCGCGGCGTGCCTCGTGCAGAACCGATCCCGGAGGCGCGATCACTGGTTCAGGAGCCGGGGCTTGCGGCGGTTTCTTGGCGGCCCGACTCTTGATCGAAATCAAGTGCAGGGCGTGTGGATTCTGAACCGCAAAAGCCGGCGGGACACCCGCCAGAGTGAAGGGGAACACTAACACGACAAGGACACCCGCCCAGAATCGGGACAATGTTTTCTCCAGAAACTCCCGTCTTATAATAGTTGGCGCATGCTTGGGCCGCCAGTTACGACAGACCAAAGCCGGCGAGAGGCTTAAGGACACCGGCATCGGTAAGTGGCGGGGGGCGTGGGGAAGTTCCCGCAGTCTGCAAAGAATTTCTCCTCAGGCGTACGGGGGGCGTCGAGGGCATGTCACCTGATAGGGGCTAGCCGCATCTAAAACACTAAGGAACAGAGGATTAGGGGGTTCCTGGAGGATGGTTAGCCGTTTGCTCTGAGGAGGGTCAGGGCAGGAGAAAACCTGCCTTTTTCCCCCTGGCGAGCGGTGCGCAATGTCCAGCATCCCAGGTACCTTACAGTTCCCCGAAAGAAAGAAGGGTCCCGACCCTATGAGAACGAACCTCGCAACCGTCCTCGATCCGACCCGGCGCAGTAACGACGCCCGCGATTTTGAGAGCTCCCTGCGGCGCAAGATCGTCGGCCAGGATCAAGCGATCGATAAGGTGGCGGAAATCTACCAGATGTTTCTGGCCGGCTTGAATCCGCCGAGCCGTCCCGTGGGAAACCTGCTGTTTCTGGGACCGACCGGTTCCGGCAAAACGCGCGTGGTGGAAGCCATGGCTGAGGCCCTCTTCGGCGATGCGCGTGCCTGCATCAAGATCGATTGCGCAGAATTTCAGCACTCGCATGAGATTGCCAAGCTGATCGGCTCGCCTCCCGGATACCTGGGACACCGCGAGACGCATCCGCTGCTTACACAGGAAGCGCTCAACCAGTGGCACACCGAAAAGCTGAAGCTCTCGATCCTGCTGTTCGACGAAATCGAGAAGGCCTCCGACGCGCTCTGGCAACTGCTGCTCGGAATCCTCGACAAGGCCACGCTGACGCTGGGCGACAACCGGCGGGTGGATTTGTCGAGCTGCATCATCATCATGACTTCGAACCTGGGCGCCAGCGAGATGACCGGACTGGTGGACGGCGGCTTCGGCTTCGCTCCGAAACCGGTGCTGGTGGATTCGTCGCTCGATGAGAAAATCAACCGCACCGCCGTGGAGGCGGCGCGGCGCAAGTTCACGCCCGAGTTCATGAACCGCATTGACAAGGTGGTGGTCTTCAAGACGCTGCGTCCGGAGCACCTGGAGCAGATCCTGGAGATCGAACTCGGAATGGTGCAGCAGCGCGTGTTGATGGCCGCCGGCGCGCACCAGTTCGTCTTCAACTGCACGCCCAAGGTGAAGGACTTCCTGCTGGCGGAAGGCACGGATCCAAAATACGGTGCGCGCCACCTGAAGCGGGCGATCGAAAAGAACATCGTCTTCCCGTTGGCCAACCTGGTGGCGAGCGGACAGGTGAAGTTGGGGGATTTCGTCCGCATCGATCTGCTGGGCGAGAGCAAGCTCACCTTCGTCAAGGAAGCCGAAGGCGCGATGGTTCCAGTGCTACTGGAACGGTATGAAGCGGCCGCGGGTGCGCCGGCGGTGGCAGCGCGGGCGGTGCGTCCGATTGCGCAGCGCAAGGAGTTTGGCGCGGGGTTGAACGAGAACAAGTAGCCGGAATTGCTGGTAGGTAAAAGGGACACCGTGCGCGGTGTCCTTTTTGTTTTGAGGGCCACAGGCCGCGAGCTGCGAGCAATCTCCCGGAGTTTCTGTGCATCGGGCAGGGGCTGTAGTGTGTCGAACATGACAGATGGCATCTAAGATAATCGGAGCCTCGGAATTACGAGAGGCCCAGGAATCCTCTGACAGGAACCAACGCTCCCAAGCGTCAAATGCATCGGCTCGTGCTGACGCTATGCCTGACGACACCGTCTTTCCTCCGAGCCCGCGTCGAGCCCAGGCGCGCTTCGCAACCGACCTCTGCCCTCTGCAATCGCTTCTTATGAATTTCATAATCTGGCCGTACATCACCTTCAGTAACCTGTCGTAACTAAATAGTTCGTGCGATTCTCCAAGTGCGGTAAGCCGCATCGACCGCGGACCTTCGGGCCCACTCCCACTCGGCCGCGGAACTCTAGAGAGGTTCAGACATGTTGCAGTCTCCGGAACCGAAGTATTCTCCAACGGCCCCCACGAACAGCTACACCCCAGTCAAGACCGCCCCTCCGCTGATGGAACAGGCCACCATCGGACGCACACTCGTGATCAAAGGCGAAGTGAGCGGCTCCGAATCACTTTTCATTGACGGCCGCGTGGAAGGTACCATCAGCTTCCCGGAAAGCCGTGTCACCGTCGGCCGCAACGGGAACGTGGCGGCGAACGTCCACGCCAAAGAACTGGTCATTATGGGTAAGGTCCACGGCAACGTGGAATGCGCGGACCGTCTCGATATTCGCAGCGAAGGCTCGCTCACGGGCGATGTGATCACGCATCGCATCAGCGTGGAAGAAGGCGCCATCCTGAAGGGCGGAGTCGAAGTGCGCACGCCGGAAAAGAAAGCCCAGACTCAGACCAAGCACGAGCAGAAGGCGGAACCAGCCAAGGCGATGGTCGCGACCGCGGGCGTGTAAGCGAAGATTTTCAAGAGAACCAGAGGGACAGGCCGAGTGCCTGTCCCTCTATTATTTTTGGCGAAAATCGGCGTACTAACCAGCCGAACTTATTTCTTTGGTTTGAAGTCGAGCGAAGCGGAGTTCATGCAATAGCGGAGCCCGGTCGGTTTGGGGCCGTCCGGAAAAACGTGGCCGAGATGGGCGTCACAGCGGGCACAGCGAGCCTCGGTGCGGCTCATACCGTAGCTGCGGTCGGTGTGTTCGCTGACGTTCTGCTGGTCGGCGGGGGAGTAGAAACTTGGCCAGCCGGTGCCGGAGTCGAACTTGGTCTCGGAGTCGAACAGCGGGGCGCCGCAGCCGACGCAGTGATACCTCCCCGCTTCATGGTTGTTCCAGTACTTGCCGGTAAAGGCGCGCTCGGTGCCGGCTTCCCGGGTGACGTGGTACTGCTCCGGGGTAAGCTGCTGGCGCCATTCGGCTTCGGTCTTAGTGACTTTTTCGGTCAGTTTTTCGGGCATATTCCTCTCCCTCCATAGGATGCGCGAGGGATGGGAAAGTCGCAAGGCGCCGGTTCGACGCGACTAGCTAGAACGAACCTCGCAGGCGGCCAGGTTGGTCACCAATTTGCCGCTCGCGCGCATGCCGAAGGCGCAGTTGCGGCCCGCTTGCTTGGCTTCATACAGTGCGCGATCAGCTAGCCCGAGCACTTGGCTGTAGGAATAGGCGTCCGGCCGACCCGTAAGCCACGAAGTTACCTGCGACGTTTGAGAGCAGAACTTATTTACCGCAGGCGGGTCAAATCTCGATGATCATGTCCTCCAAACGGGTCGGATAGGAGTTCAGGACTTCGCCCTTGTCTTTGCGAACCACAACCGTGTCGGAGTGGCGGAAGCCGCCCCAGTCGGGGTCGTAAACGCCAGGCTCGCAACTGAAAGTCATTCCCTGCCTGAGGACGGTCTTGTCGCCTTCCGCAATCCACGGAGACTCGTGGCCCTCGAGACCGATGCCATGACCGGTGCGATGTTTGAGGAACTTCTCGAATCCCGCCTTGCGAATCTGGTCGAGACTCTTCTTGTCAACTTGTTCGGCAACGGCGCCTTCTTTCAGGTTCTCAATGCCGGTGTCATGCGCGGCCAGCATGGCGTCGAAGAGGCGCTTGGCGTAATCAGTCGGCTTGCCGATGGAAAAGGATCGTTCACACTCCACCGCGTAGCCGCCGACCTGGGCGCCGTAGCTGAGGATGAGGGCGTCACCTTTTTTCAAGCGGTCCTTGCTCGGGATGGCGTGCGGAAAGGCGGAGCGCTTGCCGAAGGGGACCAGGCCGCCGAAAGGCGGATCGATGCCGACGCCGACGACGTCTTTCAGTTCGGCGGCCATCTTGTCGGCGAGCGCATCGGCTGCGGCCTTCAGGATCTCGTTTTCTGTCACGCTGCCATGGCTCTGCACAAACTCGCGGCCCGCCTGGATGGAGAAGTCCGAGTAATACATGCTGTGGCGCATGATCTTCAGCTCGTCTTCGTCTTTGACATAGCGCATTTCTTCCATGAGGTCGCCGGCGCCGACAATTTGCGCGTTGGGAGCCCCTAGTTTGATCTGCTCGAGGCGGCTGGGCGTGGCGTCTTCGATGCCGATACGGCCTTTGCCGAAACCGCGCCGGGTCACGCGCTCAAAGATCCAGCGCACCCGGTTCACCGGGCCGGGATAGTCGAAATAGGATTCGTAATCCTTCACCCACCACAGCTTGACCTGGTCGGATTCGAGTTCGGGGATAAACAGGACCGGGTCGCCGGACTTCGGGATGAGCGCGCCGAGCGGCCGCTCCGTCGAGATATGGAAGTAGCCAGTCGTATAGATGACGTTCACCGCCCGGAGCAAGACCAGGGCGTCGAGTTTGCGGCTGGCCATTTGCTCCTGCACCTGGCCGACCTTGCGGCGATACCAGGCGGGCGGCAGGCGGTCAGGGAGATCGGCGCCGGACATGGCCGCCGAAATCTTCAAAGTGCGGGTTCGGCCGTAGGAGGAGAGGCGCGAAGTGAGAGTCAGCGCGGCGGCTCCAGCGGCAGTGCGGAGGAAGGTACGGCGTCCAGCGGGGTCCATGGCAGCTCCAGAACAGGGATCGAAGGCCAAACATGTTAGCGCAAGACACGATATCTGTGCTGCCGCCGAAAACCGAACAAAATTGGTGTGACCGGGCTCACAGGCTTGGCCGGAGTTTTGCTGTTTGATTGGACGGGAGACTAGCAACCGCTCTCAGACGAGAAGCGCACGACGCGGAGTAGAGCCATGGGTGATCTGAGTCCACACTTTTCAAGAACCGAACTTGCTTGCCGCTGTTGCGGCGAGATGAAAATCGAGAAGCGCCTGATTGACGCGCTGGAGGAACTGCGCCGCCTGGCGGGCAAGGCGATCGTGATTCATGACGGGTATCGGTGTGCGGCTCACAATCAGGAAGTGGGCGGGGTAAACAACAGCGAGCACACCCGCGGGATGGCCGCGGACGTCGAAATCTCCGGGCTATCGCTGCAGCAGATGTATGAATTGGCGCTCCAGGTACCGGAGTTTGCCGAAGGCGGAATCGGCGCGTATGACGGCGGATTCTTGCACGTGGATGTGCGTCCGCACTCCTCGCGCTGGGCGCGGGTGCGGGGGCAGTATGTGAGCATTCAGCATCTGGTGCCCGAGCCGATGTTGCTGGCCAAAGTGCAGACGGATTCGCAATCGGGATAGCGCCCGACGGCGGCCCATCTGGACAACCCCAGTTCTCCTCACTAAACTTCTGGTTGCCAGCGACTTTCCTCGTGGACCCGAACTCCGATGAAACTTGTAACTTTTGAGCAGGGCGCGCAGACCCGCATTGGCGCGCTTCAGGGCGGCAACCAGATCGTCGATCTGCACACCGCTTGCGCGCTTTACCAGCGCGATGTCGAAGGCGAGCCCATTTTCTACCGGCTGGCCGACGCGCTGGTTCCACCCGACATGCGGGCGCTGTTCCGCGGCGGCGATACCAGCCTGGAAGCCGCGCACAAAGCCTTCGACTACGTGGCGCACCTCGGTGCCGGCGCTAAAGGTCCGCGCGGCGAGACGCTGCTGTATTCGCTCCGGGACGTGAAGCTGAAGGCGCCGATCATTCCCAAGAAGTTCTTTCACACCGCCGGCAATTTCCGGGAACATCACGAGGAGGCGACCAAGGCGGGATTCTCGCATCCCGTGATGCCGTGGATTGTCTTTTTTCAGAATACCGACGCGATCATCGGACCGGATGAAGCGTTGATCTATCCCGAGCACCTGACCCAGGAACTGGATTACGAACTGGAACTGGCAGTCGTGCTCAAGAAGGCCGGGAAACACTTCACGCCGGAGGAAGCGCCGGGCTATATCGGCGGCTATGTGATCTTCAACGACATCACGGCGCGCGACATTCAGCGGCGGGAGATGAAGTCGGGCGTGTTCAGCTTCTGCAAGGGCATTGACACCTTCTGCCCGCTCGGGCCCTGGATCGTCACCGCCGATGAGATTCCTGATCCGCACAACCTGGCAATGGAGCTGCGCGTGAATGGCGAATCGCGGCAGCGCTCGCATTCGAGCAAAATGTCGGTGAAGATTCCAGAGATCCTGTCGCACTATTCGCCCATGGGCTACAGCGCGGGCGACGTGGTTTCGACCGGGACGGTGTCGGGGGTGGCGGCGTTTTCAGGAAATCCCAAGGCGTGGTACCTGAAACCGGGCGACGTGATGGAGTGTGAAATAGAGAAGATCGGCGTCCTGCGGAATCCGGTGATCTCGTGGGAAAAGGCGTACGGGAAGGCGGTGGTTAGTGGTTAGTGGTGGGCGAACAACATCCACCACGGAGTCACGGAGAAATCAAATCCTTGAATTTCGGTTAGGGTTTCTCCGTGCCTCCGTGACTCCGTGGTAGATGCGGGTTTTGGACAGCACAGGGAATGACGACGAACTCGAAAATTTGGGTGAGCGAACTGAACGCGCGGCCAGAAGTGCGGTCGGCGTTTCCGAAGACCGTGGTTCGCTTCTACGACACGACCCTGCGCGACGGCGAGCAGACCGTGGGTGTCGTGCTCTCGCCGCAGCAGAAGCTGGAAATCGCGCTGAAGCTGGACGAACTCGGAGTCAGCCGGATCGAAGCCGGTTTCCCGCGCGTGTCGCCCGAAGATGCAGAAGCGATCCAACTCATGCAGAAAGCCGGCATCAGGGCCGAGCTGTGGGGATTTTCGCGGGCAGTCAAGGCGGATGTGGACGAACTCGTCCGGCTGAACCTGCGCTATTCGGTGATCGAAGCGCCCACCAGTGACATCAAGCTGAAAGCCTACGGCATCGGGCGCGAAGAAGTCCTGCGCCGGATTCGCGACGCAGTCTCGGCGGCGCGCGAGGCCGGAATCACGGTCGCGTTTTTCGCGGTGGACGGCACGCGCACCGAGCTGGGGTTCCTGAAAACGGTCTACCTGTCAGCTCTAGAAGCAGGCGCGAAAGAGATCGTCGTCGTCGATACCATCGGAGCCTGCGGTCCCGAGGCAGCCGAATACCTGGTGCGGCAAGTCTGCCAATGGGCCGGCCGAGACGTGCCCGTGCATTTCCACGGGCACAATGATTTCGGCATGGCCACGGCCTGCGCGGTCGCGGCAGTGCGCGGCGGAGCCACCTGGATCCAGGGGACAATCAACGGCATGGGCGAGCGCGCCGGCAATGCCGATATCGCGGAAATCGCGCTGGCCCTGCGCTGCCTCTACGACGTGCCGGTGGAACTGAAACTGGAGAAAGTACGTGAAGTTTCCGAAGTTGTGCAGCGCGCGAGCGGATACACCCTGGAAGCCTGGAAGCCGCTGGTGGGGCAAAACCTCTTCATGCGCGAGAGCGGCGCAGTCGCCAGCCAGTTTCATTTGCCGGAGGCGATCGAGCCCTACTCGTCGGAGATCGTCAAGGCCGAGCGGCGCATCGTGCTCGGGAAGAAGAGCGGGCTCGACAGCATTGACCTGAAATGCCAGGAGCTGGGAATTGCGATTACTCCGGAACTGCGGGGGCCGATCCTGGCCGCGGTCAAGAAGGCGGCGGTCAGCAAGCGCGGATTGGTGACGGACGAAGAGTTTCGGCGGATCCTGGAGGAATGGCGGCTCGCCTGAACTGAAGCGCGACCGCCCCAAAACCAGCGCCCAGAGCGGCAACTGCGGCGGACCAGAGTGTCCGCCCCACATCGCCAGCTTACCCCGGTAACGCTGGGCGCGTTACTCATAAAGTGCAGAGGGTTGCATGCGGAGCTCGTCCCGGATCTAGGTCCCTCCTCTTAAGTCCGTCAGCAACATACACTTACATTCTCCATTTCAGATGGATTAAGAGGTGCACGCAGGAACGCAGAGCCCAGATCCACCGGGCGGCTCGGGGGGCGCCTTTTGACAGTTATTTACAGCGCGCAGAGTGAAACTCCTCAGACGAAGACGCGGGGAGCCTTCCTTCCGTTGCTGATCGTGCTGTTCGTGATTTCGTACTCCATCCTGACCCTGTTGGTGGTCGAGCAGGGGCGGACGATCGAGGGGCAGCGCAGCTTGCTGCGGGAAATGCTGAAGGACAGCGCGCAATTGGCGGCGCTAAAAAACAGGCTGGCGCGCGAGGACAATGCGCGATCCCAGGACAAACCTGCCGCCCAGACCGAACAGAAAGCGGCGACCTCAGGCAATTCCGGAAACGCAGCCACCAAGGCGCCCAGCAAAGAAACGAAGCGGCCAGGCAAGTCGGCCCGCACCATGAAAGAAGTGCCGGAGAAGCCGGCGGCGGATCTCCAGGATGTACGGCGATCCACGCGGGTGATCTAAACAAGACACGGTTCTGTGGAAAAACGGCCCGTGGTAGGGCCGCGATTGAGAGACAACGGTTTATGAAGGCCCTGACCCTAGCCTTAATTCTGTCTCTTCCCGTCCCCAGGTTGGCGCCCCCAGCAAAGCCCTCCCTCACCCCCGGCAAGCAGGAGGTTCGCAAGGGAGGCCGCTGGCACATGGCAGCCAACGGGCATGCGGTCTATTGCTACGGACCGGTGATGACCATGCCTCAGGCCACCGGGGGCCTTCTGCGAGTTGCAACTTTTTGCCGTGGCGATCTGACCATGGTGCCGCTCAAAGATTGATAGTTTGTACGCCGAAATCCTTGACAGGCCGGGCAAATGCAGACAGAATGCTCCGCAGTGTTTTGCTCCTTTTTTCCCACCGATACCCTGCGGTCACAAGGAAAATGATCCAACTCTCTCCAGGAGGAAAGCTGTGAGCCATTCCAGCAAGTTTCTCCCCTGTAGCGTGGCACTTGTAGTGTGTGGCCTCGCGCTGACGGCAGGCCTGGCATTTGCCCAGGACGCCAACAGCGGCCGCTCGATTTCTTTCGCGGGCAGCCATTTTTCCTTTTGGGTGTCACGGACAGTGTTGTATACTCCGCCAGACCTCGAGGCCTACTCGCGGGTTACGAGTTTACTCAACACAATCTACGAAAGAGACGAGCGGTCGGAGGCTTCCCCCGGTCTGGCCGTGTCCCCTAGGCAATCTACAAGGAGGAATCTGTGGTTCGCCATCGAGCGTTTGTGAAGAATTTCATCGTTTGCCTCGCGCTGACCAGCGCGCTGGCTTTCGCCCAGAACGTCCAGACCAAAACAACCGTGACCTACCCATCTGCCTTTGCTGTTTCGCGGCCATTGTCGGAAATGCCGATCGATGAAATGGCAAATCAATCGGGCGTTCTTCCGGTTCGTCCCTTTCGTCTCAGCTCTCACCCCGGCGTCCCGGTTAAAGAAGACTCAGTGCTGCAGAAGGAAGTGCTGCCCAATGTCGGAGCCACCAAGGGGGTTGACTTCGACGGCGTTGGAGCTGCCGGTTTCGCTCCTTCGGACTCTGACATCGCTGTCGGACCCAACCACATCCTCGAGGGCGTCAATGTGCGCCTGGCCGTCTTCAGCAAGACCGGTACACTTCTTTCCGGACCTACCAATTTCACAACTTTCTTTGCTCCGCTGGGTGGCCCCTGCGCGCAGGGAGCCAGCGACCCGATTATGCTGTATGACCGGATGGCAGACCGCTGGCTGGTTAGTGACGTTGGCATCGGCGCCACTTTCGCGCAATGTGTCGGCATCTCCAAGACCAACGATCCGACCGGCGTCTACTTCCTTTATAGCTTCTCGTTCGGCGCCAATCTGAACGACTATCCCAAACTGAGCACTTGGGCGACGACGAGCAACAGCGCATACCTGGCCACCTACAACATTTTTCAAAATGCCCAGGTTTTCATTGGAGCGGACCTGTGCGGTATGGACCGCACCAAGATGCTGGCCGGTAACCCGGGGGCTGCACAGATTTGCAAGATGACGCCCAACAACGATGGTGGTTATCTTCCCTCCGACATGGATGGCCCAACTCCTCCAACCGATGGTACGCCCGGACTGTTCATCACTTGGAACAACAACAATCCCGGCGAATTGTTCCTCCGGAAGCTCACGCTGAACTTCGCGGCGGGAACGGCCACTCTCTCTGCGCCGGCGAGCATCGCCGTGGCGAACTTCGCCGTGCCCTGCGGCAGCTGCGTTCCACAACTGGGAACAGCTCAGACCCTGGACACGCTCGGCGGCACGCCGATGAACCGCTTTCCGGTCCGGCACTTTCCCGATCACGATCGGGCGATCCTAACCCACGTCGTCGGCAGTGGAGCTCAGGTAGCGGAACGCTGGTATGAGCTTTTTGACCCAGCCGGCGCCGTAACCGTGAATCAGCAAGGTACCTTTGCACCCGACACCACTTTTCGTTGGATGGGAAGCATGGCTGAGGACAAGCTGGGCGACATCGCCATCGGCTACAGCGCCTCCGGCACCGCTATTCATCCGGCGATTCGCTTTACCGGCCGTGTGCCAAGCGACCCCGCCGGCACTCTAGAGACTGAAGCCAGTATCCTGGAAGGCACTGGATCGCAGACCGGCGGTCTCAGCCGTTGGGGTGACTACACCGCCATGGTCGTCGATCCCAAGGACGACTGCACCTTCTGGTACGTGAACCAATACGAGAAAGTTAATGGCAGCTTCAACTGGAGCACGCACATTGGATCCTTCGTCTTCACCAGCTGCGGAGGCGGCGGTGGCCCTGCGGTATCGCTTTCCGCGACCGCCCTGAACTTCAAGAAGGTGGCGATTGGACAGACCAGCTCGCCGCAAACGGTTACCCTCACCAACACCGGCACCGCGACGTTGAATATCTCCAGCATCACGACCAGCGGTGATTACCACATCTCCAACAACACTTGCGGAGCCACGGTGGCGGCGGGCGCAAACTGCGCCGTCAGCGTGACCTTCACGCCCACCAAGAAGGGCAAGCGCACGGGCAACTTGACGTTCACCGATAACGCCCCCAACAGCCCGCAACTGGTGTCTCTGACCGGCACGGGCCAGTCGATCGTGCTGTCACCGACCTCGCTGAACTTCGGCACGGTCGCGGTGGGCAACACCAGTTCGCAGCAAAACGTTACGGTGACCAACGTGGGCCCTACCACCGTGACCTTCACCGGCTTCGCCTTCGCGGGAACGGCAGCGGGCGATTACCTGATCTCGGCTAACACTTGCGGCGCCACCATTGCTCCCGGCGCTAACTGCTCAGTCGGCGTAGAGTTCAAACCGACGACGACGGGCAAGCGTAACGCCAAATTGAACGTGAAGAACAACGGCGGCGGCAGCCCGGCGAGTGCGAGCCTCACGGGGACCGGAAGCTAGGCTAGGATCCGATCGCCAATGCCAGGAGGGGGCGGGACGAGAGGTCCCGCCCCCTTCTGCTCCCCAACACTTAACTACTACCCCAAGTAGTTGACCAGCAGACATGAAATCGCTTGACAGACGCGGGAAGTGCGGCGCAGAATGCTGGGCAGTGTTTTGTTGACCCTTCTGTTCCCCCCGGTATCCCTGCGGTAACAGGGACTTAAGAACGGAAAATCGGTTCAACTCTCTCAGGAGGATGCAGTGAGCAAATCCCAGAAGTTTGTTGTGGTTTCTCTCTGTCTGGCGTTGTTGGTGAGTGTGAGCTTCGCGCAGAAGCTCACGAAGCTCCAGGTCGTACAGGGAGAATCAGCGTACATCAAGGGCGGGAAGCCGATGTTTGCCGTGATCCCGCGCACCAATGCTGCCCCGGCGAAATACGATCCGGCCGTCCAGGTTCCGATCTGGCAAGGCTCGTTCGTGTTCAACGCTCAGACCTTCCACTTCAACATGGTCGGCACCGATCCGTCGCTTGGTTCGATGACTTCCAATATCCCGATAGTGATCGTTCCGCTGAAGTTCAAGTTTAGCGACGGCACTTCCCTCTCCGCCACACAAATGGTCTGCGGGGACGTGAAGAACACCAAGTACCGGGTGAAGAACTCGCCGTTGCTCAAGAAGGCTGCCTTCATGCCGGGCGGTACGAACGTCGGTACGACGCAATATGTCGATGCTTTCCAGCGCGCCAACTTCTGGAGCATTGTGAGCACCACGTCTCCGAACTACCACGTGCTGTTGAGCCCGGTCCAGATGAAGCCCGTGCAGACGATCAACGTGGGAGCCAACGGCCAGACGGTTGCCGGCCCCTGCGCGCGTATCGGGGAAGTGAATATCAACTTCTTCGACAACATCGCGATGAACCTGCTGACCCAGCTGGCCATTCCGGCCAACACCCTGCCCCTGTTCCTGGACTACAACACGTTCTGGACCGCGGGCGGCTGCTGCATTCTCGGCTACCACAGCACGAACAATGCCGGGACGCAGGCTTATGCAGTGGCGGCCTACAGCGATCCTGGAATCTTCAACGTACCCATCCAGGATATTCACGCCCTCAGCCATGAGATCGGCGAATGGATGGACGATCCGCTCATTCCTAACGTGAACATCGTTCCAGCCTGGGGTCACATCGGACAGGTCGGCGGCTGCCAGAACAATCTGGAAGTGGGCGACCCGGTCACCGGCAAGGCCTTTACGGTGTCTGTGGGCGGGCTGTTCCCGTTTACCTATCATCCGGAAGACCTGGTGTTCGAGCCCTGGTTCGCGCGTATCAGCCCATCCACCTCGGTGAACGGCTGGTACACCTTCCTGAATGGAATCGCCGCACCGCAGGCGGTTTGCCACTAAAGAATCTGTTTGTTCGACTTAACGGGGGCTGCGCCAGCAGCCCCCCTTTTTTGCGCATGTTCTCTGCCCTTCATGCTTTCTTGCCTGCCGCCGTCTTCTTGGCCTTGGCGCGAATGAAGGCATAGTTCAGTTGCGGAAGCGAATTGAAGTCCGCCGCCTTCCTGCAATACTCCTGGGCCCGGGTGCTGTCACCCTTGGCCTGAAACGCCTGGCTCAGGCGATACAGGTTGCGGGGATCCTGCTGGTTCGCCTGCTCGAGTTCTGTTATCGCGGCGTCGTAGTCCTTTTCGGCAAGAGCGATTCTGCCCGCCAGTTCATGGGCGAGCTTGAGCTGTCCTGGATTCCTGGACGCCTCGGCGCCCGCGCGGTATTCCTGGGCATGATCTTTGGCGACGGCGTAGTCTTTCTTCCCAAGCGCCAGCGCGCTCAGGTTGAAATGATGCAGGAGCTTGGCATTGTCCTTGATGGCTTGCGAAAGAGTCGAGCCCTGGACCATCTGCAACGAGCGCTCAAACTGCTGCTGGGCCGCGTCGTAGCGCTGCATCTCCGCGATGATGTTGCCCTTGGCCTGCAGGTCCACCGCCATGGCCGCCACGTCGTTCTTCTTCTCGGCCACGGCGTACTCGATCTCCATTTGTTGCAGCGCCTTGTCGAGCTTGCCGCTGTCCACTGCAACCACCGCCAGGCCGAAGTATGCAGTGCGGAGTTCGCCGTCGTTACGTGCCTGACTCGCCATCTTCTGCAGTTCGACGGCTGCCTCGTCGTGCTTTCCCAGATACATGAGATCGGCCGAAATTCCGAAGTGGGAGGGCACGAAATATGGATCCTTAGTGAGGGCCTTGCGGTATTGCGCGATCGAGTCCTCGAACCGGCCCGTTTTTAGTAGCAGTTCAGCATAGGAATCGTAGGGATTTGGATCGTTGGGGATCAACTCGATGTACTTCTGGAAAGCCTGCTCGGCATCCTGATAGTTCCCTTGCTGACGATAGGCGTAACCAAGAATGTTGTAGGCAGGCGAGTAGTTGGGAGCCAGTTCCGTCGCCTTCTTGTAGTGCGCGATCGCCTGCTCATACTCTTGCTGAGCAAAGTAGTAGTTGCCGAGGTTGAAGCGCGCGCGCTCATCATTTGGATGAGCGGCGACCAGTTTGTCGAGGTATTCCTTCTGCTTGACGACCTCGCCGTTGGCGGCAGCCTCGTTGGCGAGAATCAGAAGCCTCTCTCCTTCCGATGCTTTGCTGGCGAGCGCTACGGCTTTGTTCAGATGCTCGAAAAAGTCCTTGGCCGTAGCCGCGCTGTTGGCGCGAGCCATTTCGGCGTAGGCAAAATCCGGATCGAGCGCGATGGCTTTGTCAAAATGCGCGACCGACTCCTGGGCGCGAAGCTTCTCGGCGAGATCGCGTCCCTCCAGGAATGCTTTTCTCGCTTCCTCGGACTTGGTGGTGATGGGGATCTTGCCGCTCGCGGCGGCGGAGGCGGATTGTCCGGAATTACCCGACTGGCTGCAGGCAACGAAAGCAAGGCAGCTCATCGCGAGAACGGCAACGCAAACAAATCGCATCGATTTTCCTGGGAACATAGGTCTCTCCTGTGAACAGGCGGTAGCGCCAAGCTGGGGCAGCCAGGAAGCTATCGCGGGAAGGATTTTTGGAGCGTGAAACGATGAAAGCCACGTAGCTTCTAGACGTTGGCGATTCGGTTTGGATAGCAGAAGCGCCCCACGCGCGACCTATAACAAACAACTGTCCGGTGTCTTGGCAGGAACGCCTTTGACTGGCAGCAGTACAACGGCTATGCGATACTCAGGCCGTAGAGCAGACTTTTTTCGCCGCGTCCCCAGTTCCCTGCTCGGACGGCTATTTCGCAAGCGTGGGCCCGTAGCTCAAGCGGATAGAGCATCGGATTTCTAATCCGAGGGTTGCAGGTTCGACTCCTGCCGGGCCTACCAGATTCTGAATGCGTTGCCCGGAAGATTCCCCGTACCGTTCGGACGCCGAGCCATGTCTCCCGACGCCGTACGGCATTGCATGGATCGAATCAGCTTTGGGCCGATGGGTTCGAGGAGCGGAGCGCGCACGCAGGACAGGACTCTGCCGGATCATGACCCACCGAACTTTGGGCGCCGTTATCTGGACACTGCTTCCTATTTCAATTTCACGAAGAGCAAGACGAAGATCGCCCACACTCCAATTGTCACTGGAAACTGAACCAATTGTGCGTCGCGGAGCGCACTTCCCCTTGGAACCGCGAAGGTAAGCAACAACATCGCCAAAGCGGTGAGTACCCCGAGAGCCAATTTGATTTTCGAGTTCATGGTTGTTTTACCTCTCTCTTAGCTTCACCCGTCCTGCACGCCGGGCAGCAGCAATTCTTGCGACGAGCATCATCCTCGCAAAACAGCCACAGTGCAACTCATCCCGTCCTACTGCTTCTTGGGTTTCATCATCTGCCATTCTTTTTCGGTGAGCTGACGTCCGAGGGCGGTGAATTCGCCCGCGCCCTGCAGCCACTCGCCTCCGTCCATGGTTACCACTTCCCCGTTGATGTAGCCCGAGCCGTCGCTGACCAGGAATGCCGCCAGGTTAGCAAACTCCTCGACCGTACCGAAGCGCCCCAGCGGATTCTTCTGCTTCGCGAGTTGCTCCAACTCAGGACGCGGCAGGAGGCGCGAGAATGCTCCTTCGGTAGGAATCGGCCCGGGAGCGATGGCATTCATGCGAATCCCCCGATTGCCCCATTCCACCGCGAGACTGCGCGTCAGCGCCTGCACACCCGCTTTCGAAACGGCCGATGGGACAACATACGCTGAGCCGGTCTCGGTATAGGTAGTGGTCACGTTCAGGACGACGGCGCGATGGCCCGCCTGGAGCCAGCGGCGTCCGCAGGCCAGGGTGGTGTGGAGCGCGCCCATCAGGACAATTCCGATTACCGACTGGAAAGCGCCGAGCGAAAGTTCTTCGGTGCGCGCCAGGAAGTTGCCGGCGGCGTTGTTCATGAGCACGTCGAGCGGGCCGTCGGCCCAGATCGCGCCGATCATCTCTTCGACCGCCGCCGCGTCGCGCACGTCGCAGCGACGGGAATGAATTTTTCCGCCGGTGCGCTGGCGCAGCTCCTGCTCGGTGGCAGCGAGGACGTCCTGGCGGCGTCCGCAGATGTAAACTTCGGCGCCTAGTTCGAGGAAGCGCTGCGCGCTGCCCTTGCCAAGTCCGGTGCCGCCGCCGGTGATGAGGATGCGCCTGTTGCGGAGAAGATCGTTCTGGAACATGAGGACGATTGTAGCTCCTAGCTCCTGGCTTCTAGCGACTGGCTTCTAGCTCACTCGTCTCGACCCAACTTCCCGAGCGCCCACTGTGCGTGTTCCGCCACGATTGGGTCGGAATCTTCGGCAAGCTTCTTTAGAGTGGGCACAAACTTCGCGTTGCCGCTGTTGCCCATGGCCACGACGGCATTCCGTCGCAGCCCGCTGAGCTTGGTGCGGCGAACTGGAGATCCGCGGAACACGCTGCGGAACTCCTCTTGCTGCATTTCCGCCAGCCAGTCGAGCGCGGGATTGACCAGTCCTGCGCGCGCCTGAAATTCGGGTGCCGCGGTCACGGGCGCTTTGCGGTTCCAGGGGCAAACGTCCTGGCAGATGTCGCACCCAAACACGTGGCGGCCCATGTCCGGGCGAAGGGTCTTGGGGATTTCGCCGCGCTTCTCGATGGTCAGATAGGAGATGCACAGCCGCGCGTCAAGCTCGCCGGCGGCGACGAAGGCGTGGGTGGGGCAGGCATCGAGACAGCGCGTGCAGGTTCCGCAGCGGTCGGGGGCAGGCAGGTCGGCTTCGAGTTCAAGCGAAGTCAGGATCACACCCAGAAACAGCCACGAGCCGAGTTTCTGATTAATAATGCAGGTGTTCTTGGCGATCCAGCCGACTCCGGCGTATTTCGCGTACACACGCTCGATGAGGGGGCCGGTGTCGACGTACGAACGAAAAGAGTGATTAGTGGTTAGTGGTTGGTGGTTCGTAAGGTCATTCTTGAGGTGATCTTCGAGGTGGCGCAGGCGGCGCAGGACCGCCTCGTGATAATCCTCCTGGCCCCAGGCGTAGCGCGAGATCCAGCCGCGAGTGGCGTCTTCCGTTTGCGTTGAGTAGAGCTGGGCCGTGTTGTAGTTGACCGCGCAGACGATCACGCTGCGTGCCCAGGGAGCGACCCGAGCGAGTGAAGCGCGCTTCAGTTGGCCCGCATCGTCGCGCGACTCCATGTACCTCATCTCGCCGTGGTGGCCCTGGGCGATCCAGGCGGGGAACGATTCGATTTCCCGGAACTCGCGGACGGGCGCGATCCCGCAGAGGTCGAATCCGGCCTCGCGGGCGAGTTGCTTGATGCGGGATGGAAGATCCGAAAGCACAGTGGATAGTGATTGGTGATTCGTGGTTAGTTTGACAGAGTCCCGGACTCCACAACTCTCCAAAGAAGGCTACCACTTCGCAGGCGGCGACATCGTCACCGGCAGCGCGACCGTGACCCTGGCCATGGGCGCGGGCGGGAGAGCGGCCAAAGGTATCCATGTGTATCTGACGACGGGGACAGCGGTAGAGAGAATCGTCTTGACAGTCCGGCTCTGATCGATAGCCGGTTTGCGCCGGTTCCTCTGGTTTTCCAGGCTTCTTTCCAGATAACAGCTCGGGAGATGGCCGACAGGCTTTCCGCTCGTCCGTGGCCAACCAAGCCTCCAACCCGTAAGGCTGATAAGCGACCGCACCGTCCTTCACATTGAGTGCGGCTGGTGTGCGCTAGACCTGTGCCAGCCGTCAAGCGGCGACTTGGCAGCTCAACTCAGCAGCCAGAGCAGCGGTGATTCCTGCGCGCGGGCACCCGAAATCCAGCTATTGGAAATCAGTCCAGCCCTTGGATCGTACCCTCAGAGATTCGGGGCCACCCATCTTGATCCGGCGGTAACAACACGGCCGTCGATGTCGAATGCGAACGACAGGCCACGCCGGGTTTAGTGCCCTTAGGCAATCAGGTAAAGCGTTCACTTGCTAGCAGATTCCGGCACTTCGCGTGATGTGGATTACCGCCGGATTAGGGTAACGCAAGCGGCGTTCCCTTTTGCCAATCACTTTGGCAAATGACCTGTACTGTAACGGGCACGGACTCGAACCAATCGAGCCTTGCCTTGGGAGATAAAGATGTCGCGGTCTCTGATTGATCGTCTTTATAGAATCTCTCGCGCTCTCGGCCTGGCCGCGCTCCTTGGCGCTCTGGTGGCCACTCTCGGTTGTGGCGGCGCAATCAGCAGTCCGCACAATGCGCCGAATGGCGATCCCCTGGGTCTGGGTGTTGAGCCGGGACCCTTGGGTTCGACGGATCCTCAGACCATTGAGGTTCGTGTCGGGAGCGAGCCGAGTGACCGCATCGTGTCCCTTTCCCTCACGATTAGCTCAGTGCAAGCGACCAATTCGGGCGCTCAGAATCTCGAACTGCTGACGGATCCCATTACCGTGGAATTCACGCGCAGCGCGATTGTCACAGAACCGGTAGTCATCCGCGACATTTATCAGGACACCTACTCCGCCCTGATTTTCCCCGACATGACCGGTCAGGTCGTCTTCTACGACTCCAATGGGCAGCTCGCGACGCAGTCTCTGAATGTAACGGGACGGACGGTGGCGCTTAGCCCGAACCTCGTCCTGGGCGCCGATCCTGAGGTGCTCAGCATCTCGCTGGACTTGGCACAGACCTTCACGGTCGGCACCAACTCTGTCACCGTGAATCCCATAGTGGTTACGGCCCAGAGTGCGGTGCCGGCACCCGCGGTTGCACCGGCTGTCGGTCAACCGGAAACGGGAAGCGTTAACTTTCTTGTTGGCACCGTCACGAACGTTGACACGACTGCCCACGTGATCTCCCTCCTACCCGCTTCCGGCGACGCCATGCAGGTGTCCTATGACAACAGCAGTAACGGAACGGTATTTGTGAACTGCAGCCCGTCTATGCTGACCGGAATGATGGTTGAAACCCAAGGTGCGACCCAGTCCAACGGCGGCGTCCTGGCCACTCAAGTGGCACTGATCGACAATAGCCAGTCAAACTCCGAACTCTATGGTCTGTTGAGCGGGTACGCTCCCGACGGCATCAACTACAACCTCATCGTCGAAGGCGGCCTCGGTGTGAACGTCACCACCGGGCTGATCGGAAAGAATGTGACTCTGGACTGGCTCGGCGCCAGCTATTCGGTAAACGCCGCACGCTTGGATCTCACGAATTCGCAGGATCTTGTGTTCGACGAGATTCATGTGTTCCCAGGCCAGTTGGTCGAAGTGAAACAGGACACTCTGATCGTTCCAGACCCCGATTCCAGTAATGCTGGACTGATGTCGCCTCAAATGATCGAACTGGAAGAGCAGACAATCTCGGGGCAAGTCTCGGGATACAATTCACTGACCGGCGTTTTCACCCTTAACGTGGCCGCCAACTCATTCTTCAAGACCATGAACCCGGGCTTGATTTCGATCACGGTGCGCCAAGTTTCGCAAACGTTCCTACGCAACAGCCCGACCTTCAACGATGGCGACACGGTGAAAGTTCGTGGACTGCTCTTTGTACATCCTGACTACAGCAACGTGAATCAGCCCCCGAACAGCCCGGTGGCTTTTATTATGGTTGCGGATCGCATCTCCCAATAGAGCCGCCTCTTCCGACGAGGGCCGGGCCGCTGGCGAAGCGTCCGGCCCTTTTCTTCTGGGCGTTGCGAGGTGGAGGTTTAGAACTTTATGCAGGTCTTGGTCGTCGAAGATTCTGCCGTCTATCGCAAACTGATCTGTGATCATCTTGAAGACTGGGGATTCGGCACTATAGTCGCGGAGAACGGCGCCGAGGCTTGGAGAGTGCTCGAGGAGCCTGGTTCTCCGAAGCTGGCTCTTCTTGACTGGGTATTGCCTGACATCGAGGGCATCGAGCTTTGCAAGCGAATCCGGAAGGCGGGAGCGTCCGGCCCTTATGTTTACGTCATTTTGCTGACCAGCAAAGAGGGCCGGCAGAGCATGCTCGACGCCCTCGATGCCGGCGCCGACGATTACCTGATGAAGCCCTTTGACGAGTCCGAATTGAAAGCTCGTCTGCTGGTCGGCAAGCGCATACTCGATCTCCAGGAAGAACTGGTCGCGGCGCGGGAATCGATGCGCCATGCCGCTACTCACGATTCCCTTACCGGGTTGATGAATCGCGGCGAAGTGCTCGACGCGCTGGATCGGGAACTGGAGCGCTCGCGGAGAGAGAAGAAACCGGTCGGAGTGATTCTGGCCGACATCGACCATTTCAAGAACGTGAATGACTCCCTCGGCCATCTCTTCGGCGATGAAGCGCTCAAGGAAGTAAGCCGGCGTCTGCGCTCGAAGATGCGTGTGTATGACGGGATTGGGCGATATGGAGGCGAAGAATTCCTGCTGCTTCTGCCTGGTTGTGATCTGACGACCACGATCGAGCGCGGGAAGCAGTTGCGCGAGTTCGTCGCCGGCAAGCCGGTCGTTTCCTCCGGTGGGGAGCGGCTGATCACGGTAAGCATGGGTGTCTCGGCCTCACCCGGTGGGGAACGTGCCAACGTGGAGGCGCTGCTGATCCAAGCCGATGCCGGCCTCTACGCTGCGAAGCAGAAGGGTCGCAACCGGGTCGAGTACGTCCCGAGCACGGACGGAATACGCAAAAAGCGCGCACGGCTTGGGCGGAGTTAAACAATTATGACAATCCTGGTGATTGAAGACAGCCGGTTTATGCAGTTGGCGATCGAAAAAGCGCTGCGCGATGCGGGCCACCGCGCCATCATCGCTCCCGATGGCGAGGCGGGTTTGAATGCCGCAATCCAACAATCGCCCGACTTCATTCTGTTGGACATCATGCTTCCCAGTTTGCCCGGAACCAGCGTGCTGCGCAGCCTGAAGCTCAATCCGGTTACATCCACGATTCCAGTAATCGTTTTAACCGGCTTGACGCGTGTGGACCAGGCTCGACTCAAAGACGAGGGAGCTGACGGCTATTTGGCAAAGTCGCAACTGGATCTGGAAGGCGGCGGCGGTGCCCTCCTGCGCGCAATGCAGGATGTTGTGAGCAAGACCGCGCAAACCTCCCCGAAGCGATCGTGACATTGCGTTACGCCAGTAACGGATCGCGTGAGAAACCGCTAAAGGCAGCGGGAGATTCCCCATACCATAAGTTAGAGAACTCTAAATACTGCCGGGGGGCAGAACCGTCTCTAAGGGCGGAGAGGTCAAAGGTAGTATGGCCGACGGTCGCATTCTGGTAGTGGACGACGAGCCCCAATTTCTGTCCACTGTCCAGGATTTCCTTGAAAACAATGGGTTTGAGGTGATTGCCGGTACCTCGTGCCGCCAGGCCGAGGAAATCTATTGTTCCGCCAAACCCGATGCCGCAGTGATGGACTATAGCCTTGGCGACGGGAACGCGCTCGATATTCTGCCTCGCTTGCGTGCCGCCGACGCTTCCATCCCAATCATCATCATGACTGGGCACGCCTCGATCGAATTGGCGGTGCAAGCGGTCAAGCTCGGCGCCGAGCATTTTCTTACCAAACCTGTGGACCTGGTCACGCTGGCAGTGATGCTGGAAAGAAGCCTGGAAAACCAGAGGAACCGGCGCAAACAAGCGATCGATCAGAGCCGGTCCAGCCGCGCTGGGATCAACCCCTTCCTGGGAACCAGCGACGCAATCGGACGATTGGAGGAAATGGCGGGCCGCGTTGCTTTGGCCGACAGCCCGATTCTCATCCAGGGGGAGACGGGAACCGGCAAGAATGTTCTCGCGCGCTGGATCCACGGGCAAAGCGGCCGCGCGAAAGAGCCCTTCGTGGACCTTAACTGCGGCGGGTTGATGCGCGATTTCCTCGAGACTGAGCTCTTTGGCCATGAAAAGGGCGCATTTACAGGCGCAGTCCAGAACAAAACCGGACTCCTGGAGATCGCTCACAAGGGAACGTTATTTCTCGACGAAATCGGCGATGTCGATATCTCGGTTCAGCCCAAAATCCTCAAGGTGCTGGAAGAAAAGCAATTTCGGCGACTGGGCGATGTGCGGGACCGGCGCGTTGACATCCGGCTGGTGGCCGCGACCCATCAGAATCTGAACCTTCTCATGAAGGACAAACGCTTCCGCACCGACCTGTTTTTCCGGATCAGCACGATCCCCCTGGCGGTTCCGCCGCTGCGGGAGCGCGTCGAAGATATCCCTCTGCTGGCGACGCACTTGGTCGAACGACTCTCCGCGGAACTGAGTTGTGGCACCGTCGAGATCAAACCGGAAGCGATGCGTCGCTTACAAAGCTACTCCTGGCCCGGCAACATCCGCGAAATGCGGAACGTGCTGGAACGTGCCGTGCTACTGAGCGGAAATCGCGTGATCGGCGAGAAAAACCTGCATTTCGACCAAACGGAATGGCCGGAGCTCAAGCTCGGCAATCTCAGCAAGACCCTGGAAGAGATGGAGCGCGACTACATCGCTCAAGTGTTGCAAGCCGAGGGCGGCCGGGTTGAAACGGCCGCCCGAAAACTCGGCATACCGCGGAGTACCCTTTACGCCAAGCTGAAACAGTACAAGCTGGAGCGCTGCGCCCAGGCGGCTTCCAGCTCCAACTAGTCGCTCCGACTCCGGAGTCTAGACAGCTTTCCGGCTTTCAGAGTGAGGACTTCCCGATTGAACCCCAATCGTCTCCGCAAGTTATTGCCGATCAATGGCTTCTCGACAAATCGCGAGATGGCCACATCCTTGCAATGAAGGCGAACGATGGCATCTGGGAGAAGGGCTCCCAAGCCATTTCCGATGGGTGGGACCCGGGTACTCCAATCTCCCCCAGGGTACCCATCGGGGAACTTCGTGGGGTGAGGGTTATGACAGCGAGAAACGGCAAGGCTCACAAAGGCATTAGCGAAAAGAAGACCGGCGGACGGGCACAAGAGATTCAGGAGCACATCGGGGCTTTGGGAGGCCGAGACCTGCAGCTATTTTCAATCTCGCTCCTTCTCTTGCTGGTGCTGGCAGCCGGGATTCTAGCCCTCATTTATCCGAACCTGATGACCGTCCCCAAGACCTTTCAGGCCGACATGCATCTATTGCCCCAGCTTTTCTTCGGGTTGATCACTTTGATCATTCTGTTCAACGTGTACATCGTGATGCAGAAAAGAGAACTGAGTGCGACTCGCCGCCGACTGGTGGAAGAACTGATCTTCAACGAGCGGATGGAAGCCGTCTCCTTGATTGATCCCACGACGCAGCTGTTTAACCGGCGGGCAATGGAACAGATGGTAGCGCATGAAGTGTCGCGCACCAATCGCCTCGGCTCCGCTCTTTCCCTGCTAATTCTCGACATCTCCGATTTCGAGACCATCAGCAACCGGCTTGGCACTGCCGAAACCGAGCAGTTTCTGTACGAGACCGCGCAGCTCGTAAGGAATACCTTCCGCGGCTCCGACATGGTGTTTCGCTACAAGGAAACGCAGTTCCTGGTGGTCATGCCGGATACCGCCGAACAGCAGGTAGACTTCGCACTCAAGCGGTTGGAAGGAGAAATCGCACGCCACAACTCCGAGTTCCGCTGCCAAGCCGAATTGGCTTTCAGCTGCGGAGTCGCACAATTCGCGCAGGGCTCCAGGATCACTGACACTCTGCTCACCGCTGAGCGCAAAGCTTTCCTTCAAAAACATCACTTCGCACAAGCGTTCTAAATGGAAGGAACATGCCTGACACGTGCACGGATCTTGTGATTCAGATCTCGACGCCTCCCGCCGATGTGAGCGGCGAGAACCCGGACCCAGCCGATACCAGTTGTGTAGTCGCTGAACTCCAGCGATGCCTGAAGCCAGGTACCGAGATCGGGCTGGTTTTTCGTGGATACATGGCGATCACGTCAATCCTCTGGCTTTCCGGACCAACAGCAGATCACAGCCTGCGCGCGGGTGTCCGGCTGGTAGGAATTTCAGCGCTCCCGTCGGGGCATCCTGAGTCGGCTCCCTGGGTGGAAGCGCCCCGAACTGTTGTTACTGCGTAACGTCGTAACGAACACTCCGCGTCCCAGTGACACCCACCTTGGTTGCTTTCGAGAAGTCCCACTCTCGTTTCTGGAGCTTCATCCAGAAGACAGACTGAAAGCGGGAGTGGCTTGCGGCGCCTGGTGCCGAACCGTCGAGGCAAAGCCTTTAGCTTCAGTAGCTTAGATACCTCCTGCGCAGACGGGACTATGGTGGCCAGCTTGCAATTAATTAGCGACGACGTATAGGGAGCGCTGGTTTGTGCGATTGAGACCAACCGAGGAGACAGGACGCATGGAAAAAGCAGTCACATCTCAGCGCGAGGCGGTGCGAATCGTGGTTGTTGTCGCCTTGGCCGTGTGGTTCGTTGCCATACCGGTCTGGGCTCAGAGTCCGGCCAATGACAACGGAAGAGGATCCGCGCTCGGATCGGCGGCGAGCGGCATTGGCCCAGTCTTGACATTCAGCCCTGGAATCGCCAGCACCATGGCCGGCACCGGCACCAGCGGCTACAGCGGAGACGGGGGTCCCGCGACCTCCGCCCAACTGAATTTTCCCGGGGGCTTGGTTGGCGACAGCCAGGGGAACCTCTACATCGCAGATTCCGCGAACAATGTCGTCCGCAAAATCAGCGCCGACGGCACCATCCGCACCGTAGCCGGGAACGGCACCCAGGGCTACAGCGGGGATGGTGGTCCAGCCACCAGCGCTCAGCTTGCCTATCCTGCCGCGGTTGCAATGGACGGCGCCGGCAATTTGTACATTGCGGATTCTATTAACTCTTGTGTCCGCAAGGTGGATACCACGGGAATGATTTCGACTCTGGCGTCGGGCTTCGGTTTCTTTATCCGCGGGGTGGCGGCGGACGTCGCAGGAAACGTTTACTACTCCAGCTGGTATGAAGGAGTATGGAAGGTTGACTCGCAAGGAGTGATCACCAAGATTGCCGGCAACGGCAATCCAGGTTTCGGCGGCGACGGCGGACCAGGTACGGAAGCGCAAACCTCGGGAGTAGCCGGACTGGCATTGGACAGCCACGGCAACTTGTACCTGGCGGAAGTCTTGAACAGTGACGTCCGTAAAGTAGACACCAACGGCATCATCACCACCGTTGCTGGCAATCAGCAGTTTGGCTTCGCCGGCGACGGCGGACCAGCCACGAGTGCGAAGCTGAATGGTCCCGCGGACATCCGAATCGACGCCGCAGGAAATCTCTATATCGCGGACTCCTCCAACAATCGAATCCGCAAGGTCAATGCCGCTGGAACGATCAGCAGCATCGCCGGCGACGGCAACTATGGATACGCCGGAGATGGCGGGCTGGCCTCCGCTATGCAGCTCGCAGGTCCCACGGCAATCGCCGTGGATGGAAGCGGCCATCTCTCCATCGCGGACACTGGCAACAACGTCATTCGCCATGTGAAGGTGGACTCGACAACCCTTGACTTCGGAAAAGTAACGGTTGGGCAGACAGGGGGTCCCATAAGTGTAATCGTGTCGAACGCCGGGGATGCGGACCTGAATGTCAGCGGGATCGTTGCCAGCAGCAGCTTTGCTGTGCAGACGACGTGCTCGACCAATAACCCCTTGTCGCCGGGTTCAGAGTGCTCCGTGGATGTTTCTTTTGTCCCAACCGTCAACGGGAACATCACAGGCACGGTGACCGTAAGCGACGATGCGGCCGGCAATCCGCACCTCATCAATCTGAAGGGACAGGGCTACATCGCTCCCCACCCTGACAAACTGGTGTTCGTGACACAATTCCCGACCCGGCCGTTGAACGGAAATCTGGGTACCGTCACCGTCAACGCTACGGATGTAAACGGCAACCTCGCGACGGAATTCAATGGCGCCGTCAGTCTTCAGCTGCAGGGCCCGGCGGGCTTCACAACCTACAGCACACAGGGAAACGCCAGCGGTGGGACGGCGACGTTCGACCTCTCGGCAGTCGTGTTGAACGTGGCGGGCGCTTATACGATCACCGCGAGCAGCACAGGTCTGACTGCTGCGCAGGCTTCTTTCATGGTTACCGGGAATCCGGATTTCGCGGTTTCGATGTCCGCAAGATCCCTCAAAGTCGGGAAAGAGTCCGCCGGCAACATCACCGCCACGGTGACCCCGACCAATGGCTTCCAAGGCACCATCACGTTGAGCTGCGGCGGCTTGCCGTCACATTCGACATGTTCTTTCGCGCCGATAACACTGCAAGCCGATGGGAGTAACACTGCCATGGCCTCCGTCGTGACCATCTCAACCGGAGTCGGCAATGTCGCGGCCGTTCAGCGTGCGGCCGGATCAATGTTTCTAGCCGTGACCACTGGCGCCTTCAGCACAGGCCTTCTCGGACTCGTGCTCTTTCCCGTCGCGCGGCGCAATAGGGATTCGCAGAGCAGGCGCGCGAAACTGATTCGACTGGTCCTGGTCGCGATTATTCTCTGCGGCGGGCTGGTCGGGTGCGGCAGCCTCGGGGGACAGAGCCACGCTACGCCTCCTGGCAACTACACGGTGACGGTCACTGCCACCTCCACCGGTGTTTCGCACAGCAGCACGTTCACGCTGATGGTGCAGTGAAAGCTGGACTTAGAAGAAGCGCTGCGGCGTCTCTCGAAGCCGGGAAGGAAACTGAATCGTGATCAAAGCGCAAACCTGGAGCGCGAACCAAAATGTTTTGCCAGCCGAGCGCAGGCGATACTTGCGCGTGCAAGTAGCCGTGCAGATCGAAATCCGGCCTGCCGGGACGAACGTGCCGATGCGTCTGGAAACCAGTGACGTCAGCCTGGGTGGTTGTTACGTGGAAATGGCTCTAACGCTGGATGTAGGCACCAAACTAGACATCGTGCTCTGGCTCGATCAGGCGAAGGTAAGCACGAAGGGACTCGTCGTCACGCGTCATCCTCAATTTGGAAATGGTATTGCGTTCCTGCAGCTGTCGTCCGAGAACGAAGCAAGACTGCGCGCTTTTCTCGATGCTCACGACGGCTCCTGGCAGGCCTGACACGGGGTTTGACCCTAGACGTTCTGTTCGTTGCGTAGCCGGCCCAATCGCAAGAGCGATTCAGCTGTCCGCTCGTATTGATCAAGCAGCGACGAAAGCGGCCGGTTGCTGGTGCCCGGCAGCACTGCCTGGCCTACGAGCCGAATGCCACCCTGCAAGGTGTACAGGCGAAGTCGAAGGGCACTGTGGGCAATCTGCATGCCTGATTCGGCGATCTCCGGATCAGAACTTCGTTGTGCAGCCTGACCAGCTTTCGCGAACTGTACTGCAGCTCTTCCCGCGGACCTGACGTACGCGAGCGCCGCCCAATCGCGCTCGCGCTTGATTTTCCGAAAGTCCCTTGGAGAAAGGGTGCAACGCAGGAACTCTTCCTCGGCTGGGTCGACAAGGTTTCTAAACGCTTCAATATCGATGGAGCGAATCAGCGAGATCGCGCCTTCGATTCCAGGGTCACTTGCGCGAGTCCGCATGGCGATGTACGCCAACATTCCCAGTGCCAAAACGCCGGCTGCAACGAGAATCCAAGTTATGATCACGGCCTCAGCCACCTTTGGAGTTCTTGGCTCCAGTCGTCTACTTCATCACGGGAAACGTTCGAGAGAATGGACGGCTTGCGTTCCGGTGCCAGCAAGTACCCGAGCCAAATCAAAGCGCAAATCAGGTAGCTGCCCGTTGTCAGCAGATTTAATGCTCTCGCCCATTCTTCGCTGGCCACTTGAGCTCGAATAGCGGACGTCGCCAGGTCGACGCTCGATAGAACTCCCAGACCGAGTGCAATCCCGAATGCGCAGCCACGCCAAGACAGGCCGAAGAAACGGGCGAAGCCCAGCAGAAAAACCAGCAAGCCAGATTGAATAATGGCAACTCCCCGGCTGATGACGGCTAAACCACCGATCAGCCGCACTCCATCCTCTCCGGGCGCATAGGCGGCGCATGCGATCCCGATCACGACCAGCAACGCCTTCGACCACCGTAACGACTGTCTTGCCGTTACCTTCAGAACAGGATGTTCACGAAACAAATCCTCAGAAACCTCTTTGATAACGCCGAAACGCAACGCGATGCTGATGGCCAACGTCACCATAAAAGCGTAGGTGTACTGCTGTGCGGTGACGCTGGGAACGGAATTTAGCCCGTACAGCAGAACAAACGCACCAATCTCGTAGAGTGTGTACAGCAAGAAAAACGGGAACTCGCGGTAGAGGCGACGCTTGTAAATCAGGATCGCTACTATGGCGAGAAGAAGATGCGGCGAGATCCACAGCAGCATGTGCCAAGGCATTGGCTCTTATTAGGGCACTATAGCCCCTGACACGCCGTTTTTCAATGTGAGACCGCGCCGCTGCTCAGCCTATTGTAGTGGCGGATACGGCTTTTTACAGCCGTTGGCGTCACAGATGGGCCAAGGGTTTCCATCAGCCAGACTCGGCAGTACTGCCGTGGTAACAAACACCGCCATTGCGGCCAAAACCAGCAAGAATCGTTTCACGATGCTGCTCCTTTGCGAAAGAATTCGCACCGTGATACTTTGCAGGCGGCGGGGGCGATATTCCACAACTAGTGGAATCCGATGTCTTTTCGGAAATCGTAAATTCTATGAGGCTGAGGTCCGCTCTCGAAGACTTTGAGGAAAATACGCTGGGCGCAGTTCCTGGATTGTTGGGTAAGCTCTCCTACCTTGGTGCACTGCATGATGGCAACGGAGCGTACAACCATTGGGGTTTAGAGAAGGTCTACGGGAAAGATGTTGCCCGGGGCGCAATGAGCGCGTCCCACCGGACGCTGCTGTCCAAGATTTTGAAGACGCGTTTAGCCGTTTTGTTGGACGATGTGAGAACATCGAGCGCGAACCAACACCTGGCAGCAAGGGAATTCCTGTTTTCCCTGAGCTCAGCACCCTCGCTTCCGAAGTCACCCTCCTCCGCCTCGCAAGTCCACTTCAGATCAGTGCTGCACGCACTTTTGGCACTTGCTGAGACTCAGCATGACGCCAATCTCCGAAACGCATAGCGACCCCGACCACTTGCCCGAGCACTTCAGCCTCTTGCGGGTACTTGAGGACGCGGACCGGCGTCGGCGAGAGGGGATGCGGCTGCAGGATAATCGAATCGCGCTTTAGGGAGCACCAGCAACAGGTGTACCCGTCCCGCATCTCCACAAAGTAAATCGGACGCTCGAACTCTGTTCGCCACGTCCCCTCTATGATTTTGTTCTTCGCTTCGTCCACTTGTACGAAGCTTCCCGGCGGAATGATCGGATGCATCGTGAAGTCCTCCGTTCCAATGTACCCGTAGGTGTACCGGTCTTCGGCGAGCAATGAAAGATAGGCCATGGGAATCACCCCCCATTGCTCAATTACGCGTTTCAGGTCTGTGGTTTTCTGAAGCGAAAATCCAGGGTCGAACTTCATCGGCAGGCGCACTTGATCGACGTTGCTCAACGCTTCCGATACGTGCGACTTCTGCGGCTGCCCAAATTCAAGATCACCAGGCATCCGGTCAAGTTCGATGCCGTACCAAGCCAGGAATTCGCGGTATTCCCGGCGATAGATCGCCGCCAACGTGTAAAGCCGGAAAATACTCGGCACGATCCCCTTGGTTTCGATGTCCGACAAACGACTGGGCGGAATCGCAAATTCCTCATTGTCCAATTTCTGAGCAATTTGAGCACTGGCCGATTCCACATCCCTCATCGTGAACCCGAGCGCCTCTCTCAGCGCGCGTAGCTTCTGCCCCCCATTAGCTCGCACGTTTCTCCTCAGAACTCTGGGAGGAATTCTAGCATCGGTCAGCAGCCACTTCCGCCCAATTTGATACAGGGAATTCGTCCCTTCCGCTGCGTCTTCCGGATTCTAGAACAAAGATCGCCGCGCCATTCCGGCCCGAATCGAAGAGGCCGATTCGCAGCAAAATCCCGGCTTCAACGCGAAGTGAAGTCTCTTTTCGAGACGTCGTTCGGTTTTCGTAAAATCGAGTTCCAGCTGGAGCGAACGCTGAAACCTGCATCGGCTCGACCGCAGTGCCGGCACTCAAGACTTCGCGCACTCAGAGTGATATTGCAAAAACATCAGGTACTCGGCGCTCGTGGAAGCAACGCCTCGCTTCTATTAGACCTCGTCGGCACGCGGTCATCTTTTGCGTGCCTGCTGAGACAACGCTCCGTTGAAACGGGCCCGTTTTCCGGCTTTCGTAACAGGAATTATCTCCTGGGCCAGCAAATTCCCGAAAACGGTATCGTTCTACGATGGTTCGCGCCACAAAAACGAGTTCGCAGCTAGCGGATGGTGCCACCTTGGCCCACGAGTTCAACAACGATCTGGGCATCATTATCGCGGAGTGTGATCTGCTCGAGAGCATGCTCACAAAAGAAGAGGCAGCTACATCGACACGCCTCAATGCAATAAGAACGGCCGTGCATCGCATGGCGGACAGGATTTCCGCTTGTCCGTGGCCAGCGTCGCCCCCAAGTCACAAGAGTGGAAAGTCCTTTCGCCCTTCGTAGTGCCTTACTTCTTTCAACTCGAAAACGTATCTGCCATGACACAAAATGAGGTACGACCTCCGTGGCCTGGATTTCACGCGAACTCTGGCGTGCGCCAAAGCGCTGACTGACGCCCCGCAGAATTCGAATCCCCAGCGGGTATGTCTCCGATGGCACCTCCCACTGCAAGACGCTACGCGATGGAGAAGAGGAACGAAGTGAGATTCCAAATCGAGTCTTACGATCGACGGCAGACACTGACTATTGATCCCGTGCATGCCCACTCCACCTATTTGGGGGGAGGCTCAGGCGAACAGGGCCACGCCATCGCAGTGGACTCGGCCGGCAACACATATGTGACGGTACAGTGATGCTAAGTTCTTGGCTAATCGTCCGGGATTGACGCAGAATCGAACGCAAAGAGGCTGATCGCGACACCACTTCTTCACCGGCTACCCTGCCGATTCACGAGGTGTGGACGGAATGGGTTGGACGCTGGTGCCGGGAGGGGGAGTCGAACCCCCAAGGGCCGAAGCCCGGCGGATTTTGAGTCCGCTGCGTCTGCCAGTTCCGCCATCCCGGCTTAGGTCAACTGTGCTCATCCATGATCGAGCAAGTGCCTGAGGTCTCACTGACTGAATGTGCCGAAGCGCGGGTTCGTTTCGGCTATCCGTGATGCTTTTGTCCGCTGCTAGTATGGCATAGCCGCGGTAGCGCCGCCAATTCATCGTGCCGGCGCCGGCGGTGGGATGCGATCACGCAGGTGGTGGAGCCGAGAGGGAGTTTGTGTCGCCGAGCTATGCCACAGTTCCCAGGAGGCGCGGCATCACCCGGGAAATTCCCAGCCTTCGTCCTTCATCTTGCGATTGGTCCAGTGTTGCAGTTGTTCGAACAGCGCCGGCTCAATGACCACAAAACGCAGCCCGGACCTTCCGCCGACATCGGCCCAAACCAGGCGTCCTTTGGCTAGCATCACGGTTTCGCTGTCGGGGAGCAGGAAGCTTACGTCGAGCAATCCCGAAAAAGTAATGGGATCGGGAACGCTGTCTAAACCCATGCCTCCCGTGCTCAGGTTGACGGCCTGCGCCTGGCATTCCTTGCCGCTGGCGTTCTGCAGAGTCACGGGCAGGTTCACCTTGGCGCGGAAGAATTTCTGCTGCTCGTGACTGATGGTGCCGAGCGTGCCCAGCCGGTCCCCCGAGGCCACGTCAATTCCGTACTCCCGCAGTTTGCGGCTCAAGGTGCGGCGCGAGATGCCGAGCTGCTCAGCCGCCTGCGCGCGGTGTCCGCCGGTGCGTTCGAGAGCACTGATGATCATCTGCTCTTCCATGTTCTCCAGGTTGCCGAGCGGCAGAGTGGCGCCGGCATGCGCGGCCGGCGGCCTCTCTCCTGAGAGTTCGGCCATGACCTCGGCGGCGGGAATCTCAGTGCCCGGGCCGGCCATGGCGAGTTTCGCAACCAGGTTGCGCAACTCGCGGATATTGCCGGGCCAGTCATGGGACTGGAGCGCAGTGAGAGCATCTGCAGAAAATGTCTTTTCCGGCGCCTTCAGCGTGAGAAAGTGCTGCGCCAGCGCGACGGTATCTTCCGGACGCTCGCGCAGTGGCGGCACGCGCAACTGAAACTGGCTCAAGCGGTGATAGAGATCCTTGCGGAACCTGCCTTCCTTCACCGCGAGCTCAAGATCCTGGTTGGTGGCCGCGACCACGCGCACGTCCACCGTGATTTTGCGGTGCCCGCCCAGCCGGTAGTAAGGCGCACCGTCCAGAACGCGCAGCAGCTTCACCTGCACTTGCGTCTGCAACTCGCCAATTTCGTCGAGAAAGATTGTGCCTTTGTCCGCCAGCTCAAACAGGCCGGGCTTGGAAGAATCGGCGCCGCTGAAGGCTCCCTTCTCGTAGCCGAACAATTCGCTCTCGACCAGATGCTCGGGCAAGGCGGCGCAGTTAATGTCTACCAGCGGCTTCTTGCAGCGATGCGAGGAGTCGTGGATGGTGCGCGCGACCAGTTCTTTGCCCGTGCCCGTCTCCCCAACCACCAGCACCGTCTCGGTATGCCCCGCAACGCGGTCCACCATACCCATGAACTTATGCATGAGCGCGCTGGCCATGATGAACTGCGTGCCGTCGATCTCGCGGTGCGTAACCACAGGGGCCCCGGCTCCGGCCGCCCCGGCTTGATTCTCCTGGAGCGCGCACTCCAGCAGTTGTTTGTCGGTGATGTCGATGGCGAGCGCGATCATGCCCGCCGGCACCGCGTCCAGATCGCGCAGCAAGGTCATGCACAAGTGAACGAAAACATCCTGCCCGGACTTGGCGCGCGAGCGCAGTTCTCCCTCGAATCGTCCCTTCTCGAGAACTGTGGGAATCACTTGCCTGGTCAATGCGACCTGTTCTTCGGGACGATAAAACATGGCCACATTCTTCCCGATCAGCTCCTCGGGCGCATAACCATACAGACTCACGCCTTTGTTACAGCCAGTGATGTTTCCCTGAAGATCAGTGGTGAGAATTGCGTCTTGCAGTTGGTCGAAAATGCCGGGCTGGAGAATGGCCCAATCCGCTGCTGCGCGTGGACGCCGGCTCCGGTCCGGGGCCGCGGATTTCTTTTCCTTCTCGATAGGTGGAGTCATGGATGAACTTCTGCGGTTGTTGTCAACCCTGAGTGTTCACCTCACTCCCGGATCGGCCGATTCAAGTCACTCCAAAATCGACTCCAGAAATGTGCAGAGGCGCGCTAGACGATGCTGCCACACTCCACCCGACTTCTTGAGGCTGTTCGAGCTGGGTCACAAACCGAAGTAATGTTCCCGAGGGCAGGCGCCAATTTCTCAATACCTGAATCGTATCGACTGCCTCCAACGATAAGGTTCTGTAACTCAATAACGGTCAATGAATTAGCGGATTGATCCGTCTTGGCCTTGGCCGTGAGATCGCACCGGATTGTTACTTCAGTAAGTGTCCCACCCTCACTAACTGCACTACCATTTCCTGGCAGGGACCAAAAAAAACGGCAGCTGCGCCGAATGCTGGGCCGAATCGACCCGGCTCGGGAGCGGTTCGACATGCTCTGAGGCGGAGAATCAGCAGTTTGAGGAGTGTAACCTCAGCCGATTCATTCCGCGCGGTCACACCGATAATGTAGGTCACCGGGGTGGTGGCGCAGTTGCAAGAGACGTGAACGGCAGTTGGGGTCCGAAGCATGTCCAGACGGGCAACACTGTTTATCGGAACGACCGCGGCACTCGGGGCCTCGGTGCTCGCCTATGCCCTGGCGCACTGGCAGAACACCGGCCTGGAGCGGTTTGCCTGTTATCTGATCATTGCTCTGCTGTCGTCCGGACTCAAGATTCAACTGCCCGGCATCGACGGGACTATGTCCGTCAACTTCCTGTTCATCCTGCTGGGCGTGCAGGAACTGAGTCTGGCGGAAACGCTCATCATCGGTTGCACGGCGAGCCTGGCGCAATGCTTGTGGCAGGCGCGGCAAAAAATTGTGCCCGCCAAGGTTTTCTTCAACGTCTTCGGGATGATGGCGAATGCGATCGCACTCTCGTATTTCGCCTATCACCGCCTGGCAGTCTTCCTCGGAGAAAGCACGCCGCTGCTCCTGGTCGTTACGGCGCTGCTGTTCTTCCTCGCCAACACCCTGCCGGTTTCGGTGATCATCTCGCTGACGGAAGGCAAGTCGCCCCGCAAGGTCTGGTCGGAGTGCTACTTCTGGTCGTTTCCGTACTACCTGGTGGGAGCCGCGGTCGTCTTTCTGATCGGTTTCGTCAACAAACATGCCGGGTGGCAAACCTCGCTCCTGGTCTTGCCCGTCATCTTCTGGTTCTACCGTTCCTACCGTCTCTATCTCGCCAAGTTGGAAGCGGAGAAGAGGCAGGTCGAGATTGAGAAGCAGCACGTGGAGGACGTGGCCTCCCTGCACGTACGCACGATTGAAGCTCTCGCCCTGGCCATCGAAGCTAAAGATCACACCACGCACAAACACTTGCTGCGGGTACGGGTGTTTGCAGTGGCAATCGCGCAGGAGCTCGGCCTCTCTGAAGATGAGATCGAGGCGCTCCGGGCCGCAGCTTTGTTGCACGACATCGGCAAGCTGGCGGTGCCCGAACACATCATCAACAAGCCCGGCAAGCTGACGCCGGAAGAATTCGAGAAGATGAAAATCCATCCGATGGTGGGCGCGGAGATCCTGGAGCGCGTCGCCTTTCCCTACCCCGTCGCCCCGATCGTGCGCTCGCATCACGAGCGCTGGGACGGCACTGGCTATCCCGACGGGCTGGCGGGGGAAGAAATTCCCGTCGGCGCCCGGGTGCTGGCGGTGGTCGATTGTCTGGATGCAATCGCTTCCGATCGCCAGTACCGCAATGCGCTGCCGCTCGACGCCGCTATGGAAAGAGTGGTCGCCATGTCGGGCACGTCATTCGATCCCAAAGTGGTCGGAATTCTGAAGCGCCGTTACGCCGAATTGGAGGCCATGGTCCAGTCACAACCGGTGAAAGCCGACGCCGCTCTTCCTTCAACACGGGTACTCGTTGAGAGAGATTTGGATCCAGCAGCGGGATTCGACGATCCGCCCGCGGTCTCCGTCTCCGGGGGCGACGCTGATTTTCTCTCTTCCATTGCCGCGGCCCGCCAGGAAGCGCAGACCATGTTCGAAATCAGCCAGGATCTGGGCAATTCACTAAGCCTGGGCGAAACCCTCTCCGTGCTCTCGATGCGCCTGCGCAAGTTGATTCCTTACGACTCGATGGCAGTGTTTCTCTACAAGAACGGCCGCTTGATCCCCGAACTGGTCAGCGGCGACAACTTCCGTCTTTTCTCTTCCCTGAACATCCGCATGGGTGAAGGCCTATGCGGATGGGTAGCGGAGCATCGCAAGCCCATCATGAATGGCAACCCGCAGATGGAATCCGGTTATGTGAGCGATCCGGAGAAGTACACGACGCTGCGCGCTGCGCTCGCCGTCCCCCTGGAGGGCCTGAACGGGGTGGTGGGCGTGCTCGCGATGTACCACGCCGATCGCGATGCCTTTACTGCCGACCATCTGCGCATTCTGCTGGCCGTGAGCTCCAAGATCGCGCTTTCCGTCGAGAACGCTTTGAAGTATCAGCAGGCGGAAAGCTCCGCGACCACCGACTACCTGACCGGTCTGCCGAATGCCCGCTCGTTGTTCGTCCACCTGGCGCGCGAACTGGCCCGCTGCCGCCGCACCGGCACGTCGCTCGCCGTGATGGTCTGCGACATGGACAACTTCAAGCAGATTAACGATCTCTACGGCCACCTGGAAGGCGACAAGGTGCTGCGCGAGTTCGCCGGGCACCTGACCGAGAGCTGCCGTGGTTACGACTACGTTGCCCGCATGGGCGGAGACGAATTCGTAGTGGTAGCGCCCGGTATGAGCCCCGATGCGGCGCAAGAGAAGGCCAATCGTCTGAATCAATTGGCCGTGGAAGCAGGCAGGAAGGTCGCCGGCCGAAACCTGATCGCGCTGAGCGTGGGCACGGCCTTCTGTCCGGAGGATGGTTTCGACCTCGAGCACCTGCTGGCCGCCGCCGACCGCCGCATGTACTCCGTCAAGCAGAGTCACCACGAAGACATGGAGCGCGAAACCAGACCGCCGGACCCGCGAGCGCGCGGCGCGACAATAAATTAGGACGCACCATGCTGCTGTGGAGAATCGCGCGCCATTTGCTGGCCATCGCTGGAATCGTCCTGCTTGGTGGCCTAATCTCGGCCACGCTGGTGCGCCTGGCCCCCGGCTTCGATACCGACGAGCATCAGCTTGATCCGCACCTCAGCGCGGAAAGCATTCGTGCCCTCCGCGAATCTCGCGCAGGCGAACACAACGTCCTGCGCTACTACGCCGGATATCTGCGCGGCGCTCTGCACGGCGACCTGGGTGTCTCTCATGCCCTGGGACAGCCTGTACAGAGCCTCCTGCGCGATCGCTGGCCAGTCACGCTTCGGGTCGCCGGCATCGGACTTCTGCTGGGATGGTTGCTGGCGACGGCTCTGGCATTCTCGGTGTCGTTGTCGCGCCTCTCCGCCTACGACCTTCTCGGTACGACCGTGAGCGGCGCTTTCCTTTGCATCCCGGCCGCGGTGCTGGCGCTGCTCTCCGTGATCTTCAATGCACCCGGGTATCTCGCGATTGCTCTGATCGTGTTCCCCAAGATCTACCGCTACTCGCGGAACCTGCTCGCGAAGGCCTACGGGTTGCCGCACATCACTGCGGCCCGCGCCAAGGGCCTGGGCGAAGTGCGCATCCTTTTGTGGCACGTGGTCCCCGTAGCCGGACCGCAGATGGTCGCTCTGGCCGGCATCACGGTGAGCATCGCGCTCGGCGCCAGCATTCCGGTCGAGTCCTTGTGCGGCCTCCCCGGCATCGGACAACTCGCCTGGCAGGCCGCGCTCGCGCGCGACCTCCCTCTGCTCGTAAACGTGACGGTTCTCGTTACGCTGGTTACCTTGCTGGCCAATTCCGGGGCCGATGTAATCATCCACATGGTGAGGTCCCGGGAGGCATGAGCGCAGCCCGCAAGCTGGCGTGTGTCGTTTTGCTGGCGGTGTGCGCCGTGTCTCTGGCCGCGCAATGGCTGGCGCCCGCCGGCTACGCGAAACAGTTTCGGGAAGCGCCCAGTTCCCCGCCCTCGCGCCAGCACTTGCTCGGCACCGACGAGATCGGCCGCGACCGTTTCGCGCGCGTTCTCTACGGCACTCGAATCTCGCTATTGTTGGCGCCCGCTGCCGCTCTGATTTCGACCTTGCTGGCGGCGCTGGTCGGCGGCCTTGCGGGATATCTGGGCGGAATCTGGCTGCGCCTGGCGAACAGCCTCACGGACCTCTTTCTTTCTCTGCCTTGGCTGTTCCTGCTGATCACGGTTCGCGCACTGTTGCCGCTCAACGTTTCTCCGCTGGTTTCGGTTCTGATCACTTTTCTGATCCTCGGCGTTCTGGGCTGGGCCGCTGCGGCGCGCGTGCTCTGCACCAGCGCGCAGTCGTTGCGTAGCTCGGAGTTTGTGCTGCAGGCGCGCGCCTCCGGCTTGCATGGACCGCGTCTCTTCTTTGTTCATGTTCTCCCCAACCTGAAGCCGCTTCTCTATGCGCAATTCTGGATTTCGATTCCCGTCTTCATCCTGAGCGAAGCGAACCTGGGCATTCTGGGCCTCGGTGTTGCGGAGCCTCTGCCCTCGTGGGGAAGCCTGCTGCGCGAACTGGAAGGGTTGGTGTCCTTCCGCGACAAACCGTGGCGACTGGTCCCCCTGCTACTCCTGATCGCTGTCATGACATCGTTTCAAATGGTTTTGTCGAATGAGGAGGTGGCCGTATGATCTGCCGCCGCGTATGTTTGCGATTTTCTCTTTGTCTTGTGTTGCTGATCGGCGCTGCTTATGCGCAGGGTGGAAATGAGCTGCGATTCTGCCTGCGCGCCGAGCCGAAAACGTTCGATCCACTTCTGGTGGACGATGACGCGTCACTTGCCATCCGTTACCTGACGGGTGGGGTTCTTGTGCGCGTCAATCGGCAGACCCAGGCCCTGGAGCCGGAACTGGCTGAATCATGGAAGGTGGCGAAAGATGCCAAACAGATCACCTTCAAGCTGCGCCGTGGAGTACGCTTTTCCGATGGCAATCCATTTTCCGCCGAGGACGTTGCCTATACCGTCAGCCGGCTGATGGATCCAGCGCTGCATTCCTCGACCGGTGACGCCTTTCGGTCGGGCAACGGCTCGGTGAACACAAAAATTTCGGCGCCGGACAAGATCTCGATCATCTTCTCGACTCCGGTTATCGGTCTCGACCGTCTCTTCGACCAGGTGGCGATCATCTCCTCCCACGCTTCCAAAAGAGACAAGGCCGTGCTCGGTCCCTTCATGGTCGCTGAACACAAGGCCGGCAACCACGTGCTGCTTAGACGCAATCCAAATTACTGGAAGAAAGACCGCAACGGTCGTCAGTTGCCGTACCTCGATGCTATCCGTCTCGACATCCAATCGAACCGCGACGTTGAGGTGCTGCGCTTCAAACGCGGAGAGCTCGACCTCATCAATTCGCTCGATACCGACTACTACGAGCGGCTGGCAGCAAGTTCTCCGGACATGGTTCACGATGCAGGCGCCTCGCTTGATTCCGAGTTCATGTGGTTCAACCAGGTGGCGAACGCACCCATTCCCTCATACAAGCGGGATTGGTTCCGATCCGCGAATTTCCGGCGCGCCATTTCTGCCGCCATCAACCGCGAAGATCTCAGCCGCGTTGTCTATCACAGTCACGCACGGCCTGGCATTGGTCCGGTTTCACCGGCCAACAAATTCTGGTTCAATAGCCGGCTGAAGGCGGAGGCTTATCGTCCGGCCGTCGCCCTTGAGCACTTGCAGAACGATGGTTTCCGGCTCCAGAACGGGGCTCTGCGCGGCAAGGACGGCCATACCGTCGAATTCTCCATCGTGACCAATGCCGGCAACTCATCGCGTGAGCGCATGGCCGTCCTGATTCAGGAAGACCTGGGAAGAATCGGGGTCAAGGTCAACGTGGTCACGCTTGATTTTCCTTCGCTTATCGAGCGCATCTCGCAGAAATTCAACTACGAGGCCGCCATTCTGGGATTTCAAAACGTGGATCTCGACCCCAACGGGCAGATGAACATCTGGTTGAGCTCCGCCGAAAACCACGCATGGAACCCGCAGCAGAAGTCCCCCGAGACGGCATGGGAAGCCGAGATTGATCGTCTGATGCAGGCGCAGGCATCTGAGGCCAATCCCAAGAAGCGCAAAGCATCGTTCGACCGTGTCCAACAAATTGTGGCCGAGCAGGCTCCATTCCTCTATCTCGTCAACAAGAATGCGCTCTCCGCAGTATCCACCTCAGTCGAAGGTGCGAACCCAGTCATTTTGCATCCGCAGACGTACTGGAATGCCGAACGGCTCACCCTGCATTCGACCGCCCAGGCCAGCCGATGACTGATTCCGCCGACAACCTGCTCTGCGCGCGCGTTACGGTCCGTTATCCGGGAAAATCTCCGGCGCTGAACGAGGTCGCCTTGGACATCGCCCCGGGCGAGGTTCTGGGCCTGGTCGGACAAAGCGGGTCCGGCAAGAGCACGCTGGCGATGGCGATCCTCGGACTGCTCGGCCGCAAGCGCGCGACCGTGGAGGGCAGCATCGTCTTCCAGGGCGCGGACCTGCTCAAGATGCGGGAGCGCGATCTGCGCGGCCTGCGCGGACGTTCCCTCAGCCTGGTGTTGCAGAGTCCGCTTTCGTCGCTCAATCCTGCGCTCAAGATTCGCACTCAACTCAAGGAAGCATGGCGCGCGCACGCCAATGGCGCCAATGCAAATTGGGAAGCAGCGATTCAGTCGGCGATGATCAGCGTCAGCCTGCCTTCCGACCCGGACTTCCTGCGCAAGTATCCATCGCAGCTCAGCGTCGGCCAGGCCCAGCGTGTGCTGATTGCCATGGCCGTGATGCACCGGCCAGCCCTGCTCGTAGCGGACGAAGCGACCAGCGCGCTCGACGTGATCACGCAGTCGGAGATTCTCGAGCTGTTCGCGCGTCTGAATCGTGAGACAGGCATGTCGATTCTCTATATTTCCCATGACCTGCCTTCGGTTGCCGGAATTTGCCAGCGCATCGCCATTCTCCACGAGGGCCAGATTGTCGAGTGCGGATCGACGGAACAGATCTTCGCCGCGCCCAACCACCCTTACACCCGCCGCCTGATGGCGTCTCTGCCGCGTGTCCCCGCAAGAATCAAAGAGCCTCCCACGAGGGCCCAAGCCGCTGCCGCCGGACTTAGCCCTGCACGGCCAAGCTCCCGTTGCCTGCCTCGCTGATCACCCGGCAAACATTGAGTACCAGAGTAACCACGGTCTCCCGCCACCGTTTGGGACAAAGTGGCCCAATGCCCGGGGGAGGGGACAAACTGTCCGAATCGCACCCGTCCGGAGCCTGGCATCTACCTGTAGATTCAATAGCTTACAAACGGCTGGATGGCGACCCCCGTGCACTGGAAGGGGTGGAGTTGTAGCGGCATGCGTGCGCCGCAAAGGACGCTCAAGATGAGTAAGCACACGAAACGAAAGCCGAACGGACGCAATGAACGCCATGGCGCCGCCTGGGGCGGCAAGCCGGTGCTTCTGGCTTTGATCCTGTTGGCGAACCTGTCTTTCGCCCAGCGCATCCGTCCTGTTCAGGGTGATGGCGACGCCGCGGCCAGCGCGAAGGTAGCGCCCGACCTGGCGCAGATGCTTCGTGGCGGTTCCAGCCGCTCGTTGCGGGTTATTGTGCAGTACAAGAGCGACGCCGGCACCACGCAGATGGCAAAGGCGCTATCCCAGGGCGCAAAGCTGAATTCGAAATTGTCTCTCGTCCACGGCGGCGCGTTCACCATGTCTCCGGCCGCGATTCGGGCTCTGGCCATGGACAGCGATGTCGCCTTTATCTCGCCTGACCGCACGCTCAAGGGGATGGATGATTACACCGACGCGGCCGTCGGCGTCAGCGCGGCCTGGACTTCCGGATACGACGGCACGGGCATCGGCGTTGCCATCCTCGATAGCGGCGTCAACGACAATCACGCCGATCTGGAAGACTCCACCGGCACTGTGTCACGTGTGGTGTATCACCAGGATTTCACGGGAACTTCGACCACCAATAGCTACGGCGCAACCTGGGACCTCTTTGGTCACGGCACGCATGTGGCCGGCATTGTGGGCGGGAATGGCGCCTGGTCGGGTGGGCGGTTCGCGGGCGTAGCGCCGAACGTCAATCTGGTTGACCTGCGCGTTCTCGACAAGAATGGATCGGGATCCGACAGCATGGTGATCGCCGCGATTCAACGCGCGATCGCGCTGAAGAACACCTATAACATCCGCGTCATTAATCTGTCGCTGGGTCGCGGGATTGCGACCGGCTACGCCAATGATCCTCTGTGCCAGGCGGTGGAATCTGCGTGGCGCGCCGGCATCGTGGTGGTGGCGGCGTCGGGCAACTACGGCCGGCTGAGCGTGAACGGCAGCAATGGCTACGGCACGGTCACAGCACCGGGCAACGATCCGCTGGTACTGACCGTAGGCGCCATGAAGACCATGAATACGTCCGACCGCACGGATGACCAGATCGCCAGCTACAGTTCGAAGGGTCCGACGACTTATGACCACGTCGTTAAGCCCGATCTGGTAGCGCCCGGCAATGCGATCGTCTCGGCGGTTGACCATGGCAGCACACTCGAATGGAAGTACCCGGACAACAAGCGCAGCGGGACGATCTACCCGGGTTACCGTCCGTATTTCTCGTTGAGCGGTACCAGCATGGCAACACCGGTGGTGAGCGGCTCGATCGCGCTCCTTCTGGATCAGAACCCCGCCTTGACGCCGGACCAGGTGAAGGCTCGTCTGATGAAGACTGCCTACAAAACCTTCCCGACCTCCAGTACCGCGACGGATCCCGCGACGGGGCAGACCTACACTTCTTATTACGACCTCTTCACCGTGGGCGCGGGCTATCTGGATATCGCGGCCGCGCTCGCTAGTAACGATCTGGCGCCGGCGGCGACGGCCTCGGCCTTATCGCCCAGCGCCGTGTATGACCCGGTGACCGGCACCGTGTCTCTGGTGAACGGCAGCTCCGTGGTCTGGGGCACGTCGGTCGTCTGGGGCACGTCGGTGGTTTGGGGCACCTCCGTGGTGTGGGGCACCAACGTCAGCGGAAGCTCGGTCGTCTGGGGCACTTCGGTCGTCTGGGGCACTTCGGTCATGAGCGGCTTCAGCGTGGTCTGGGGCACGAGCACAGCCTCGACCTCGGCCACGAGTGTGGTCTGGGGATGCTCGGACTTCAACAACATAGACGCGCTCTCAGTGGACGCCGCTGGTGACGAGTAATTAGCCGTGTGAACTTTACCGGAAGGAGGAGACCTATGCGATATACACGGCTCACGAAAGCATTCATCGGATTCATGGTTCTCGCGGCAGTTCTGACGATCGCGAATGCCGCCGTCCACGGCCAAAGCTGGCATCCTTACCTGGCGCTGACGCTGGCGCTGGTAGCGATGGCCACCTCCCGGATGAAGGTGACCATCCCCGGCATCAACGGGAACATGTCGGTCAACCTGCCGTTCCTGATGCTCTCGGTGATTGCGCTGAGCGCAACCGAATCCATTCTGATCGCGTGCGCGTCCACCGTCATTCAGACCCTTCCGAAAGATGGCAACAAGCTGAAGCCGGTCCGCGTACTCTTTAACGTCAGCATGATGGTGTTTGCCTCCGGTGCTGCCGGGTTGCTCTTCCACGAGCAGGTGCTGAATGGACTGAGCTGGGTCTCGGCGCCACTGCTCATGGCGGCCACCACCGCTACGTTTTTCCTGGGACAGACGCTGCCCGTGTCGGTCATCGTCGCTTTAACCGATGGCGGCGCCGTGCGGCGCATCTGGACCAACATCGCGCAGATGTCGTTCCCGTACTTCGTCGTCAGCGCGGGCGTAACTTCGATGGTCAACTCCGCTGGTCAGCACATCGGCTGGTTGGCAGCACTGCTTCTGCTGCCGATCATGTATGCGATTTACCGGTCGTACCGGATGTACTTCGCCAAGGCACTTCCAGCAGCTGCGCAGCCCATGGCGATGACCGCGAGAGCGGGCGCTCACTAATAGTTCGCGCAACGAAAGGCAAGGGCGCGTTCCGACGGCGGCTTTAACCTGCCGGGGTGGAACGTGCCCTTGCAGTTTTTAGGACTGAAGACCCCGCGGAAAAGCGCGCACTTGTCTGGAGTGACTTTCCCATCGGCGGTTCACAAGCGGCGAACCACCGAGACTCAGCCCCGGAGGGGCAACCCAACTCAGCCCAGCGCTTCAGCGCTGGGAAAGTCGGGAAAAGGATCAAGTCCCGGAGGGACAGCCCATATCGTCGGCGAGCTAGCGTTTGCCGAAGTACAAATCAGCGACGCCTTCGGCCAGGGCCGGGGCGTCCACTTCACTGCGATTCGCCAGCACAATCACTGTCAGACGGTCGTCGGGAAAGCGCTGAATGGCGGTTCGAAAGCCGACCGTCTCGCCATAGTGCGCATAGCGGCGATGTCCGCGGTAAGGATCGAGGAACCATCCGAAGCCGTAGAGCGGCGTGAGGCTGCCGTCGGGTTTCTGCAGAGGCCCGCCGTTGATGGCAGTCGCCGCGGTTAACGCGGGCATCATTTCTTTCTCGCTAAGCAGAGTATGGCCGGTTAGAGCGCGATCCCATTTCTCAAGATCTTCGAGCGAAGTGTAAATGCCACCATCCCCGAGCACGGCGGAAGTGGAACTCTGATCAGTCTCGCGCCAGCCGTTAACACCTCGAGTGTGGCCGTAGGCCCGATTCGTAACTTCGTTCCTGCTCTTCTCGTGGGCGATCGTGTGACTCATTTCCAGCGGTTTGAAAATTCTCTCCCGTAGAAAGTCACCAAAGCTCATTCCGGATTTCTTCTCCGCCACCATCGCCAGCACGGCATAGCCCGAGTTGCTGTAGTCCCAGCGTGCGCCGGGCGGAAACTTCGTCCCAGCCTGCTGCTTCAGCAGTTTGAGCACGCCCGCGTCTTTGATCTGTGGAATCTTCTCGTCGGGGACACCTGCGTACTGTTTCTCGAGGATGTCCTCGTAATCTATAAGACCCGAGGTGTGGTTGAGCAGATAGCGGATCGTGATGATCTTTCCATAGCCGGGAAAGTCGGGAAAGACATCGGTGAGATGGTCTTCATAACGCAGCTTGCCGTCGTGCACGAGCAGCATGATTGCGGTCGCGGTGAACTGCTTGGTCAATGACGCAAGCCGAAAGTTGGTTTCCGGGCCGATGGCGCGCAATGAGCGCAGATCGGTAACACCGTACCCCCTGCGGAATGCCGGCTTACCATCCTTGATCACCAGCACCGCACAGCCCGGTTCTCGCGGGTTTGTGAATTTCGAGAAGAGTGCGTCGATCTGTGCAGCGGCGACCTGGGCCGAAGCGGCAACTGAGGTGATCAAGAGCAACATGAAAGTCAGGAACTTGTAACGAATGGAATCTATCATTTCGTTCGCGGTGTGGATTCCTGCGCGCTCAGGCCCTGGCGAGTTGCTCGGTCACTTCCGGGAGCCCCGCCGCGTGCCACGCGTCGAAGCCGCCCACGACATTGATCACGTTGCGATGTCCAGCGCGCTCCAGCAGGCTGCATGCGATCATGCTGCGGTACCCGCTCTTGCAATGGACGGCGAGCGGCTGACCGGTATCCACGTCAGGTAGTCCCTGCGGAAAAGTATCCAGTGCCCGGCTCTGGGCTTGTGCGATGTGACCAGCCTGCCATTCGCCGTCGCGACGCACATCGAGCACGCGCACACTTCCCTCACGAAGTTTCTGGTTCAACTCCCGCGCGGAGATCTGCGCTGTGCTCACAAGAGGAAGTCCCGCCTTCCGCCAAGCCGGCACCCCGCCCGCCAGGTATCCGCGCACATCCTCGATGCCCACGCGGGCCAGGCGCATGTTCGCCTCTTCGATTTGGGCGTCGGTGTCCGCCACCAACACCGGCTTCGACGCCAAGCCAAGAATGGTTCCTGCCCAGGAAGCGAACTGCCCCGAAAGCGCAATGTTGATCGAACCGGGAATGTGTCCGGCGGCGAACTGTTCCGGCGGACGCACGTCCACCATGTTGGTTTTCTGGTCGAGCAGTGACCGCACCTCCGCCGCCGTAAACGCCGGCAGTGGCGGCCGATCCGTCAAAGCGGCCGCGCCCGAGCGGTTAATCTCGGCGTCCTGCAAGAAGTAGCCGGGCCGAGCAGGAAGATTCGACGTCAATTGCCGGACGAACTCCTCCCGGCTTGAAATCTGCAGCGCGTAGTTGGTCAAGCGCTCGGTTCCGATGGTCGAAGACAGCTCCGCCCGCATGCTGCGTCCACAAAGCGATCCCGCCCCATGCGCCGGATACACGAGCGTGGAATCCGGCAGCCGGAGCAATTTCTGGTGCAAGCTGTCGTAGAGCAGTCCGGCGAGCTGCTGCGGAGTATGGTTGGGCGATAAATCGGGGCGGCCCACGTCTCCGATGAACAGCGTGTCACCGGTCAGTACGCCCCACGGCTCGGAAGATTTCTCCTCGTCGGTGACGACAAGACAAACGCTCTCCGGCGTGTGCCCCGGAGTTTCCAGGACGCGAATCCGCACCGATCCCATCTTGACTTCAAATCCATCCCGGAGCGGCGCATGCGGAAACCCGGCATGGGCCTGGGCCCCGATGTAGATCTTCGCACCGGTGCGGGCCGCGAGCTCCTTGTGTCCGGAAACGAAGTCGGCGTGCAGGTGAGTTTCAAAAACGTGGCGGATCTTGAGGCCCTTCTCCTCCGCAGCCTCCAGATAAATATCGACATCACGCTGCGGATCGACGATCGCGGCTTCGCCCTCCGACCCAAGCATGTAGGAAGCATGGGCCAGACAGGTGAGATAGAACTGTTCGAAATACATATCGCCTCCCCCACTGAGGTGGAGTACTTCGAGCAGTTCTAGGTTATCACCGCCCGGCCCAGCCTAGCCGCTATTTCAGTGATTTCGGTTCCGACCGATTCTTCGGCGAATGCGTGTTCAGGAGCGAAAGCAGTTCCCCGGCGGAAGCCGGCGCACCCACTTTGCCCTGCCGGATGATCTCTTTCGCGCTCAGCTTTCTTCCGTACAGCTTCTCATTGGCGCGATTGTCAGGACGCAAGGTGGACCCTTCCAGCGAGAGGCCGGCAAACAAGCCGCGAGATCGGGAGTAGGAGAGGATCTCGGCCCGCATGACGACATCAGTAGCTCCGGTAGCGGTGCGGCCTTTCGGACCCGCGGCTGCTGCCGCATCGGCGCCCAGCTTCACTTTGCTGCCCATCAGGCTGCTGGCGCCGCGCGGATTCATGACCAGCAGAACAAAATCCGTCGCCTGGCCGCCTAGTTGGAATCCGATGTTGCCGCCTTCCAGGGCGTAGAGCGCCGGTGCGCTCCACGGTCCCGTAAAATGCTGGCCGGTGCGGCATGTCATCACACCCCGGCCATAGCTGCCGCCGATTCCGATGGCCAGCTTCAGGACCGAAGGCAGAATAATGACGCACTCGGCGCGATCGATTAGATCTTTGGGAATGTTGTCAGGAATGTCGATGATTTCCTTCAGTACCACACCCGCCTGTTGCACTCGGTCAGTTTCTTTTTCGCTGTCCGCCGCCATGGGCAGAACAACGACAAAAAGGGAGAAAAGCGCAGTCAGCACTTTTTGCATGGAACCTCCGCAATCAGGAAAAAAGTATCCTGGGATTCTTCAAGAGAGTACCTGAAGTTGAGAGTGATGCACGCCCGTTTCCAGTCTATCGGGCTTGCGGCAAAGCCGCGCGGCCCGCCTTTTCGGAAAATGCGGGTTCACAACTCGTTGAACGGGTTATGGTTAAAGCCCACACCGGATACGTACTCCTTTTGTAACTTGGACTTGCAGCCTGAAACAGCCTAAAGTCGGTCGCAGTGGGTTGGGCCGGTCTTCGGCCCCTGGCGTGCATCGAAAGATGTGGAAGGTCCATCGCCGCACGCGAGGAACAAGGCAGAGCGAAGAAATGACGAAGTACAGCTATTTCGGTCTTACACTTATCGCAGCTCTGAGCTTGTGGGCGCCGGCCTGGGGTCAAGGCAGCCCGTATGCCGCTCCGGCCATCGCGGCCGCTTCCGCCCATGCAGTTTCCGTTCCGTCGGCGAGCACCGACGGCGGAGAAGAACCGATCCTCACCATCAAGAAGCGCGTGGATGAGGTCAACGTGCTGTTCATCGCGACCGACCGCCACGGCAAGTTCGTTCGCAATCTCAGCCAGAACGATTTTTCGATTCTCGACGACCACAAGCCCGTAAAGTCAATCGTGAATTTCCGGCGTGAGACGGACCTTCCGATCCAGATGGGGTTGCTGGTGGATATGAGCGCGTCGGTGCGCAGCCGCTTCGACTTTGAAAAACAGGCGGCCACCGGATTTTTGCAACACGTTCTGCGGTCTGGCTATGACAAGGCTTTTGTGGTGGGGTTCAACAACAGGAGCCACCTCACGCAGGACTTCACCGATAACGCGCAGTTACTGGCGGCGGGAGTGCATAAACTCAGCGACGGCGGTGGCACCGCGATCTATGACGCGATCTACAAAGCCTGCAAGGAGAAGCTGCACGAGCGTTCCGATCGTCCGGTGCGCAAGGCCATCATCGTGCTGAGCGATGGCGAAGACAACCAGAGCGAAGTCACGCGCGCCCAGGCCATCGAAATGGCGCAGCGCTCTGAAGTCTTAGTCTATGCGATTTCCACCGATGACAGCGGCCTGATCCTGCGCGGCGACAAGGTGCTCGAGGACATCGCTTCGGCCACCGGCGGGCGCGCCTTCTTTCCCTTCAAGATGAAAGACATCACCCACTCTTTCGCCGCCATTGAAGAAGAACTGCGCAGCCAGTACGCAGTCTCCTATAAGCCCTCCAATTTCGACGCCGACGGCCGCTATCGCTCCATCGAAATCACCGCTCTGAAGAAAGACCTGCAAGTCCGCGCCCGGCGTGGGTACTACGCTCCGCGCCAGTAAACCCACTGACCCTAGAACAGTCCGTACACGCTCAACTGCTTCTGTGCCGGGACGTAGACCTTGCCGTTGGCAACCGTGGGTACCGTAAATTTCACTGAGTTCCCCGGATTGTCGCGGGTCGCATTCTGGGTCGTGTTGTACAGTTCCGTGTTCAAGTTGGTCGCATCGTAGGCATGCAGGACTGCGGGATTGTGATCGGTCTGCAGCGCCCACACGATCCCGTTGGCCGTGCCATTCGCCGAAATCGAGGGCGTAGTGCCCGGATAATTGAAGAACGTGAGGGTGTTTGAAACGGGCGTCGTGGAGAGCAATCCGGCAACCGGATCGAAGCTGAACATCTTCAGGTTGTCACCCACTCCCCCAAAATAAACATTGTTGTTCCAGAACGCCGGCATGCCCCACATTCCGCCCACCGCGCCCGGCAGATTTTGAATAATCTGGCTGTCGTCGTTGGGATTGAACTTTCCCATGCGGTTGCGGTTGGTGAGGTAAATGGTCCCCTCTTTTCCCACCTGCACGAGTAAAGGCTTCTTCCCCGGACGATCGGGAATCAGCAGCACGCCCCCAGACCCCAGATCCGTGTCCGTGTCCTCGAGAAATTTCTGGTCGTGGGGAGTGAAGTAGTCCTTGGCGATCAGTTTGCCGGCCAAGTTGAACCCGAGCTTGATGATGCTGTCACCGTAGTTCTTGCCACCCGTCTGGTCTTTGTCAAAGGTGCCGTTCCCGCTGGCGATGTAGAGCAAGTTGCGCGAATCGGCCGCGATCCCCGCTCCCGCCTGCCAGAATCCTCCCAGCCCTCCGTTCGGGGTCGCATTCCATACACCCTTTTGCTGCAGAGTCTGGGCGTCGTAGGCCAGCAGCCACCCGTGATAGGGACCGATGTCGCAGTGCGAAGCCCAGGCAATGTACACCAGGCCATTCTGAACCAGCAGCCCCGTGCGCTGCCCCTCACGAAACGGATCGAACGTGACCTTCCTCCCGCCGTCAGCGGTGCCGTTTACTTGCGCCTGAATCTCCAGCGGCCCACCGAACTTCTCCGCGCCCGTGGCGATATCGAGAGCATGCAAGCGTTGCACAAAGTTGCCATTCTCTTTGGTCTTCGCCGTCAGGTACATGGTGTTGCTGGAGAGATCGATCGCCGGCGTGCCCGTGATTCCGATTTCCGGCACGAGGTCGGTGCAACTAACATCATTGCTCGTAACGACGTTAATCCCCACGCCGGGATTGATGAAACTCACCTGCCACAAGGGCGCGGCATTGGCGCCGGTCTTGTTGTCGGCGTCGAAGGCATACACGCTGTCGTGTTCCGTCGCGACATAGACCACGTTGTGCGTGCCCTTGCCAGGAATATTGACGTTAGGCACGTACAGCGGCTGGGCATACACGTATCCGTCCACGGCCTGGGAGAACAGTTTCCCGAACTGCGTCTTGTTGACATTGGCGAGCGTCAGAATGGTCTCGCCGGTGTTCTGTCCAGTGCGATAGTTGTCGTTGTGTTGCGTGGTCACAGACACTTGGGCAAATGCGGCACAAGAAAGAAATGCCCCGAGCAGGAGGAGGGCACAGGAACGAGGAGCCATAGTATTTTCCTTCATCTGAAGTTTCTACATCTGAATCGGAGAGCCTAAGATGGTTAACAGGGGACTCTCAAATGTGCAAGAGAGTGTGGGTCATGCCTCGCTCGATTGTCAAGGAAGCGGCTCCTGGGAGCCGAATTTCGACGAGGAGCAAGTGCGAAATATTTTGCAGTTGCCGCGAAAAGCTCAGTGCACAAACAAAAGGCGGCTGGAATGCCGCCTCCTGACAGAGCTTGACCTAAACTGTAACAGTGCCGAATCAGGCCCTCCATTGCGCCGGCCCATTCCGTATGCTACCGTCCCCTTAAATCCGCATTGAGGTGAACCTTCATGCTCTTAGCCGTTTTGGCCGTCGTAGTTCTTCTCGGCTTCTTCCTCATCGCGATGTACAACAGCCTGGTGCAGCTGCGCGTGCGCTCGGACTCGGCCTGGTCCGATATTGACGTCCAGCTCAAACGCCGCCACGACCTGATTCCGAATCTGGTCGAAACCGTCAAGGGATACGCCGCCCACGAAAAGGGCACCTTCGAGAACATCGCCAAGTTCCGCTCCATGGCCATGCAGGCCACCGGCCCGGCGGACAAGGCCGCAGCGGAAAATCAACTGACCGGCGCCCTCAAAAGCCTGTTTGCGGTAGCGGAGAATTATCCGCAACTGCAGGCTTCCCAGGAGTTCACCCAGCTTCAGAACTCCCTCAGCGAGACTGAAGACGCGATCCAGAATTCGCGCCGCTACTACAACGCCGTGGTGCGCGACCTGAACACCAAGATCCAGTCTTTCCCGACCAGCATTTTGGCCGGGATGTTCGGCTTCCAGCAGAAACAGTTCTTCGAAACCGCCGCCGCCGACCGGGAACCGGTCGCGGTGAAGTTCTAGAAATGCAGCGCACGCGATTCAGCTCTCCGTGTACCCCTGTGTCCTCTGTGGTTAAAGCTCTTCTTGTGCTGCTGCTGGGAATCCTTCCCGGCATGGCCGCCGCCCAGGTCCGCAACTGGCGCATCGCCGACTTCAAAGACACCATCTCGGTCAGCGGCGACGGCAGCGCCCTCGTGAGTGAGAAGATCACGCTGGTTTTCGTCGGCCAATGGCACGGCATCCACCGCACTCTCCCGATCGAGTATCCCGGACCGCACGGCACGAACTACACCCTCTTTCTCGACGTCAAGAGCGTAACCGACGAAACCGGCAACAAACTGAAGTACGAGTCGAGCAAGTCCGGAGACTTCCGCGACCTGAAGATTTTCATCCCCGGCGCGGAAGATGCCACGCGCGTGGTCAACATCGACTACACCGTCCGCAACGGCATCCGCTACTTCGAGGACCACGACGAGTTCTACTGGAACGTGACCGGCAACGACTGGCCGGTGCCGATCGATCACGCATCCGCGTTCGTCACGCTGCCAGAAAACGCCGCCGGCGGACTGCGCGCCCAGGCCTTCACCGGCGCTTACGGCTCCACCGAGCGCGAGGCGACCTCAGAAGTCAAGGGCGCGGACGTCATGTTTGAAACCACGAATCCGCTTTCCATGCGCGGCGGGTTGACTATTGACATCTACCTCCCGAAAGGCGTGCTGAAGGAACCGAGTTCCCTGACCAGACTCGCCTGGTTTCTGGGCAGCAATCCGATCGTCTTTCTGCCGCTGCTGACTCTGGCCGTCATGTTCGGCGTGTGGCACACGGTGGGCAAGGATCCTGATCCGGGGGTATCGGTGGCTCCGATGTACGAGCCCCCGAAGGGATTGACCCCCGCCGAAGCCGGTACCCTGATCGATGACTCTACCGATCCTCGCGACATCACTTCCACCATCGTGGATCTGGCAGTTCGGGGCTACCTCAAAATCGAAGAGAAGGTAGAAACACTCCTGGTTTTCAAGCACAAAGATTACCTGTTCCACCTGCTGAAGCCGCGCGAGCAGTGGGGCAACGACCTTTCTCCGCACGAACGGGTGATGCTGGAAAACATTTTCGCCGGCGGGACAGAGACTCGCCTCTCCAGTCTGAAGAACCGCTTCTATACTGCGATCCCGGTGGTGCGCGAAGACATCATGTCGGCACTGAAGCGTAAGGGTATGTACCTGCTCGATCCCGGTTCGGCCAACGGATACAGCATCGCTGCCGCAGTTGCGATCGGCCTGCTCGTCGCGGCAGTCCAATACCTGGGCTGGATGAACCTGTTCAACTCGATTCCCTGGTTGATTGGAAGTGCGCTGATTTCAGCGCTGATCTGGTGGCTGTTCGCGCGTCAGATGACAGCCAAGACCGTATTGGGTGCGCGCACGATGGTCGCCGTCCTCGGCTTCCAGGAATTCATGAACCGCGTGGACGCCGACCGCATCAAGCGCCTGCCCCCCGACACGTTTGAAAAATTTCTGCCCTACGCGATGGCGTTGGGAGTCGAACAACACTGGGCGCAGGCCTTCGCCGGCATCGTAAAAGATCCGCCCAACTGGTACGTGGGAGCGACGCCTTACGCCGCCTTCAATCCCATCTTCTTTTCAAGCTCCATGCACAGCATGGCCTCCGATATGCACCAGGTATTCGTGTCAGCCCCGCGCGCCAGTTCGTCGGGCTCAGGTTTCGGCCGTGGCGGGTTCAGCAGCGGCGGTGGATTCTCCGGCGGCGGGTTCGGCGGTGGCGGGGGGAGTACCTTCTAGGAGGCAGAACCACGGTGGCCGGTGCAATACCTTCCGAATTGGTGGCCAAACGCCCAGCACAGGTGTCTAAGAATCGCTGTTTTCATGGGACAGTCCTTTACTTCGTTTCGAATACGGTCGTTTTTGTGTCGTGCGGCGGCGTGGCTCACTGGGAATGGCACACGGCGCTTCGAGGTGGGCAGGTACACTTTCGTACCAGCTCACCAATGCGTCTGTGACCCCGATTATCGGTCCGTGTGATCTGGAAGGAAATGTTACCGGTGCTCGCTGAAATCTCGATCACTGCACTAGCCTGTCGTGGATTGGGACCGGCGAAGGCGAGAGTCACGCCGCTGGTCACTGGCTAGCCTATGACGGAAGTCACGGCCATGAACGTCGCCTTGTGAGGTTTGTCACCACGCGCTGTAATTAAAGTCACGGCGGGAATTTTGGCGGAGTCGCAAAATGTCAGTAGGTCGCAGGAGTCCAGGGGGACGTGTAAGCATGCGGAGGTGGTTGTGTCGGAATCGAACCGTGAAACCCTGAATTTCCTGAAGCAGGAACTCGCCTTTCTGGAGCGGGGAGGCTACGGCGGAACCGTGCCCTGGAAGCCGGTTTCGATTTTTCTGGATTCGCCGTCTTGTCCCAACCGGCTCGATGCGGAGCGGTCCACTCCCTGTCAGGAGTGCTGGCTGTATGCGTTCGTCCCCGAAAGGTTCCAGCAGGAACCGGATCCCTGTCACCACATCGCCCTAAACCCGGACGGAGAATCGGTCCACAGCATGAGCCGGCAATACTCTCCAGGAGAAGTGGAAGACGCGGTCCACAAATGGCTGACAGCGGAGATTCAGCGGCTGGAAGAGAAGTCTCGCTCTCCCGCAAACTAAATCGTGGTTAGTTCTTTTTCGGAGCCGCAGGCGACACTTCCTGCGGGAAACTCTTCAGAGCGACCTCGCGTGATCGCGACGTGGTTTTCTTGGCTTCATCGGTCGCATACTCGGTTAGCGTCCCTTTTAGAACGTAATGCCCCTCCTCGCCGGCTTTCTTACCTTCGGTCTGTTCTATGGTGCCGCGGAACTCGAACCAAATACCGTGAACAGTCTGAGTGGTGAAGCTCAGCTTGTTTGCCTCCAGCTTGCCTTGCTTGAAGAAGTGCTCGAGAAATGCGCCGCGGTCGCTTTCGCGATCGCCGTAACGAGAAATGAAGCCGGTCACGTTGCCCTGGTCTTCCACCGTGATCTGCACAAACTCGCCGTCGCGCAGAAAATTGTACATCCCGGAGTATTCCGACCCAGGCGGGACGGGAGCAGGCGTGCTCGCCTGGGCAGATGAAAACAAAACAGCAAGAGCAACAAAACACGCAAGTTGCAGCAAGCAGCGACGCATTCTCAACCTCAGCTCCGTAAATGATTGGATGCCAGTAGTTGGTTCCGGCCCGACGGCTCTCAGCCGTTGGCCTCGGCTATAATCTTCATTACAGAATAGCCGTCCGGAGCGATTGCGGAAAGCCGCTTCGGATCCCGCCTTCAGGGGCTGCCACCGAAGGAGCTTGTTAGTGCGCATTTTGGAAACACAGATGGAGACCCCGGACAGAAATTCCTTGAAGCTTTTGGTTGAATTGGAGCCCCGTCATCACGCCTTCTGGAGCAGCGTCCGCGCCGCTCTGCGCCCGGTCAAGCCGGCCCGCGGACGCGAACTTGGCCTGTGGCGCGACGTCTTCGTCCGGCAAAGCCTGCCCTGGGGACGGTTCCTCGAGTCGGTGGTGCTGCACGCGGGCGCCTTCGCCCTGGTATGGATGCTCTCGCTGGCATGGCTTCGGCAGCAAAGCATACTCGCCTCCTCCGCGTTTGACCGCTCTTCTCTGATCACGTATTCGCCGGAAGAATACCTGCCGCCCCTGGACACTGGTGTCTCAGACCCCGCGCCGCCTGCCAAAGGCGACCCGGAATACGCGAAGCAGCCGATCTTGTCGGTTCCTCCGGAAGCGGATAACCGGAGGCAAACCATCGTCGCGCCGCCCGACGTCAGGCTCACTCATGACGTGCCCTTGCCCAACATCATCGCGATGTCGGCTCCTGCGCCGGTGGTTCCGCTGGAGGCCACGCGATCTCCGCTGAGCCGGCTGGCGGCGCCGGAAACGGAGGTCGTGGCCCCCGCGCCGGAACTCGAACCGGCTCGCAACCGCGTAGTCCAAAGTGCGCTTACGTCGGACGTAGTTGCGCCTGCTCCCGATGTAACGCCCACTCGCACGCGCGGCGTGGCGGGTCCGGAAACGGCGGTAGTGGAGCCGCCTCCGGATGTGCCGAGATCGGCCACGGGACGCGCGGGAGCGATCAACATCGGGCCGAGCCAAGTGGTTGCACCCGCGCCGCAGCTTACCATGGCCGAGCAGCATACGTTGTCGGGACGCGGCACGAATGGCTTGCCGGGCGGCGGTTTGCAGCCGCTGGCTCCTCCGCCGAGTGTCGGTGGTGTGAGCGGAAGTAGCGCGGCAGGACGGCTGATCGCGCTGGGGATTCATCCGGTCACTCCGGCGGGGCCGGTGGTTGCGCCCGAGGGCAATCGGCGTGGGACGTTTGCGGCGAATCCGGCAGGCAAGGCGGGCGCTTCAGGAACGCCAGGTTCGGCAACGGCTTCGGCAACGGGAAAGGCCTCGGGCAACGGAACCAACGGCACTAACGGCGGCTCACGCGGCCGCGGAGACAACTCTCTTCCCAGCGGACTGCATGTCGGTGCGGCGGACTCCGCGTCGGTCGCGTCTTCTGACGGGATGGGATCGAGGGGCGATAACCCGCGCGAGGTCGCGAGCGCGACTCCGCCCCGCATTGGCGGCAAGACGGCTGCTCCGGTCTCGGAGGACAAAGTTACCGACGTGGATCGGCAGGTGTTTGGGGGGAAGCGCTTCTATTCCATGATCTCGAACATGCCGAACCTGAATTCCCCAACGGGAAGTTGGGTGATCCGGTTTGCGGAACTCAAAGCCAGCCAGCAAGCGGGCGAGCTGACGACGCCCGACGCGATCCAGAAGTCTGATCCGGGATATCCGCTGGAGCTGATGCGTGCCAACGTGCAGGGAACGGTTACGCTTTATGCGGTCATCCATTCGGACGGCACGGTCGGCGACATTCGCGTGCTCAACAGCCCTGACGACCGTCTGGATGCGTTTGCGACCAGCGCGCTGGCGCGCTGGAAGTTTCGTCCTGCCACCAAAGACGGGACGCCGGTGGCGCTGGAGGCGGTGGTGATGATTCCCTTTCGAGCGAAGCGGAATAGCTTCTAGCCGGGTGGCAGTTCTCAGTTCTTAGTTCTTAGTGCTTAGTGCTTAGTTCTTAGTTCTTAGTTCTTAGTTCTTAGTTCTTAGTTCTCAGCTCTCGGCTTTCAGTTGGACCCCAAGAGCCGTGGGCCCGTGATAGGCTCCGTTGTTCGTAGCAAGGGAGCCCTCGTCGATGACCATCCAAGTCCGGGATCTGACCCCACTCATTCAAGTCTTCGATATGCCTACGTCGGTTGCGTTCTACCGGGACGTGATTGGCTTCGAAGTCGTTTCGCAATCGAACCCTGGAGAGCACTTCGATTGGGCGCTGCTCAGAATGGGCGAAGCGTCGTTGATGCTAAACACCGCCCATGAAGCGCATGAGCGTCCGGCTGCTCCCGACCCGTCCCGACGCGCTGGCCACGGCGATACGACGCTCTTTTTCTATTGTCCCAACGTGGATGAGGCTTACGAGTACCTGCGCTCGAAGGGCATCGCGGTGGAGAAGCCGGTCGTCCGCGTCTACGGGATGAAGCAGTTGAGCGTGGCCGATCCGGACGGATACGGACTGTGTTTTCAGTATCCGGCTGAGAAGAAAAGAAGTCAGAGGTGAAGGGTGCGATTGCAGAGATGAGTCCCACGTTTCGAAAATCGGAACGTAGGACTCACCCCTGAGATGGACTAGCGCTCGTTCGGCGGACGGTCCTTCTTCGGAGGCTTGGACTCGTCCCCTTTCGCGGGCTGTTGTCTTTGTTGTGGCTGCTGTTCGCGTTTTTGCGGCTCTGCTCTTTGCTGCTGCTGTTCGTGTCTTTGCTCTACTCTTTGGGTCTGTTGCTGTTGCTGATGCTGTTGCTCGGCCTGCTGCCGTCTTGAGTCATCAGCTCTCTGACGCTCCATCCTCTGATTCTGCTGCTCCTGATTCCGCTGGACTCTTTGCCGTTCCTGGTCTTGTCGCTGGCTTAGCCTCTGCTGGTCCCGCTGGTTTTGCTGATCCCGCCGGGCATCGCCAGTGTTCACGCGAGCCGGGCGTTCGCCGCGCGGCTGATCGTTGGGATGAACTGCCTTTGGGGGGCGATCATTGTTCGGCCGACGCCCATCCTGGCTCCGTTGCTGGTTCTCCGGACGCTGACCTGGGCGATTGCCCTGCTGATTGTTCTCCTGACGCTGACCGCCAGGCCGATTGCCGCGCTGGTCACCCGGGGCGCGGTTGGCTGGAGGATTGTAGACGCCTCCTGCTTCTCGGGCGGGCACGCGGTTTTTGAAGTCTCCGGGGCGAGGACTGGCGGCGATCGCCGGCCTGCCGTGGTTCACCGACGCGCGTTGCTCCCGGTCGACTCGTGCTGCCTGCCGATGTTGGGTCTGAGCGGATACGGGAGCGAGATGTCTCTGATGAGCGAAAGTCTCCTGTTGCCGCGTCGGACGCGCGCTGATCCCGCCGTTGCCGCCGTTGAAGCTGACGCGATTGGTGGTCTGGTTGATCACGGTGGTGTTGTAAACATTGTGAATGTTGGTGACGTTCACATTGTTCACCGAGCGGTTGTAGAAAAACCGGCCGCGTTCCCAGCGTCCACCGTCGTAGCCGTTGCCGAAGTATCCGTAGCCGTAGTTGATGCCGCCATAGAAACCGACTTGCGGGCCCCAGTAGCCGTCATAGAAAACAAATCTGTTGCCGCTGTATGCCCAATAGCCCGGGGTCCAGAAGTATCCGATTCGCGGCGCGCGCACCCAGGTTCCGGGCACCCAGTAGTAGTCGCCGAAACCGTAGTCGTAAGCCCAGTAGCCGGGTGTCCAGAGAAAACCCTCGCCCGGACAGAAGGGCTGCTCGTAAACGGGAAGGGGAGGTGGTCCGAACGAAACCGAGAAGGCCACCTGGGCCGACGAAGTCGCGGACGTTCCCAGCACGGCAAGCGTCAGCACTACCAGTGCGAACAACAGACAACGAACGGACGTAACAGTACGCATCGCGTTTCCTCCTTGCCTGACTATCCTTCGCTTGCCCGGTACTGATCTGCGGCTGCGGGTTGCGTGGACTGAGAGGCGACTCCTGCGGCGCTCGACATCAAATCCAAACTTCCCACCCCTATTTAGTTGCGAAACTTGAGGTCAGAGATGCACGTCAGCTAAGCCCGGGATTTTCATGGGCCTGCTGGGCTCGGACTTCGCTGCGCTAGGGCGGCGATAGCGTCTCCCGCGGGCGCACATAAAACAGTACCACCGCCAGGGCCAGCCTGACCAGCGAGCGCCCCCAGATCAAATACCCTGGATAAAGGCTTCCAAGATCGAGCATCTGGAGAGACAGCACCGGGGTGATGGCCAGGATGCAGAGACCCACCATGAGCGCGTCCAGAATGGCGACGTTGCGCGCCGGGTCGCGGGCGGCGAGCCACAGCAGCACGCTGAGCATGAGCATCACGCCCCCCATCTCCTTCAGCAAGGCCAGCAACAAGGTGGAAACCTCCGACGCGGGAGGATGCAGGAACACTCGCAGGACGAGCGGCTTGCCGGCGAGCATCATGAAAATACTTCCAACGGCGATGAGCGCGGACACCACCCGCATTCCTAAAGCCAGCCCACGGTAAGGCGGTCTTGACATGGGATTGGTCCTCCTTTTCTCGGCGGGACTATAGCACGCGGGGCCCCTCCCGCCTTTCCTTGTTTGTCATCCTGAGCGGAGCAAGAACTTCACGAAGTGAAGTTCTTGCGGAGTCGAAGGACCCCTACCCTCTTTACTTTTTCCGACTGTATCAGGGAGTTCTCCCAGTGACATACTCAGTGGCCCGGCGCGACGCCCACGGCGGATGGTTGAGATGATCGCGGAGACCCGACCACCCATCCAATTTGAATTGTCATCCTGAGCGAAGCGAAGGATCTGCTTTCGACTGCACTCGCCCAGTGGCAGGACCACGTTCCGCCCTGCTGGCCTTCACTGAGAACTGAGAACTTGATTGGGAGTAGTCCAGCGGAGGTGCATTTACGGCTGCAGTATCTGTTTAATCCTGACGCCGACTTCGTCGTGCTCCACAAACTCGCCGCGATCGGCGGCCGCCAGACCAAGATTCACCGCTTCGATGAAGCGTTTGTCGTCTTCCAGATATCGGCTGAGGACCTGTTCCGCCAGTTCGTCGGTCTTCAGGCCTCGCTGGGCGGCGATTTGCGCTAGTCGGGCTTCCTTTTCGGGTTGAAGACGTACTTCCATAAACACAGTCTAGGAAGGTTAGCGAGTGCTGTCAAACAGTCGGCAACCCACGTTTCAAAAAGCGAAACGTGGGGCACCCCGAGGTTATCTGGGCCACCCGCCTTTCAGAATTCCTCGATCTTAGTGCTGGTGTTTTCTTCCTGAGAGATGTCGTGCATCAGACCAAAGCTGAACAGGAACAACAGCGCCAGGGTCGTGATAGCGCATGAAAGAAACAATGTAAGGCGCGCGATAATAAGGGAATTCTTCGTCCACAGCTGTGAAATCTCCTCATCAGATGTACCCCGTGCTCGCAGCATGTCATAGTCTGATTCTGATTGAAACGTCTGAAGTGCATGAGGACTCCGCTCATAACCAACTGTCACGAAGACCGTAGTCTGGCGCGATGGTACGTCGATACGACGAACGAAGCGCTGGTAAGCGGCAAGGTAGGTTAACAGCGAGACCACAGCGATAAGCAGCGTCAGCCAGATCACTCGCATGGGCGATCGGATGGGCCGCACAACGACCAAGAAATAGACGCCGATGCTGAGACCCAGACACAGTGCCACGAGGCCAATACGCGCGATTCCCTCTATGTCTCCCAAGGGTGGGAAAACGTAAATGCTGGCTTCCGATCCGATAACCTTCGAAGCAAGTGGAAATGCGAGGCCGCTATAGCGGTAGCTACACCGCGAGCGGAAGTGAAGTACTGTTTGAGGCTCAGGCGTTTTGGTTTTGGGTCAGTGGTCACTTTGCAGGTCCACATGGACGAAATGATTGGATTCACGGAACGGATCGTGCTCGCGCTCCTCGGGTTTGTATCCAGGTTTTTCGAAGTGAACGGTCCAAATCGCGAGTGTCAGAGAGTGGATGGTTGATCGCGTAGGACTGCCACTTTGAGTAGGATGGTTGTCGCCCTTTCGGCTATATGAGACGGTAGCACCCGCAGGCGTACTGTCCACTTCAAGATCGAATATCAAAGAGCTCTGATCCGCGACGACGTTATACGCGAGTTCGTTCTGCTCCATCGGACGCAACGCCAGGGATAGGAGGGGCTCAGCTCCTACTTTCTCCGTGCCTGAAATGCGCATTAAATGCCCGCCTCCCGCAGTTGCAGCTGTGAAACGCCCCAAATGCGAAATCGCAGCATCATAGGTTCTGTACAAGTCATCGAAAAATATCTGCGCGTTTGGGATTTGCTCTTTGTCGGTTGTTAGCTTTCCGAACTCCGCCTGAGTTTCCTTCAATGCGTTTATCGAATCGACCAAACCTCGCTGTAGCAAGGACGAGAGACCCTTCTGGCCACCGGACGGTACGTAATTCGAGACTTCCGATTTCAATTGCTGAATACGTTGCTCTAACCTCCGCGCCTCTCTCCTCAACAGCTGTTTTTGACTGAGGTTGACAGTTACTTCGGCGCTTGTCGGAAGGATAAGACCAGAGTTGGGAATGACTCTGAACGTAATCGGTTTGAAGTTGAGGGGAATGTTTACTACGCCTTCTGCGAAGTGAATTTCTTTGATTTTCCAAATGCCGCCGGCCGCGGTCACCGCCGTCGGGAATTCGCAGTGATAATGCCCCGCAGTGTCCTCCTGAGTCTGATAGCAACTCGTCCCGAAGGTTTCGTTCGCCGGTCCAGTCACGGTATACTGGACAGCGCCTGTCTTGAAGTTTGGGGCTTTGTCCAGCTTAAGAGTAAAGGCAAAGGGATCTCCGGCCTGTATGTCTCCCGATACGACGGTCACAGTCGCATCGACAGAGTCGGAAAAGGTCATCTTTTCTTGCAGGTTAACTGATCCACTCTGCTGAGCCCAGACTAAAGCACTCACGACACACAAAAGCGACAGGCGGCAAAGGAACGTGCGCATAGTTGTCACCTACTGACGCGGACAGTCTAGTATATGACGGGTGCCGCACACATTCGCGTTCGTTGCGAATGTGTGGGTGCTGCGTGGGCAAGGCAACCGTCGGATTACGATACTCTTTGGACAAATGATCAGAGTAACGGTCAGCGGACCTGCCTGTGATCTCCACGCTTCCGGCTGCAACAAAACCCACACATCGCAAAGTGCGCGATGTGTGGGGCACCCGGCACGATTGCACTGCTCGCATCCACCCTGTTTAGAACGGGCCGAAAAATAGCCGGGTGCCCCACGTTTGCGGGGTTTGCAAACGTGGGCTGCCGCGCGCTGACGTCATCCCGCGAGAGACATAAGTCCAATATTGAGCGCCATTTCCCTACCCGTGATGAATATCGAGATCCGAGACGCGGCCCTGGAAGCCCGCCTTCAAAAACAGCTGCAAGCGACTGGGTCCGGCAGCGTTGAAGAAGTGTTGCTGCGCTTGCTCGAGACTCAGGAAGAACAGGACCGCTGGCTGCTGGAGAATCGGGAAGCGATGGGCGCGCAGATTCGCCGGGGCAGGGCGCAACTCGACCCGGGGCGAGGGGATTCCGGAAGACCGCGTCGAGGCGTACTTGAAGGAACTGAAAGCCAAGCCTGAATGAACGCGCTACGTTCTTGCGCCGGAAGCCGGCGCTCGATCTGGTTAATCACGTTTGCAATGAGACACATGCCGAATGGCGTTTGACAATCGCAGCGAATGAGACTAGGGTCGTAATTGAGCGACTAGCGCTTGTCTCTCTTTCAGGTCCTCTGAGCTAAGTCAGCTTATCTGAAGTCCTCCCTCTTAGATCACCCCATCAACTCATGGAGGTTGACTATGTTTGCACGCAATGTTGCCCTGCACCTGAAGCCGAATACGATGACCGAATTCAAGCTGGTTTTCGACAAGGAAGTGCTCCCGATCCTGCGAAAACAGACGGGATTCCAGGACGAAATCACCTTTTCCACCCCGACCGGGATGGATGTGATCGCCATCAGCCTGTGGGACACCAAAGAGCACGCGGACGCCTACAACACGGCGGGCTACCCTGAAGTGCTCAAGAGTCTGAACAAAGTTTTGGACGGCAGCCCCAAGGTGCGAGTGTCCGATGTGATCAGCTCGACGTTTGAAAAGGCAGTACCAGTCCACGCCTAAGCGGTTCCGTTGACGACCCCGGGGCGGCCACGCGGCCGCCTTCGGTTTCCCTGCTTCACCAAAATCGGGAGAATTCCATGCCAGGAACAACGGGCGAACCATGGGATCTCAAAGGGACGAAATCAATGCTGACGAGAGTCATAAAGTGGAGCGCCATCGCAGTCTTGATTGGCGGCGCTTTCTTGCGCTCGGTGCAGGATTACAGACTCCTGCTGCAATTTGTCGTGGCGGCAGCCGCGGTTGTCGTTCTCACGCAGGCCGCAACCATGCGCCGATTTGTCTGGATGGCTTTGTTTCTGGTAGTTGCCGGCCTGTTTAATCCTGTTGTTCCGGTTCCATTCTCCAACTACTATTTCGCGATTGCGAGTACCTTTGCCGTATTTCTTTTCTTCTTCTCGCTGGAGCTATTGACGCCGAAACCCCGCTTGTCCATGGCTTCCATCACTGATCGTATCTAGGGAAACGAGTCGCTATAAGCTGACATCGCCTTCGGGGCGGGTGGCCCAGGTAATGTCGGGGTGCCCCACGTTTCGCCTTTTGAAACGTGGGTGTCGGCAGCGGCACAAACATTTGGGGACTGATCTCTCCGGGATTTAGATCCGCCCTCTCCAGTATCCCGGTTTGCGGCTGGTGTGAGCGACCGCCAGGATTTGGATGTCTACGCCGGTCCGCTCCCGATAAATCAAAATGAAAGGAAACTTCCGCAGCAAGTATCTGCGGGTTTGGTATGGGCCGCTTGCCCAGCGATGAGGGGCTTGCGCAATTTCAGCCAGCGCACGATCAAATTCGGCATCGAACTTGAGGGCCGCGTCCAGGCTGCGCTCGAGATACCAGTCAAAGGCCGCATCGTATTCGGCGCCGGCTTCCTCGTGAAGTTCCAGAGCCCTAGTGGGCACGCGGCAGCTTCGCTAAATTGCGCTGGCGGACTTCCGTCCAGGGAACGGTTTTCGCCTTGCCCGAATCAAGTTGCTTGATGCGCTTCTTGATCTCGTCGTCCCAGGCCGCCAGCACACCCTCGTCCACTTTTCCGCCGAGGTTGGAAATGAGAGAGTCCGCTAGCGCTTCCTGCTCCTCCACCGAAAGCGAAAGAGCTTTCTCGAGCAGCTTGGAAACTTCTGGCGTAATTTGTGCCATCACCACCTCACCCCGCTCATTCTATCGTTTTTGGGCGTCCCTCTCGCAAGATTCCGGTTGCTCCTTACTTCTCCGACGCTCGCTCAGCGAGAGCCTCTCGGAGCACCATCTTGATGTAAGTCTGGTAGCCCAGACCCTTGCGCGCTGCCAAGCGGCGCGCCGTTTCCAGGTCTTCTTTTACGATGCGCATGTTCACGGGTTGGGAGGGCTTCGCTCCCCGGAGGAGGTGATGGAGCGTGAGCGGTTTCTTTTGCTTCATCCGCCGCCGGATTTCGGCTTCGATTTCGGAGCGATGAGTATCCCACCACGCCGCTTCTTCGGCTTCGCTGGAGAACCTCGGAGTCACCGCCTGTTTCATTTTCATTTTTGCCGGGTGCCCCTCTCATCGCGCACTTACGATGAGTGGGATCATCGTCGTCCCACACTAGCAGGCAGGCCTGCAATGAAATACCTGATGGCCCACGAGAAATCGGCCACCCGATGGGGCACTGCGCTCCCGACCTGCCCAGCCCTAGGCCGATCGCCGGGACGCCTTCCGTGTGCGCGTCTTTCGCATGGGGGCTTGGGCTGAACTCCCTCGTGCCGGTTTGCGAGAGGGCTGGATCAGTACCTCAGCGGGAATTTGCAATTTGCGGTGCAGCTTACGAATCATGTTGAGCGACAAAGGACGGGCCCGCCGCATGACCTCATACACTCGCGTCCTTTGCCCAATCACGCCCACCAACGCGCGATAGTCTTTCCCTTCCTGCTCAAGCCGAAACTTGATGGCTTCAATGGGGTCGGGGAGATCAATGGGATAATGCTCGTTCTCGTAGGCCTCAACCAGCGTGGCCAGGACATCGAGTTCGTCGCCTTCCGGGGTTCCCTGCGTCGCACCCCATAGGGCCTGAATGCGGTGCATGGCAGTTTTGTAGTCGGCTTCGCTCCGGATCGGTCTAATTGCCATACTTCACCCTTTTCACGTCAATCTTGTCGTACGCGGCGTGTGTCCCCAGCCACTTGATAAACACGATTTGTCTCCGGTAATCCACCGCGACGACCAGTCGGTACGAGTTCCCCTTGATGTTAAATACGATGCGATCGCTACCCACGATGCTGGCGTTGGCGTAGTCCCGAAGCACGTCCGCGGGGCTATGCCAGTCTGCGCGCTGGACTTCGTGAAACCACGCATCGAGACCGGATTTAACGGCCTTGTAGTCCTTGCTGCCGCGAAGCGACTCGGCAAAGTCCCTCAGCGTTTTGCGGGCAATGATCCGCACAAATCTAAGTTCGCACGTCTTACATTTCGAATGATAACATGTACCCAATTTGGGCACAATAGAATTGAGAGGAGCCGGGGGCCCCACGTTTGCGGCGCTGCAAACGTGGGATGCCGCGCGGTGAACTCATTCCCCGAGAGACATAAGTCCAATATTGAGCGCCATTTCCCTACTCGTGATGAATATCGAGATCCGAGACGCGGCCCTGGAAGCCCGCCTTCAAAAACAGTTGCAAGTGACTGGGTCCGGCAGCGTGGAAGAAGTGTTGCTGCGCTGGCTCGAGACCCAGGAAGAACAGGACCGCTGGCTGCTGGAGAATCGGGAAGCGATGGGCGCGAAGATTCGCCCGGGCAGGGCGCAACTCGACCGGGGCGAGGGGATTCCGGAAGACCGCGTCGATGGGGCGTGAGGGTGCCGAAACGGGCAGGGCACGACTTCCAGTCGTGCCGTAAGCCTCAAAATGACCCGGCTTCAGCCGCCGCGTTTTCCTCTGCTTCGTGTACGCCGTCGGCATCGCTACTACTCCCGTGTTCCCGACGCCCGCCGCCTCCGAGGACCTCAGCGGCTGAAGCCGGCGTTCTCTTGATGCGCTGATCGGCACGACTGGAAGTCGTGCCCTTCCCGAGTCGTGCCCTTCCCGAGTCGTGCCCTTCCCGAGCCGTGCCCTTCCCGAGCCGTGCCCTTGCCAAGTCGGGACGTTCCCGCGGATTCGTCACAAACACGACTGCTCCAAGTCACTGCCTGGACAACGTGACGTCGCTTACGCTCGGGGAGATTCTTGGGAAGGGCACGACTCTCAGTCGTGCCGTCACTCTCCCCCCATGACGCGGCTTCAGCCGCTGAGGTCTGCTCTTGAAACCCACGCGTCTCATTTCCCCGCCTGGAACTTATTTCGTGACCTCTGTCACTTGGGGGAGACGAAGTCTGTTCGTTGCCGAACCGATGGCGCGCCTATTCCTGCAGACGCTCTATCACTACCGGCGGCAATCCAGGTTTCGTCTGCATGCCTTTGTGCTGATGCCCGAGCACTTCCATTTGCTCTTGACGCCCGTGGAGATCACGCTCGAACGCGCGGTGCAATTGATCAAAGGGGGATATTCCCATGCCGTCAAGGAACATCTAGCGAAAGGGCTGGAGATCTGGCAACGAGGTTTTACAGATCACCGTATTCGGGACATTGCCGATTTCCAATATCATCGCGACTACATCCACCAGAATCCGGTCAAGAGACGCTTGGTCGCGAACGCTTGCGAATGTCGCTACTGCTCCGCGTTTCCAGGATTCAAGTTGGATCCATGGCCATGGCCCTCAGCGGCTGAAGCCGAACTTCTTTCGTCGGCTTGAGCGGCACGACTGGAAGTCGTGCCCTTCCCGATTCCCTTCCCGGGCTTGAGCGGCATGACTGGAAGTCGTGCCCTTCCCGAGTTGTGCCCTTCCCGAGTTGTGCCCTTCCCGAGTCGTGCCCCTGCGAGTACTACACCTTCTCCGCCGCAGCCGACCTCTCCCCCGGCAACGCCGCGTATACGGCGGGATCGGCGCAGACTTCGAAGTAGTAACGGTCAGTCCAGTGCAAGAGTGAGAAATCGCGGACGTCCACCTGGGCGATGCGGCTCTTGCGGATGGCGATCTTGCGGAACGCTCCGTTGGCGAGGGGGACGGTGCCGACGAAGAACTCGCGCTGCTCGTCGGTCCAGCGCTTATCAGACGATTGCTTCTCAAAACCAGAGCCTGTGAAATTCGCCCGCCACGGGGAGAGCGAAATCTCCGTTTGCAGCTTGCGGAAGGCCGGTTCGCTCAGACAGATTCCGCTGACGTTGTAGTTGATGGTGATGTCTTCGGAATTGGCGTCGTCTTCCGAGTCAGCGCCGGAGTCGGCGGCGATTTGAAAGGTGTAGACGCGGAACAGGCCTGCGTCGGGAGCGAGTTTTTTGCGGACGCGCTTGTTGCAGGAGGAGAGGCGGTCGCTCTCGTTGATGGCGTCGGAGATCATGATGCGGTGGTCGCCGTCCATGAGGTAGAGCGGGGCGGAGTCCTGATAGGCGATGCCGAGGCCCAGTTCCATCTGGGGCAGTCCGGAGCGCTCGAGCAGTTCGTTGTAGTCGCGCACCAGGCTCAGAATTTCCCAGGCCAGCACACAGGCGCGGCTTACGGCCAGCATGGCTTGGCCTTCGCGTTCTAACAGGGCGACGATGATGGCGTCGCCTTCCAGGAAGACTTTTCCGGCGCCGTATTTGGCCAGCAGCTTGTTGACCGGCTCGTAGAAGTTGAGGCTGAAGTAGGACGCGGCGTTCATGCCTTTTTCCATCAGCGAGCGCGTAAGGATGGACGAGTCGCGGACGTCCGCTTTCAGGATGACGTGGTGGAGGACGCGGTCCTCGGCGGCGCGCTGATCTTCGGGAGGCAGGAACTCGTAGAGCATGCCGTTGAGGCTGGAGAGTTCGCGGACTTTGTCGTCGGAGATTAAGTTGATGCAGTCTAAGCCGCTGGTGATGGCTTCCAGGCCTCGACGGTCGCGGTGATAGCAGAAGAGGTCACGCAGCAAGCGGGCGGCGACGCGGGAGCGCTCGGGGGCTCGGGCCGAGGCTACTCGGCCGATGGCGGCATGGAGGCGGTCGGCGGAGAGTTTTCCTTCGGCGATGATTTTTTCGACGCGTGCGCATTCCTCGCGCGAGATCAGCGCGTTCTTGAGCTGCTGCGGATTGACGCGCGGCGTGTATTCGTTTAGCAGGGCTACGGCTTCGTAGGACGCGATTACGTGGGGAAGCTGGTTTTCTTTCTGGAGCATGCGCGTCCAGAGGTCGAGGCGATCTTTGCGTTCGCGGCCGCCTGGGCTGTCGTCGGCGTCGCCGGTGCCGATCAGAGTGGCGACGTTTTCGGGGACGTTGAGGGCTTGCTCCAGCTGCTGGTCGTCGGAGGGCTCTTCGTAACCGACTTCGCGCAGGAAGTTAAGAGCGAGCTGGCGGAGTTGGGCGAAACGGTCGGGATCTTTGTCGAAGTTGCCGAACATGTAGTAGTGCTCGGCGCAGAGGTAGTCGTCGCGGCCGTCTTCGGTGAGAATGAGGGGGTTGAGGAAGAGGCGGTAGGTGTCGGCGGGGAGGTCTCCGAAGAGCGAGCGGCGGGTGCGGGCCAGGGTTTCTTTTTCGATTTCACGCAGCAGGCGGAAGATCTCCTGGCCGGCTTTGCGCTGGATGATTTTCTTGCGCACCTGGAAGCTGGCTACCAGCTCCTGGGTCTCCATCATCTTGGCCAAGCGCAGGCCTTCGAGGGATTTGGATTTCATCCGGCATTGCTCGAGGATGCGGGCGAATTGCGCTTGCAGCTCGATGCGGATGAACTTCAGGACAGCCAGGCGGCCGAGGATGTCGACCGAGGGATTTTCGTGCGTCTTGGCGCGGTTCAGGATGGCCTGGTGGAGCGAGACCAGCAGGGCCTTGAGGTCGGCGGGGCCGGTCTTGCGGATGGTTGCGTGGCCTTCGGGCGCTGTGCGAAGGAACGAGGGGCGGGCGGCGGTGGGGACGTCCATTTCGAAGAGTGCTTCGACTCCGCCGAAGAGGCGGAGGTAGCGGGCTAGATGTTGGCTCAGCTCTTCTGTTATGCGCGGGCTCAAGTGGACGTCGTAGCGGAGATTGTCGACGCCGAGTTGCAGGTCGCTGAGGGAGAGGACTAGTCCCTGGAATTGGAGGTCGGGCCGAGGCGTCGGTTGGGAAGATCCAAAGCGGAAGATCGGAAGCTTGGGCATCGGCGCAGTTTTGTGGCAGACGAGTGGCGTCGGCACGCAGGCTGCGACCGGCGCGGAGGCGCGCGCAGATACCTGCTTGCAACTCACTGAATCTGCAACACTAAGCAGGAGCGTAGCATGGGGTCGAAAGAGTCCAAAGTTACGCTAGTTTTGACCTGTGGAATGAGGCGGATGCCGTGGCTTCTCCGCGGCCGGGAAACCCTTAGCCACGGGGGGCACGGGGGTTCACGGGGGAACCCCTTTTCTCACTGGCTTGCTATGCGGGCTTTTTCGAATTCGTCGCCTTTTTTCCAGGTGACTTGGTTGGGCTGGTTGGCGGCTTCCCATCCCAGCGCGAAGCCGAAGCGGGCCATGGCGGCGTCGGAGGTGTAGTCCATGCCGGGGTGGTATTCGTCGCTGGGCTGGTGGTAGTGGTTCTTGGTGTAGTCGGCGTCCTGTTCGAGGCCCCAGGCTTCGGTGTGATGCTTGAACTTCATGCCTTCGTTGATGGAGAAGGCGGGAATGCCTGCGCGCGCCAGGCTGAAGTGGTCGGAGCGGTAGAAGTGTCCGGCTTCGGGGCGGGCGTCGGGACGGATGGTGAAGCGGAACTCGGTAGCGAGGGCTTGGACGACTGGATAAAAACTCGTGCGCTCGGCGCCGGCAACCTGGACTTCCTCGGGAGAGCCTAGCGGCTTTACGTCGTCGTAGTTAAGGTCGAGTTGGATTTTGTTGGCGGGAATCGGAGGATGCTTGCCGAGATACTCCGAGCCTAGCAGTCCTTGTTCTTCGGCGGTGACGGAGGCGAAGAAGATGGAGCGGCGCGGCTTCTGCGCGGATTGGGCGTAGGTGCGGGCCAGTTCGAGCAGGATTCCGCAGCCGGTGCCGTTGTCCAGGGCGCCGTTGTAGATGTTGTCGCCCGGCATGTCGGGGCGGATGCCAAGGTGGTCGTAGTGCGCGGTGTACATGACGGCTTCGTCTCTTAATTTGGCGTCGTTACCGGGGAGAACCGCGATTACGTTGTTCGATTCAAACGGGCGGATCTTGCTGGTCATGTGCGCGGTGAGGCGGACATGGAGCGGAACTGGTTTGAAGTCGCGCGAACGGGCGTCGGCCATCATCTTGTCGAGGTCGAGGCCGGCGGCCTTAGCTAGATTCTTGGCTACGTCGAGGTGAATCCAGGCAGCGGCTTTCAGTTTGGGAGTGCCGTCTAGTTGTAGGTAGGACTTCTCTCCGGAGTTCGAGTTGCGCACGACCTCCCAGGGGTAGCTGGCCATGTCGGTTTGGTGGATGAGGATTGCGCCGACGGCTCCTTTGCGGGCGGCTTGTTCGTATTTGTAGGTCCAGCGGCCGTAGTAGGTCAGCGCTTTGCCGTGGAAGAGTTTGGGATCGTCGGTAGGCTGGTTGACCAGCATGAGCAGGACTTTGCCTTTGACGTCGGCGCCTTTGTAGTCGTCCCAGTTGTATTCGGGGGCCTCGATGCCGTAGCCGACGTAGACAATTTCGGCGTCGATGTTCGATTCGGGCTGCTGGGTCTGGTCGTAGGCTGCGTATTCGTCGAGCGGCTTGAGGTCGATGTTTTTGCCCTTCGCGGGGACGAGCGCGAAGCGCGTGTCGGCGCCGGGGGTGATGCCGACCATCGGGACCTTCTGCATGTAGGTGCCTTTGTCGCCGGCGGGCTTCAGGCCATAGAGAGCGAATTGCGTGGCGATGTACTCGGCCGCTAGGTCGCCGCCGCGCTGGCCGGTGCCGCGTCCTTCCAGGAGATCGTGGGAGAGGAAGCGGACGTGCGTTTCGATGTTCTCCGGGCGGATGGCTTGCATGGCAACGATGGCGGTGCCGGGAAGACGGCGGGACGTGGTGCGCGGACGCGTGGGCTTGAGCTGGGCGGCGCTCGCGGCGACCAAGAACAGGGTGGTGGCGAGCACGGCAATTCTCCTAACGTTCATGCAGGACCCTCAGGAATTTGGGAGTGAGTACGGACTGATTGTAAAGGAAAGGGTGCGTCAGGAGGGGTTACGAGAGCAGTAGCGCGGGTGCGCAGTCCGAGTCTAGAGGTTGACAGATAGTTGGTGACATCGCCTGATTGCACCAACTATAACGGGCATGGCAGTCGGTACGATGACTTCATCGGCGGCGAGAGGGTGTGCTGCGAGAGAAATGGGGCGGCTACCGGGATGGGAAACCACGCCGGATGCGGTGCGAAAGCAGGTAATTTCGTGTAACATATCGCCCGAAGTTCCCCAGAAGGTGAGTGATGGGCGCTCTCGCTCCACCTACACCGTTCCTGGCAGTCTTTCACTGAAGCTTCGGCAGGAGAATTTATGCTTCGCAAGAACGCCGCTCTGCGTCTCGGCTGTATAGCCTTGCTGCTTCTATTGGTGCCGGGGGCCTTGAGCGCGGGAACTGCGTTTAAGCCGGCGCAAAACTACCGGGTGGGCGGCGGTGTGACGTCGGCTGCGGTGGCAGATCTGAACGGCGACGGCAAGCCCGATCTGGTCGTGACTTCTGGGGCAGGAGGCAATGACGGTCATGGGGTCGTAACGGTGCTATTGGGCACCGGCGACGGTACGTTCCACCGCTTGACGGGGTTTGACTCGGGGGCGGGTTTTGCCACGTCCGTAGCGGTGGCCGACGTAAACGGGGACGGCAAGCCCGACTTGGTCGTGGCCAATTGCGCTAGTGGCATCGAACCGGGCAACTGCCCTGACGAGGTATCCGATGGAGTAGTGGCTGTTTTTCTTGGCAACGGAAACGGCACGTTCCAGCCGCCCGTAACCTACGACTCGGGTGGCGGGGCAAGTGTTTCAGTCGCGGTAGCAGATGTGAACCTAGATGGCAAGCTCGACGTGGTGGTGGGGAACGAATGCGAGGACCAGGCTTGCACAGCGCCCGGAGGTGCTGGAGTATTGCTGGGCAATGGAGATGGCACGTTCCGACCGGTTGTCACCTATAGCGGCGTAGGTCAAGGCTCAGTGGCGGTCGCCGACGTGAACCGGGATGGTAATCCGGACTTGGTCTTAGGAGCTCCGGGAGGTGGCGTCAGTGTGATGTTGGGCAACGGCGACGGCACATTTCAGCTGTTGGCGTCTTACAAAGTAGGCGGAGTGGGCAGTGTGGCGGCGGTGATTGCAGATGTCAATTTAGATGGCAAGCTCGATGTGGTCGCCGTGAACTCAGATGGATTAGTGAGCGTGCTGCTGGGAAACGGTGATGGGACCTTCCAGCCAGCGGTGATTTACCGCACTGGTGGTGATCGATCTGTCTCGGTAGCGGTCGCGGACGTCAATGGAGACAGCGAGCCGGATGTAGTAGTGGCGAGTTGTGCCCTAAAGGTTTCGATGTGTAGTGCGACCTCTGAAGGAGCCGTGAGTGTTTTGGAGGGGAAAGGTGACGGTACTCTTAAACGAGCTCTGACATTTGATTCCGGCGGCCTGGACGCCGACTTCGTAACGGTCGCCGACGTGAACGGAGACAGCAGACCCGACTTGATAGTGACAAACTACTTCAGCAGCGACGTAGGTGTGCTGTTGAACGATGGCCCGTACGTGACATCCACTGTTCTTACCTCCAGCCTGAATCCTTCCACCTACGGCCAGTCGGTAACACTGACAGCGACGGTCACTTCGCTTGGTCCAGCAGCGCCTACGGGAACAGTGACATTCAAGAACGGCGCCTCCTCTATAGGCACATCGACGCTCAGCGGCGGGGTTGCTACGCTGACAAGGAGGAAGCTGCCAGCGGGGACTCTGTCGATTACGGCGACGTACAACGGGGACACGCAATCGGGAAAAAGCAAGTCTCCGCCCATCATCCAGGTCGTCAGTCAGGCCACCACGACCACGACCATCGCTTCGTCACTGAATCCGTCAGCGCAAGGCCAAGCAGTGACTTTTACCGCGAAGGTGACCAGCCCAACGGTAAAGGTGACCGGGACCGTGACCTTCACTGCGGGAGCTACAAATCTCGGGACGATCACGTTGAGCGGAGGCAAGGCGAGCGTTACCACGAGCTCGCTGCCAGCGGGAAGCAACACGATCACGGCGACGTATAACGGCACTGCCAAC
>JBASRS010000079.1:0-48183 GCA_049273945.1 Terriglobales bacterium | reverse complement strand
AAGCCGAGTCGCTACGCCTGGTTTTGGCAGCACTCGCTGCAGTCTCGCTAGTCGGCAGCCGAGGCCACTGCCGCTGCGCTTTTCATCGGCCAGCAGGCGCTGCCGAAGGCGAGGGCATATACGGCGGCGATCAGGCCAAAGCCGGCGGCCAGGCTGACGCGCGAAGCAACCCAGCCCACGGTGAGGCCGAGCACAATCTGCAAGAGCGTACCAAAGAAATAGAAAGTGTTCTGGACGCGTCCCATGAAATGCGGTGGCACCTGCTCCATCAGGCTGGTATTCATGGCCACGCCGCTGAGGCCGCGGGCCGATCCCATTAGCCCATAAAACAAAACGGCCAACGCCAGCCACGGCGAATACGGGGAAAGCGCCATGGCGATGGTCAGAAGTGCCATTGAAATTGCAATCGAACCGCGTGAGCCCAGCTTTGCGATCGCGATGGGAGCGTAGAGTGCGCTCAAGAATGCGCCCACGCCCCATCCGCCGTTCAACCAGCCATATCCTTTAGCGCCCGCGTGGAACACGTTGTCGCTGAGTGGCGGAGTGACGACTACACCCGTCATCATCGCACCCAGAAACAACGCCCAACTCGTGCCCAGAAAGATCACACGGCGGTGGTCGCGCAGGAAAGCCAGACCTTCGCCCATCTCACGCAAGAACCGCTGCAGCGCTGTTTCCGCCGCTTCGAGATCATGCTTCAGTTCCTCCGCTCGCGGCACCACGCGGCCCTGACGCACGGCGAAATAGCACAGAAAAGAAACGACGTAGGTGCTGACGTCGATGAGCAGCACGCCGCCCAGGCCGATGTGCTCGTAGACGAATCCTACGATTGCGCCTGCGATCATCCATCCACCCTGCACGCCTGCGAGCAGGAGCGTATTCGACTTCACGAACTCGCCTTCGGGCGTGAGTTCCTGAATGAGCGCGGTGATGGTCGGCCAGAACATCCAGAAGCCTGCCGCCACCAGCGTGTTCATGAGGTAGAGCTGCCAAACCTGGACGCGGCCACGGTAGGCGAGTACCGCCACGACCAGAATGATGAGGGCGCGCGCGGCGTCGAGCATCATGACCAGGCGCCGCCGGTCTTCGCGATCAATGATGACGCCGGTGAAGGGCAGCATCACCATAGCGGGCAGCGTTTGCAGGACAGCAAACGTGCCCAGCGCCATCTCGGAGTGCGTCCTCTGCAGGACGGTCCAGGCTACGGCGGCGGAGTTCATCCCGCTGCCGAGCATGGAGATGACGTTGGCTGCAAAAACGAAACGCAGCCCGCGCTTTTGCAGGATCGCGCGCATCGTTTGAATCTAACACGGGGTTATTGAGCGTAGGTTCTCGGGAGTTTTCGTTCTAAACAATTAATGAGGCAATCTAATTCTCGCTCTCGACCGGCGTTGCTTTTGGTGCAGGCAAAGCTTTCGCGGGCTTGCCGGGTTTTCCTGGCGCGCCGGGAGTGGCGGGAGGCGCGGGCGGAGCAACGGCCACGGTCCCTTTACGAATCTCGACCGTGCCGTGCTCATTGTTGATGACCAGCTTCGGACCGTTGTTGCCGATGGAGCCGCTGGCGCTGGCCTGATTGCCACTATTGTTTATTTGCAGTTCACTGAAGTCGCTCGAAATTTCGCCGCCCCGCGAACGCGCTTCAATCCTGATGGGTGTATTCGGGGGAATGGTCACCCGCACGTCGCCTTTGTGGTTTTCGATCTGAATATTGCCGGGCTTGTGCAGGCCTACCTCCACGGTCCCATTGCTATCTTCCAGGCGCAAATCGCCGGACAGACCGTCGAGGCTGATGTCCTTGGAGCGCGTGATCAGACGCATGGGTCCGGTAAGGGAGTCGGCGCGCAGGTCGCCGGAATCGAGATCCAGGCGGCCATCGAGACGCGAGAACTCCATGTCGGTACGCGCGGAGCGGAAGGTCACCGTCTTGGTGATGCGGACCAGCCGGACACTTTCCTGGAATTCGCCGCTCAGATGAGCGGCGCCATCCACGTCCTCGACCGCCACTTCATTGCCTCGGCCCTGGATGGTCACGTCGCCCTTAATGTGTTGCATGCGGGCAGAACTCCGCTCCATATCGAGCGTGACGTTGCCGGTATGGTCGCTGACGTTGACCTCGCCGCGCTGGTGATTGATCGTGACATTGCCGGTGATGCCGGCAATGGTGACATCGCCCCGGCGGGCAGTGATGACGAGTTCGACATGGCGGGGCACATAAACGTCCATGTCAGTGCGTACGCCCTTGTCGCCGGCTCCCTGCGTGTTGGCATTCACGGTGACGATCTTGTCGTTGACCGTGATCTCGGGCTTGGTCTTGCTGTTGTAGCTGTCGGCGTCCTCCTGCTTTTCGGCGCGAATCGTTTTGCGGACGGAAACTTTCAGAGTGTTTCCTTCCGCGACGTTGACGTTGATGGAACCGCGTTCATCATTGATGCGCAGGCTGCCACCGGCCGGGAACGGCTGGCTCAGTTCGTCGCTGTAATCGAAAGAAGATCCGCCGAAAAGATCTTCAAAGCTCTTATCGTCGCCGAACTGGATGTTCTCGCCAATGTCTCTCCAGTTCACGCGGGCGGCTTGGGTCGCAATCAGCCCGGCGACAACGAGAAAGAGCACCAGGAAGACGCCCCCGGCGCCAATGCCGCGACTGGGCAGGCCTGCGCGCTTGGCCTGCTGATGCTCGATGAGCTTGATTACGCCCCAAAGAATGAGCAGCAGAGGCCAGTAGCGGGCAAACATCAAACCCAATCCGTGCCAGTTGAGAACTCCCATCGTCCCCAGCAGGAACAGTACACCCAGCAGGATCAGGACGATGGGCCCAGCGATGGAACGGGGTGGGCGCGGAGTCAGGACGGGGCTAGCCATGACTCACCTCACTGGGAGGAGTGGGCGGCACCGCTGTTCCGCCGGTCGACGTAGGGCCGGGCGGGTTACTCGGACCAGGGCCCATCGCAGAGCTTTGCAGGAGCTTTACACCACCTATCACCAGCAGGATGATGGGCCAGGTGCGGTTGAAATAAGCGACGTGCAGTTCTGAAAGCAGGAACAGAACGCCGATGGTGGTTACAATGGCCGGGCCCATCAGCCGCGTACGACATTGTGGATCCGTGGCTAATCTGTCCCCCAGCAAGCCAAAATTCCGCGCGAACATCCAGCCTCCCAGAACGATCAGAAAGATTGGCCAGAAGCGGTTGATGCCAAATTCGCTCCACCCGAGCGTGTGCAGCAGGAACAGAACTCCAATGAGGATCAGAATCACGGCCCCGACCGGGATCCTCTTGGCATCAATGCGCTCGCCGGCCGTGAAGGTTTGGGCCAGGTTAAAGGGATCGGGAGGCGCCTGACCCATCTGCAGAGCACGCGCGGAGCGCACGCTGTCGATGATCTGGTACACGTAGAAGAACGCGATTCCCAGTCCACAGACAACGCCGAGCATCTCGTTGCCACTGCTGTCGCTGGCACTGGCGCCCGCAACCAGGAGCCCGAAGATGATCAGGTGAGCCAGCCCCTTGGCATATTGGCCCGTATATACGGCCCCGACGCCAAAGGGGAAAAAGCCGGCGAGAACTCCAGCCAGCGCGGGGTTAGGTCCAGAGCCCGGGGCAATGGGCGGAGCGGAAACATAGCCTGCTGCTCCTCCAGGAGCACCCGGCGCAAAGGAAGCGGCAGCGGAGGGCGCGCTGCCCGCCATTTTCGCTCCCAGGCAGTCTTCACAATAGATCACGCCTTTGACGGGACGTGTGCAGTTCGCGCACAGTGCCTTTCCGCAGGTGCGGCAATAGGCCACTGCTGACGCGTCAGCATGATTGGCGCAGTTCATACAAACCTCCTGTTCGTGGTCACCGTCACGGCAGGTGGCATCTCCTCGACCCCATCACGCAAAAGCGGCGTGATGGGGGCCCCGGCATCCGGCAGGCCGGCTAACACCGGCTGGTTCTCTTCCCGGGAATAGTTGCGTTCCTGTTTCTGGTCTGGTTGTCCACTGGTATCGTTGTTGTTCTTGCGGTTTTGGGTAGGTTTCGCGGGGCCGGGTTCAGCGGGGGTGGTTGAGCGCTTGAACTCGCGCACCCGGGATTCGATCTCGTATACAAACCGGATATTCTCGTAGAACTTCACGACCCGGCCCTGGGTAGTGTAGTAGTTCCGCTTCAAGGCAGCGGGACGCAGGTCAATCTTCGCCACGTCGGCCGGCTTGACGCCCAGTGCGCTCAAGGCCAGCGAGAACGAGAAGAAGATCATCCCGAACGACATCACGAAGCGGGGTTGACGGACGAAAGTTGCGGTTGGTGTGATGAACGAATCCCACCATTGCCGGGCGCGCTCGCCGAGCCCAGTTGTGCGGCGCTCGGGCGTGGCTGAGTGCAGCCGGGCACTGGAGATTCCCGAGGTCGCTGCCAGAATGTTGTGAATCAGGTGAGCTGGTGGTTCGACTTCCTCCAGCGACTTCAGCCATCGCTGGCCAGCCACGGCGTCGGCGAGCAGAGGCCCGCAGATCGGGCAGACGCGCGCGTGGGCTTCGAAGCTCGCCTTCTCATTGCGGGAGCCGCTCAGTTGGCCGTCGAGGGCCTCGCTGAGCCGGGCCTCGAACTGGCTGCACTCCATCCCGTGTTTGGTTTCGCCTGGCATCACATCACCTGCCTATATGTACGTTGGAGTAGGCGTGCAAGTTCCGCGCGCCCCCGGTTAATTCTGGACTTAACGGTTCCTTCCGGAACCTTCAAGGCGCCTGCAATATCCCTGTAATCCATATCTTGCAGGTCCCGCAGAATTACGGCTTCCCGCAGTTCCGGGGAGAGCTTCTGGAGGGCCTGGTGCACCGCTTCGCGCGTTTCGCGGCTCTGGACTTGGGCATCGGGAGGCCGCGAGGGGTCGGCAATCTGCGCCGACAGAGGCTGGGCATCTTCATGCTCGGAAGGAGCCGTATCCAGCGAGTCGGTCACCCGGTCCTGCTTGGTTTTACGGAAGTGGTCTACCAGCAGGTTGCGGGTGACGGTAGTGACCCAGGTCATGAACGCGCCCTTGCCCACGTCGTAGGTGTTCAGGGTGCGGTACATCTTAATGAAGACCTCCTGGGTCAGATCCTGGGCGTCGTCGGAGGTCCCGGCAAAGCGGTAGCAGATGTTGTAGATGCGCCGATGATAGCGCTGGACGATGTCCTCCCAAGCCGAGGCGTCGCCGGCTACGCAGCGACGGACCAGCAATCCGACGACTTGGGCCTCGTCCAACCGGCACTCTCCGGAACTCCTGGTTTAGCCTGTAAACCGTCTGCCGAGGGCGAGCGTAGGGCCCGGCTCAACAGTACAAGACAGATACGTCTATGTAGGGCAGGAAGTTCCCTTGAATCATGGAGCTAGGCATTGTAGCAGCGTCCGCAAGCGACGGGGCGAAGAATTAGAGAAACAGGTCTCAGATGGCAGGTCTTAGGTCTCAGGAAACCCGTGACCTGGGGATTCCGATTTTGCCCGTTCCCGACGCTTGATACCGAAACCTCACACCTGACACCTGAGACCTGAGACCTGCCACGTGAGACCTGCCTTACGCAAACCTCACCTTCACATCGGGTCCCTTCTCCAGGTGAATGCTTTCGATAAAGCGCACCTTCCCAGTGCGCAGCGTCAGGATCACGGACGAGGTGCGCGTGCCTTCTCCGAAGAAGCGCACTCCTTTGAGCAGGGCGCCTTCGGTCACCCCGGTGGCGGCGAAAATCAGTTGCTTGCCCGGAGCGAGATCCTCCGCCTCGTAGATCTTTTTCTTGTCCTTGATCCCCATCTTCGCGATGCGTTCTTCCAGTTCCGGCTTGTTGATGACCAGCCGTCCCTGCATGTATCCGTTCAGGCAGCGGATTGCGGCCGCCGTAATGACACCCTCGGGCGCGCCGCCTGAGCCCATGACGGCGTGTACGCCGGTTCCGATCACAGCGGAAGCGATGCCGGCCGAAAGATCGCCGTCGCCGATGAGCTTGATGCGGGCGCCCGCCTTGCGGATATCGGCAATCAGCTTTTCGTGGCGCGGCCGATCGAGGACGATCACCACCAGATCCTCAACGTCGCGCTCCAGCCGCCGCGCAATGTTCTTCAGGTTGTCGACCACTGGAGCGTCCAGTTCCACCGCGTTCTTGCACGACGGCCCGACGATGATCTTCTCCATGTAGCAGTCGGGAGCGTGCAGCAGCCCGCCTTTTTCCGAAGCGGCGAGCACGGTAATTGCGCCCGGCGCGCCGGTCGCGCATAGGTTCGTGCCCTCGAGTGGATCCACGGCGATGTCCACGCTGGGGATGCTGCTTCCATCGGGGAATGTACCGCCCACCTGTTCGCCGATGTACAGCATGGGCGCCTCATCGCGTTCGCCCTCGCCGATCACGATGGTGCCGCGCATCGGGACGGTGTCCATGTTCTCGCGCATAGACTCGGTGGCGACTTTGTCGGCCAGCCGGCGGTCGCCCTGGCCCATGGTGCGGGCCGAAGCAATAGCGGCCTGCTCGACGACGCGCAGAAACTCCAAGGCCAGATCGCTCTCCAGGTTTTCTCCGAAGCTCTTGGCGTGGGGCTCGGGACGTGCTTGGGTCGGCATGAGTGCCTCCTATAAAAATGCGACTTGGAAATATATCCCCTTCGGCGTGCAGAGGGAAGGGCGACAACTCTATTGGGCAGGCACATGTCCTCTCATCACGAAGCAATTCTGCTAACCTGCTGCCATCATGACCGAGCGCAGAGAGCCAACCTACATCTATTCCGACAAACAGGTGGCCGAAAAGAGCGAGCTCGCCCGCCGCTTCCTCGACATGCGGACGCGACTGAACGAGAGCGTCGACAAGGCCGACAACTTTCTCGTCAAGCGCTTTTACAACATCGACCACAATACCTATCTGGAAGGCGCGCTGCCGGCGAAGTACAAGGAACTGATGGGGCTGGTGGCCTCGGCCTGCCTGCGCTGCGACGACTGCATCAACTACCACATCATCCAGTCGTACCGGCTGGGCGTGACCCGTTCTGAGCAGGAAGAAGCGATCAACGTCGCGTTGGTAGTGGGTGGCAGCATCGTGATTCCGCACCTGCGGCGGGCGTATGACCTGCTGGGAGAACTGTACGGTTGAGTGTGGGGCGGACACTCTTGTCCGCCCTGTGGCCAGGACATCCTCTCGAAATCGACGGCGCGGGCCGATGGTAATGGCGTTATACTTGCCGAAAAAGTGTGGTCGCATGAGCGTCGCCCGGTTACCCTCTGTTTTCCTGCTCGCGCTGGCATGCGCGGGCCCAATGCTCGCCCAGGAAGTTCCTGTTCCCCAGCTATTGCCGGGTTCTGCTCGCAGGCCCCCGGCGGAATCGAGTAATCCAGCCCAGCCTGCACCTCCACAAGTGGTTTCTCTGATGGTGCCGAAAGGCACGTCGCTGCAGGTGGCACTCGATGGGGAAGTCCGGGTAAAGAAAGTAGGCCAACCGATCCACGGGCGCGTGGTTGAACCGGTGTATGCCCTTGATCGGCTGGTGGTGCCCGTCGGATCCGAGATCACGGGGGAGGTTACGAAGATCGACGCGGTGTCCGCCGGGAAGCGCACCTTGGCGGCTCTGAATGCGGATTTTACTCCGCTGCGGAAAGTTGAAATCGGCTTCAACGAACTTGCACTGCCGGACGGGAGGCGCTTCCCACTCCATACCAGCGTCACTCAGGACTCGGGCCAGGTTATCCAGTTCGTGACGGCGCCAGAGACGAAGAGCAAGAAAAATATCAAAGACAAAGCCGCCGAGAAAACCAAAGAAGCGAGGCAGCAAGCCAAGCAGCAATGGGAAGCTGCCATGAAGCAACTCAAGACGCCAGGGAGAATGCACCGTGTCGAGCGATATGCCGAGTCGCAGTTGCCGGTGCATGCGCAGTACATCCCGGCCGGGACAGTGTACTTCGCAGAATTGGACGATCCGCTCGATTTCGGCAGCGAGGCGATGACGCCGCAGCAAATCTCGTCCCTGGGCAGTCCGTTGCCGGAGGGGTCGGTGGTCCACGCCCGGCTGGTTACGCCCTTGTCGTCCGCGACCGCGCAGAAGGGACAGGATGTGGAAGCGGTGCTCTCGCGGCCCTTATTTGACGGTGACCGGTTGATACTGCCGCAAGGCAGCCGCCTGAAGGGCACGATTCGGCAAGTGCAGCCGGCGCGCCGCTTGAAGAGGAATGGACAGCTACGTATCGCATTTCTCGAACTCGTGCCGCCGGACGGCATCGAGCAAAAAGTCCACGCCACCCTGGAAGGCGTGCAGGCGGGAAAAGATGCGAATGTAAAACTTGACTCCGAAGGAGGCGCGGAGGCGACGACCTCGAAGTCTCGCTATCTGGCAACGACGGTGTCGCTGGGATTGGCAACGGTTTCCGTGAGAGGTGACCCCGACGCCGTCGGGGCCGGACGCGCCGGCAACACGAGCAATCGGGTTGCAGGCGGCGCCGCCGGATTCAAGTTAGTCGGCATGGCCATGGGCGCGTTGGTGCGGTCCCGCGCCTTTGGCTACACCATGGGGGCATACGGAGCCGGGATGTCGGTCTACTCTCACTTCATCGCGCGCGGACGCGAGGTGGTGTTCCCGAAGAATACGGCGATGGAAATTGGGATCGGAACGCGGCCGGAGGCTGCGCCGCCACCCGGAACTTCTTCCAATGCGGGCAGCGGAGAGAACTAGAGCGGCTGCGTCTCTGCCGAGGTAACCAGCCCCCATGAAACGGTTATTGCTGTCAGGATTCGATCACACAATGACAATCCGCTGGCATACCCGCATTTCTACCAGGACGCCCTTAAGAATCATGCAAAACGGCCTGCAATGGGGTCCGATTCTGTGTTGCCTCCTCGCTGGTTGTGCGTGGAGTGGAGATATCCCGAGGAAGCCGAAGGTTCGCGCTCTCACCGCCTTTGTACAGATTGAACGGGCGCACTATCAGGAGCAGATCCAGCAGGCGCTCGTCATGCTGCGGCTAGGGAAGGCTGCATTTGAAAACGGTGGCTACGAGGTTCAGACCCTCCGCATCACGACCCAGCCGTTCCCACAATACACGCGGGGGATGTCTAAACCGGAAGAGCTGGCGTTCTTCAAAGCCTTTGACGATTTGGCAAGAAAGGAATCATTCATTCCCAATATCGGACCGGCCATGCTCAAGGATACTGACGACACCAACCAGGTCGAACTGCTGGGAGAGATTCTGTCCAGCAGCGGCGTGTTCGGCAGCGTGGTGGTCGCGGGCGACGATGGAATTCACTGGAATAGCGTTCGCGCTGCCGGAAAGATGATCAAGTACGTGGAGAGCCACAGCCCTGCCGGAGGACACAACTTCAATTTTGCAGCCACGGCCATGCTTGCTCCCTATGCCCCGTTTTACCCGGGCGCGTATCACGACGGCGAAGGGCATAAGTTCTCCATCGGATTGGAGGGCGGAAACTTTGTAGTTGACGTTTTCGCCGAGGCTGGCGGCGATCTCCACTTGGCAGCTGAGCGTCTGGAGCGGCAGCTAGGGGAACACGCGCGCCGCATAGAGGCGATCGCGGTAAAAGTTGAGAAGGACTCCGGATGGAACTACATGGGATTGGACGCAACGCCCGCTCCCAATTACGACTCGTCAATCGGAGCGGCCATCGAGAAGCTCAACGGGGCCAAGTTCGGCTCCAGCGGCACCTTGAGCGCGGTAGCGATTATCACCAACGCCGTTCGCGCGCTGCCGGTCAAGCATGCCGGATATTCCGGGCTGATGCTGCCTCCGCTGGAAGACCCGGTGCTGGCCGCGCGCTGGAGCGAGGGGACGTATGACGTGGATTCCTTGCTGGCATACTCGGCCGTCTGCGGGACGGGTCTGGATACGGTGCCCCTGCCGGGAGATGTTTCGGAAGAGCAACTAACGAAGATTATCGGCGACGTGGCCACTTTGGCGTTCAAGTGGCACAAGCCACTGACTGCAAGACTCATTCCAGTGCCTGGGAAAAGGGCGGGAGAACAGTCGGGATCCTTCGGTCCGCCGAATATGCCGAGTGCGACCTTACGGCCGTTGCCCTGATCAGAACGCGTCAATCCCCGTCACGCTCGCCCCGATTATCAGCGTGTGGATGTCATGAGTGCCCTCGTAGGTCTTGACGCTTTCGAGGTTCATTAGATGCCGCATGATTGGATAGTCGTCGGCAACGCCGTTTGCGCCCAGGATGTCGCGCGACATTCTCGCGCACTCAAGCGCCATCCAGACATTGTTTCGTTTCGCCATCGAGATGTGCTGGTGCTCGACCTTGCCCGCATCTTTCAGGCGTCCGACTTGCAGCACGAGAAGTTGCGCTTTAGTGATCTCACTGATCATCCAGGCGAGCTTTTCCTGCACAAGCTGGTGCGAGGCGATAGGCGAGTCGCGAAACTGTTTGCGGAGCAGGGAATACTGCAGCGCGCAGTCGTAGCACGCCATGGCCGCGCCGATCGCGCCCCAGGCGATCCCGTAGCGCGCCTGATTCAGGCACATCAGCGGAGACTTCAGGCCGCCGGTCTTCGGCAACAGATTCGACTCTGGAATCCGCACGTCCTGCAGTGAGAGCCCTGACGTAACCGAAGCCCGCAGCGACCACTTGCCGTGGATGTCGTCGGCTTTGAAGCCGGGACGGTTGGTTTCTACCAGGAAGCCACGGATCTTGTCGTCTTCATCTTCGACTTTGGCCCAGATCACGGCTACGTCGGCGATGGAGCCGGAAGTGATCCACATCTTCTCGCCGTTGAGGACGTACTCTTTGCCAACTTTCTTTGCGCGGGTGCGCATGCCGCCGGGATTCGAGCCGAAGTCGGGCTCGGTTAGTCCGAAGCAGCCTAGTTTCTCGCCCTTTTGCATGGCGGGCAGCCAGGTGTTTTTCTGCTCGTCGCTGCCGAAGGCGTAGATGGGATACATCACCAGCGCCGACTGCACGCTGACAAATGAGCGCACGCCGGAGTCGCCGCGTTCGAGTTCCTGCGTGACCAGACCGTACTCAACGTTCGACATGCCGGCGCAGCCGTATCCCTGAAGCGAGGCGCCGAAGAATCCGAGGTCCGCCATCGGCTTGACCAACTCGCGCGGGAAGCGGCCGGCGCGATTGCATTCTTCGATGATGGGGATGAGGTTGTCTTCGATGAACTTGCGCGCGGTGTCGCGCACCAGGCGCTCGTCGTCGCTGAGCAGAGTGTCGAAGGCGATGAAGTCGACACCGCGGAATTTAATGGCTGGCATAGCGTCTCACCTCACAGCGTCAGCAGACAACGGAACGGGAAACTAATCAAAGTAGCAGAGGGGCAGGGAAGTGGGCAACGCGAGGCGAAGTGAGACCCCGCCCTTCAACTCCTCAATTCATCAGATTTTGTCATCCCGAGCGAAGCGAGGGATCTGCATCTTGCCGCGAACTGCAGATCCCTCGCTTCGCTCGGGATGACAATTCGTGAAAGGTGTTGCTTGTGCTGCTAAAGATTGACTTTCGGGATCCAGCGCGGCACCGATGCGCGATAGCGATCGTATTCTTCCCCGAACTGCTTTCGGAGCGTCGGTTCCTCATAAAACAGGACGAACAGGTGGGCAATCAGCCAGAAGCAGGCGAGGTAGATAGCGATGTGCAGGGAGTGGAACAACCAGGCTTGTCCTCCGATTACAAGCGCGACTCCGAGGTACATGGGGTTGCGCACGAAGCGGTGCAGACCTTTGACGACGAGGATTCTGGTGGGCGCGATGGGCGCGGGAGTTCCGCCGCCGATCAGTGCGAAGCCCCAGAACGCGGTGTAGAGATAGATCGCAATCCCGATCACGATGACGGCGATCGCCGCCCATTCCTCAGCGCCGGTCACCGGTGCCGCGTCCCGCCTTAGCCGCCACGGCACATATCCGGCCACGGTTCCCGGCACGAAAACGGTGAAGACGAGGGTCTTCAACAGGGGGCCGAGCGATCTGGTCATGATCGCCATTGTTCGCCCGCGATCAGCCCGGGTCAATCCCATCGCGCAGCAAGGCGCTGTGCTAGCATTTCCGCCATGCGAAATTGGCTGATCGTTTTCCTGCTGCTTATTGCTCCGATCCTCCTCTCCTCTGCGCAATCCTCGCCATCGAACCTGTACCCCATGCAGGAAGGTTTCGTGGATAGCCACGGCGCTCTGATCTACTACAAGGCCATGGGACATGGCGCGCCGCTCATGATCGTGCATGGCGGCCCGGGAGCATCCCACGAATATCTGCTCCCGTATTTGCTGCCCCTGATGCGAACCAGTCGCCTGATCTTCATTGACGAGCGCGGCTCGGGCCGGTCGTCGAAACTGGAAGACACGAAGCAGTACACCATCGCGAACATGGTTGAGGACATCGAGGCCGTCCGCCAGGCGCTCGGCCTCGGCAAGATCAGTCTTCTGGGGCATTCCTACGGTGGGGCTCTGGCGCAGGCGTACGCACTGAAATACCAGAAGAACCTCTCCCATCTGATTCTCGGCAGCACTTTCGCAAGCACCAAAGAACTCAACGAAGCGCTGGCCAAGATGAAAGCCGAAATGGATCCCAAGGATCGCGACCGCCTGAACGCTCTGGAAGCAGCCGGCCTGTTCGGCAAAGGTGAGCTCTGGGAGCACGGCCGCTACTCGGAAGAATATGCAAGGCTGGCGTGGGGAAAAGGCTACTTTCCCTACCTCTACCAGGGGCATCCGGATCCAGTGTATGACCCGCTCTCCTCAAACACCGGCACTTCCTGGGAACTGTATCGCGAGATGTGGGGATCGCACGGCGAGTTCGTGGTGGATGGCAATCTCGCGGAAGTGGAGTATCTTGACAAGCTTTCACAGATCAAAGTTCCGACGCTAATCATCGTCGGCGATCACGACGAGAGCGATCCGAAGATGTCGCGCGAGATGCACGAGAAGATCGCCGGATCACAACTGGTCATTCTGCCCAGCAGCGGGCACATGACCTTTGTGGACCAACCAGAGCAGTTTCTGAAGGCGGTGCGGGACTTCGTGGCGCATTAACGGAGCTTGAACCAGTGGCGCTGGGCGGCACGCGACCGCCGCAATCGTGTAAAATCGCATTGGCGAGTACAACGCACGGCTCCGCGCATGCCAATCCAGCCGGCGAGTCCGGCACAGTCTTGTTACTCCCGCAAATACCGGGTAGAACCCCGGCCCGCGCCGGCGGCGCATTCCTGTCAGGAGATTCTTGATGAAGATCGCAAAGACAGCCGACCGCAAGAAGGTCATGGACACCTCGAAATCCACCGCCTGCCCCAAGTGCGGCAAGGATACGCGTATCGTCAAGCGAGTGAAGGACCGCGAGCGCGGCGTGCCGGGCGGGGTTTACATCTCGTGCTCGGCGTGCGAGTTTTTTGAAAAGCTGTAGAGAACCAGGTCTCAGGTGTTAGGTCTCAGGTCTTAGGAAATGCAACTGGCGCGGCTTGGGTGCCGCGCCTTGATTTTTGTGAGACCTAAACACCTGAGACCTGAGACCTGAGACCTTAAGACCTGGTTTTACGCGATCTGGCCGAGGATCGCCCGGGCTTCTGCGGCCGGGTCGGCTGCTTCCGTGATCGGGCGTCCCACCACGATGTGGGTGGCGCCGGCGGCGATTGCTTCCGACGGCGTGACAACCCGCACCTGGTCGCCGCGTCCGCTGCCTGCGGGACGCACGCCCGGGGTGACGATGGCGAATTCCTGGCCTAGATCTTCGCGCAGGGCGGCCGCCTCGTGCGCCGAAGCTACCACACCCTGGCAGCCGTTCGACAGGGCCAGGGCAGCCAGACGCAGCACTTGATCCACGACGTTGCCCCGCACCCCGAGCTTGTTCAAATCTCCGTCGTCCAGGCTCGTGAGTACCGTTACTCCCAGCACCAGTGGGGAATTGGCTTGGTATTCCGCCGCTTTGACCGCTGCCCGCAGCATCGGGCACCCACCGGAGGCATGCACGGTTAGCATGCTGACGCCGAGTCGCGCTGCTTCCTGGACCGCTGCTCCGACCGTGCTCGGGATGTCGTGATACTTCAGATCCAGAAACACGCGGCGGCCCGAAGTCACGAGCTCGCGAACAAGCCCCGGCCCTTCAGCGGTATAGAGCTGCATCCCGACCTTGTAGGCGTAGGCGGAGTCGCCCACGGCCGCCACGATCTTCCGGGCGGCCGCGGCCGAGGACACATCCAAGGCAACAATCAGGCGAGGGCGCGGGTCCTGCATCGCTGCCGAGTTTATAGGGTTTACTCGAGGTTGGCTACAGTTTGCAGCCGCGCCACGGTGGTGGGGTGGACCAGGTCCAGGCGGACCCGTTGCAAGCCCCTCTCCTCGAAGCCGAGGACGCGAGCAGTGTTGTATGAGACGTCAATAATGCGGCCCTCAACTACTGGACCCCTGTCATTGATTCGTACCACGACCGCTCGTCCGTTGCGCAGGTTGGTGACCCGCACAAACGTCCCGAGCGGCAGAGTGGGATGGGCAGCTGTCAGAGCCTGCATGTCGAAGGGTTCTCCGCTGGCTGTTTCCTTCCCCTGGAAGTACTCCCCGTACCAGGAGGCGGTCCCCACTTCGTATGGATTGTTCTTGGTTACTTTCTTGGATTGCCGGCTGACGGCTTTGACTACCGTCGGCTTTGTGACTGTGGCGGCTTCCGAGCTGTTTGGCCCGGATGCGGCTCCGGCTCCCAGACTGGCGACCGATAAGAGCACCGCCAGACTTTCGGCTAAACGTCGTCGCATTCAGTTACCTCGCATCTCTAAAGTCAGTCTCTAGGGTCGTACTCCTTTGGTGTAAAAGCGATCTTGCGATGCTACCGGTCGGCTATGAGCTGTGTCAACCAAAAAATCTGGCCCATAAATTAACTAAGTGGTAATTAATCAATAACTTAACCGCATGAAAAATCTGGATTTGGTATCCTATGTAGTTGAAACTTAATGCCGGGATTTATTAACTAAATAGTACATATACACTTCCGGACGGGTGAGAGGATTCCTTAAGTAGATGTAGAATGAGACTCTTGCGCATAATGCGCTGATAAAGCATTTACAATCAGGTATTTGAATGCTTTTCATATTATATAAAGGGTAAACAGAAGCAGTGCCTCACAGTTAATTCCGGGATTAACGATTGCACGCACTGGGCCGCAGGACACACCTGAGCCAGAAGCGGAGTTCCCAGGTCACCTCATTTGGGTTTAGAGTGGCGGCATGGCCGAAACTCCGCCGGTAGTGCTGACCATCGCCGGGTTTGATCCCTCCTCCGGCGCCGGGATCACCGCCGACATCAAGACCATAGCGGCGCACGAGTGCTATGGCGTTTCCTGCATCACCGCGATCACCGTTCAGTCCACGCAAGGGGTGCGGCGGGTGGAGCCGATGGACCCACGGACCATCCTGGAAACGTTGCAGGAACTCGTTTCCGATCTTGAGGTTGCGGCCGTCCATATCGGCATGCTTGGAACCCGGGAGGGGGCTCAGGCGGTGGCTGACTTTCTGGAGCAGGCGCGGCTGCCGCATGTAGTGCTCGACCCGATCCTGAAGGCAAGCTCAGGCGCCGACTTGCTGGATGCGCCTGGGACCAGGATCCTGATAGAGCGGCTGATTCCTCTGTCGGAAGTGGTCACGCCGAATCTGGACGAAGCCAGCGCTCTAACCCAACAGCCGGTCACGAACCTGGATCAGATGCGGCTGGCGGCTGTCCGTTTGCACTCTCTGGGAGCAGCCAACATTGTGATCACGGGCGGCGATTTGGAAAGGGCCATCGATCTGTTGAGCTTTACGACCAGCAGGGGGATCGAGAAGGAAGTATTCAAAGCGGACCGTCTAAGGTCCAGTTCTACCCATGGGACTGGGTGTGCATTTGCGACCGCGATGGCCTGCCACCTGGCCTATGGTCGCGGACTGCCCGAAGCCGTTCTGCTCTCGAAAGCCTATGTGGCCGCAGCCATCGCGAATGCTCACCCGCTCGGCCGGGGAGTCGGACCGGTACATCACCTGTATCGCATGAATCGCCAGCGCCGGGCCAGTGCCGCGGTTCCCGAGGCGGAAGCTGCGCATTCGCGAAACTGACCTCGCGCGAGCTGGAAGCCCTACCGCGTTCTCTTCAGCAGACAGCCCGCCACGAACGCGGCGATTGCACCGAGCAGCCACTGGATCCGCCAGAGCTGAACCGCCTGCCAGTCGATCACCTTCTGGGCGCTGAACACTACTCCCACGCCGGCAGCCACCAACACACACAAGATGCCGGCCAGAAAAGCGATGAAGGCAGCGGTCGTGAGTCCGAGCCGCTCAGCCAGGCCAGTGAACTGAGCGAAAGTGATTCTTTCCCGTAACCGGGATGATTGGCTGAGACCCGGCCGACCGGCACCGCAGGTGTGACAAAAACGCGAGCCGACGATGAACTCAGTTCCGCAGCGACCGCAAGCTTCCACCATTTCTGCGCGCCCGGACGCTTCGGACGCTGCCTGCATGGGCGGGCGCCAGAAATCGTGTTGGGCGTGTTGTGCTACTTCTGTCATAGGACCCCTCTTCCCCCAAAATCCTGATTTGGCAAGCCGATCACCAAAGCGAACTATTGCAAGCACGTTAGTTATCAGCGGCTTCTGAGGACTACCTAGGTTGTGCAGAGCAAGAATTACGCGATCAACCGCGAAATTCCCATTGTGCGGGATACGGGCGGCCAATTCAGTACCCGACTTGATTCCCGGGTAGTCCTTCCGGAATCGGGTTAAACTAGGGTGTCGTGGCTCTCTCCTGGCTTCGAGCGCTTTTGCCCGCAATTGCCCTGCTGGTTCTAGCAGAGGTTTGCACGGCGGCTGATCCTGCCACCGTGTTCCGGCCTCCCGATCCCCAAAACCAGACCGCGTTCGAGCGCCTGTATAACCTCGACTACGACGCGGCCGTGCAGGATTTCGAAAAGGTACTGGCGCGCCATCCCAACGATCCTTACGCCGTCAATCACGTCCTGGCTGCTGTTCTGGTGAGGGAGTTGTATCGGATCGGCGCCATGAATACCGGCGAGTACGCTAACGACAGCTTCATTGGACAGGCGCACCGCCCCGCCGACCCGGCGCAGAAGGAACGCATCAAGCAACTGGTTAAGCGGGCTCAGAAGCTGGAGAACGCCGAACTCGCCCGCGACCCGCACAATGTGGATATGCTCTACGCGCGCGGCGTCACCCGCGCACAGTTCGCTGCCTACACCGGTCTGATTGAGCGGGCCTGGTTTTCCTCTCTGCGCAATGCGGTGGGAGCGCGGCACGACCATGAGCGGGTGCTGGAGATGTCTCCTCAGTATGCGGACGCCAAGCTGGTAGTGGGGACGCACAACTACATCATGGGCAGCCTGCCGCTGGCAGTGAAAGTGGCCGTGGCGCTGGTCGGGTTGAGCGGAGATAAGGAGAAGGGAATCAAGCAACTGTACGATGCCACGCGGGCGAACGGCGAGACCAGCGTGGACGCGGGCGTGCTCCTGATGCTCTTTCTGCGCCGCGAGCGCAGGTACACCGAGGCGCTCGAACTGGCGCACTCGCTGGCGCCGCGTTTCCCGCGCAACTTCCTGCTCTCCCTGGAAGAAGGCAACCTGCTGCGGGCACTTGGCAAGAATCGCGAGGCCGAGGAGCAGTATCGCCTCGTCTGGCAGAACGGACGCGAGGGCAAGTACGGCAATCTGCACTACGAAATGGCGGCACTTGGCATCGGCGATCTGCTGCGCAGCCAGAAGAACTATCAGGCAGCGGCCGCAGCCTACGAACTAGTGGCGGACATCCAGGCGCCGGATCCGGAGGTGCTCCAGAAAGCCAATCTCGCCGCAGGCGAGATGTACGACCAGTTGCAGAAGCGAGATCTGGCGATGAAGAAGTACGAGGCTGTAGTGGCCACGAATTCCGGCAACGGCGAGGCGGAAAGAGCGCGAAGAAGAATGAAGGAAGCGTACAAAGACAGTAGTCAGTAGTCGGTAGTCAGCAGTGAGTGGCGGATTTACAACTAAAGGCTAAAGCCCAGAGCCCGAACCCTACAGCGGAACATTCTTCCCACACTCGTCGTATCTAGAGCAGGAGGCCGTCTATGTACTGCAATGCCTGCGGCAAGGCGATCGCGGAAGACGCGCGATTCTGCACTTATTGTGGCACCGTGGTTGGACATCCGCCGGCGCCGAGAAAGCTGATCCGCTCTCGCGCCGACCGCAAGATCGCCGGGGTGTGCGCCGGACTGGGACACTACCTCGATCTCGATGTCACGCTGGTGCGGCTGGTGTTGGTACTGGTCACCCTCATGGGCGGTATTCTGCCCGGCGTGGTGGTTTACATCCTGGCTTGGATCGTCATTCCAGAGGAGCCGGAACTGCGACCGGTTGTGGCTGCGGGACAGCCAGTGACGAACCCGTAGTCGGCAGCGGGCAAGTAGCCAATGGCCAACTGAGAGCCGTGCGTCCTGCACTGAGTTTTCAGCGTTTCCTCTGCTAGAATCCAACCGTCATGCTGGACGCTTTCCTCGTTCCCGAGAAAACGACGGTCACCGCCAAGGGAGACGGTCCCACGCTCGAACTGAAGCCGACGCAAGGCCGCGTGTTTCTGCTGACGCTCGCAATTACCAACATCATCGAGCAGGAGTCGCTCGACGTCAGCGTCTACGGATCAACGGACGGAGCGGCCTGGGATCTCAAGCCGATGGTTGCCTTTCCGCAGAAGTTCTACCGGGAAGAAGTGCCGTTGCTGCTCGATGTGACGGCGCGGCCGGAGGTGAAGTTCATCCGTGCGCACTGGGAAGTTGCCCGCTGGGGGCGCGGCACGGAAACTCCGATGTTCGAGTTCCACGTGACGCTGCGCGAGGTTCCAGAGGAAATTCTGCAGGAAGCCGCAAGCCGCACGCGAGCGCGCTAGGTCCAACCACCGGATCAGCAATCTCCGCTATATTTGAAGTCGATGGCATCCGTGTCTTCGACAGTCGTCGTGAATCCGGCGCGTGGCGTTCGCGGGGTGGTCCGCATTCCCGGGGACAAATCAATCTCGCACCGCTACGCCCTGCTGGCCGCGGTCGCGGAGGGCACTAGCCGCTTCCATAATTTTTCGGCTGCGCGCGACTGTTACAGCACGCTCGGCTGCTTGCGCGCGCTTGGAAGTGAGTGGGAACGGAAAGAAGATGGCGCCATCGAAGTGCAGGGCCGCGGACCGCGCCTTTCCGCACCCTCTGAACCCCTCGACTGCGGGAATTCCGGGTCGACCATGCGCATGCTGAGCGGCATTCTTGCCGGCCAGCCCTTTGCGAGCGAGATGTTCGGGGACGAATCGCTTTCGCGCCGGCCGATGGCGCGCATCATGGCGCCGCTTTCGCAGATGGGAGCGAAAGTTGAAGCCCGCGACGGTGGCCGGCCTCCGCTGAAAATTCGCGGCGGTTCGCTGAAAGCAATCCACTACCAGCCCAAAGTCGCCAGTGCTCAAGTGAAGTCGTGCGTGCTGTTTGCCGGACTGTTTGCCGAGGGCGAGACGAGCGTCGAAGAGCCAATACGCACCCGCGATCATGGAGAGCTCGCGCTACGTGCGTTTGGCGCCCAAGTGGGACGCAGCGGGAACACTGCTCGTATCCGAGGCGGGCAGAAACTGCAGGGCATCGAAGCGCATGTACCGGGAGATCTTTCCAGCGCGGCGTTCTTTCTGTGCGCGGCCGCGCTCTTTCCTGACTCGCAGATCACGATGCCCGGAATCCTGATGAACCCCACCCGCGCCCGGCTGCTCGACATCCTGATCCTGATGGGATTGAAAATTGCGGTGGCGCAACTGGAGGAGCATCACGGTGAACTCATCGGCGTCCTTGAAGCGCGCGGCGGAGCGTGGAAGGGTGCCATTATTTCCGGAGCCGACACTGCGGCTTTGATCGACGAGATCCCGGTGCTGGCAGCTGTGGCGCCCTACACCGAAAATGGTCTTGAAGTGCGCGACGCCAAGGAACTGCGGGTGAAGGAGTCCGACCGCATCGCCGCGGTTGCGGCGAATCTGCGTAAGATGGGCGCCGAGGTTGAAGAGCGGCCCGACGGACTCCGCATCCCCGGCCGCCAGCGTCTTCATGGCGCGGAAATCGACTCGTTTGGCGATCACCGTATCGCCATGGCTTTTGCCGTCGCGGCGTTGCGGGCGGAAGGCGAGACGAGCATTCAGGGCGCGGATGCGGCGGGAGTGTCGTATCCGAAGTTCTTTGATGAACTCCAGAGGATTACGGAATGAGCCCCGAGCTGCGGGCTACAGGCTTCGAGCAAGCAGATCGGGTTGCTCGCGGCTCATAGCTCGAAGCTCACAGCTGCTATAGACAAATCATGAGTGCAGACAACCCCCAATCCCCCGACGAGCGCCTGCAGCAGGAATTTAACCGCTGGGCCGACGCAGGTGACGGCGAGAAGATGGAGCGCCATCATCTCGACATCACCGAGAAGACGATGCGGCTGATGGACCTTCGTCCCGGGGAACGCATCCTCGATCTGGGCTGCGGTTCAGGCTGGGCCACGCGTCTGCTGGCGCGCATGGTGAGCGAGGGCCCGCAGGGCTTCGGACAGGTGGTTGGAGTGGATATTTCCGACGAGATGGTTCGCCAGGCCCGGGCCGCGTCGAAAGATTTCGACAACGTAATGTTTGTGGTCGGGTCGGCGGCGCAGATTCCGTGGGAAGAAAACTTCTTCGACAAGGTGCTCTCGGTCGAGTCGTTTTATTACTATTCCGACCAGGAGCGCGCGCTGGCCGAACTGTTCCGGGTGATGGCGCCGCGCGGGCGGCTCTTCATCCTGATCAATCTTTACAAAGACAATCCCTATTCGCTGCAGTGGGTGCCCAAGCTGAAAGTGCCGGTGCACGTGCGCTCGGCGGCGGAGTATGTCGAGCTGCTGAAGGCGCATGCGTTCGAAAACGTAGAATACCGTCAGATTCCCGACGACACGCCGACGCCAGAAAACTACCAAACAACGTCATTCGACTCGCTCGAGGATTTGAAGGCGTTCAAGCGGGTAGGGGCCTTGCTGCTGATTGCCTCGAAACCCGATCTGCGAAATCCTGCGCCGGGGTACACGATTTACTAACTGTGAGCTACGGACTTCGCGCCACCAGGAATCTGCATTCTTTCTCTGCCGACAGACTGCAGATCCCTCGCTTCGCTCGGGATGACAATTCATGAAGAGTTACTAGATTTCAGCGTCATCATCATCATCGTCATCGCGGCTGTGCTCGCGTTCCAGGTTCTTGGCGGGGCTGAGAGGACGATTGTCGTTGGCGTGCAGGATTTCAATTCGCCCGTTCACATTGGAGAGTTTTACGCGGGTTCCGCCTCCGCCGAGTTCGCCGCGCAGGCTGTGGCCGACGTATTGGTGGTGCGACACGGGCAGTCCGAAATCATTGGAAATGCCGCCCGAGACAGTGCTGGCTTCGAGTTCTGCATGGGCGTCCGAAGGCAGAGTCAGGCGCAAGGTGCCGTTCACGGCCGAGAGTTCCACAGGCGAAGAAGGCAGGCGGCTGACGCTAGCATCCAGTTCGCCGTTGACGGTGTCGAGGTCCGTCCGACCCTCGAGATTGCGCGCCTGGAGACGTCCGTTCACACAAGAGGCTCGAACTTCTCCGGCGACGTCCTGTATGTCGAGCGCGCCGTTGACCAGTTTGATTTCGTCGAGCCGGGCGCGGCGGGGCACCACCAGGGTGTATTCCACGCTCGCCGGGTTATCGTGCCGGTTGTCGTTCCAGAAGGTGTTGTCGTGACTGGGGTATTCCGTGTGGATGGACAGAGAATCGGGCCGGGAGCTGATCTCGATCCGGGCCTCGTCGAGGCGCTCTTTGCTCCAGGCGCGCTTGATGGCGTCCACCTTGACTTCGTTACGGTCCCAGCTGCTGATATGTACCGGACCGTTGATGTTTTCGAGGTCAATGCGGCCTTCGGCGGAAAGCGGATAGACCTGGTGAAACTCCTCGGTCACGCTGCCTTGCCGGTCGGACGCGTGTCCCAGGGCTGCGAACAGAAACAGGACCGATACGACGCCGAGCGCTGCGCCCAGCCAGGTTGCGAGTCTCGATTGCTGCTGCATAGGAGCCTCCGTCCCCGGTTAGACGAGACAGGGGGGAAATGGTGAGTGGGGGGCTGCGAGCTACGAGCTGCGAGCTTCGAGCACCCAAAATCCCAATGAACTGGAGGGGTTGGTTGCCCGAAGCTCGAGGCTCGTAGCTCGCAGCCTGGGGTGTGACCGGCATCACTCCCGGCGTATGATGTCAGGGTATCCTGTATCGCAAGAGGGCCCATGAGCTGGCTGCAGAACAAGTTCGAAAAGAACTTCATGATCACGTCGGTGGACTACGTCTTCAACTGGGCGCGCAAGTCGGCGCTCTGGCCGATGACTTTCGGCCTGGCCTGCTGCGCGATCGAGATGATTGCATCTTCGACCGCCCGCTTCGACATTGCGCGCTTCGGCTCTGAGGTCTTCCGGCCCAGCCCGCGCCAGTCGGACTTGATGATCGTCGCCGGCACCGTAACGCTCAAGATGGCGCCGGTAGTGAAGCGCATTTACGACCAGATGCCGGAGCCGAAGTGGGTCATCTCGATGGGCGCATGCTCGTCGGTCGGCGGTCCGTTCAATACTTATGCCGTGTTGCAGGGTGTAGACCGCATCGTGCCGGTGGACGTGTACGTGGTCGGATGCCCGCCGCGTCCGGAGAACTTGTTTTACGCGCTGCTCCGTTTGCAGGACAAGATTGACACCATGACGCTCGCCAAGAAGCCCACCGAAGTCCGGCTGAACGAAAGCATGATGGAAAATTTCAAGCGCCAGGTGATGGTGGCGCAGACGATGCAGCCGAAGTAGCCGTCAGCCATCAGCCGTCAGCCATCAGCTAAACCAAGGTTCTCTATACTGGTGTCATCCTGAGTGCGGCGAAGAGCCTGTCCCGAGCGAAGTCGAGGGAACCTGCTTTCTGCTGCACTATCTGAAGAGCCATGCCCTTCACCAAACTTACGTCTCAATCCGATCTTCCCAGTACCAACGAAGCCAAAGAATTTCCCTGCGGCGACAAGATGATCTGCGTCGCCAACGTGAACGGCGAAATCACCGCCATGGATAACGTCTGCCTGCACATGGGAGGGCCGCTCGGCGAGGGCGTGATCGAGGGCGGCAAGGTGATCTGTCCGTGGCACGGCTGGGCGTACGATCCGAAGACCGGCGCGACCGGACCGCCGGGAGCGAAGGTGGCGGTGTATCAGATCAAGATTGAAGGCGGCGATGTACTGATCGAGATCTAGTGTTCGCCTACCCCAACAGCTTAAGGAATCGATCTGGTTGGCTCTCGAATCCGGGGAACACGCTGCCCAGATTGTTGTTTCCCAAATACCGCAACACCACTTCGCCAAGCACCAGCCGGAAGTCTGTCGTGACCGCCAAATCGCGACCCTCATAGAGCTGCGACTGATCCAGCCCCGGCCAGCGGCCATAGACTTTGCCACCTTTCACCGGTCCGCCTAGGACAAACATTACGTTGGCGTGGCCGTGGTCGGTGCCGCGGTTGCCGTTTTCGCGGGCGGTGCGGCCGAATTCGGACATCGTTACGATCACAGTGTCTTCGGCGAGGTCGCCGAGGTCGGTCCAGAGCGCGGCAATCGATTGTGAGAACTCGCCGAGGATGTTCGCGATTTGTCCCTGGGTGCTGCCTTCGTTGGCGTGATGGTCCCAGCCGCCGAGGTCGGCGAACGCAACCTGCACGCCCAGATTGGCTTTGATCAGTTGCGCGAGTTGCTTCAGGCTTTCGCCGAAGCGTCCGCGAGGATAGTTAGCGCCGGCAGCGGGCGTGTATTTCGCCGGATCGGCGGCTTTCAGCATCTTGACCGCGTCAAAAGTTTCTTGACCGGTGCCGTGCATCACGGTGTCCACGGAGTTCGCATACATCGCTTCGAACGTGTTGGCCATGGGCGCAGCCTTCGGATTGCGTCCGCCAACAGAAAAGTCATTCAGGTTATTGACCGCGACTGCCGGTTCCTTGCCGGCGAGAATTCGGGGCAGGGAAGGCCCGAGCGCGATCGCGCAGAACGCGGACTTGTCCTGGGGAAGTTCGTGCAGGGCTCGGTTCAGCCAGCCGTCTTCGGTCACCTTTACGCCGGGTGTGCCCGACTCCATGTAATCCTGCGCGTCGAAATGCGAACGCGTCGGGTCCGGCGAACCGGCGGCGTGAACGATGGCGAGATGCTTCTGTTGCCATAACGGCTGAAACGCCGACATCGAAGGGTGCAGGCCAAAGAAGCCGTCGAGGTCGAGCACCGACTTCTTGGGAATATTGATGGTCGGCCGCGCGGCGTAGTACGCGGCCTCGCTGTGAGGCACGACGATGTTCAGCCCGTCCGCCGCGCCGCGCTGGAAGATCACGACCAGACGCTTCGGACGCGTGCCCGGATCGGCAGCGCCATACGCGGCCCGCGTGAGGAAACTCGGCACCGCCGCCGTGCCGACGGCGGCGAGGGCGCTGTTGCGGAGGAAGACTCTGCGAGTAATGGGCATAAAACCAGCCTTCAGCCGTCAGCCTTCAGCAATCAGTCACTAGTACTGGTTTCAAAAATACTTTTGAGGGTTCGCAAATGCGACCCCAGGGGCTAAAGCCCGCATTTTGGGCGGATCTTGGCGGCACGGCTGAAGCTGTGCCCTACCCAAAACCGATTTTTGAAACCAGCCTATAGCCTTCACTGACGGCTGATGGCTGACGGCTGATAGCTATCTCCTCTGAAACTCCGGCGATCCCAGAATCAGTCCCGTGATCGCCGCTACGTTGGGCGGACGCGAGGCGTCGTCCAGCCGCCGCTGGCTGATCTGCGGGTCGTCCAATTGCTTGCTAATCGTCTCATGGGTCTGCGGGGAAACGTCGCCGGCGAGCAGCAGATCCTCGAGCTTCGCGAGCGCTTGCTGCGCGTCGCGCGCGCCGGCCGCCATCTGCGCAGCATCCACCGAGACTCCGCGCACTTTTCCGGCGGCCAGGCCGAGGGCGAAATTAATTCGTCCTAACAGCGCCGACGAGTTCACCCAGGCGTCGGCCTTCATCGAGTAGCCGGTGGGAGGCTGCATACCGTAGGGCATCATGCCCATATTGTTGAGGGTGCCGAGCAAGGCGCGAGTGTCATCAACTTGCGCGCCACTGGCGCGCACTGCCGACACCACGAATTCGAGTGGCGTTTTTACCTTGGCGCGGTACGCTTCTGGCGCCCAGAACTCGGATGAACTGAAGATCGTGCGCAGCACTTCGCGGATGTCGCCATGCTTTTTCAGGAAGGTCTGCGTCATGCGATCCACGAGCGCCGGCGGAGGGTCGTCGGACACAAAGCGCATCGCCAGCTTTTGGGAGATGAAGCGCGCCGTCTTCGGATGACGCGCCAGCAAGCGCAGAACTTCGAGCCCTTCTTTCTCGCCATTTTCTTTGATCTTGTGTCCGAGCACCGTCTTGTTGCCTGGTTCGTGCATGCGCGGATCGAAGCGGAAGCCCCCGCCATTCTTGGGCTGTTCGATGGTCCAGCCGGTGAACACCTTGGCAACTTCGGTCACGTCTTTCTGGGTGTATCCGCCGTTCACGCTTAGGGTGTGAAGCTCCATCAACTCGCGGCCATAGTTTTCGTTCAGGCCGCTGGCGAGCTTGGGCTTTCCTTTGGGCGGCCGATTCTGCGCGCGCCGGTCACGGCCTTTCTTGTGGCCGCGGGGCGCGATCCCCAGTCCGACGTCGGAGTCCGGTCCAACGCTCAGCCAGTTATCGAGATAGAACAGCATCGCTGGACTCTGGGCTGTCGCCACCAGCAGGTCTTCAAATTTTCCCAGGACATGGGGACGAATCACGTCGCGCTCGTAGCCGGTCAGCAGAAAGCGATCGGCGCCCTTGTTGATGAACACGTTGAAATGGTTGAACCAGAAATCGGTCATTACTTCATCAAGCTGACGTTCGCTGTAGATGGCGCGCAGCAGTTTGGCCTGCATCAGTTCGCCGATCACCACCCGCTCGGGATTCCTGAGCGCCATCAGCGTTTCCTTTTGCTGCGCGCTCATGCCTTCCATCAACGCGTCCGCTCTCGGACCTTTCATCTCCGTCGCCAGCGCGCGCTGATCCTCGGTGGGCATCTTCAAGATTTCCTGCAAGCGCTGGTCAGGAGACAGATCGAGGAGTTCCTGGATTTTGCGATTGGCGAAGCGGCGGTTTTCCTGGCGACGCTGGGGACCTGGGCCGGCCATGTCGTTCTCACTGTCGCCGGAGGTCATCGCCGGATCGGAGGACTTTCCCGCGTCTTCCTTGCGTTCCTTCTTGTCTTGGTATCGCTGCACTTGCGCTTCGTACACCGCCCGCTTCGCCGGATCGCTTGGCATGTCGGCTTTGCCGTTGGCGACCTGCCGGATCACCTGATTGGGCGGGAAATTCTCCACCAGTTCGCGATTGTCCATGCGCAGAGTGCGCAAGGGAGCGAGCCGAGCCTGGAGCGCCGAGTCGCTAATTTTTTCCGGATGAAGTTGCAGCTCGATCCAGTTCTCCACTCCCATCTGCTGGACGCGCTGCACGTCGCCGGGCCTCGGACCAAAGGTCAGACGGTTCAGAGTGTGGACGGCACGTTTCTGCTCGGCCATCGCCCCGGTGGGCTTGTCTTTCTTTTTCGCCGGGGCAAGCCGGGTTCCCAGGCCCGCCACCAGCAGCAGGCCGAATGCAATCACGAGATGGCGCCGGCGCAAAAACATTCCGCACCTCACTAGAAATGAACCCGCCGTGCTGGAAAAGTTGCTGGCGAAAGCTGGCTGGAAAAAGCGCGATTTACCGCTTCAGCTGCGCGACATAGGCGTTCCCGCTCTGCCCCTTGCGCGCGCTGCTCTCGATAAATTTGAGGAATTCCCGCAGATGCTCCTTCTGCGACAACTCCGCCTCGGAGAATTTTACTCGCACTCCAAACGATGGCGCGCTGCGCGTGACTACGCCATTCAGGATCACGCCCTTCACCCAGATCTTGCCGCTGGACACCCACAAGCCGATTCCAACGCTCTTGCCCGGGGGGATAGGAGTGGCGGTCTCGACGAAGCATCCTCCGCGGCCCACGTTCGAAAGATTGCCCCAGACGGGGCCTTCCAGTCCTTCGATGTGAAGTTCGACGGCTACAAAGCACTTGATGCGGGCAAAACGGCGGCGGTCACTCCCGGTTTGCGGAGTGAACAAGTCGGGCTCGAACGGGGGCGTTTCTGCAATCGGCTGCGGAGCAGCGAACACGGTTGGCGGCAACGGGGCTGGAGTCGGAGTACCGCTCGCGGTCGCGGCGGCCGCCCGGGTTTTGAGGGCGGATTCCTTGATCTCGCGCATCGTCTTGAGCAGCGCCTGTTCCCGCTTCTCTGGAGAAACTTCGCGATAAGTTTGCAGCAGTTTTCCCAGGTGGCTCACCAAGTCGGGATCGGTCAGCAGACGCGTCCAATCCGACCCTTTGAGGGGTGACTCTTTCGTCGAATCCTTCATGCGGACGGCTTACCTCACTCAATTTTGAGCGCACAGGGAGGCAGCGCTTGCTCTTTCCTAAGATGGGACCGGGACCGGAGGTTACGCAAGTGACCAAGGTCACCCGATGGCCGCGTTGCGGGCGGCCCGGTGGGCACTCCCGGAAAGTCTTTTCCCTGGCTTGCCGGGCACCCTCTCGAACCAGAGGTGAGGTAAACTCAAGGCCCCTAAGGATGAGTCGCCGCATGCCCGATGCGAGTCCGCTGCCGCAAGCGCATCCAAAAGTTACCGATTGCCACGTGCATCTGGCGGCGCTGCCGTGTGGGGGCAATGGTTGCTACGTTTCTCCCAAGATGCTCAAGAGTCCCTTGTTCCGGTTTCTGATCTGGAAGCAGGGGCTCGATTTGAAGGAAGCCGAGACGTCGAATGAAAAATACGTGGCCAATCTTCTTGCGGAGTTGCGCAGCTCGCGCTATGTCGGCCGGGCGGTGCTGCTGGGAATGGACGGAGTGTACGACGCCCGGGGCAAACTCGATCGGCAGGCGACTGAGTTTCTGATCGGCAATGACTACGTTCTGAAGCTGGCCAAGTCGCATCCTGAGGATTTCTGGGCGGGCGTATCGGTGAATCCGCAGAGAGGCGACGCGGTGGAGGAACTGCAGCGCTGTGCTGAGGGTGGCGCAAAGCTGGTCAAGTGGTTGCCCAACGCGCAGCAGTTCGACCCTGGCGACCGGCGTTACATTCCTTTCTACCGGGAACTGGCGCGGCTGCGGCTGCCGCTGTTGAGCCATGTGGGCTACGAATTCAGTTTGATTGGCACGGACCAGTCTGCCGGCGACCCCAACAAGTTGCGCGGGGCGCTGGATGAGGGTGTCACCGTCATCGCGGCTCACGGGTGCAGCCACGGGCTGATTTTCTATGAAAAGTTCTACCAGACGTTTCTCGATCTGGTCCGCGCCCATACTAATTTTTTCTCGGATATCTCCGCCCTCAGTCTGCCCAACCGGCTGGGCATGCTGTTCCGCTTGCGGCGGCATCCGGAGCTGCATCACCGCCTGATATTCGGCACGGATTACCCGCTGCCCGTCTTCGGCTGGGCCTGCTATGGCCGAGTGGGATTGCGCGCGATGAAAGAACTGGGAACCAAGAACCGATTTGACCGGCAGCACGTTCTCTGCTCGCAACTCGGGATCGGCTTCGGTTCGCTCGACAAGATCGTGGAAGCCGGGGCAGTGAAAGCTGACAGCTGAGAGCTGACAGCTGAGAGCTGCGTTTACTGCGGCTTCTTCTTTTTCCCGAACAGTCCCGTGATCGCGCCCAAGGGATTGTTTTGATCCCCCGTCTGATTTCCCTGCATCAGACCTTTGAGTTGGCCGCCGACCATCCCTTTTACGTCCGGCATGAAAGTTGGGTTGGACGCGGTGCCCTGAATGAGAAAGGGAATGCTACCCGTTCCTTTGCCGCCGAGGCCGGCGATCTGCGTCAGGCCGGTGACGGCGCCGCCACTGAGATTGGCGGCCATGTTGAAGTTGAGCGCTCCGCCGGGGCTGACTGTTCCCGTGCCCGCCACCGTTCCCAGGGCAGGTATGACCAAGTTGATCTTGTCGAGCCGCGTTCCTTCGGGAGCGACTCGGACATCCGAGCTAAGGTTTTGAATGCTGGTGTCATTGCCCGTTTGCTTGCCCGAGAGCGCTGAGATGGCCGACAGCTTGGAACCCAGGTTGAAGCCGGCGAGTTGCGAGTTGTTCAATTTCACTCCACCAGTGCTCACCAGTTTGTCGAGGGGCCCGACCGAATCGACGTCGAGCGAGAGCGTCCCGCCTTTGAGTTTCGAACCGGGCGGGAGGACAACTCCGACCGCCGGAAGCACAGCCTGCAATTCATCCACCGGCATATTCTGGCCGACGAGTTTGGTGCGGATGGACGTCGTGTCCCCGCGCGTCTCGTACGTGCCGGTCAGCTTGGCCAGCGCCTTTCCCATCGCGACGTCGCCTTGCGTGAGCCGTCCAGACTGCGTGAGAAGATTGTGCTCGACCGCGTACTTCACCTCAATCGGGCGTCCCGAGGGCGCGCCCTTGGGCGTTAACTTCAGAGAAGTAGCTTTCAATGTTCCGTTGGTCTTGGCGGTGCGGCCGTCGGACGCGATCGAGCCGTCGAAGTCCGCCAAACCGCTAATGCCCGCATTGGGATCGACCAGCGCGGACTGGGAGAGATCGAGCTTGTTAATGTTCAACTTCGCCTGGAGCGGCGAGAGCGACACGTCGTTAGTGTTGATGGGGCCGAGCATTCCGTCGAGCTTCAGGCCGCCGCCGCCCGGCAGACGCACCGAGGCGGTCACCGGAAATGCGCTGCCCAGGCTGAAATTGCGCATCGAAATTTCGACCTTGTCGTACACAATCGGCTTGCGTTTGGCGGGAATCGCTGCGAAGGAAATCTTCCCGCCCGTCAGTTCGAGTTTGCCAACGTTCAGGTTGCTCGCACCCGTCGACTTTTCCGGGGTCTTCTTCGCGGCGGAGTTGCCGAGCGAAGAGAAGTTCCATACGCCCGCCTGGTTGCGCAGCAGCGCGATCTCCGGTTCGTCAATGACGATCTCGGTTACGTTGAGCTGCTTGCTGAAAATCAGCGGCATTAATTCGACGCCGACTTTGAGCGACTTCGCCTTGATAAACGGGGCCTCGCTGAACTTGGGATCATCCGCGATGGAAGGCTGGTCTGCGCGTACTCCGCCGGAAAACAGACTCAGGCTCAAGTTGCCCACTGTCACCGGGCGTCCGAGGGTCTCGCTCAGCTTGGACTCAATCTGCGGACGGAAACTATTTACGTTCACCAGCAACGGGAGCGCGAGGGCAAGCACAAGCAGCACGGCGACCACAATGGCGATGATTTTCAGGGCGGTTTTCACGGCGATTCCTCCTCAAGGCGGGATCAGACGGACGCGGAGTGGAAGGTGAACCTTCGTCAGTTTATCAGAATCTTTGACGTTGTAAGATAGGCGCGGAGGGCGACATTGACTCCACAAGTGGCGGTTTCCGACTTATATCCGACGATGCAGCAGGAGGTGGCACGGATCGGCGCACTGGCGGAAGTGCGCTCCGCCGGCGAGTGGTTCCGATCGCAAGAATCCCGTTTCGCCGAATATCAACTGGAAGTGGCACGCATTGCCGCTCCCCCGTTTGGCGAGGCAACTCGCGGCGCCTGGCTGGCCGATCGCTTCCGTGAGATTGGCCTCAACGACGTGGAGACCGATAAGGTCGGCAACGTTTTTGCAGTGCATCCGGGGTACGGCAACCGTTACGTTGCGCTCAGCGCTCATATTGACACCGTGTTTCCGGCGACCACGCCCCTGAACGTGCGGCAGCAGGGAAGCCGGTTATATGGTCCGGGAGTGTCCGACAACGGCGCGGGCATCGCGGCCCTGCTGGCGGTCGCCAGCGCCGTACAGAGCGCGCGCATTCCGCATGCGCTGCCCTTCGTGTTCATCGGAAATGTGGGGGAAGAGGGCGAAGGCGATCTGCGTGGCATGCGTCATGTTTTCGCGACGCCGCGCTGGAAGAGCTCCATCGCCTACAGCATCGTGGTGGATGGAGCGGGATCGGACACGGTGGTCGCGGAGGCCCTCGGCAGCCGCCGGTTCGAAGTGATCGTGCGCGGCCCGGGAGGGCACTCCTGGAGCGACTTTGGCGCGCCCAACCCGATCATCGTGCTGGCCCGCGCGATTGAAGTCTTCAGCCGGACACCAGTCCCGGCCGCACCCAAAACCACGTTCAATATTGGCGTGATCCGCGGGGGAACGTCCGTCAATTCGATCCCGGAGTCGGCGAGCATGCGGGTGGATCTGCGTTCCACCTCCATGGCAGAAATCGACCGATTGGAGCGGGCGCTGCGCAGCGCGCTCGACCGCACCGTCGAATCGGAGAATCAGGCTGCTGCGCTGCACAGCACGCGGAAAACGCACACCGTGCAATGCGAAGTGATTGAAATCGGAAACCGGCCGGCGGGTGAACTGGCGCCAGACGCCCGCGTTCTGAAGGTAATCCGCGCCGTGGATGCGCATCTGGGCAACACGGCGCAGGTGCAGCGGGCGTCCACCGACGCGAATATTCCGCTTTCGCTTGGCCGGGAAGCCATCGCCATCGGCGGCGGCGGGTCGGGCGGGGGCGCGCACACGTTGCAAGAATGGTTCGACTGCAACGGAAGGGACCTCGGACTAAGGCGCATTCTGCTTACAATGCTGGCACTGGCCGGAATTGGAGAATAATGCGAACCGCACTGATCCTGGCTCTAAGCATGACGGCAAGCGTGTCGGCCCAGAACGCGCCGGAGAAACCCAAGGCCGACGTCATCTTTGCCCACGGCAACATCTACACCGGAATTGTGGAGCCGTCTTCCATGGTCGCCGGAAAACGCGCCGAGGCAATCGCCGTGCGCGGCGAACGTATTCTCGCCGTTGGGACGCGCGATGAGGTCATGAAGACCAAGGGGCCGGAGACGAAGGTCGTGGACCTGGGTGGACGTTTCGTGATGCCCGGCTTCAATGATGCTCACCTGCACTTGGCCCACGCGGGACAGGAGAAGCTAAGCGTCAATCTGGTCGGTGCCAAGACACTGGATGAATTCCGCGAACGAATTCGCGCCAAAGTGGAAAAAGCTGGCCCGGGAGAGTGGATCATTGGAGCAGGCTGGGACGAGACGCTTTGGCCGGTGAAGGTGCTGCCCACCCGCTGGGACCTGGACGAGGTCAGCGCCGGCCACCCGGTGTATATGGACCGGGTGGATGGGCACATCGGGGTGGCCAGCACCCGCGCGCTGCAGTTGGCCAGCATCACCGTGGCCAGCCGCGACCCGGCGGGCGGAAAGATTGATCGGGACGAAGCTGGAACGCCGAACGGGATTCTACGGGAGAGCGCGCGCGATGCGATCCGGACCGTGATCCCGAAGCTGACCCACGAACAGCGCCGGCAGGCGCTCGAACTGGCGCTGGCTGATCTCGCCAGCCACGGGATCACTTCGGCGCAGGACAACTCCGGCTGGGAAGACTTTCAAATCTACGAGGAGCTGGAAAAGGAAGGGAAGCTGAGCGCGCGGATTTCGGAGTGGCTGCCGTTCGACGATTCTATCGAGAGTCTGAATCGCAAACGCAATTCCCATCCCGCTGCGGACAACCTGCTGCATACCGGGATGCTGAAGGGCTTCATGGATGGTTCGCTGGGATCGAAGACAGCGGCTTTGGTGGAGCCTTACAGCGACGATCCGAAAAACTCCGGCCTGCCGCAATACGAGCCCGGCAAACTGAACCCGATGACCAAAGAACGGGTGCTGGCCGGATATCAGATCGGCCTGCACGCGATCGGCGACCAGGGTGTGCAAATGGCGCTCGACGCGTTTGCCGAGGCGGAGAAGGCGGCCAAGGAAAACAAGGTGAACGGCGCCGGTGGCGAAACCGAGTACCGGCTTCGCATCGAGCACGCCCAGGTGACGACGCTGCAGCAGATCCTGCGCTGCAAGGAATTGAAGGTCATCGCCTCCATGCAACCCAACCATCTGCTGACCGATATGAACTGGGCGGAGTCGCGTCTGGGGCCGAAGCGCGCCGCTCATTCCTATGCCTGGGCGGAGTTTGCGAAGCACGGAGTGGTGCTCGCCTTCGGAACGGATTATCCGGTCGAACCGGTCACGCCGTTCCGGGGACTCTACGCCGCCGTCACGCGGCAGAGCGAAAACGGAAAGAAGAGCTATTATCCGGAGCAGAAACTCAGCATCGAACAGGCCATTGCCGCCTACACGACGGGTTCGGCATTCGCTGAGTTCGCGGAGAAGCAGAAGGGCAAGCTGGAGCCGGGCATGCTGGCTGACCTGGTGGTTCTGGACCGCGACATCACGGCGGTCGCGCCCGCAAAGGTCCTGGAGACGCAGGTTCTTCGCACCGTCGTCGGTGGCCGGACCGTGTACGAAGCGAAGTAGGATCGCGTTCCTGGCCGAATGAAGTCAGAAGTGAGAAGTCAGATTGCAGAAGTAAACACGGCACAGGCGCCATGGGCGTAACTTCTGCAATCTGACTTCTGACTTCCGCAATCTGACTTCTGACCCGCCGTAAAGTTCCTGGTGGTCCCCCAAATCGCCCATGCGCGGGTGATGGGTCTGGTTCTTTTGCCAATGTTAGGACTGGCCAGCAGCTTTGGGATATGGAAGCTGGCCATCAGCGCCGTGCAGCGGCCTTTGGCATCTTGAACGCCCTGAGTTTCGGGGCGCTGCTGGTCCTGCTGATCATCGCGAGCCACACGGGGCTGTTCCTGGCGCTCATTGCGGCAAAGGTTTAGGGCCGGGGACGCAGCGAAGACTAAGCCAACGTCGGCCTGACCGCCACGAATAATCCATCTCTTCGACCTGATGCATTAACGCGGAGCGGGTTTTATGCGTCTAATGGAAGAGTACTCTTCCCCAGAACACAGTCTGCGCGAAGGTATAATTCACTAAGGCACGTATTTTCAGGAGGAAAGAAATGGATTCGCGCGAAAGCGCCTTTTGGGTACGCTTCAAAGCCAAGCGCTGGGCGTACACCTTCACAATTCTGGCGACGCTGACCGTTGGCATCCTGGTAGGAACGATTGTTTCCTACGGAGTGAAAGGGAAAGAAGGGCAGAAGGCGTCCGATGCGACCCCGCTGACCATTCCCTCGCCGCAGCGGATGTCTCATGAGTTTTCACAGATCGCCAAGCAGCTGGAGCCGAGCGTGGTGAACATCAACACCGAATCCACCATCAAGAGCCCGCACCGCCGGCGCGGCCGTCCTGACCAAGGGGATCAAGGTGGCGGCGACGACGACAATGGCTTCCAGGACTTCTTTGACAGATTTTTCGGCGGCCCGGGTGGGGATGGCGGCAACATCCGGCAGCGTTCGTTGGGTTCGGGCGTAATTGTGGACCCCAAGGGCTACATCGTCACCAACCGGCATGTAGTCGAGAAAGCCGACCGCATTCGAGTGAAAATGCAGGATGAACCGATGGCAACCCCGGGCCATGACGCCAGAGTGATCGGCATGGATCAGGAAACCGATCTCGCGGTCATCAAGATCGATGTGGATCGTCCGCTGCCGGTGGCTAAGCTGGGCAATTCCGAAGGTATGGAGGTCGGCGATTGGGTGCTGGCCATCGGCAGCCCGTTCGGATTGCAGGAAACCGTGACCGCCGGCATCGTCTCGGCGAAAGGCCGCAACATCGTTCCCAACCGGCAGTTTCAGTCTTTTATCCAGACCGATGCGGCCATCAACCCGGGAAACTCGGGTGGCCCACTGGTAAACATGGCTGGCGAAGTGATCGGGATTAACACGGCGATTCTTACCGAGACCAGTTCCTACGCCGGCGTAGGTTTTGCTCTGCCTTCCAATACGGTGGTGCAGGTGTACAACCAGTTGATCGGACCCGATCACCGCGTGGCGCGCGGTTCGATCGGGATTGAGTTTGCGGCTCAGCCGAATCCGGCGATTGCTCGGGTGTACGGCTCGGGCGTGACCGTGTCCAATGTGGTGGCCGGCAGCCCGGCGGAAACTGCGGGCCTGAAGATCGGCGACACGATCGCCTCTGTGGATGGCAAGGACGTCAAGTCGGGCGACGAGTTGGTGGCTGACATTGCGGCCCGCAAGCCGGGTTCGAAGGCCAAACTCAGCTTTGTCCGCAATGGCAAGAAACAGGACGCGACCGTCACCATCGCCGATCGGTCGAAGTTGTTTGCCTCGCGCCTGGGGGACGAAGAAGAGGGGCAGAGTGCGGAAGAGCCCAAGCCCAGCAAGTTCGGGCTGACGGTTCGCAACATCACCCCGGACCTGGCGGATCGCCTGAATATACCCGCCGGCAAAGGCGTAGTGGTGCAGGACGTGAAGCAGGGATCCTTCGCCGAGGATGTCGGTTTGAACCGCGGCGATGTCATTCTCGAGGTCAACAAGCAGCCCGTGAACAGTCCCGAAGATTTCACCAAGATAGAGTCGGGGCTGAAGAGCGGGCAGGATGCGGTGTTCCTGGTGCGACCGCGCGGTTCGCGAGCGCAGGACGGGACCATCTTCCTGGCAGGCACACTTCCGTAACGGAGAATCACACCGGCAAGACTGGCGCTTCAGCCCCGATTAGGGGAACATGGTGCTGGGCTCGCCGGTTGTTTTTTGGTTGGGACTGAAGGATGCGGGATAACTCTCCAATTCGGAACTGGCTGGTGGCATTCCTGTGCGGATTGCTTTGCTTGTCCGCGCCAACCGTGGCGGCTACGACTCCGTCAAAAGAGACGGCGAAGTCTGCCGACAGCTCCAGTTCAAAATCGTCCACCCATAAGAGCAAACGCTCGCGGGCGAAGACCAAGGCGCGGAGTTCCAAGAAGCGCGGCCAGAAGGCGATTGAATCGGAGCGCGCCCGGCAAATTCAGGAAGCTCTTATTCGCCAGCACTACCTGGAGGGGGAACCCTCGGGAAAATGGGATGATGCGACGCAGGCAGCGCTGCGGCGTTACCAGGCCGACCAGGGATGGCAATCCAAGGCCGTTCCCGACTCGCGTGCGCTGATCAGGCTGGGCTTGGGGCCCAATCACGACCACCTGCTGAATCCGGAAAGCGCGATGACGGCGACGCCGGTAGCAGGCGATCCCAAGGCGAGGGCCAAAGCGCGTAGTGCGGATCTTCCGCAAACACCCCCAAACAGCCCGCCCGCCGAAAGCAGCGTTCCTCCGCAGTAGCGTACCTGCGACTCAATCCATAACCGGTCGTGGACAGTAAGGAATCGGTTGTCCATGCACAATCGCCGCCGGATTGTTTTCGACCAGTGCCTCGGCATACTCGGTTCCCGCAACCTGTGCGACGCGGTCCCGCGCTTGGGAGAGGATCGGGACGCGGCGCTTACTGTCATGGGCGTCGCTGGCGAGAATGTGAATGGCCGTGCGGTCGAGCAACCAACGCGCAATGATCTCCGGCCGCTCTCCCCAGAATCCCGTCAAGGCCGAGGCCGTCACCTGCACCAGGCAGCCCTGCTCGGCCCATTCCAGAACGCGCTGTGGTGTCTGCTGCAGGATCGGGTTGCGCTCGGGATGGGTCAGAATCGGGGTCAGACCGCGATCTCCCAGGCGCGTAAAGCAGTTCGCCACCTGAATCGGCACGCTGAAATTGCTCAGTTCCACCAGCAGATAGTTGGTGTCACCGATGGTGTAGGTGTGCGGCTGTTCCAGGACCTGCTCCAGATTTTCGTAGGAGAGATGAAAATCGCACCCGAGACTCAGCTGCGGCGAAGCGCCAACTCTGGCCTGTAGCTGAGCGAGGACTGCCTGCAGATAGCGCCGATCATAGGCGTAGCGATCATTGGCGTGCGGCGTGGCCACCATGTGGGTGATGCCGTCCGCAGCCGCTATGCGGCACATTTCGAGCGCGACGTCCCAGGACCTGGGGCCGTCGTCCACTTCCGGCAGGATGTGACAGTGGATATCGAGCACGTTACGCTCTCGATTCTAGAACAGATTCAAGAATCAAGTTGTTCTCGCTACTCGCCAGGCGGGGTACGGAAATTTTGTTGAGCATCGTGTCTTCTCCTTGTTTTACAGCTAGTTACTGACAAGACACCTGCAAGTGATTCCTCCTTGGCAGGGCCCAATGGTTCTGTGAAAGTAACGTTAATAAGAATTCATGAGCGCGCACCCACAGGCGGTTCGGGCTGTGGCCGAACTGAGTGTCTATCACCGCTCGGCCGCGGTCGTTTCCCGCCGGATTGCAGGCGAGACGCTGGTCGTCCCGATTCGCGGAAAAGTGGGTGACCTGGCCTCGATCTATAGCTTCAACGAAACGGGCTCGGTTCTGTGGGAAGCGCTGGAGCATCCCAGGTCACTGGAAAATCTAACCTCCCTCCTCTGCCAGACATTCGAAGTCGGGTGGGATGACGCTCGACGGGATGCAGATGCATTCGTGCGAGAAACGCAGGCAGCGGGGTTGATAACGGCCGTTGAGCGCTGAAGTCCGCTGCCGGTGGAGAGTCCCGAGGGGGACAGAATGCTGCCATCGGTTTGCCCTGGTGCAGGGCAGCAATGAACACACAATCGTACGGAGCGTTTAGCCAGTCTCTCCACCAGCGGTACTTCGGAGAGCGGTCGCCGCTCGAAGTGTCGATTGAAGTCACGCGCCGCTGTCCGCTGGAGTGCCGGCACTGCTACAACAACCTGCCCATGGGGGACCTGGCGGCGCGCAACCGCGAATTGACGAAGGAAGAGCACTGCAACCTTCTCGATCAACTGGTCGAGATGGGCGCGTTCTGGCTGCTCTACACCGGGGGCGAAATCTTTGCCCGCAAAGACTTCCTGGAAATCTACACCTATGCCAAGCGGAAAGGATTCCTGATCACGCTCTTCACCAACGGAATCCTGATCAACGAGCGCATCGCCGACTATCTGCTGGAGTTTCCGCCCTTCGCGATTGAGATCACGCTGTACGGGCGCACCAAGAAAACCTACGAAGCCCTCACCGGGATTCCCGGCTCCTATGAGCGCTGCCTGCGCGGCATCGAGTTGCTGCGCGATCGGGGATTGCCGCTGAAGCTCAAAACGGTTCCGACCACCATCAACAAGCACGAAGTTTTTGCGATGAAACGCTTCGCCGAGGAGGAGTTGGGAGTCGAGTTCAAGTTCGATGCCCAGATCAATCCGCGCATTGATTGCTCGCAGAGCCCGCTGGCGGTGCGTCTCTCGCCCGAGGATGTGGTGGCGCTCGATATGCACTCGCCCAAAGCGGCGGACGAATACCGGACTCTGGCCGAGCGCGACCTGGCCCACGCACCCGCGCTCGCCCAATTGGACACGGTGTACTTCTGCGGAGGCGGCATGAAGTCGTTCGCGGTTGATCCCTATGGGCGCATGAGTATCTGCGTAATCTCGCAGCAGGAGACCTACGATATTCGGCAGGGCAGCGTGCGGGAAGGCTGGGAAAAATTCCTGTTGGCTGTGCGCACCCGCAAGCGCACGCGCCTGACGAAATGTGTACAGTGCCGGATTCAGTCGCTGTGCGGCATGTGTCCAGCAAACGGCGAACTGGAAAACGGGGACAAGGAAAGCCCGGTCGCGTTTCTCTGCGAAGCGGCGCATCTGCGCGCTCTAAGCCTGGGCCTGGAAGTTCCCGCGCACGGCGAGTGTGAGTTCTGCGATGGCGGCGCCCAGGAAGCGCGCGTTCGGGAGGCGGCGGAAAGAATCCGCTCGGCGGAGACCAACGTGGAGGACTGGACGGCACCGGCGTCGCTGCTTCCGGTTCTCAATCAGGCCGCGCCCCGCACGGCCTGCAGCGGTTGTGGCGCGGCGGGACACTGAGGACACGAGAAATCGCATGAGCGAACCGAACCAAGAGCCGGGATCGAAAAAGCCTTACGAGGCGCCTAAGGTGATGGCGATCAATCTCCGTCCCGAGGAGGCGGTCCTGGGCAACTGCAAGATCGGCAGTTCGGCGGGGCCGGTGGCGGCCAGTTGCTCCACTTTGCATTGCAGCACGATTGGATCTTGAGGATGAATTCCGTCGGCATTTCCAGCTGCGTCGCGGACGCCCCCAGCCCAGGCTTCGCGGGCCAGTACCGGAGCCGTTTCGCCATCGCGGGGATCACCGTCGAGGTTCAAGGAGACGACCCGAAATCTGCGGACCTGGGGCCACAGCTGCTGCCCTTCGCCAGCGAAGATGACACGCACGACATCGAGTTGCGGGTGGAGTGGGGTTCTAACATCAAGCCCTGGCGGGGCCGGCAGCTTTTCCACTCCGGTTGTCTATGGAGTGTGCAGGAGCTCGCGGATGGATTTCTCTTCGATTTCACTACCGAACGTTTCGGCAGCCGGCCCTACAAACGTCTGCTGGTGGATGAGCAGTTCCGGATGGCGCGGGTGATTCTTAACCGGGAATGCCTAGCTTCAGACGACGCGAGCCGGGCGCTGGAGTATCCGCTGGACGAGCTTCTGATCACGCACTACCTGAGCCTGGGCCGGGGCGTGGAACTGCATGCCTGCGGCCTGGTTGGCGACGACGGCGCATCGTTTCTTTTCGTGGGGCATTCCGGCGCGGGTAAGAGCACAGCCACGCGCCTGTGGAAGCGGCACATTCCAGTTGAGGTGCTTAGTGACGACCGGATCATCGTGCGGGCCAGATCAACGGGGATGCCGGCGAAAGGCGGCGGGCAAGAGTGCCCGCCCCACACATTTTTTATGCACGGGACGCCTTGGCACGGGGAGGCGGCTTTCGCGTCTCCCGCGCGGGCGCCGATTCAGCGCATTTTCCTGCTCGAGCACGGCAGCGGAAATCGAATTGAGCGGCTTTCGCGGAGCGCTGCGGTAGGCGAGTTGCTGGCGCGCAGCTTCACTCCTTTCTATCAGCCGCGATTCGTGGATCCGGTGCTGGCGCTGCTCGAAGAGATGGTGGAGTCGCTGCCCTGCTACCGCTTCTATTTCGTTCCTGACCGCAGTGCGGTGGAGACGATTCTTGCGTTCCGAGATTGAAGATCGGCACGATTCGGCGCGTTTCGAGCAGTTGAGCCGCGGACTGCTCGCGAGCGGCCATCAAGTCCGGTTTCAGGCGCGCGGGCGGAGCATGCTGCCGCTCATACGAGACGGCGAGACAGTGCGCGTGGAAGGCGTCGCGGCCGCGCTGCTTCGGGTGGGCGATATTGTGGTGGCGAGGACGGCGCATGGGCTGCGCGCCCATCGCCTGATCTTTGCGGACCTGGCGCGCGATTGTTTCTTGACCCGAGGAGATGCGGGCCAGGAGAGTGATCCGCCCATTTGTGCCGGGCAGATTCTGGGGCGCGTCGTGCTGAGTACAAGAGCTCACCTAAGGGCGCGGATTCATTTGGCCGCTCAGCGGATGGTCCGGCAGGGCATGCGGTGGCGGAGAATCCTGGCAACCCTGGCGACGCTGCTCTTTCTCGCGGCGGGCAGCACACTTTTGAGGGCCCAGGTCGTAATCAACGATCCCACGACCTCGGGATTCATCCGGCCGACGGCCGCAGGGAATTTCAATCTCACTGTCGGGCACACTACTGCCGTTAATCCCAACTTGCTGGTGGTGGTGGGAGTGTCGCTGAATACCGTAAACACTGCCGCCACCGTGACTGGCGTGACATACGCCGCTGTGCCAATGGTGAGGCTCGGTTTTCACAACGATGCCGGCAACACGCGCCGGGTGGAGATCTGGTACCTGACGGCGCCCGCGACGGGAATCCAGAACGCCGTGGTGACTGTGAATCTTCCCGCTGCCGTCCGAGTGGGCGTCGTGGCAGGAGTGATGAGCTTCCGCGGCGTCGATCAGACCATGCCTCTGAGCGCGATGGTTTCCAACGACGGCGCGGGTGGAAATTTCTCCCAGCTCGACATACCAAGCGGCACCAATCAGATCGTCTTTGACACACTCTCGGTGAACAATGGCATCGTGATCGCCGCCGGCCCTTCGCAGACCCAGCAATGGGTCGTAAACACAGGTGCAACGGTGGGCGATGGTCGCGGATTTGGCAGCACCAACGTCGGCGCGGCCAGTGTGCCCATGTCGGAAACCTTCAGCGCCGCTACGAACTGGTCGGTGGCAGGCGCTTCCATCCTGCCGTTGCAGGCGGACGTGGGCGTTACGGTGAATCCGGGTGGGGCCGTTCCGCTTGGCAACAATCTTACCTTCACGATTACCGTCACCAACAACGGACCGACCACCGCGACCGGAGTCTCGCTGACGGACACGCTCGCCGCAGGACTGGGGTTTGTCTCGGCGACGCCCAGCCAGGGCAGTTGTGCAGGCAGCGGCCCCATCAACTGCACGCTCGGAAGTCTGGCCGGAGGCGCGAGCGCGACCGTCACCGTGGTGGCGAGTGCCGCCGCCTCGGGCTCCTACGCCAACACCGCTACCGTCACCGCGACCCAGCCTGACCTCAACACTGGGAACAACTCCTACACGGCGGTTGGGATAGTGCAGAGCAATACTTGCGCCAACCCAGCCGTCCTGGGCAACGGCGGGACGTTGAGCGGCGTCGTGAACACCTACTATCCGGCGACGGCCAGCGTCACCGCTGGAACCGCCAACACGACGATTCCGGTGGGGACGGCGCGGGGCGCGGCCGCGACCATTGCAGCGGGAGATTTGTTGCTGGTCATGCAGATGCAGGATGCGAGCATCAACAGCAGCAACAATTCCAACTACGGCAACGGCGCGACGGGAGCGGGATTTACCGCCATCAACAACTCGGGCAACTACGAGTTCGTCAAGGCGACCGGGCCCATCGCCGGCGGCGCGATTCCCATTGCCGGGAGCGGCGTCAACAGCGGCCTCATTTACAACTACACGATTGCCGCGGCCACGGGCGTGAAGGGCAAGAGCACGTACCAGGTGATTCGGGTTCCGCAGTACGCCACCGCCACTCTGAGCAGCACGTTGACTGCTTTGGTCTGGGATGGCTCCAGCGGCGGCGTGCTCGCTCTCGACATCGCGGGCGCGCTGACACTGAACACGGCGACCGTCAGCGTGGATCGTTTAGGTTTCCGAGGCGCTGCTGGGCTGCAATTGACCGGCGGCGCGGGCGCCAATACCGACTACGTGCACACGTCGCCGGCGGCCTATGCCGGAGCCGCGGTCGCGGGCGTTGACGGCGGCAAAGGCGAAGGCGTCGCTGGAACGCCGCTCTGGCTGGAGGTTGGCAACACCTTCTTCAGCAGCGGCACCGACGGATATCCCAATGGTGGCATGGCGCGCGGTGCGCCCGGAGATGCGGGCGGTGGCGGCACGGACGGCAATGCCGCGGCCAATGATCAGAACGCAGGTGGAGGTGGCGGGGGCAACGGTGGAAGCGGTGGCTCGGGCGGCGACAGCTGGAACAGCACGCTAGGCACGGGAGGTTTGGGTGGCGCGCCTTTTCCTTCGACTCTCGGCCGCATAGGTCTCGGAGGCGGCGGCGGCGGTGGCTCACGCAACAACTCCCCCGGCGACAACCAGGCCAGCAGCGGAGCTGCCGGTGGCGGGATCATCTTCATTCGTGCCGGCAGCCTGACTGGGACGGCGAGCCTAACGGCCAACGGAGCGACCGCGTATGCCGGAACGGCTAATGATGCCGGTGGCGGTGGTGGAGCGGGCGGCACGGTGGTCGTGCTCTCGGCGGGCGGCGGGGAAGGTGGGCTGACCATCCAGGCGCGGGGCGGCACCGGTGGAAATGCCTGGTCGTCCCAGGCATTCGCTCTCAATCAGCGGCACGGGCCAGGCGGAGGTGGCGGAGGCGGTGTCGTCTATCTGACGGGCGCTGCGTCCATCAACGTAAGTGGCGGCGCCAATGGCACCACTCTGAATCCCGGCGTTGCCTATGGCGCGACTCCGGGAACGGCAGGCATCGCAGTCACCAACGCCCAGATCTCGCAAGGCTCGGGGACTCAATCCGGCGCAGGCTGTATTCCCGATGCGACCATCACGAAGAGCCACGCGGGTAGTTTCGTTCGCGGGACGAGTGTTACCTACCAGGTCGTCGTCAGCAATGTGAGCCAATTCGGCGCGACCAACGGCGCCGTAACGATGAACGACACGTTGCCTGTGGGCGTTGTCCCGACCAGTGCGGTGGGCGCGGGGTGGGCCTGCACGGTCGCGCAACAGACCGTGAGCTGTGTGCGTTCCGACGCCCTCACGGCTGGCAGCGCCTATCCCGCAATCACCATCAACGCCAACGTCAGCCAGAATGCTCCGGGGACGGTGGCCAACACTGCAACGGTTTCGGGCGGGGGCGAGATCAACCTCGCCAACGACAGCTTCACCGACGTCGCCCAGGTGAGTTCGAGCGCCGATCTGGCGATGGCCAACGCGGGCGTGCCGAACCCGGCGGCGGCGGGCGCCAACATCACTTACACGCAGACGGTCACCAACAGCGGCCCGAGCGATGCCACCAGCGTCACGTTGGTCGAAACCATTCCCGCCAACACCACGCTGCAGTCGACTACTCCACCGGCGGGGTGGGCCTGTAGTATCCCCGGGCCAACCGGCACTCTGGTGTGCTCGATTGCGGACATGCCAGCAGCAACCGCCGCAATTTTCACGGTTGTCGTCCGCGTGAATCCGGGAACCCCCAACGGAACCGTCATCACCGACACCGCCCGTGTCGGTTCGGCGATTGCCGATCCGAACGCCGCCAACAACAGCGCGACCGTGACCACGATCGTCGGTGTGACGGCGCAAGCCGATCTTTCCGTCACCAATGCAGCGTCGCCGAACCCGGTGACGCCGGGCAGCAACATCACTTATGCGCAGGTCGTCACCAACACGGGATCGGCGGCAGCGACTACCGCCACCTACTCCGATGTTGTGCCCGTGAATACAACCTTCCAGGCGCTGGCGCCGGCGGCGGGTTGGACTTGCGTGACCCCGGCAGTGGGAGCCACGGGAACTGTTTCGTGCACCAATCCGAGTGTGGCCTCGGGGAGCGCCGGCAATTTCCAGTTGCAGGTTCGCGTGAATCCTGCCGTGCCCGGTGGCACGGTGATCACCGATACGGTCACCGTGGGAGCAGCCAACGACGCCAACGCAGGCAACAACAGCGCGACCGCAACGGACTTAGTTGCGACCGCGGCGCAGGCCGATCTCGCCCTCAGCACCTCCTCGTCGCCCTCCGGACAGGTGCTGGCCGGCAACAATCTGGCGTACACACAAACCATCGCGAATAACGGACCGGCAGCGACTGCCACCGTGACCTTCACCGAGGCCACGCCGGCGAACACGACTTTCCAGGCGGTAAACGCTCCCGCGGGCTGGACATGCATCACGCCGGCGGTCGGCGCCACCGGCACCGTAACCTGCACCAACCCGAGTCTGGCGCCGGGTTCCGTGGCGAACATAAACGTAACGGTGAAAGTGAACGCGGCAACCGCCAATGGCACAACCATTACGGCCAACTCATCGGTGTCGTCGACAACCAGCGATCCCAGTGCGGCCAACAACACGACTGTCGTCACCACACTGGTCGTGGCCGCCGTCGACCTGGGCGTTGCAAATTCCGGGGCACCGTCACCTGTGAATGCCGGTAACAACATCACCTACACGCAGACTGTAACCAACCGGGGTCCGAGTAATGCGGCAACCGTCAGCTTCACCCAGGCGGTGCCTGCGAACAGCACGTTCTTCTCGATAACTCCGCCGGCCGGCTGGGCGTGTGTTACGCCGGCAGTGGGCGCAACCGGAAACATCACCTGCACAATCGCGACGCTGCCTCCGGCGACGACTGCGAATTTTACGGTGGCGGTGAGGGTGAATCCTGGAACGCCCGCCGGCACCATCATCAGCGATACGGCCACGGTGACAACCACCACGAACGACACCGTAGACACCAACAATTCCGCGACGGTCAACATCGCTGTGGGCGGGGCTGGACAGGCGGACCTGCGAGTCACGAACGTGGGAGTGCCTGACCCTGTCACCGCGGGTAATAACATCACCTATACGCAGATTGCCACCAACGGCGGGAGCGCCAATGCGCTTCCAGTCATATTTTCCGGAGCTACACCCGCTAACACGACGTTTGTATCCCTCACGGCTCCAGTTGGTTGGGCGTGCGTTACACCGCCGCCCGGTGGAACGGGTGCGATCTCGTGCAGCATCGGGACACTGAACAACGGCGCTAGCGCTACCTTCGTAGTGGTGGTGAAGGTCAATAGCAATACGCCCTTTGGAACTCTCATTAACGACACCGCCACGATCACGTCGGGTACTCCGGATCCCAACCCGGGCAACAACAGCGCGAGTTCGAGCATTGCGGTCGGGACCAGCGCCGACTTGTCCATTACCAGCGCCGACAGCCCTGATCCGGTGATTGCCGGGACGAACATCACTTACACGCAGACGCTAACCAACCCCGGCCCCAGCAATGCGGCCAATGTGACGTTCACCGAGGCCATTCCAGCCAACACTAATTTCCGGGCGTTCGTCCCTCCCGTAGGCTGGGCCTGTAACAGCCTGGTCGTGGGCGGCACGGGAACGCTCACCTGCACAATCGCCAGCCTGGCGCCGGGAAGCACGAACTTTGCGCTGATCGTGCAAGTCAATCCTGGCACACCTTCCGGGACCACGATCACCGACACGGTCACGGTTGGTTCTTCGACGGACACAAACAACGCGAACAACACCGCCATCACGACTACAACCGTGGCCACGGCTTTGCAAGCCGACTCAGCCATGACCAACACGCCCTCGGCAGCCGTGGTGACAGCCGGTTCGAACGTCACTTACACCCAGACCGTTACCAATAACGGTCCGGCAACGGCCACCCTTCTGACCTTCAGCGAGACGATTCCTCCCAACACGAATTTCCAGTCGCTGACCCCAGGATCGTGGACATGTCCGGTGCTGCCGGTGGGCTTTACTGGAACTTTCAATTGCACGCTCGCCATCCTGATTCTGAATGCCAGCGCGCCGATTTCGCTGGTGTTGCAAGTCAATGCCAACACGCCCTCAGGAACGGTTATCGGGGACACGGCTTCGGTTTCGACCGGGTCGAGCACCGCCAGCGACCCGAATCTGGCCAATAACAGCGCCACGGCCACGGTCACCGTCGGAACGGGCACGAGCGCCGACGTGGCCATCACCAAGACCGCGGCGCCCAGCCCGGTCGCGCAAGGCAATCTGTTGACCTACACCCTGGTCGTGACCAATAACGGGCCGACAAGCGCCACCAACGTGACGGTGGTGGATGTGCTGCCCACGGTCCTCAAGTTTGTTTCCGTCGTTACCACCGCCGGCACCTGTTCGCAGGCGGCCAACACCGTCACCTGTCAGCTTGGAACCATCGCCAATGCGGCGACCGCGACCATCAACATCGTAGTGACCCCGCAGAGTTCCACCATCGTCACAAACTCGGCTCTGGTAACGGCCGATCAGAACGATCCGAACGCGGCGAACAACATCGCGACTGTGACCACGCTGGTCACAGCTCCGACACGGATTCATCTGCAAGCGTTGACCGCCGAAGCCGGCGCGCAGGGCGTCGTCTTGCGCTGGAAGACGGGCGGGGAGCTCAACAACCTCGGCTTCAACGTGTACCGCGAACAGAATGGAGAGCGCGTCCGCCTGAATCCTACACTGGTGGCCGGGTCTGCTCTGATGATGCGGGGATACCTGGAAAAGCATGCGGGGAAGAGCTACGCCTGGATCGATCCTGCCGCCACCCCCACCAGCACCTACTGGCTCGAGGACCTGGATCTGAACGGCGAACGTACGATGCACGGACCGGTTGCGGTGAGCTTGACTGCATCGTCAGCCAAGGCCGCGTCCGCGCCGACGCTGGCTGAGTTCGCCTCCCTGACGGCTCGTCCAACCTCTACCAGTCATATCGTCGAAGACGCCCAACGCCTGGTTGCGGCTGGCAATGGGCTGGAGGAACAGCAATTCGATCTCGCCGCCCATCCCGCAGTCAAGATCATGACGGACCACGAGGGCTGGTACCGCGTGACCCAGCCCGAACTGGTGGCCGCCGGACTCGACAAGAACGCGGACCCGGGCGGACTGCGGCTCTTCGTTGAGGCGATCGAGCAGCCGATCCTGGTCACGGGCGCCAATGCCGGCCACGGCGGCTTCGGTCCGAATGCCGCCATCGAGTTCTACGCCACCGGCATGGACACGCCGTTCAGCGGAACCCGCGTGTACTGGCTGACGGGCGGCGATCAGCCGGGCTTGCGGATCAGCAACTTCAACGAATTGCCGAGCGGCACGAATTATCCGCAGCAATTCACAGAGACGGCAGAACTGCGCCAGCGCACGACCTATTTCGCGGCGCTCATCAATCCGAACGATGACAACTTCTTCGGGGCGCTGGTCTCGACCACGCCGATTGATCAAGTGCTTGATACGCCGCACGTGTCGGCGACCGCCAACGCGGTTCCTCGCATAGAAGTTGTGCTGCAGGGCGTGGGCGAAGGCGTGCCGCATGATGTGACCGTGGCATTGAACGGCCTTAGCCTGGGCCACATCGCCTTTGCCGGCCAGACCAAAGGCAAGATGCGCGTCGATCTGCCGCCGGGTCTATTGCGAGACACGAACACGGTAACGCTCACGGCCCAGGACGGCGACAGCGACATCAGCCTGGTGGACCACATCACGATCACGTATCCACACAGCTTCGCGGCCGACGGAGATCGTCTCAAGTTTTCGGCGCGCGCCGGGGCTCCGGTGCAGATCACCGGCTTCTCGGAAAACTCGATCCGAGTGTTTGACATCACTGCCCTGTCGCAGCCGGTCGAGCTGGCGACCCGCATTGTTTCCGGCGGCGGCGGTTCTTATTCTGCGCAGGCCCAGGTGCCCTGGTCTCCCGCGGGACGCCACACTTTGCTGGCGCTAACCACGAGCCAGATTGCCAAGCCGGCGCAGTTGGTCGCCAACCAGCCGTCGCAGTGGCACAGCCCACAGGCGGGGAGCCAGGTGGTGGTCATCGCCCATCCCGCGTTCGCCGACGCAGTTGCTCCGCTCGCGGATCTCCATCGCCAGCAGGGCCGGACTGTTTCGGTAGTTCTGACGGACGATATCTACGACGAGTTCAGTTTCGGCGAACACGATCCGCGGGCGCTCCGCGACTTCCTGCAGACGGCCAGCAAGAACTGGACGACTGCGCCCAAGTACCTGTTGCTGGCCGGAGACGCCTCGGTCGATCCACGAAACTTCCTGGGCTTTGGGGACTTTGATTTCGTCCCGACGCGAATCATTCCGACCTCACAGTTGATGACAGCTTCCGACGACTGGTTCTCCGATTTCAACACCACCGGCCAGCCCGCGCTGGCCACCGGCCGCTGGCCGGTACGCACGGCCGATGACGCGCGCAC
>JBASRS010000077.1:0-55694 GCA_049273945.1 Terriglobales bacterium | reverse complement strand
CCCGTATACGCGGAGCGAAGCTCCGCCCGCTCTATCCCGCTACGAATGCCGCTAAGTTCTTGCATCTACAGGCATTATCGGGGCAGATTTATTGAAGAATTATACCACGTTTGGAGGCCGCCGGGGGTGGGCGAACGTTGCCTTTTCAGGCTCTTCGCAGGGTCAGCAGAGTGATCTCGGGCGGGACGCCGATGCGCACGGGGAAGCCGAAAGTTCCGAGGCCGCGATTCACGTAGAGCGCGGCTTGCGCGCCGTTACTCACGGGCACGGCGTTCGCGTGGCCGTTCGTTGGCAGCGTATAGAGTCCGGCGACGAATGGTGTGATCAGTCGCGCCGGGCTGACGCTGTGATCCACGATCTCGAACTTTACCTGTCCGCCGTGGGTGTGACCGGCGAGGCTGAGTTCGATGCCTAGTTCGGCGGCACGGCGAAAAGAATTCGGGTTGTGGGAAAGCAGAACGTTGGGCATATCACGGCGGACGAGATGCTCGATCTCTTGCAGCATGGGTCCAGTGCGCTCGACGCTTACCATGTGGTCGCGCTGGTAGTCCACGCCCAGCAGATTGAAGCGGGCGCCGTTGTGTTCCACCACGGTGCTCTGGGCACGCAGCAGGCGCATGCCCTTTTCGTGGAAAAGGCGTGCCGCTTCGTCTTCGACGCCGGCATAAATTTCGTGGTTGCCATTGCATCCCCAGACGCCGAGCGGCGCGCGCAGGCGGCTCAACTCGGTGATGCAGGTTTCCAGGGGATCGCCCTCGCGGCTGACGAAATCTCCGGTGACCACCGCGAGGTCGGGTTGGAGATCGTTCGCCATGGCGACGGCGCGCGCGATTTCCGCGGGCGGCATGTAGTTGCCAATGTGGATGTCGCTGAGCTGCGCGATGCGCAGACCGTCGAGTTCGGGCGGAAGATTGCCGACGGGGACGTCCACGCGTTCGATGGTGTAACGCAGACGGCCGGCGGCGAATCCGTAGGTCGCGGCCAGGAACGGAACACTGCCGGCGAAAATGGCGGCGTATTGGAAGAAGGTGCGGCGCGACGGATTGAAGTCAGCGGCGACCGCTCCGGGACGCAGGCGGGCGGCGACATTTGTCACCCACTCGATCGCGCCCACCGATTGCACTGCCAGGAGCCCGAAGAATGACGCGATCAGCCACAGGCTGGAAAACGTGATCAGACTCTTACCGAAGCTCAGCCGCGAAACCAGGCGGCCGAGTAGAGGATCGAGCAGCGCGGCAAACAGCGCAACGGCGACCACAATAAGTCCCACATGCAATCCCAATCGCCAAGTGGGATTCGCGAGGGTCGCAATCCACGACCAGGCGCGGACGAACCAGAAGCGCTGGACCGCATAGATAATCGCGAGGAACAACGCCAGGAAAAGAACTCTTACGAGGATCAGGGCGAACACTCCGTTAAGAAACTCTTTTTATTGGATGCACTGCCTGCCTAAGAAGGCTCCGCCAAATGCTCCGGCACGCGGCAGGGTACAACCAGGAGAGGTGGTGAATTCTGCTGTGGGTGTTGAAAAAGGGCCCCTGATGAACAGGGCTCTGCGGGCCCACTCACGCTCACTTTGGAAAAGGGTGCTGATTGCGTTAGTTACCGTTCGCAAGAACATGGGAAGACTTATCGCCGCCGGATGTTCAGTCCTGGCCAACCCACCCGGTCTGCAGCTTCGGCGGACGCATTAAGGTTTGCATCACCACGCAATACAGTTCTGTTTTCTCTCTCAATGCGCGCAGTTGTTCCGGTGTTGCCTGGGGCGCAGTCACATCAAAATGAAGATGAATACTCTCAAAGCCGACGGGCACGTCTTTTGCGATGCCAAGCGTACCTCGAAGATCCAAGGTTCCGTCTACGGTGACCTCGATATGTTCGGTTGGTATGCCCATGGCCGCAGCCACCATCTGGCACGTGATCTGTGCGCAAGCGGCCAAGGCCCCAAGCAAAAGGTCACCGGAGCAGGCGCCGGTGCCAGCGCCCCCGACTCCTTTGTGGGCCTCGGCCTGGTAAATGGCGCGTCCGATATCCACCGAGCAGGCCACGGGAACATCGGTCTGCCCACCTTTGGCCCGGATCGTGATTTGGGAGGTACCTGGGTCGTTGCGGTATTGCTCTTTCAGCGGCTTCTGAAGCGATCGAATATCCATGGCAGCCTCGTCCTCATCCTTCATTCTTTCCATTTTTCGCCGGCCCGGCCAGCGTAAGCTATCGTGTTGAAGCTGCTCCACCCGCTTGTTAGGATATATCCGCATCAAGGGGATGCCCATGCCCAAGTTCGTGATCGAACGCGAAATCCCGGGAGCCGGAAATCTTTCCGGCGCCCAACTGCGGGAAATCTCCCAGAAGTCGGTCTCCGTTCTGAAAGGACTCGGCCCAGAGATCCAGTGGCTCCACAGCTACGTAACTGGCGATAAGGTGTATTGCGTTTATCTCGCCCCGGACGAGGCGATCATCCAGGAACACGCCAGGCGAGTGGGTATTCCTGCCAATCGCGTCTCCGCCGTACGCCGACTGATCGATCCGACAACCGCGGACTAAGCGCCACCAGAACCCTCCGAGGACATCTGGATTCCTTCACTGTCCCTCGATTCATTAAACTCTCGTGCGCTAACACGAGGGAGATGCAGTCTCAGGCATCAATGCCTCTTCAATCGCTTTCTCGACCGGCAAGGCCCGACCTTCCAGCCAGGCCGTTGCACCTGCCGTGTTGGTCAAAGCCTGCCGTGCCGCGTGCAGACTTGCTTCCAGTTTGGCTTGTTCCGCCGACGGGAGCGGAGCGCCAATATTTTGGCGCAGCGCAGCCGCCGCGCCCGCCAGCCGCAACGAACGCTCTGCTTCGCGTTGCACAGCCGCTGCGCATGCGAAGCACTCCAGCAGTCGCGCAATTCCGCGTTTATGATCCAGTTCCTGGAAAATCTTTATGCTTTCCCGATACAGGGAGTTCGTGGCGGAATAATTCCCCTGTTCTCTCGCCAGGCTTCCGAGATCGGCGAGGGTGCCAGCAATTCCCCAGCGGTCCCCGAGTTCCCGAAAAATTGCCAAGCCCTGCTCGTACAATGTTCGCGCTGCTGCGAAGTCACCCTGATCGCGGGCGACATCTCCCTGATAGTTCGTTGACCAGGCAACCCCAGTCCGGTCCCCCAATTCTTGAAAGATTAAGAGGCACTCCGCGTATAGGGAACGCGCGCGGGCATAGTCACCCTGTAGCTCGACCACATTGGCGAGGTTACTGAGAGAACGAGCAGCAGCTTTCTGGTCCCCCAATTCTCTCCACAGGGCCAGGCTTTCTTCGTACAGAGAGCACGCAACTGCCACATCGCCCCGGTCCCGGGCATGGACCGCCAGCGCATTTAGAGATACAGCAGCGCCCTGCTTGTCACCCAGCTGGAGGGCGATGTTCAGGCTTTCCCTGATGAGTGCATCGGCCGAGCCGTAATCTCCTTGCTCGCCCGCGAGCACGCCTGCGGCAAAAAGAGCGCGAGCGCGAGCCTTCGTGGGAGCGGCCGCGCCTGCGAGCTTCAGCAGCTTGCCCAGCCTGTCCCTGCCTTCGGCGAGATATTCGCGCATCTCCCAGAAGCGAAACAGGGCTGTGCCGAGACGCAGGCCCCACTCTGCGTCTCCGGTTTCTGTCAGCCACTCCAGGCCCGCGCGAAAATTCTCATGTTCGAACGCAAAGCGTTCCAGCCACTCCGCTCCTTCCGCGCCGCTCGACTCCGTAGTCTCTTCTTCCGCCAGCACCAGGCAGTAGGCCGCATGGGCACGCTTGGTCAGGGCCTCTTCACCGCTGGCCGCCAGTTTTTCCAGAGCGTACTCGCGAATCGTTTCCAGCATCACGAACCGTGATTCACCCTTCGCTTGCTCGACCTGCTGCACCAGGTTTTTGTCCACCATGGATGCCATCCCGTCGAGCAGGTCCAAATCGAGATCACCCTTGGTGTCGCACACGGCTTCCACGCTCTCCAGATTGCATCCTCCCACGAACACCGATAATCTTCGGAAAAGCTTCTGCTCGGCAGCGCTCAGCAGATCGTAGCTCCAGTCCATGGCAGCGCGCAGCGTCTGCTGCCGCTGCGGCAGGTCTCGAGCGCCGCCCGTTAATAGCTGCAACCGGCTCGCCAGGCGCGTCCGCATGGAGGAGGGCGAAAGGACCTTGACCCGGGCGGCCGCGAGTTCGATGGCGAGCGGCAGACCATCCAACCGGGCGCAAATCTCGGTGACCGCGGACGCGTTGTCTCGCGTAAGTTCAAAGTCTGGCTTGGCAGCGACGGCGCGTTGCAAGAACAGCGCGACCGCAGGGTACTGTGACAGGACCTCAACCGCAGGCATGGACCGCGAATCCGGCAGTCCAAGCGGCGGCACCGGAAATTCATGTTCTCCGTACACGTGCAGCGCTGCCCGACTCGTTACCAGGATTTTAAGATTGGGGCCTATGGCCAGGAGCTCGGCCACGGTAGGCGCCCCCTGAACCAGCTGCTCGAAATTGTCCAGCATGAGCAGCCTTGGTGCGCGCAATGAATCCTGTAAATTTTCCTTCAGTATTTCGAGCGGCGACTGACCTCCCGCCTCCCGGATCCCCAATGTTTGCACGATCACGGAAGCGATCATGCCCGGATCTCTTAGCGAAGAGAGCGGAACAAAATGAGTGCCGCCCGGAAAGCGCTCGACCAGGCCACTCGCCACCTGCAGCGCGAGACGCGTTTTGCCGATCCCACCTGGACCCGTGACCGTGACCAGGCGCACATCCTGACGCAGCAGAAGTTCTTTGGCGGCAGCTACTTCCTTCTCCCGCCCCACAAACCCGGTCCGCTGCACAGGAAGGTTCGTCGGGCGGGTCTCCACCGGCTTAACTGGCTTCTCCGAGAAGCGGTCGCGTATGGCTGCGAGAATAGAGCCGTAGCGTACCGGGCGGGGGTTCGGCCCTACAGGCGCGGCAATGGCAACAGCCGTGGGCGCTTTTCCCGTTTCCCGCTTGAGTCGCTTCAAGTCCGAGCAAATATCGGCGGCATGCTGGAAGCGCTTCTCGCGGTCTTTTTCCAGCGCCCTTGCGATGATTGTGTCCAGAGCGGCGGGTAAGGACCGATTCACCTTGTTGGCAGCCGCCGGCTGCGCGTTCAGGATCGCATTCATCAGCAGTACACGATTCTTGGCAGCGAAGGGTCGTTGGCCCGTGGCCATCTCGTAAAGCACTACACCCAGGGAAAACAGATCGCTGCGCGCGTCAATCTCTTCTCCGCGCACCTGCTCAGGAGACATATAAGAAGTTGTGCCCGGAATAACGCCGCCCAGGGTAAGCGATTCCTCCTCGGACTGATCTTCCGCAACCTGAGGGAGGCACACCTTGGCCAATCCGAAATCCAAGATTTTCACCCGCCCATGGCCGATGACAAAAATGTTTCCGGGCTTTATGTCCCGGTGGATGATCCCCTTAGCATGGGCCGCTTCCAGGGCGTCGGATGTCTGAATCCCAAAATCCAAAAGCTTGTCGGTTGGGATCGGCCCTTCGCCGATTCGCTGCTTCAAGCTCTCACCTTCAAGCAACTCCATGACGATCACCGGCCGATGATCATGCTCTTCCACTTCGTAAATGGTGCAGATGTTCGGGTGATTTAAGGAAGAGGCGATGCGGGCCTCGCGCTCAAACCGCTGGAGCGCTTTCTGGTCACATACCAGCTTTTCTGGCAGGAATTTCAAAGCGACGCGCCGTCCCAGGCGGATATCCTCCGCTTCGTACACCACGCCCATCCCGCCGCTACCCAGCTTCCTCAGGACACGATAGTGTGAAATGGTCTGGCCGAGCACTGAATCGCCGGCCTCTCGCGCCTCAGCTAGGGCGATCGTCTGCGCCGCAACCCTGATGGCGGGACCTTCCAGAAAGCTGCCGAGGTTCTCGTGTGAGTTGAGGAGTGACCTGACTTCCTTTTCCAGCGCGGCATCGCCGGCGCACGCCTGACGAAGAAATTCGTCGCGCCGGTCGGAGGGCAATGCCAGCGCCGACTCCAGCAACTCATCGACCTGTTTCCACCGTTCAGCATCCATCGCCGGCTCCGCCACTCATTTCGCGGTACAGCCAGGCCCGAGCGGTGCTCCAGTCGCGCATCACCGTGACCGGTGACACCTTGAGCACTTCCGCCGTTTCCTCCACGCTCAAGCCTCCAAAGAAGCGCAGCTCAACCACGTGTGCCTTTCGCGGATCGATGCGGGCAAGCGCTTGCATGGCATCGTCGAGCACGACCAGGTTTTCAGGTCGACCGCCCCCAACCACCGCTGTGTCTTCCAGGGCAACGTGCTGGACGCCGCCCCCGCGTTTCAGATTGTGACGCCGTGCATGGTCAACCAAAATCCGTCGCATCAGTTGCGCCGAAACGGCAAAGAAGTGGGCGCGGTTCTCCCAGCGCATGCGCTTGTAGTCCACCAGCCGCAGGTAAGCTTCGTTGACCAGGGCCGTGGCTTGTAAACTGTGGCCGATGCGTTCCCCATTCAGGTAATGCCGGGCGAGCCGGCGCAATTCGTCATATACGATCGGCGCCAGTTGATCGAGGGCGCTTTGATCCCCAGCGCTCCAGGCGCGGAGCAACGTGCTTACGTCCCCCTCGGGTGACGTTTTCACCGGATCCCTCACGCCCCGTGGCCTCCCAGATGTGCCCAAATCTCGGCAAATTATAGCGGGATTCGCCGCCCCTTCAAATAAGGGACCCCCGAATGATAGTTCCGTCCCGCCGCTTACGCCTATTTAGGCAGAAGCGCACCCAGAGAACGTGATGAGTGCGGCACCGGGCAATAGGAAGTGAGAAGCAAGAAAACGCGGGTGCGGTCAGCCCGAAGGAATGGGCTCCCGCGATCAAAATTCAGAGGAGAAAGCTATGACGACACGAATCACTACTCTCATCCAACTATCAACCACTAATATCCTGCATCTGGCATTGTTGGGCAGCTTTGTCACGGCAGCGCCGCTTCTGGCGACGGCCGAAGATTCCGCGCAGGGGCACGCCGGTCACGAGCAGGCCGCCTCGGCCAGACTTGTTCAGCTCGTACGCAATGCCACGCGGCAGTTCCTCGACGTCAACAATGCCGGCCCGGCCGGCTACGGACCTTTCCTTGGCTGCGTCAGCGGTCCAGACCACGGCGCCATGGGAGTGCACTACGTCAACGGCGGTCTGGTCGGGGACGGCGAGATTGATGTCTCGCGGCCGGAAGCGCTGATCTACGAGACGTTGAACGGCCAAGTCCGGCTGGTGGGCGTCGAGTACATCGTGGACGCCGCCACCTGGCTGGCAAATCACAACAACACTCCGCCGGTGCTCGAAGGCCAAAGCTTCCAGTTCGTCGGCAGTCCGAACCGGTACAACATTCCGGCCCCATTCTTTGAGCTGCACGTCTGGGCCTGGCGGCACAACCCCAACGGTGCCTTCGTGGACTGGAACGATCACGTGACCTGCGCAGGCCAATAGAACTGGGAGACGTCTGCCGGGCGACGGCAGGCGTCTACCCGCTTTGCCGTTTGTCGAGATCTATATCTCTCAGGAGGAGTGCCATGAAGCTAGGATCGAATTTGCTGCTATCCGCTGTCATCGTTGCGACGCTGGCTGCATTTCTGAACGCTCCAAAGCCGGCCCTCGCGCAAACCGCAATCCCTTCGGCAGAATTGAACGGGGAGTCGCCGGATTCTTGCCCGCACCTCTTCAGCGTCGGCAACGGCAACACCTATCTTCAATACTGCGTTAGTGACAATGGAAACATCTCGTCAATTCAGACCCCTTTCGGGCACTTCCATTCGGGCGCACAAGGCGAAGGTTACGGCCTCTGCCAGGAGAGTCCTGCGGTCGAATATCACGACTACGGAGTCAGCGATAGCGGGAACTGGCAGCCGCCCCAAATTGTGAGTCTGACCAAGAGCCTCATCAAGATTTCCCGCACAACGAGCGATGGCCGCTGGACACTCGTGCAGACGATTTCCAAGGTTGCCGCCAATGCGTCCATCAAAGTTGTGATGGCTCTTACCAACAATGCACGCTCTGATCAGGTCGCATATCTCCTCCGCTTCGCGGACCTGAACCCCAACGGACTGCAAGATCGCTACGCTTTCGTGGGCGCATCCTTCGAAAGCGCATGGGCCTGGGATGGATTGCCTGGCACTACGCACTACGGTCTACAGTTACAAACCACGGCTAAGTCGCCATTCGGATATCAGCAAGGGTTCGTCCGGGAAATCCCCTCTGGACCCAATGCCTGTGACTTTGCCGGTGATAGCTCGCCTAACGGGCTAGATGGCGGCAGTGATTATTCGATTGCGTACGTGTACGTCGGAACGGTGCCTTCCCTGCAGACCCTGACGGTGACCCTGAGCTATCACGCCCTGTAGGGCCAGCACGTCGGCATGGACAGGCTTGAGGTGCTTTGACGCCACTTTCACAAACGATCGGTCAATGCCGAAATGGATGTCAGATGAACGAAAGCACTTCCACCAGAAAACAAGAGGAGGTTGTATGCGATCTCAGAGGCGAGTGCTCACTCTTATCCCTGTGCTGGCCCTGTGGACGGTGATTGGTGCCCGCGCACAGATGATCGACAACACGCAGGCGCCGAACACAGCGAAGGCAGGGATTAACAAGTCGCTGTTGGATGAGATCGGAGCCGGCCGCGGGGATGTCATGACGGCGGGCTCGTCGGTCTACATCATCAATCGCGATCCGTTCCGCTCGATCCGGCGCGGTCGGCAGCTGTTTCAGCGCAAGTTCACTCGTTTGCAGGGGCAGGGAGCGAACGAGAAAGACGGCGTGGGAGACATCAACAACGACATTGCGATCGGCGCCGGTTTGTCGGACAGTTGCGCGCTTTGCCACGGGCGGCCCCGGGGATCGGCGGGCGCGGGCGGGAACGTGGTGACGCGGCCGGACAGCCGCGACGCGGGGCATCTGTTCGGCCTCGGGTTAAAGGAGATGCTGGCGGACGAGATGACGACTGACTTGCGGTCGACGCGGGATCTGGCCGTCACCCTGGCGAAGCAGATGAAGCGGCCGATGACGCTGAAGCTCGCAAGCAAGGGCGTGAAGTTCGGCAGCGTCACCGGCAATCCAGACGGTTCCGTGGACTGTTCGAGAGTGCAAGGAGTGGACTCGGACCTGCGGGTGAAGCCGTTCTTCGCCGAGGGCAGTACGATCTCACTGCGCGAGTTCATTGTGGGCGCGCTGCATAACGAAATGGGGCTGGAGGCGTCGGCGGATCCGGACTTGCTTACGGCGAGCGCGGGCGGGCGGGTGGTGACGCCGTCGGGGATGGTGCTGGACGGGTCGATAGACAAAATCAGCGCGCCGCCGGCGCCCGATCCGGATAACGGCAACGAGATTGATCCCGCGATCGTGGATCATCTCGAGTTTTACTTGCTGAACTACTTCAAGCCGGGACATGGGCAGCCGAGCGCGGCGGCTGATCACGGCAGGAAAGTATTCGATCGTGCCGGGTGCTCGTCGTGCCACGTTGCAAATCTGACGATCAATCACGATCGCCGCGTGGCCGATGTGGAAACCGTTTACGACCCCACAGGAGGCATCTTCAATTCTCTGTTCGCGACGCCGACGCCCCTCTTCCACGAAGTCGATGACGGCACAGGACTCCCGCATCTGAAGGTACCCATGGGGAATTCGTTTGTCGTGACGGACATCTTCGCCGATTTCAAGCGGCATGACCTGGGCCCGAATTTTCGCGAGCGGAATTGGGATGGCACGACGCAGACGCAGTTCCTGACCCGTCCGCTGTGGGGTGTGGGCTCGACCGGGCCCTATGGACACGACGGGCGCAGCATGACGCTGAACGATGTGATCCTGCGGCATGGCGGGGAGGCGCAGGCATCGCGGGACAAGTATGCCGAACTGAAGAGCAACGAGCAGATCGCGCTGCAGACGTTTCTGAATTCACTGGTGCTGTTCCCGCCGGATGATACGGCGTCCACGCTGGACCCGGGCGACCCGACGAAGAATGGTTTTCCACAATTCGGCCACGGCAGCATCAGGTTGACGGTGCTGTTTAACGATCCAACGGATCCCGAGTAGAGGAATTTCAGCGAACGCGGATGGCTCGCATTTCACGGCTTTGGAGACGCGAGCCTCAACTACAGAGGCGTGTAGTACATTCGGGAGAAACACCGCTGCCCGGACCTGAGCGTCGGGCTATGCATGTGACGCGTCTAATGCGCGGCAAGCGCCTCTTGCGCCCGCAAAGCGGTGACGCGCTCCCGTGCATTCTGCAACGCGCGCTTGACGTGCCGAGGCGCGGTGCCGCCAGGGACGTCGTGCAGCGCGAGCACTTCGGGAAGGCCGAGGCAGGAGTGGAAAGCTGCGTCAAAGCTGGCGTGGATCGCTTGCAGGTCGGCGAGAGGCAGTTTTTGCAATTCGCATCCGCGTTCCACGGCCAACTGGACGGCGTTGCCGACCGCTTCGTGGGCGAGGCGCGAGGGCACTCCGCGTTCGACGAGGTAGGCGGCTGCGGCCCACGCGTTCATAAATCCCAAACTTGCGGCTTGATTCATCCCGGCGTCGTTGAATTCGACGGTCTGCATCCATCCGGTCACGAGCGGCAGCATGCTGATGACGGTGTCGGAGGCGTCGAACAGCGGCTCCTGCGTTTCCTGCAGGTCTTTGTTGTAGGCGAGAGGAAGGCCCTTCACCAAAATTTGCAACGTGGTGGCGCATCCCATGACGCGGGCCGCTTTGCCGCGCACCAGTTCCAGCAAGTCGGGATTTTTCTTCTGCGGCATGGCGCTGCTGCCGGTGGAGTAAGGCTCGGGTAATTCGACGAATCCGTACGCGGGCGTGGAGAACAGGATCATCTCTTCGGCCCAGCGGCTGAGGTGGAGAGCGAGTTGCGAGAGTGCGTTGACGAACTCGATGGCGAAGTCGCGGTCGCTGGTCGCGTCCATGCTGTTGGCGGTCGGGCCGTCAAATCCCAGCTCCGCGGCCATGGCCTGACGATTGAGTGTGAGCGTGGCTCCGGCTACGGCGCCTGAACCCAGCGGACAGAGATTTGCGCGCTTGCGGCAGTCGGCGAGGCGGTCGGCGTCGCGGAGGAACATTTCCACATACGCCAGCAACCAGTGCGCGACCAGGACGGGCTCTGCCGGTTGCAGGTGCGTGTACGCGGGCATGGCCGCGCTGCCGGCCTTTTCGGCGCGAGTGAGAAATGCGTCGATCCAGTTAGCGAGCAATTCTTGCAGCGCGTCGATGCTTGCTCGCACAAACAGGCGGAGATCGGTTGCGATCTGCTCGTTGCGGCTGCGTCCGGTGTGCAACTTGTAGCCGGCGGCGCCGATCAGCGCGGCGAGTTGCTTTTCGACAAAGTGGTGGACGTCTTCGGCTTCGGGGTCGTTCAGATATTCGGGGGAGGATTCGGCCTTCAGCCCGATCTCGTCGAGGCCGTTGAGAATTTCGGTGAGTTCGGCCTGCTTAAGAACGCCGGCGCGCTCGAGGGCGCGGGCGTGGGTTCCGCTGGCCTCGAGTTCGAAAGGGAGCAGGCGGCGGTCATAGGGAAACGACCGCTGCCAGTTTTCAAACTCGGGGTCGAGCGGCTGGCGGAAGCGGCCGGACCACATTTTCATTAGGGGACCTCGGGGGCTAAAGCCCTCGCCGAAAGAATACCTCTATCGCAGCGCTGAAGCGCTGCGCCACCCAAAATCAACGGAAAATCAACGCCGTCATTACGCGACCTCAACCCGCGTCTTGGCGCGGCAGCGCGAAGGTAATCCGAGAATCCGGATGAAGCCTTCCGCGTCTTTCTGATCATAGCTCGCGCCCATGGTGAAGGAAGAGAGATCGGTGCGGTAGAGCGAGTAATCAGATTTCCGGCTCACCACGTTGACATTTCCTTTGTAGAGCGACAAGCTTACCGAACCGGTCAGATTCTGCTGTGTGGTTTCGACGAAAGCGTCAAGGGCTTCGCGCAGCGGCGTGAACCACATCCCGAAGTAGACTAACTCGGCGTACTTCAGCGCGACGTGCTGCTTGAAGTGGAGCAGATCGCGGTCCAGGCACAGAGCTTCCAGTTCGCCGTGCGCAGCGAGAAGCAGCGTGCCTCCGGGCGTTTCGTAGCAGCCGCGCGACTTGATCCCGACAAAACGGTTTTCGACCAGGTCCACGCGGCCGATGGCGTTGCGTCCGCCGATTTCGTTCAATAGCTCGACCAGCGAAACGGGATCGAGTCTCATGCCGTTGACGGAAACCGGCACGCCCCTCTCGAATCCGATTTCAACCTGCTCTTCGCGATCGGGGGCTTCCTGCGGAGACTTGGTGAGTTGCCAGGTGCTCGTGAAGGGTGCGTTGGCGGCGTCTTCCAGCTCTCCGCCTTCGTGGCTGAGGTGCCAGAGGTTGCGATCGCGAGAGTGAATCCTCTCGCGGCTGGCAGCTACCGGGATGCCGCGTTTCTCGGCATAGTCAAGACAGTCTTCGCGCGACTTTAGCTCCCACTCGCGCCACGGCGCTACAACTTTCAACTCGGGAGCGAGCGCCTGGTAAGCCATTTCGAAGCGGACCTGATCGTTGCCCTTCCCAGTGCATCCGTGGCCGACGGCGGTGGCTCCTTCGCGCAGCGCGACTTCGACCTGATGCTTCGCGATCACGGGACGGGCCAGCGAAGTTCCTAGCAGATATTTGTTCTCGTACACCGCGCCCGCTTTCAGGGCGGGCCAGACGTAGCCGGTCAGGAATTCTTCGCGCAGGTCTTCGACGACCGCTTTGCTGGCGCCGGTCTTATAGGCCTTTTCGACGACCGCTTCCACGTCGTCGCCTTGTCCCACATCGGCGACCATGGCGATCACATCATAGGCGTAGTTCTCTTTCAGCCACGGGATGATGATCGAAGTATCGAGCCCGCCGGAGTAGGCGAGGACAATCTTTTCAGGCATGCGCGCTCCTTACCGGCAAGCGGCCCACGCCGCCGCCCAGCAGCCACACGAGGATGGCTTTCTGAATGTGCAGACGATTCTCCGCCTGCTCGAAGACGACGGAATTGGGCGAGTCGATGACTTCGTCGGTCACTTCCCATCCGCGATGCGCGGGCAGGCAGTGCATGAACAAGGCATGGGGCGCGGCGTCCTGCATGAGCGCGGCATTGACCTGGTAGGGAGCGAAGACGGCGGAGCGGGAGTCGGCCTCGCCCTCCTGTCCCATGCTGGCCCAGACATCGGTGTAGACGGCGTCGGCTCCGGCAACGGCCTCGCGGGGGTCGGTGAGGATATTGATGGCCGCGCCGGTTTCCTCGGCCAGCGTCTCGGCGGCTGCGACGATCGCCGGAGTCGGAGCGTGCGCGGCGGGCGTGGCGATCGAAACTGCCGCACCCAGGGCGGCCCCGAGAAGCAGCAGCGAATGGGCAACGTTGTTGCCGTCGCCGACGTAGGCCAGGCGAACTTTTGAGAGGTCGCCGAAATGTTCCTGCAAGGTGAAGAGATCGGCCAGCGCCTGGCAGGGATGCTCGAGATCGCTGAGCGCGTTGATGACAGGAACGTCCGCGTGAGCGGCCATGTCTTCGACGGTGGCATGGCTGAAGGTGCGTAGCACGATGATGTCAATCCAGCGCTCGAGGTTGTGAGCGATGTCGTGCAGCGATTCGCGGGCGTCGAGACGGCTGCGGGTCTGGTCGACGAAGAAGGTGGAGCCGCCCAGGCTGTCCATGCCGGCCTCGAAGGTGAGGCGGGTGCGCAGGGAAGGTTTCTCAAAGAACATGACCATTTGCTTGCCCGCGAGCGCGCCGCGGAACTCGGCGGGGCGCAGCTTGAGCATGGCGGTCAGGTGGAAGAGGGCATGAATTTCGTGGGGCACCAGGTCGTGGGCGGAGAGGAGGTCGCGGGACGGAGGCGGCTCCGGTTGCGGGTGTGGCGGCTTGGCCGCTGCAACGGGCTGGGTTCTCATGGGCATTCCTTGCGGATTTGGTTTTCTGGGCGGGCGGCGGGCCGCCTTCCGAATTGAATTTATATGCATTGCGATGCATAAGTATCCATTGCGAGAGATGGAGGTGTCAAGCAGAAATGCGCGGGGAAACGCGGCAGGTAACTGCCGGAGCCGAGCGGGGCGGCTGCGGGGCGGGGCACGCTCATCGCCGGCGGCCTTCCCGGGGCAATGTGCCGTCAAGAACCTTTAACCGCAGAGGACGCTGAGGTCTCGCGGAGGTCGCAGAGACAAGCCTCCACGGGCAGCGGGGACATGCTTTGGCCGATTGGGGTCAGCGGGCGGAACTGGCGGGGATCTGGAAGTCCACGCCGCGAGCGTCGTTGGCTTTGCGAGTGGCGAGCAGATCGAGGTTGGCGAGCAGGATCTTGTGGGTGCGATTGTCGGCGAGATCAAAGAGCGTATCCCCGACGATGGCGTAGTTCTGCAGTTCGGACTGGTGGCCGTCCTTGAAAACGAGCACCGTGCTGGGCTGGGGCACAACCGGTTCCGGAGGCGCTGCTACGGCGGCGGGCTGCGCTGCTGGCGCCGGTTCCACCTCGCGCTCGCGCGGGCGGTTGTAGCGGGAGCCACGGCGATCGAAGATGGTCGGACCACCTTCGTAGTCTTCCTCGGCGTAATAGGCCGCCTCGGGCTGAACGATGATTACCGGCGTGTACGGAACGGAGTACACCGGCACTGCAACCGGGAAAAAGGCGCCGCGCGCACGGTGCCGGTGGAAGAAAATCGGAGGCTGGGAACCAGTCTGGAAGAAGGGATTGAAGCAGCAGTTTCTGAACCGGGCGTTGCCACCGAATCCGTTCGGGCCGAGCGAAGTGACGCTGGCCGCGACGCCGGGGGACATCGAAGTGCTCCCGCCGAATCCGAAGGAAGTGACCGAGGCCGGAACGCCGTGGATCTGGGCTTCAGGCCTCGGCATGCAAACCGCCAGCGTAAAAAGGGCGATGAGCAGGTAAAAGGGTCGCATCCGGGCCAGCATGGCAGGTTCTCCGTCCTCTATTAGAGTCCTCGGGGACGGATATTTCAACCCGCCGCCACTGAAAAAGTGGCGGCGAATTCGGTCTGAAATCGGCGGCTCAGGCGGCGGTGAGGGGCCTCCGGGAGACCAGCTGGTGCAGCTCCAACATGCGATGGCGGACATAGCCATCTTCGGTCAAATGGGCGGACGCGGTATGCGGCCGGTTGGCGGCCACCATCTGGTCGAATGGGCGGCGTTCCAGAAATTGCGGGTCCAGTTCCTTGCAGAATTCACAGAGTCTTCCCGATCGAACCTCGAATCGTTTGCTGACAACGGAATCGATATGTTCCATGAATCTGGCTCCGTGCGAAGAAGGGGGCAGAATAGTCTGCCGGTTTGCGGGTGAATGTTGACCTTGGGGCATGCTTCTGTTTCAGATTAAATCAGCGGCGTTCTTTTACTACAGAGGGTGATGTTTATACAGGCTTGGTGGCGAGATACTTTTCCACAGCTCAACCGCCAAACTGGACGATTGACGGCCGAGCACCAGAGAGCGCGACTTTCTGGCAAGATAGGGGCCATTCGCTCGTGGAGACTGCATGAAAACCAGCGACCTCAACCGCAACACGGTCTTTCTTTTCGATGTGGACAACACCTTGATCGACAACGACCGCGTCGCCGAGGACTTGAAGCGCCACCTCAAAGACAAGGTGGGTGAAGCCCGTGAACAACGCTATTGGGATATCTTCGAGAAACTGCGCGCGGAACTGGGTTACGCCGACTACCTGGGTGCACTCCAGCGCTATCGCGTTGAGCAGCCGCGGGAACCGAAGCTGCTGGAAGTTTCCTACTTCATGGTGAATTATCCGTTTGCGAACCGGCTGTATCCGGAGTCGCTGGATGCGGTGGATTACGCCAAACGGCTGGCGCGGGCGGTGATCCTGAGTGATGGCGATGTAGTTTTCCAGCCGCGCAAGGTGGACCGATCGGGGTTGTACGACACGTTTGAAGGCCACGTACTGATCTACGTGCATAAAGAGCAGGAGCTGGAAGATGTGGAGGCGAAATATCCGGCCGCGCATTATGTCATGGTAGATGACAAGGTGCGCCTTCTGGCGGCGATCAAAGAGTATTGGGGCAAGCGGGTGACGACGGTGTTTCCGCGCCAGGGACACTATGCGCTCGATGAAAAGCTGGTGGCGCAATACCCGAAGCCGGACATCACGATGGAAAGGATCGGCGAGCTGCAGAAGTATTCGATGGAACAGATGGTGGCGGCCGCGGGCTAGCCTGGGCCGCTGTTTCTCGGTCATCAGCCTGGGATTTTCGGTGGCTACTCTTCTTCTTCGGGGGCGCCGGCGCGGACCAGAGCTTCCAATTCTTTGGCCAGGTTGGCGCGGTCTCCGTCCCCCAACTCCAGGAAGCGGAAGGGCTGGAAGCATCCCTTGGTGGCCCACATGGGGAACAGCATTTCAGCGCGCGTGCGGATGCTGGTGGAACCGACGTGAAACAGGGCGGTCACCTTGATGCCTTCATCGAGCGGCCGCTCGAGCGAGAGCAGGCCGCCGTTAACGGAAAGCTGATTCAGGCGGGCGCGGATCTGGCGTCCGTTTTCGAGCAACACCAGGGCCAGGACGGAGCCGCCGAGTTTGACGCGCGAGCCGCGTTGTCCGTTTTGCACGCCGTTTCGGGACATATCCTCTGGCACTATCGCATGACCTGCGGGTTCGAGGGCAGATTACCAAAGGCATTTGCCGGGCAACCGTTTTCACACCTGCGTTTTGGGCTTTAGGTTTTGGAAACGCCCGGGAGCCCCGGAGAGTGCGGGTCGCGCACCAACTCCGGGCGTCTCGGAGCTTTGTTTTGCCCTTCCCCGCGTGCGACAATGCTCCGCCGTTAACGGAGGAGAGGAATGATGAAACGGATAGCTGTGCTGGCGTTGGTGGTTGGCATGACGATTACGGGTTTCGCGCAAAAAGCCGCCAAAGCTAGCGGCGGCGGGGTAGACAGGGCCTATCTTCAGAAGATCTGGGACGGTTGGGCGGCCATGGACGTTTCCAGGATGAAGCAGTACTACGCGCAGGGGCCGCACGTGTTTTTCGACATCACGCCGCTCAAGTACGCAAGCTGGGATGAGTACGAAGCGGGAGTGACCAAAGTATTGGCGGACTACATGGCAGTCAAGTTCACAGTTAACGACGACTTGCAGATTCATCGAGCAGGCGACGGGTACTGGATCACATCCACGATCGGCTCGGACATGACGCACAAATCCGGCAAGCGCGATCTGGGACAGTTTCGCTGGACGGCCGTGTTCGAGAAGAAGGACGGGAAGTGGCTGATCGTGCATGAGCACGTGTCGGAACCGCTTTCCTAGTTCAGTAGTTCAGTACCCAGTACCTGGTACCCAGAAAGACCAGAACCTCCACCGTTTGTGAACTGGATACTGGGTACTAGGTACTGGGTACTAGATACTAACCCGGTCAGTAGGCCTTCCAGAAGAAATAAATCGTCATCCCCGTTCCCACTGCAATGACGAAAGCGCGAATCCAGGACTGCGGCAGCTTCTGGGCGTAATGGGCGCCGAAGTATCCGCCGGCGATCGCGCCCGCGATCATAATGAGGCCCGGCTTCCAGGCGACCGCGCCCGCGATCACGAACGTGACCACCGCGAGTCCATTGATGATTCCGCCCAGCACCACTTTCAATGCGTTCATGGCGTGAATGTCGGTCATGCCGAGGGCCGCCAGCATGGCCAGGTTGACGATCCCGAGGCCTCCGCCGAAATAGCCGCCGTAGACGGCAGCGACCAGTTCGACCAGGGCGGCGATGGTAATGGCGGTGCGCGAGGCATCGCGCGCGACGCTGCTTTTTGTGCCGCGAGCTAAGCGTCCGCCGAAGACGAATAGCAGCGTGGCGCCCAACATCAGCCAGGGCAGGACGCGCAGGAAGGTGTGGGCCGGTGTTCTCAGGAGCAGGAGCGCGCCGCCGATTCCGCCGATCACGCTGGTCACCGCCAGCGGGATCATCACGCGCCGCGAGATGTCGAGATGCCTGCGGTACGCGCCCGAACTTGCCGTCACCCCCAGCCACAGCGCGACCGCGTTGGTGGCGTTCGCAGAGATAGGCGGGACGCCGCTGAACAGGAGCGCAGGAAACGCGATGAAACTGCCGCCGCCGGCGACCGCGTTGAGCGCGCCGCCGAGCACTCCCGCGACGAAGAGGAAGACAACGGTGTGCAGATCCAAATAACAGATGTAACACATTGCAGTGAGATTCGCGGAGTGCGGGAAGCAGTGCGGTAACGTTCTTCGACCTTGGCCGTCAGACCCGGGGAGCGAGCGACGTATGCGCCATTTCATCAGCGCGGTACTGTTTGGTGGGTTGTCGTTGGTCGGATGGTCGAGTGGTCAGCAAGCCAGCGGTGCTCCGGCGAATCCGTGCGCGGCCAGCGAGCAGCATGAGCTCGATTTCTGGGTGGGCGAGTGGGACCTGACCTGGCCCGGCAACAAGGCCGACGAAGTGCAGCATGGGACGAACAGCATCCGGCGCGTGCTCGAGAACTGCGTGGTGGAAGAAAACTTCTCGGGAGGCACTGATATGCCCCTGCGCGGGAAGAGCGTCTCGATTTTCGATACCACCGCGGGGAAGTGGAAGCAGACCTGGGTGGACAACCAAGGCGGCTACCTCGACTTTGTCGGCGAATTCAAAGACGGGCAGATGATCCTGGCACGGGAGGTGACCCGTCCGGACGGGAGCAAGGGACTGCAGAGAATGGTGTTCAAGAACATTGGCGCGAACGAATTCGACTGGAGCTGGGAAGGCTCCCAAGACGGCGGAAAAACCTGGCAGGTGCAGTGGCCGATCCACTACAAGCGGCGCAAGTAGGGTAGGGATAGCCGGCGAGGGGCCGGGCCACAGTGGCACGAGCTGGCGGCCTGCATTTCGCGTGCTAGAATCGAGTCAGATGACCCGTCTGACCGATGCTGTCTGACATCGAAAAACTGCTGCAGCTCCAGGTTGCGGATAAGGAAATCCGCAAGCTGCAGGAGGAGATTGCCGCCCTGCCCCGGCGGGTAGCGGCCATCGAAGAGAAGCTGGCTGGGACCAAAGCCCAGCTCGAAAAAGCCCGCGCCGCCGCCAAGGGAGACGAAGCCAACCGCAAGAAGTTCGAAGCTGCCATCCAGGACCTGCAAGGAAAAATCTCAAAATACCGCGACCAGTCGCTCGACGTGAAGACCAACGAGCAGTACAAGGCGCTGCTGCACGAGATCCAGTTTGCCGAGCAGGAAATCCGGATTAACGAGGACCGCATCCTCGAGGTGATGGTCAACGCCGACACGCGCGAGAAGGAAGTCAAGGCGGCGGAAGCGGAGTTGAAAGCTGAGACAGCCGAGATCGAACAAGAGAAAGAAGAAGCGCGCAAGATCACGGCCGCGGACCAGGCGAAGCTGGCCGAATGGAACGGGAAGCGTGATGGGCTGCGGCAGGAAATTTCGGCCGATCTGCTGCGCCACTACGAGCGGGTGATGAAGTTCCGGGGCAGCGGTCTGGCGGAAGTCCGCGACCACAAGTGCATGGGATGCCAGGTGATGCTGCGCCCGCAGACCTACAACGAGGTGCGCAACGGCGAGCAATTGGTGGTCTGCGAGTCCTGCCAGAGAATCCTGTATTTCGATCCCGCGAACGAACTCAAGGCCGAGCCGCCCGGATCGCAGGTGCACGCGCGAAAACGGCCGCGCCCGAAGGCCGATGCGCCACAGGCATGGTTCTACCGCCCGGACTATGGCGAGGAAGGCGAGGTGCTGCTCGTCTTTACCAACAACGCGGAGACTTCAACTCGCCGTGTTTACGAAATGCACTCTGGACGGCAGATCGGGGAGGTGCTCAGCCGCGAGGGCAGCTACCGGCTGGCGTTCCCGGAAGATATGACCGAGTCAACCATCCGGCTGAACGGGCACTGGGAGGAGCACGAGATTGACGAGTGGGGTTCGGAGATGCCCACCGACGCGCTCGATGCCCTGCACGCCGACCTGCGGGCCGCGCAGAAGGACCGCTCCGGCCACAAGGAACATGCCGTCGCTCCGGCGGAGCACTCGGCGGCCAGCTAGGCCGCTTCCAATTCACCATCCCTCATCGCTTGCGCTAACTTTCGCACTGAAGCGTGGCTCGCTGGGTCCGGGGCTTTCCCGGCGCACTCTGCGGTCAACAAATCTTAAACCGCCGAGGGCGCAGAGGTTTCGCGGAGTTCGCCGAGGAGACTCTCACTTGGCGTACGGATTCGGGTAACGCAGTACCTTGTTCAGATTCTTGCCGCGGACGATGTTGGCCTGATGATAGGCCAGTCCCCAGGAATCGATGGACGACATGTCGGGGAAGATACAGGCCTCGAGCACCTCGTCGATCGCTCCCTTCAACACCCATCCGCCGCCATTCAAATTGATTCCTCCGAACAGGTCCGTGCCGCCAAGCTGCGAGCAGTAGCAGGACGCCGGGTTACCGTTGCAGTTGCCATCGAAAGGAACCTTGGCGTAATAGGCCAGCGCCGCCAGGCTGGGTTGCTGGGTGTAGAGGGTCGAAAGGAGCACGTGAATGCGCGAGCCGTCTTTCTTCAAGGTGTATTGGCAGAATTTGCGGATTCCGGAAAGACGGAACCAGTTTTTGGGGTCATCGTTGGTGTTGAAATAGGGAGCGCGATTCTCCACTTCGCCGCCGGTGGCAACGCAGTAGGCAGCGGCGGCGGCGAGATCGGCCTTGGCGTCGGTCGTCGGCTGTGGGGTCCTGGCGTATGCGGAAGTGACGGCAACAAGAACGAGCAGAGCGGCTGTACTATAGAGTGCCAGCCTGGTGAGGATGGGTTTCACGGAAAGCCTCCTGGGGTGTGGACCCGAGCGTCTTTGTCAACACCGAGGGCCGCCAGACTAACACAAGGTTGATCGCATCGGCGATCGCGAGGCGCGGGGATCGCAGGAGTACGCTTTCCGCGCTGTTGCGGTAAGATGGCGCGCATGAGGTGAGTGATGGCCACCAATAGCAGAGTCCCTTCCCCGTCCCGCCGTTCGTTTCTGAGCTTATCGGCCGCTGCCTCCGCCGCCGCAGCGCTACGTATTGTGACCGAACCGATGCTGGCGCGGGCGCGTGACCACCATCCTCCGGCGGGCGCGGTCATGATTGACGCAAATGAGAATCCGCTCGGGCCGTGCACTGCGGCGCGCGAGGCGATTGCCACGATCACGCCCCAGGGCGGGCGCTACCTGGACGGATTGACCGAAGACCTGGTCAACTCGATCGCGCAGATGGAGGGTGTGAAGCCCGATTACATTACCATCCAGGCCGGTTCCACCGAGCTGTTGCATCACACGGTGTGTGCGTTCACGTCGCCACAGCATAGTTACGTCACTGCCGATCCAGGATTTGAGGCGGGGATGTTTGCGGCGCAATCGAGGGGGGCGCGCGTCGTCAAGGTGCCGCTGACGAAAAGCTACGCCCACGATGTCAAGGCGATGCTGGCGGCGGGAACCGATGCCGGCCTCTTTTACGTGTGCTTGCCCAACAATCCGACCGGCACCCTGACCAGTCACTCGGACATCGAGTATCTGGTGGAGAACAAGCCGAAGGGCTCGATCGTGCTGGTGGATGAAGCTTATATCCATTTCTCGGATGCGACCTCAGCGGTGGACCTGGTCAAAGCCGACCAAGACGTGATCCTGCTGCGGACGTTTTCAAAGCTTTACGGGATGGCCGGCCTGCGCTGCGGGTTTGCGCTGGGACGACCGGATCTGCTGGAAAAGATGTACATGTATGGCGGCGGGAACTTCATGCCGATTACCGCCATGGTTGCGGCTTCCGCCAGTCTCAAGCACACGGGGCTGGTAGCGGAGCGGAAGACGATCAACGCAGACGTCCGCGAAGAAGTTTTTCAGTGGCTCGATCAGAACGGGTATTCCTACGTTCGTTCGCAGTCGAACTGCTTCATGCTGGATACGAAACGGCCGGCGAAACAAGTGATTGATGCCATGGCGGCGCAGAAGGTGTACATCGGGCGCATCTGGCCGCTGTGGCCGACCTACGCGCGGATCACCGTGGGGACGCACCCGGAAATGGAGCAGTTCCAGGCGGCGTTCAAGAAGGTGATGACGGGAGCGGTGACGGCGAGTGTGGGGGCGACTTCGCCGCGTAAAGAGCGTTGGCGCCTTCTCTCCTAGAGTTTACGCTCCCTCTACTCTCGGACTCTGCGGTTAACATCTATGCATGTCGAAGAAGACGCCTGCGCCCGTTTCTGAGGCGCGATTCTCCGTAAAGCTTTCGCCGCGCGGCGCCGCTCGATTGAAGAGCGGGCACGTCTGGGTCTATCGGTCTGACATTGCGGCCGCCTCCGATGTGCCGCCGGGCGCGCTGGTGGGCGTGACCGATGAGCGCGGGAAGGTTCTTGGAACGGCACTCTACAGCAGCTCGTCGCAGATCGCGATTCGCATGATTTCGCGCGCGGAGGTGGCCGACCTGCCCGAGTTGGTCTCAGAACGGATTCGGGCGGCGATTTCCTACCGGGAAGGCATCGTTTCAAACACAGATGCCTACCGCGTGGTCTTCAGCGAAGCGGACTTCCTGCCGGGGCTGATCGTCGATCGCTACCACGATGTGGTCTCGGTGCAGATTCTGACGCAGGCCATGGATGCGGAACCGGTGCGGACGGCCGTCGTGAAGACTCTCGCCGAGGAGCTCAAACCTGCGGGGATTGTGGAGCGGGTGGACAGCCGGATTCGCGAGCTGGAGCAATTGCCGCCGCGGAAGTCTGGACTGCTGTGGGGAGAGCAGAGTTCGACCGTCATCACGATGAACTCCGGGCTGGTGGACGGCGGGGCGGCGGACGGCGTGCGCTTTCACTACGACGGGCTGGAAGGGCAGAAGACCGGGGGGTTCCTTGATCAGCGGGAAAACTACGCAGCGGCGGCGCGGCATGCGCACGGCGAGGCGCTCGACGTTTTCTGCTACCAGGGCGGGTTCGCATTGCACCTGGCGCCGCGCTGTGCGAGTGTGACCGGGGTGGACAGCTCACGTCCGGCGCTCGAGATGGCGGAAAAGAATGCGGCGCTCAATGGGCGCGAGCTGGAGTGGATCGAAGGCAATGCTTTCGATCTGCTGAAAGACTATGCGGCGGCCAAACGACACTACGACACGATCGTTCTGGATCCGCCCGCCTTCGCCAAGAGCAAGCGAGACCTCGAAAAGGCCCTGCGCGGATACAAGGAACTCAACCTGCGGGCGCTGAAGATGCTGCGTCCGGGAGGGATCCTGGTGACGTGCTCGTGCTCGTTCCACGTGGGCGCGCTGGACTTCCTCGAAACCGTGTCTGCGGCTGCCGCCGATGTCCATCGCTCCGCGCGAATTCTGGAGAGCCGAGGCCAGGCCAAGGATCACCCGATCCTGCTGAATGTGCCCGAAACTGGCTACCTGAAGTGCCTAATTGTTGAAGTAAGTAATTGAAAAATAATGATATATTATACTTGACAATAATGAACTCATATTTTATGCTTCGGTTACGATAATGCAGCATCTGATAGAGCTGTAGCAGCTCTCAACCAATCTTCAAAGCAGGAGGATTTTGTTATGACGCTGATTACCCGTTGGGATCCTTTCCGTGAGTTCGTTACCATTCAGGACCGCTTGAACCGTCTGTTCCGCGAATCGCAGGGACAAGGAACGGAAGGCCGGGAAGAAGCCATGACCACCTCGACCTTTGCACCGCCCGTGGACGTCTATGAGGACGAGCACAACATCACCCTCAAGATCGAAGTGCCGGGGATTGACGAGAAGGACATTGACGTCCGGATCGAGAACAACACCCTGACCGTGCACGGCGAGCGCAAGTTCGAGAAGGAAGAAAAAGAAGAGAACTACCGCCGTGTGGAGCGTCAGTATGGCAGCTTCACCCGCTCCTTCAGTCTGCCCAGCACGGTCGATGCCGAGAAGGTTCAGGCCGACTATGACAAGGGCGTGCTGAAGATCCAGCGGGCCAAGAAGGCGGAAGCCAAGCCGAAGCAGATCAAAGTGAACGTCGGCAGCAAGACCCTGGAAGCCAAGGGGCCGAGCAAGGCGGCCTAAGGGCAGTGGCCAGTAATTGGTGGTTAGTGGTTAGTTTGGCGGGAGGCGGCAGGCTCGGCGCCTCCCGTTTCATTTGCAATTTGTAATTGGTAATTGCGGATGTAGTAGCCTTCAATTACCAATTACAAATTACCCATTACCAATCGGATCTGGCATTCTAGATTCAGGCAGGAGTGGAAGTCATGGCCATTCGTTGGGACAAATTCACAGTGAAAGCGCAGGAGGCGGTGCAGCGCGCGGGCGAACTCGGGTCCGAGCACGGCAATCCTGAGCTGCTGCCAGTGCATCTGCTGGCGGCGCTGATTGAGGACAAGGAAGGCATTGTCCCGCCCGTGCTGGAGAAGATCGGCATTGGTCCGCAGGGCGTGCTCAGCGACATTTATGCGCAGATCGAGAAGCTGCCGAAAGTCTCGGGCGCGGCCGCGCAGCCTACGATGTCGTCGCAGATCAACCAGCTCCTGGACAAAGCTTTCAAAGAGGCGGACAACTTCAAGGACGAATACGTCTCCACCGAACACTTGCTGCTGGCGGCCACCGCGCTGAAGCGCGATCCCGCGCAGGAATTGCTGGCAAGGCACGGGGCGACGCATGATGCGATTCTCAAAGCCTTGATCGCGGTGCGCGGCTCGCAGAAAGTGACGGACCAGAATCCGGAAGCGAAGTACCAGGCGCTGGAGCGCTATGCCAAGGACCTGACGGAGCTGGCGCGCCGCGGCAAGCTCGATCCGGTGATTGGGCGGAACGAGGAAATCCGGCGCGTGGTGCAGGTGCTTTCGCGGCGTACGAAAAATAATCCGGTGCTGATCGGCGAGCCGGGCGTGGGCAAGACTGCCATCGTCGAAGGACTGGCGCAGAGAATTATCTCGGGCGACGTGCCCGAGGTGTTGAAGAACAAGCGCGTCGTAGGGCTCGACCTGGGTGCGATGCTGGCAGGCGCGAAGTATCGCGGCGAGTTCGAAGACCGGCTGAAGGCGGTGCTCAAGGAGATTGAAGACTCGCAGGGACAGGTCATCTTGTTCATTGACGAATTGCACACGCTGGTCGGGGCGGGCGCGTCCGAAGGCGCGATTGACGCTTCGAACATGCTGAAGCCGGCGCTGGCGCGCGGAGAGCTGCGCGCGATTGGAGCGACCACGCTGAACGAATATCGCAAATACATCGAGAAAGATGCGGCGCTGGAGCGGCGCTTCCAGCCGGTCTTCGTGGGCGAACCGTCCGTTGAGGACACAATTGCCATTCTGCGCGGGCTGAAGGAAAAGTACGAAGTGCATCACGGCGTGCGCATCAAGGATTCCGCCATCGTGGCAGCGGCGACCCTGTCGCATCGCTACATCTCCGACCGCTTCCTGCCCGACAAGGCCATTGACCTGGTTGACGAGGCAGCGGCTTCGCTGCGTATCCAGATCGACTCCATGCCAACCGAGATCGATCAGCTCGAGCGGCGCGCGACGCAACTCGAAATCGAGAAGCAGGCACTCAAGAAGGAAGACGACGCGAATTCGCGGGAGCGTCTGGCGGCGGTGGAGAAAGAGCTGGCCGGGATCCGCGAGCAATCGAATGCGCTCAAGGCAAAGTGGAAGCAGGAGAAAGAGCTGATCACGCGCATCCGCGGGCTGAAGGAAAAGCTGGAGCAGCTCAAGACCGAAGAGGCTGCGGAAGAGCGCAAGGGGAATCTGGAACGCGTGGCGCAGATCCGGTATGGGCTGATCCGCCAGACGGAAGAGGAAATGAAGAAGCTCACGGCGCAGATGGAAGGCAAGTCCAGCCGCATGCTGAAAGAAGAAGTGGACGAAGAGGACATCGCGCGCATCGTTTCGAAGTGGACGGGCATTCCCGTCTCGAAGATGCTCGAGGGAGAAGTCAAGAAGCTGATCAGCATGGAAGACCGCCTGCGACAGCGGGTGGTAGGCCAGGATGCGGCGCTAGAGCGTGTGGGGAACGCAATCCGGCGTTCGCGCGCGGGGCTGAGCGATCCCAAGCGTCCGATCGGTTCGTTCATTTTTCTCGGTCCGACGGGCGTCGGCAAGACGGAACTGGCGCGGGCGCTGGCTGAATTTCTGTTTGACGATGAACATGCGCTCCTGCGCATCGACATGTCGGAATACATGGAGAAGCATGCCGTGTCGCGGCTGATCGGCGCGCCGCCGGGGTATGTCGGGTATGAGGAAGGTGGCCAGCTGACCGAGCAGGTACGACGACGTCCGTATGCAGTGGTGCTGTTCGACGAAATCGAGAAAGCGCATCCGGACGTGTTCAACGTGCTCCTGCAGATCATGGACGACGGCCGCCTCACCGACGGCAAAGGCCGCACCGTGGACTTCAAGAACACCGTGATCATCATGACCTCGAACCTGGGGTCGGCGTACTTGCAGGCGGAGAACATACTGTCTCCCGATGCGTTCGAGCGCGCCAGCGAATTGGTGATGACCGCGCTCCACGGGCATTTCAAGCCGGAGTTTCTGAACCGCGTAGACGACATCATTATTTTCCGTCCGCTGGGCAAGGAGCAGCTGGTCAAGATCGTCGATCTGCGATTGGAAGACGTGCGACGTCTGCTGGCGGAGCGCAAGATTTCGCTCGAGCTGACCGATGCCGCCAAAGAACTGCTCTTCACTGAGGGATACGATCCGAATTTTGGAGCGCGTCCGCTGAAGCGGGCTATTCAAAAGCTGGTGCAGGATCCGCTGGCGCTGAAGATTCTGGACGGCGAGGTGCTGCACGGGGATCATGTGGTGGTGGATGCGGACAAGAAAGCGGGCAAGATGATGTTCGCGGTCAGCAAGCGGGTGGGGGAGAAGGAGCCGGCGGGGGCGAAGAAGTGAACTTCTTTTCCGCGGATTAGGCAAGGACCACGTAGGGGCAGGTGCCCTCACCTGCCCAGCCCACAGAGTTTCGCAGATTTTCCTTCTGTAAATGGAGTGCCCGAAAGCAATCCGCCCCGTCGAGCTTCGCTCGACCGCCCGGACGAGGGCGTCCGGGCCTACGTGGTTCGTGGTGGCGCCTTGAATTGATCTGCTACGTGGCCTTGTGACAGGTACCATGCGACCATCACGCGGATGATGATGCCGAGTCCGCCGAGAACCAGTGCCTTCAGTTGTACCGCCATCACTGCCCCGGAAACCGGTGGGACTAGCATTACGATCCCAGCGCATGCGGCGAGGATCGCCGCGTGCCGCATGATGTTGTTGAGGCGCATGAGGCCCCACGCAATTCCGCCCGCAGCGACCGCGATCAGCAGGAACATGTAGGGGCCGGTTAATTCGAGGCCGAAGAGCAAGGGAGCGCCGGCGGCCATCGAGATCAGGCCGGGGTGGGCGAGCATCAAGATAGCGACGATACCCAGGTAGACTCCGCAAAGAGCAAACAGCGCGGCTACGGCGCGCACGCCGGAGGGGATCGGGTTTGAAGCTGAGTTGCGCAGCGCCATGCCTCAGATGTAATGTACCCGATCAACTTTCTCGTGGGGGGATGGAATGAAACTCAATCGTTGGCTGGGTGCGTTGGTCCTACTCCTTGTATTGGCCGGCCTGTGCTGGGCGCAGACGGCCGCGGTTCCGAAGGCAGTCGTGATCCACGCCGGGCGACTGCTCGACGTGAAGACCGGCAAGACGCTCACCGGTCAGACCATCGTCATTCAGGGCGACAAGATCACGAGCGTGGGCTCCGACGCGCAGGTTCCCGCGGGCGCGACCGTCATCGAGCTGCCCAATGCCACGGTCCTTCCCGGGCTGATCGACGCGCACACGCACATCACGTTCAATCCCAATTTCGGCTACTCGCGTTTGGCGATTTCGGTGCCGCGCGAGGCTCTGATTGGTGCGCACAACTCGAAGGTTACGCTGGAAGCGGGCTTCACCACGATTCGCAACGTGGGCGCGAGCGGCTATGCGGACGTTGCCCTACGCGATGCGGTGAATGCCGGGGATGTGCCTGGGCCGCGCATGCTGGTGAGTGGCCCGGCGCTGAGCATCACCGGGGGACATTGCGACAATAACCTGCTGCCGTTTGACTACCACGCGACGAGCGGCGGAGTCGCCGACGGCGTCGAGGCCGTCCAGCACAAGACCCGCGAGATCATCAAGTACGGCGCCGACCTGATCAAAGTCTGCGCCACGGGTGGAGTGCTTTCCAAAGGCGACAATCCGCAGCACTCGCAGTACACGCTCGACGAGATGAAGGCGATTGTGACCGACGCGCACCGGCTGGGACGCAAAGTCGCGGCGCATGCGCACGGGGCGGAGGGCATCCGCTGGGCGTCGATGGCGGGCGTGGACTCGATCGAGCACGGGTCGTACATTGACGACGCGGCCATTGCCGAGATGAAGAAGAACGGCACTTACCTGGTGCCGACGCTCTATCTGGCGGACTGGTTCTTTGAGAATGCCGAGAGAATCGGCACGCCGCCCGATCTGATTGCGAAGGGACGGGACGTGATGCCGGCCGCGAGGAAGAATGTGGCGCGGGCGTTTGCTGCGGGAGTGAAAGTCGGGTTCGGCACTGATGCTGCGGTGTATCCGCATGGGATGAACGCGCATGAATTCGCGGTCATGGTGAAGCTGGGGCTGACGCCGTTGCAGGCGATCCAGTCGGCGACCATCAACGATGCCGATTTGCTGGGATGGTCCGACAAGGTTGGGACGATTGAGCCGGGCAAGTGGGCGGACATTGTTGCTGTCGATGGCGATCCGCTGGCGGATGTGACTACGCTGGAGCGGGTGCGGTTTGTGATGAAGGGCGGAGAGGTAGTCAAGAACGAGTATCGGAAATAGGCCACGGTTGCAGTCCCAAAATCCAGAGTTTTTGATGGCGAATTGATGGCCAGTTCCATCCTGATAAACAGGGAATTAACGCCGCCTCAGGAACTCTGCGCAACAGTCGTCAACGTCTTGCAGGGGAATCTCGATCTGGTTCTGTCTTCCAGTGTCGATTTCGGCTCTGTAGAGCAGGCTGGGCCCCTGTGAGACTTCGAGCAGGTAATGGCTCTGTTTCACCTGGGCAAAACGAAATTGCCCATTTTGATCGGTAGTGGCAATCCTAACGGGTAGGGCTGAACTAGTTGGAGGAGTCAATTTTATCTCGAGATTCTCAATACCTCGATTGTTCGGGGCTTCGAACACACGCCCGCCCAAGTCGTTGAGCTGTTGGGCGGCAGCTGTCAGCAAGAGGTTTCCCGCTAGAAAAGCAGCCATGGCAAGTCTGCTAACGCGTCTCAGCATAGATTTCTCCTCTACTTGTAATCGGCGGGCAAAGGCGCGATCTCTGCCTTGTATTGGGGAGGATCGACAATCAGAGGTTTGAACTGCACCATTATTTCATCGCTCGTTGTTGCCGAAACTGTCTGAGCGTCTACCACATGCCCGTTCACAATGAGTAACACTCGATATTCTTCGTCCCCCTTGATCACGGGGACTGCAAGATTGAATCCATCTTGCGTTTTCTCCACGGGGTAGGGTGTTCGAGCTGCGTACACAAGCGCTGGGTACGCATCCGACTGGACCGATCCTTTGATCTTCACGTTTCTTACCAGAATGTATTTTGTCAGTTGGGGAAGTTCGTGAAAGGGATACACGAGAGGAAAAAATCCCAGAGCAAACAACGCCAGCGCAGGGTAATTGCTGCTGAAGCTGAAATTCCCCGGGAGCTTCACCTCAATGGGCTTATTCGATTCACGGTCGATATAGATTTTTTCTTTGTAGATTAGCCACATTCCTCCGGCAATCATTATGAATCCAGCTAGAGCGGTCATGAAAAACAGCACCATTCTGGCGTCCATCACACCCTCCCCAGCCATCACGCGGCAACGTCTTTCGGCTGGTAGATAGTGCACTGAAAGAGGAAATCGTTTCAGTGAGAGTGGGCCTTGGGTCTGAAGCAAACGGGGAAAGAAACCGGGAGAATACCGCTAGCGAGACAAGGAGCAATGACGTGTAGTCGTAGCTTCAGCAGTCTGCCTTCTGCAATTCCTTTAGAATCCTCCTCTGTGTCCTTCCAATTCCAGATTGAGGCGACGGACGGCCCGGCCCGCGCCGGGCGGCTCACCACGCCTCACGGCGAGATCGAAACCCCGGTGTTCATGCCCGTTGGAACCCTGGCGTCGGTCAAGGGAGTTCCACAGGACTTGCTTGAGGAACTTGGGGTCCAGATTCTGCTCGGCAATACCTATCATCTTTACCTGCGGCCGGGAGTCGAAACGGTCCGACGGATGGGCGGCCTGCACGGGTTCATGTCTTGGGATCGGGCGATCCTCACAGACTCGGGCGGGTTCCAGGTTTTCAGCTTGAATGAGCTGCGCAAGGTCAGTGAAGAGGGGGTCACGTTTCGATCGCACCTCGATGGCTCTTCTCACTTTTTCAGCCCGGAGAGCGCCATTGCAGCTCAGATCGGCCTGGGTGCGGACATCATTATGACGTTTGATGAGTGCACGGAGTATCCGGCGGAGCGGGAACGGGTGCGCGCGTCGATGGAACTGACGCTGCGCTGGGCGGAACGGTCTAAACGCTATTTTGAGGAGCACAAGAACGAGGTGCCGTGGAGCAGCCGTCAGCCGTCAGCTGTCAGCCGTCAGGAATTGCAGATCCCTCGCTCCGCTCGGGATGAAAATGGTTTGGGGGATGGCGCGCGGGCCGATCAGACCCAATCCTTGTTTGGGATTGTGCAGGGGGGGATGGATCGGGAGCTGCGGCGGGAGTCGGCGCTGCGGACGATGGAGATTGGGTTTCCGGGGTATGCCATCGGCGGGTTGAGCGTAGGCGAGCCGCGGGAGCTTACGCGGGAGATCGTCGCGTCCACTTTGGAGCATCTGCCGGCCGACCAGCCGCGCTATCTGATGGGGGTCGGCACTCCAGAAGAGATCGTGGAGTACGCGCAGATGGGCGTGGACATGATGGATTGCGTTCTGCCCACGCGGGCGGCCCGGCATGGACTGCTGTTCACGTCGGAGGGGAAGGTTTCGATCAAGCAGGCGCAGTACGCGCAGGATGAAAGTCCGCTTGATCCGAAGTGCGGGTGCCGCGTGTGCCGGCGGTATTCGCGGGCCTATTTGCGGCACCTTTATGCATCCAACGAACTGTTGGCTCAGGTCCTGAACTCGGTCCACAATGTAAGCTACTACCTTGACACCATGCGGGCGGTCCGGCATTCTATTCAACTTGGGGATAAGGCTCGTTTTCCTTCTGTGCCGTCTCGACCAAGGTCGTAGATGGGCATCCCCGGTCAAGCCTGAAACTGAAGGGCATCCGACCTAAGAAGAAGAGAAAAATCCCGCAGGTAAGCAGCGACAGAAGCAAATTCGTGCGGAGTTTTCCACGGCCGCCCCAGAGAGGGTGCTTCAGACTGCCACGGCTGGGAAGAGTGTTACCCAGTTAGTTCGTTCCAGAGGGTCAACTTGGCAGGCGAAACAATTGTGACGGGTGTGCGCGCTGGATTGGCGGTGTGGTTGCAGGGTTCAGGCGTCGGCGGGTCGGGTCTGCTGACCATTGCGCCCCTGCTCTTCATTTTCGCGATCTTTTATTTCCTGCTAATTATGCCGCAGCAGCGGCGGCAAAAGAAGTGGCAGGCGATGCTGGGCGAACTCAAAACCGGCGACAAGGTCACGACCAGCGGTGGTCTGCGGGGGACGATCATGAGCCTGAAGGATGACGCAGTTACGCTGCGCGTGCCGCCGGACAATCTGAAGCTGGAAGTCAGCCGGGCGTCGGTGGTGTCGGTGACGACGGCGGAGGAAGGAAAATAGTCGTTGGTGGTAGAGCTACGAGCTCCGAGCCAGGGGCTCCGAGCTAGAGGTTGCTCAAAGCTCGCGGCTCGCGGCTCGTAGCTCGAAGCTTTAGGGCCTAGCGACTGGTTTTTTATGAAGAAGACTCTTACCTGGAAATTGGGAATCATCCTCGGGATCCTGCTGCTGTTTGTGCTGGGGATCTTTGGTATCCCGAAGGAATGGTCGGGCAAGGGGCTGCTGGCGTCGGTCGCGGACCGCATTCACCTCGGCCTCGATCTCAAGGGCGGGACGCACCTCATCCTGCAGGTGCAGGTGAATGACGCGGTCAACGTGGACTCCGATAACGTCATGGCGCGCCTCAAGGAAGACATGCGCGCGCGCAAGATCAATTATGCGGAAATCAGCAAGCCCGATCCGGTGAACCATCCGGACATGGTTGTAATCAAGGGGGTGCTGGCGGAGCAGAGTTCCGACCTTCGCTCCATCGTCAACGACCGCCTGCCCGAGTACAACCTGAATTCCGGCGCGGAAAATTCCTGGACGCTGACCATGAAGCCGCAGAGCCTGGCCGAGCTCAAGAATCGCGCCGTCGAGCAGGCGATTGAGACTATCCGCAACCGCATTGACCAGCTGGGCGTGAGCGAGCCGGTCATTCAGGAACACGGGCTGGGGCAATACCAGATTCTGGTGCAGTTGCCGGGCGTGGACGATCCGGCGCGTGTGAAAGAGATTATGCAGTCCACGGCGATGCTGGAGATCAAGCAGTCGCTGGGTGGGCCCTATTCGAGCCAACAGCAGGCGTTGCAGGAGCATGGGGGCGTGCTGCCTCCGGATGCGGTGTTGCTGCCGGGCCGCAGCATCGGCGCGACGCGCGATGAAGGCGGCGAAGTGTGGTACCTGATTTCGAGAGCTTCGGCTGTAACCGGACGCGACCTGCGCGACGCTCAGGCCAGCCGTGACGAAAATGGGCAGCCGGCGGTGAAGTTCACTCTGAGCGGTGAAGGCGGCCGCAAGTTCTATTCCTTCACTTCTGCGCACGTGGGCGACAGCCTCGCGGTCGTGCTCGACAACAAGGTGCAAGAGGTCGCGGTGATTCGGGACGCCATTCGCGACAACGGCGTGATCAACGGAAGGTTTACCGAGCAGCAGACGCGCGACTTGTCGATGGTGCTGCGATCGGGCGCCCTGCCGGCCAGCATCAAGTATCTGGAAGAGCGCACAGTCGGGCCTTCGCTGGGTGCGGATTCGATCCGTTCTGGTGTGCGGGCGGCGATCGTCGGCATGGTGGCGGTGCTCCTCTTTATGCTGGTCTACTACCGGGGAGCGGGCATCAACGCCGACATCGCGCTTATCCTGAACCTGATCATCCTGCTGGGATTCATGGGCTACTTCGGGGCGGTGCTCACGCTGCCTGGAATTGCCGGGGTGATCCTGACGGTCGGCATGGGTGTGGACTCGAACGTTCTGATTTTCGAGCGTATCCGGGAAGAGCTCCGAAATGGCAAGACGCCGCCTTCGGCGGTGGAGCAGGGTTTCAGCCACGCCTGGATCACCATCGTGGATACGCACGTGACTACCATTGTGTCGGCGGCCATCCTGTTCATCTTCGGCACTGGACCGGTGCGCGGGTTTGCCACCACCCTGGTGTTTGGTCTGGCGGCGAACCTGTTTACCGCTGTGTTTGTCTCGCGGGCGATTTTTGATTGGGTGTTGAGCCGGAAGCAGCGCGGCGAAGCACTGAGTATTTAGAAGACGCTGTTCGCTATTCGCTGTTCGCCGGTCGCGAAAGCCCAACGACTGGCGAATAGCGAATAGCGAAGAGCAGATTTTTGAAGGGATCGAAAAGCAGCGTGGAATTTTTCAGAAATACAAACATAGATTTTCTCGGCAAAAAGTGGTACTTTCTCGCTTTTTCGCTGGTGTTCAGCCTGGCGGGGATATTCTCCATGCTGTTCTGGCATGGCATTCCGCTGGGGGTGGACTTCCGCGGTGGCACACTGGTTTATGTGAAGTACGCGCATACGCCGGACCCGGCTGGGATTCACGCGGAGCTGACGCGCGCGGGATTGAAAAACGCGCGGGTCCAGGCTTACGGTCCGCCCGCGAGCAACGAGGTGCTGATCGCGCTCGATATTCAGGAGACCAGCGAACAGGCACTCGACAAGGGCAAGACGCAGATTATCCAGGCGTTGCAAAGCAACGCGCCGGCGGGCAAGCAGGATCTGAATAACTCCAGTTCTTTGACAATTGTGAATTACCTGCTGGAGAAGGACCCGCTCCGTCTGGGCACCGAGGCCAACCAGCGCTATACCGCTATGGCTCAGGCCATCGTCGGTTACCGCGATAAGCAGAAAGGCGGCGTGCTGGGCTCGCTTGACGAATTGAAGGGGGTCATAGATCCGGCAGCCGTGGCGTCATTGCAGGAGGGTTTCTTCGTTTCCGACTTCGGCGTGCGGAACGTGGAGATCGTCGGTCCGCAGGTGGGCAAGCAACTCCAGAACCAGGCCTTCCTCGCGACCATCTACTCCTTGGCTGGAATGCTGGTTTACCTGGGCCTCCGCTTCGAATGGATCTACGGTGCGGCAGCCGTGCTGACGGTTTTTCACGACACGTTGATTACGGTCGGAGCGTTCTCGCTACTGAACTGGGAGATTTCGCTAACCGTGATTGCCGCCATCCTGACCCTGATCGGGTACTCGAATAACGACACCATCGTGGTCTTCGACCGGATTCGGGAAAACATCAAGCTGCTGCGGCGGGAGCGGCTGGCGGACATCGTCAACAAGAGCATTAATCAGACCTTAAGCCGAACTATCTTGACAGCGGGCCTGACATTCCTTACCGTGCTTGCGCTGTTCTTATTTGGGGGCGAGGTGCTGCATGGATTCAGCTTCGCCCTGGTGATCGGAATCCTGATCGGCACGTACTCGTCGATCGCGATTGCCGCTCCCATTCTGGTGGCCTACCAGGAATGGCGGTCCGAACGGGGCAAGAGGAACATCAGCATGCCGGTCAGGGCCGGTGGCGGGCAGGAGCGGCCGAAAGAAAAAGTGAAGGTATAAACGCAGTTAACTAGCGTACAATCATGGACCTGCCCGGAGAGGCAGGATTAGCCGAAAGCGGGAGCAAACAGGAAGCAGGTGGTGTCTAAGGTTACGTAGGGTCTGATGTTGGGAGAAGCCTATGTTTGAAGATAGCCTTATCGAATCAGGAAACAGATTCAAGACCAAGCGAGGGGCCACGACGGTATTGTCCTTCGTACTGCAGATGTGCCTCCTGGGAATATTGATCCTGATCCCACTGATCTATACCGAAGCGCTGCCTAAAACACAGTTGATGACCTTCCTGGTAGCGCCGCCACCACCGCCCCCACCGCCCCCGCCGCCGGCCGCCGCAGTGGTGAAAGTGGTCAAGATTCAGAGCGATCTCGTCAACGGCCAACTGCGCACGCCCACCAAGATTCCAGAGAAAGTGCAGATGATCAAGGAAGAGGAAGCGCCTCCAGTGATGGGGGGTGGCGTTATGGGTGGTGTGCCGGGCGGCGTTCCGGGAGGCCAGATGGGCGGCGTGATCGGCGGCATCATCAATTCCACGGCAAACATACCCAAGGTCGCGACACCGCAGCGCGTTCGTGTCTCGCAGGGTGTTTCGACCGGTCTGCTGATCAAGAAGGTGCAGCCCAACTATCCGCCCTTGGCGCGGCAGGCGCGCATTCAGGGGCAGGTTGTGCTCCAGGCGGAGATCAGCAAAGAGGGTACGATTCAGAACCTGCAGCTGATCAGCGGACACCCGATGTTGGCGCCGGCGGCGATTGAAGCCGTGAAGCAGTGGCGCTACAAGCCGTATCTGCTGAATGGCGAGCCGGTGGCGGTGGACACGCAGGTCGTAGTGAACTTTACCTTGTCCGGAGGCTAAACCCCGGCAGGTGGCGGTAGGCCCTCCCCGTCCGACCTTTTCCCGAGACGGGAAGCCAGGGTGGTTCTTCACCCGAGGGCTGGTTCTGCCCACGGTTTTTCATGGCCGCACAGGTTCGGCGCGGACCAGGGCTCGCGCGATAGCAGCGGAGCGCCGCGTCTGGGTGGCTGTTCCCGGCGGGATGCGGGCGCATCGAGAGAGGGCGGTCAGAGGCAAGTTCAGACGAGTTCTGAGGAGGAAAAGCAACTCATGGTAGTTAACCTAGCAGCAATCGCACTCTGCAACATGCATCTTTTCGCCACCTGGCTCTTTCAGGAGAGCTCGGTCGGTTGGGACCCGATTTCGCTGTGGAAGCAGATGGGGCTTCTGGCGAAGGCCGTGGTCATCATTCTGTTCATCATGTCGGGCTGGTCGATCGGCGTCATGATCGACCGTTGGATGGCTTTCAACGCGGCCCGCAACCAATCGCGTTCGTTCGCCCCAGCGGTCGCGGGCGCTCTGCGCGAAGGCAAGATTGACGAAGCCATCAAGGTGGCCGAGCGCAACAAGAAGAGCCATCTGGCCAAGGTCGTTACAGCCGGCCTGATGGAGTTCAAGGCTCACCAGGACAGTCCGGGAGAAATTCCGGGCGAGACCATCGAAGCTTCCAAGCGCGCTCTGGAGCGCACGGAAGCGATCGTCCACGCCGAACTCAAGCGCGGACTTGGTGGTCTGGCGACGATCGGATCGACCGCTCCCTTCGTGGGACTGTTCGGCACGGTGGTCGGCATCCTGAACGCCTTTAACGGCATCGCCAAGGAAAAGGCAACCGGCTTGGCGGCGGTGGCGGGCGGCATTTCGGAAGCGCTCGTAACCACCGCAGTCGGATTGTTCGTGGCGATTCCAGCGGTTATGATGTTCAACTACCTGACCGGGCGCGTGGAAGCGTTCGACGTGGAGATGGATAACTCCTCCAGCGAACTGATCGACTACTTCCTGAAGCGCCGGAGTATGCGCCGGTCTTAAGCCGCGGAGACGGCAGTCGCCACCATGAGTTGCCGGAGGGGCGCCCCGATCTGGGGTGCCCGCTCCTCCACATCGGGACGACGGAGCTGAGCGCAGCCTCAACGCAGGAAAGGAATCTCTATGGCATTAGCGCTACGAAACGAAGGAGCTAAAGTCAACTCCGACATCAACGTCACGCCCATGGTGGACGTGATGCTGGTGTTGCTCATTATCTTCATGGTCGTCACACCCATGTTGCAGAAGGGTGTGAGCGTGGACATGGCAAGAGTGAATAATCCGGAGCAGATGCCGGATGCCGACAAGGAAGATGCGCTGCTGGTGGCCGTCAACCGCGAAGGCAGGGTTTTCTTCGGTACCGACCCCATCAAGGTGGACGACCTGACGCAGAAGATCAAGGATCGTCTGGCCAACAAGACCGACAAGCGCGTCTTCATTAAGGCTGATGCGCGCGCGAAGTTCGGTTGGGTGGTGGAGGTGGTAGATAATGTTCGCGCCGCGGGCGTGGACCAGCTTGGCCTGTTAACCGATCAGAAAACAAAGCCGGGAGTCTTGAACCCGCCGGCCGGCACTACGGGCGGGCAGTAGTCGAGGAGATCAACCTATGGCAATGGCACTTGGCTCGGGCGGGGGTCAAAACGCGAACATTAACGTCACGCCGCTCATCGATGTCTTGCTGGTGCTGCTGATCATCTTCATGGTGATCACACCGCTGACGCCCAAAGGTCTGGATGCATTGGTTCCGCAGCCGCCGCCACCCAACCAGAAGCAGCCGCCGCCGACGCCCGATCGCACCATCGTGGTGCAGCTGATCGATCGCGGTCCGGGACAGGCGCCGGCGCTGAAGATCAATCAGGACGAAGCCACCTGGGAAAATCTGCAGGGCCGCCTGACCGACATCTTCAAGACGCGCGCAGAGAAAGTCATGTTCGTGAAAGGGGACGACAACATCCCCTTTGCGGACGTGGCCAATGTGATCGATATCGCGCACTCGGCCGGCGTGGATAAAGTCGGCCTGATCACAGCCAAGATTGAGGCGGGCGGCTAGAATACTCGCCGGGTGATGAAGCGGGAAGCAGGCGAGGCTGCGAGCGCATTTGTGCCTTGCCTGTCCGCGCTTGCCCAGGTTCTTCCACTCCGTGGCAAGGGAGATTCATAACGCTGATGAAAACTACTGCGAAGTTGCTGGTGGTACTGGCCGCCGGTCTGGTGCTGCTTCTCGGCACGGGCTGTAACAAGCTCAAGGCGCGCGACCAGCTGAACAAAGGGGTACAGGCATTCAAGAACAACAAATTCGAGCAGGCGATTGATCACTTTCAGCAGGCCGTGACGCTCGATCCCACGCTGATCAATGCCCGGCTCTATCTGGCCACCGCCTTTGCCCAGCAGTACATCCCGGGCGCCGACACGCCCGACAATAACCGCATGGCGGAACAGGCCATTGATCAGTACAAACTCGTGTTGCAGGCCGATCCCAGGAACATTAACAGCGTGAAGGGCATCGCCTACCTCTACCTGCAGATGAAGAAATTCGATCTGGCCAAGGAGTATTACAAGAAGGCTTCCGAACTTGACCCCAACGATCCCGAACCGTATTACTCGGTGGCCGTGATCGACTGGACCCAGACCTACCAGCCGCGCCAGGAAGAACGCGCCAAACTCGGGATGAAAGCCGAGGATTCTTTGCCCGCCAAGGACAAGAAAGTCTGTGCCGTGATACGGGAGAAGAATTCGGCCAACATTCAGGAAGGCGTCGACAATCTAACGAAAGCGCTGCAGCTTCGTCCGGACTACGATGACGCCATGGCCTACATGAACCTGATGTATCGCGAACGCGCCGACATCCAGTGCGATGATCCGGCGGCGCGCGCGGCCGATCTGAAGACCGCCGACGACTGGGTGGACAAGACGATGGCCACCAAGAAAGCCAAGGCGGAAAAGCAGCCCGGCACCGGTGGCATCGTCATGGATCAGAAACAATAGATTTTCCATCTCGGAACAAAGGCCCCTCGCTTCACGCGATGGGGCCTTTTTGTTTGGTGGATGCAAAAGGCGCTGGATCACACCGCAGGTGATTTGCAGCCTGCACAGCACGATGCGCGGCAGGTAGAATCGAGGGCGGTGGGGGCATGTTCAAGAAGATCCTGATTGCCAACCGGGGCGAGATCGCGGTGCGCATCATTCGTGCCTGCCGTGAGATGGGGATCGCGTCGGTCGCGGTCTATTCGGATGTGGACCGCTCGGCGCTCCACGTTCGTAAGGCGGACGAGGCCTATCACATCGGACCCGCGCCCGCCGCCGAATCCTATCTCCGCGTGGACAAGATCCTTGAGGTGGCCCGGCGCTCCGGAGCGGAGGCCATCCATCCCGGATATGGATTTCTCTCTGAGAATGCAAAGTTCGCCCAGGCCTGCGCCGATGCCGGACTGAAGTTTATCGGTCCGACTCCGGGCTCGATGGAAATGATGGGCTCGAAAACGCGTGCCCGCCAGGAGATGGAAAAGGCCGGCGTGCCACTTGTGCCCGGCACCTCGCGGGGCTTGCAGTCGCCCGAAGAAGGTGAAAACGTGGCCGAGCGCATCGGCTATCCCGTCATGCTGAAAGCGGCCGCCGGTGGCGGCGGCAAAGGCATGCGGCTCGTGCCTACCCGCGCAGAACTGCGATCGGCGCTGGAAGCCGCCCAGAGCGAGGCGCAACGATCGTTTGGCGATGGCGAAGTCTATGTCGAGAAGGCCATCATTAATCCCCGGCACATCGAAATGCAGGTGCTGGCCGATGAACGCGGCAATACCGTCTGGCTGGGCGAGCGCGAGTGTTCCATTCAGCGCCGGCATCAAAAGGTGCTGGAGGAATCGCCTTCGCCAATTGTCGATGCCGACATGCGGCGCCGCATGGGCGAAGTAGCGGTGCGGGTCGCGCACGCAGCCCGCTACACCAACGCGGGCACGGTCGAGTTCCTGGTGGATCAGCAGAACAACTTCTACTTCCTGGAAATGAACACGCGGCTGCAGGTGGAGCATCCGGTGACGGAACTGATCACTGGGCTCGACCTGGTGCACCTGCAGATCCGGATCGCGGCGGGTGAGAAGCTGCCCTTTGCACAGCAGGAGGTAAAGATCCGGGGCCATGCCATTGAGTGCCGTATTTATGCGGAGGATCCCGACAACAATTACTTTCCGAGTCCGGGCAAGATCACGCTGCTGCTCGCGCCCTCGGGACCGGGGATTCGGCGCGACAGCGGCATGTACGAAGGCTGGACTGTGCCGCTGGACTACGACCCGCTGCTGGCCAAGCTGATCGGCTACGGGACGGACCGGCAACAGGCCATCATGCGGCTGCAACGGGCGCTCCATGAATACTTCGTCGCTGGCATCAAGACCAATATTTCGTTGTTCGAGCGCATCTTGCGGGACTCCGATTTTCTGGCGGGAAGACTCGATACTGGCTACCTCGACCGTCTGCTAGCCAAGGGAAAGAAGGCTACAGTGGAACCGGAGTCGGGGCAGTTGATCGCTGCCATCGCGGCGGGTCTGTTTGTGGTTCTGGAGCCGGTGTCTGCCGAATTCAAGAACGGAAGTGCGGGCGGAACATCTCCCGCGCCCTCCAACTGGAAACAAAAGGGGCGCTCGGAAGCGCTGCGCTGATCATCTTATGGTTTACGAAGTCACAGTGGACGGCAAGCCGCATCGCCTGGAGCTCGAAAAAGCCGATGGCGCGTGGAAGTGCCGCCTGGATGGGCAAGAAATGAAAGTGGACGCGGTGGTGCCGCGGCCGGACGTGCTGTCCCTGCTGGTGGATGGGCGTTCTTACGAGATTAAGCGCGAACAGACCGCGACTGATCTTCATCTGTGGGTGGGCAGCACGCGATTCGCCGTGGAGTTGCGCGATCCGCGCTCGCTGCGGTCGCGCAGAGATGGGGCGGGGGACGAGGGAGGTCCCAGGAAGCTGGTGGCTCCCATGCCGGGAAGGATTGTGCGGGTGCTGGTGAGCGAGAAATCCGTAGTCGAGGCTGGCCAGGGCGTCGTGGTGGTGGAAGCCATGAAGATGCAAAACGAAATCAAGTCGCCAAAAAAGGGAATTGTGCGGAAAATCCTGGCCGCCCAGGGCGCCAATGTGAACGCAGGGGATGTGCTGGCGATTGTGGAGTGAGGCGGCTATCCGCTGTTCGCCTTTACCGTTTACGGCTTCATGAACTCGGTTGGCTCCTCTTCGGTGTGCGCGGGCTGCCATATCCGCGCCCCGGAAACCGCTCTAGTGCCAGCACCTCCGTCATCTAAGCCTCCCACTTCCGTGCAGATACCATTGTTTCAGCAGCGGAGGTGTCTCTTGAAGTGGCAGCGGATCATCAGCCTGGCGACGCTTGCAATCTCGGTCTTTACGCTCGTTTTGGTGTTGCGGAAGCCTGCTCCGGTGGCGGCGCCGCCCTCTCGGGCTGCGGTCGCCGCCAACGCGCAATCCTTCCAGGAGAAAGTGAACCGGCTGGAGCAGCCCAAGGCGCCGGGCGAAGGCGCGGGCGAAGTCCGTATGAATGCCGGTGAGCTGACCGCCGCGCTGGCCCAGGCCACCGGCCTGATGCCCACGGCCACTACACCCACGAACGCTGGTGGAACGTCGTCTTCCAGTTCGCCAGTTGCGGGCAGTACGACCGAATTCCCCGGCACGGTGCCCAACATCAAGGACTATCAGGTTTCTATGGACGGCGACATCGTGCGCGGCCAGTTCCTCACCCAGATCGCGGGGAAGGACGTTTACCTCACGCTCGCCGGACATCTCGGCGCCAAAGATGGCTATGCCACCTTCGAGGCCACCGAGGTCAAGGTGGGTGACCTCAACGTACCGGTCGCGCTCGTCAACGATGCCTTGCAGAAAAAACTGATGGAGCAGCGCGATCAGTTGAAGCTCCCGGACAACGTCAGGGACATCAAGGTCGAAAACGGTGAGCTGGTGTTCGTGCAGAGGTAGGTTGGGACTTGAATCCCACCCGTTGAGGGCGTCGAGATCGCTGCCTTTGGGAGACAACGTCCGGAATGCAGAAACGACGCAGCTTGTAAAGCAAAAGTTAAGCCCGCCGAGGCACGACAGTTTCCAACGGATAGAGTCTTCTAATCTCCATCTAATCCTTTTCTAATCGAAGCAGGTTCAAATGTATCGGTATGACCGGCCTACCTCTCATACCGAATTATGCGGATCACATCCTGGTGGCCAGCCCCAGCAGCGTGGTGCGCCAGCGCGTCCTCGAAAGTCTGCGTTCTCCCGACCGGCGGGTGGAACAGGCCAGCGGAGGAGCGGAAGCTCTCGGCCATCTGGAGAACGGCTTTTGGCAGGTGCTTTTTCTGGACCGCTCGCTCCCTGACCTGAATGCGGAAGAGTTAAGCCAGACCGTCCGGCAACGGTTTCCGGGAATCGAGGTGGTGTTGCTCGATTCCGAGAATGGCGGGGAAATACCACCCTCAAGCGAGGCGAGCGCGACAATTCCCGAGACCGTGCCGGAAGGACCAAGGCAGCCGCCCGCCCGTACTGCCGACATCAGCTCCAGCCCGCAAGCCCCGTTGCCCGGAATGGTCGGGAGCTCGCGCAAGATGCAGCCGGTGTATCGCGCCGCCCGGCTACTGGCGCGACGCGACACCACCGTCTTGATCACCGGTCCGACGGGCTGCGGCAAGGAGCTCGTGGCGCGCGCTATTCATAGTCTGAGCCCGCGCGCCGGCCGCGCGTTTGTGGTCATAAACTGCGCGGCGATTCCTGAGGCGCTCCTCGAGTCCGAGCTCTTCGGACACACCCGCGGGGCATTCACGGGGGCCATGCAATCCTACGGGGGGAGAATCCAGACGGCGCAGGGCGGTACCCTGTTCCTCGATGAGATTGGCGAGATGCCACCCAGCCTGCAGCCGAAGCTGCTGCGCTTTCTGGAGCAGAAAGAACTGCAACGGCTGGGCAGCTGCGAGGTGGTGCGGGTGGATACTCACGTGATCGCCGCCACCAACGCGCACCTGCCAGCCCTGGTGCGGAAGGGCAAGTTCCGCGAAGACCTGTATTACCGGCTCTGCGCATTTCCCATGGAGATTCCACCTTTGCGCGAGCGGCCGGAAGATATCGTGCAACTGGCGCGGCTTTTTCTGGAAAAACTTGCGCTGCGCCCGCCGGCACCGGAGTTGTCCGCGGAAGGCGCACAACTGCTCAAGGCGCATCCCTGGCCTGGCAACGTTCGGGAATTGCAGAATGTGATCGAACGCGCGCTCATCCTTTCCGAAGATGAGCTGCTGATCCGCCCGGAACACATGCTGATGCCCCAGTCCAGTTTTCACAGCCAGGAAATGGGCCATCTGCAACCGTAACGTTGCACGTTACCAGGTTGCCGGTGAGAGTGTTCTAAGCCGATCGCGGCGCGGCTGGCATCCCTTTTGCAAGAGATGACATTCATGCCAACGTCCTGTCCCACACCCGAGGTTCCGGTGCCCGTGCCCGATCATCCGCTGGCGCGGGCCTTTGCGTCATTCCCCGATCATTGATCTTCTGCTGGGAGGCGAGGGCAAGGGCGGCGATCTGGGCCGCGAGATCACGGAAATCGAAGAGCAGGTCCTCGAAAGCATCGTACGCATCATCTGCCGGGAACTGCAAACGACCTGGCACGCGATCGCGCTCGAGTTTAATTTTGGCGAGCGCCAGCAGGTTTCGCAGGCCCAACGTTTGATGGTTCCTGAGGAAAAAACCCTCTGTCTGAGCCTGGAAGTTAAAATGACGGAGACCCGTGGCACACTGAACCTGGCTGTCCCCGCCGTAGTTTCCAACGCACTGCTGCGAAAGATTTCCGCGGACATGAGCTACCAGCGGCCGCACGGTCCGGTCGAAGCCCGCCACCGCATCCAGAAAAAGCTGCTCGAGGCCTCTTTCCAGATAGAGCTCTCCGCCACCCGCCTGCCGGTGCCGCTGCAGGCGCTGGCGGATTTAAAACCGGGCACCGTGCTGTCTTTTCCCAGGAGCGCCTTGGCGCCGGCGCTCTTGCTGGTGGACGAAGTGCGCTTGTGTTCTGCCCTGCCCGTGCGTGTGAACAACCGCCGCGCCGCGCGCGTGCTTTCCCTGGAACCCGCCCTAGCGCCGCCGGGTGATCTATGACCGAAGCCGCAGGCCAAGAACTGACGCCCGAACTGCGCGCCTGGTTTGCAACCTGGAAAACCTGCACGGAGCAGGTGCTCTCGCAGGTTTGCGGACAGACGATGGCGTTCGAGATCTCTGCGGAGCCACTGCCGGCGACCGACTCCGACGTGTGGTATACGGTGGTGGCGGGCGCAACGGTGCGCGGTGAAATGACCCTGCGCCTGCCGGCTGAGTCCGGCACGCGTCTCGCCCAGAAGTTTCTCGCAGAGACAGAGCCAACGCCGAGTGAACCGTCGCCGGAGCACAAAGAAGCTCTGGAAGAACTCCTGCGACAGATCGCCGGACAAGCCGCGACCGCGCTGGCTTCCACCGTCGGTGGCGAAGTGCAGTTGCACCTCGCCGCGTCGGTGGCGCCCTCCTGGCCGTCGGCCGCCACTGCATGCTTGCGCACCCGGGACGAAGCGGGCACCCCAGTCGCTATCGAAATCCAGATCAGCGCGGCCCTGACATCCGCTCTGCAGCCCCGAGCAGAGGCGCAGCCGGCAGGGCCTCTGCCTCCACCTCCACTTCCGCCCGCCGCCGCCGCCAGTTACGAGCGCCTCATGGATGTGGGGCTGGAAGTCAAACTCCGCTTCGGGAGTCGCCGCATGGTGCTGCGCGACGTACTCGCGCTCAGTGCCGGAGTCGTTGTCGAACTCGACAGCAACGTCAACTCACCCGTGGACCTGTTGCTCGACGGCCGCGTCGTCGCGCGGGGCGAGGTGGTGGTCGTGGACGGGAAGTATGGACTGCGCGTCATGCAGGTTTTGAATACTGGATCTCCGTCCTGAGGACGGCCCTATGCGAGAACTGTTCAAACCTTTAACGTGGCCGGGTAACTGGGGGCAGCGCTGGGAGCAAACGAGTCTCGCCTGCGGGCTGATTACCTGCGCGAGCCCGAAGTCGCTGTGGCGACGCATGTGGCGCCGCCCAAACGGCATCTTTCTACAGGGCGTATTCTATTGCCGGACGCAATGCCTTGAAACTGCGCTCACCGGACAGTTGACCCGCCTCGAGACGTTAGCGCCTATTCCGCCGCCACCCAACCGCATTCCTCTCGGATTGCTGATGGTCGCGCGCGGCCGGCTGACCTACGAGCAGGTGGCCACCGCCCTCGCCGCGCAGCAGTCGACCCGCGCGGGAAAAATTGGAGAATGGTTCGAGAAGCTCGGATTCGCCACCGAACAGGAAGTCACCTGCGCCCTCGGATTGCAGTGGGGATGCCCGGTAGCGTCTTCCCTCGATGGGGCCGCTGGCAGCCCCTTTGGCCGGATTCCGCTGGCGATACTGGAAGCCTTCCAAATGTTGCCGCTGCATTTCGTCTCCGCCACCAACACGCTCTACCTCGCCTTCGGCGAGCGCGTGGATCACGCCGCGCTGTATGCCATCGAGAAAATCCTGGATTGCCGTACCCAGCCCTGCGTTGCCGGACGCAAGGGCATCGCGCGCGAGTTAGACAGGATGCGGCAGCAGCCTCGACCCGGCGAAGTCGAATTCGGAGCGATGCGTGACCCCGCCGAGATGGCCCGCATCGGCGCGAGCTACCTGGCGAAATTAGCCGCGGATGATGCCCGGCTCGGGCGCGTCGGCCCCTTCATCTGGTTGCGGATGAAAGCCCGTACCTCCCACACGAACTTGGTGTTTCGCCTGCGGGCTGAGACAAGCTCCACACAGAACAGATTAAACCCGCCCCGACCCAACATGGTCTTCTCTGCTTCCTCTGCGTCTGTGCGGTGAAAACGCCTCTACAGTGTCCGCTTGAACAGCGGCACCGCCAACGCCAGCGTCACGACCGCAAAGATCGACAAGTACACCATGTCGGGGACAACCGCGATCAGCCCACTTTCCTTGAGCAGGAGCGCCTTGAATCCATGCACGGCATAGGTGAACGGGTCCACCTTGGCGATGGCCTGCAGCCACGCGGGGAAAGCCTGAATCGGATAAATCGATCCGCTGGGGAAGAACAGCAGCGTGTTGAGAATGCCGAAGACGGCGCGGGGCACCAGTGGGTCTTCGACGCGCACCATCATCAGAAACATCATGCCGTTGAAGGCCAGAGAGACGGTTACGATCAACAGCACGAGGCCGACGACGGTCGAAAGACTGAAAATCGTTCCCACGCCGGCGATCAGCGAACCGATCACGGTGATCACCGCTCCGGTCAAGACAGCCTTGATCGCGCCCGCGCCGGTCAATCCGAATACGAGTTCGGTTTTCGTGATGGGCGTGACCAGATATCCCTCGTGAATCCCCCGGGCCTTGTCGTCGATGTACAGCATCCCGCCGCCGATCATTACCGAGACGAACATGGCCAGCGCAATCGAGCCCGGCAGCAGGTACTTCATGTACTCGATATAAGGATAGAGTTCGACGATGTCGAGCGCCGTCTGCTGCAGCAGCCGCGGTGCGATGTCCGGCTCGTTGAGGGCGGCAGTAACCCCGGTCAGCTTCTCTTCCATGGTGGAGCTCATGAAGTTGTCGCTGTTGTCCACGATCAGCGCGATCCGCGGACGGTTCTTCTCATACACCCGAGCCGAGTACTGCGCTGGGATGATGACCGCCCCCTGGATCTTACCGTTGCGCACGTCCTCGCGCGCCCGCACTTCGTCGTCGTATACCACGGGGATGAACGTCCGCGAGTTGTTGCGCACGGAATCGAAGGCTTCCTTGATGCGAATCGCCTGCGTGCCGTGGTCTTCGTCTACAATCCCCAGCTTGGCGTCGCGGATTTTTCCGCCAAATGCGTTGCCCAGCACGATCAACTGCACCAGCGGGAAGATCATGGACACCATCATCAGCGCCGGGGAACGGAAGAACTTGCGCATTTCGCGCTCGATAATCGCCATTATTCGGTTCATGGTTGCATCCCCGGCCGCTGCGGCATTACGAATGCGTAGGCCTTTACCAGTTCATCGCGCAATTGCCGCCCGGTGTAGTGGACAAAGACATCGTCGAGCGTGGTGTTTTGCACGCTAAGGGTCCGGATCGGAACGCCCGCCGCGACCGCCAGTTCCACCAACTCGGTTGTGGTGCGCGAGCCGTTGCCAGTCAGCACGCGATACATGCCCGCTCCCTGATGCTGGACGGAAGTCACTTCCGGCAGCGCGCGCAGCCGCTCTCCCCAGTCGGCCGGAGGATGGTCGAACTGCACTTCGATCACGTTCGACCCCGGCACGCTGGCCTTGAGCGCCTCGGGCGTATCGAGCGCCACCAGCTTGCCGTGGTCCACGATAGCGATGCGGTTGCAGAGGCGGTCGGCTTCGTCCATGTAATGCGTGGTGATCAGTACCGTCAGTTTGCGCTTCGACTTGATATTGTTCAGCATTTCCCACACTGCGACTCGCGACACGGGGTCAAGGCCGGTTGTGGGTTCGTCCAAAAAGAAAATCTTGGGGCTGTGGACCAGTCCGCGCGCGATTTCGAGGCGCCGGCGCATGCCGCCGGAGAGCGTCTTGGTCTGCGCGTCCCGCCATTTGGTCAGGTCCACCGTTTCCAGCAATTCGTTAATCGCTTCTTTGCGGCGCTTCGCGGGAACGTCGTAGAGCTTGGCGTAAATATTCAGATTTTCTCCCACCGTAAGGTCGAGGTCGCTGGTCATCGCCTGCGGAATCACGCCAAACGTGCGCCGCGCCGCGTCCGGTTCTTTGGTTACGTCGTGTCCGGCGATGCGCGCCCACCCCGCCGTGATCGGAATCAGCGTAGTCATCATGCGGATCAGCGTGGACTTGCCCGCGCCGTTTGGCCCCAGCAGGCCGAAGATTTCCCCTTCTTTAACCTGGAACGACACTTCGTCTACGGCGGTGAAGTCACCGTACTTCTTCACGATGTGCGAGACTTCGATTGCGTTGGGCGCGTCGGGAGGGATTTCGCTCTTTCCGTTGAATTCCGAAACTGGAAGCGGAGCGTCGTTGATCTTGCTGGCTTGCGAGCTCATGGCTTCCCCGCTGCTTCCGCGTTCTTCGGTGCGGCCATGCCCTTTAACTGTTCCGGCGAGACCAGCACTTCCGCCGTCATGCCCGGCACGTAGGCGCCTTTCGGATTGTCCAGGCGCACCTTCAGCACGAGGGTCCGGATGTCGCGCTTGCGGCGGCCGACATCGCGTTGGGTGGCGAAGTCCGCCTCGGCGGCTTTGAAGAACACTTTGCCCTGGGTGACGGTTCCTCCGGGCAAGCGCACGCGCAGCGTGTCGCCCAGACCGATGTGGTCGGCGTCCGTCTCTGGAATGGCCGCCCGCACCCAGGTGTCGCTGAGATCCACCACGGTGACGATCGCCTGCCCGGCCATGAGCACTTCGCCTTCGCGCGCTGCCCGCACCAGCACCGTCCCGGTCACCGGGGAATAGATTTTCGTGTATCCCAACCGGACCTCGGCTTCCTTCAACTGTGCTTCGGCATTGGCGAGCTGCGCCCGCGTGGATGCCACCGTGCTCTGCGCCGCGCCAGCCTGGTTCGTGCGGGCGATTGCCGCATCCAAATCGGCCTGCGCCGCGCGGACCTGATCTTTCAACGCCTGCACGCTGGCCTGCTGCGCTTTCAGATTCTGCTCGGCTTGCACTTTCTCCATTTCCGACGCGACGCCCGCTTGCGCCAGGCCGATGATGCGCCGGCTGTCGCTTTCGACACGCGTCAGCATAGCTTCCGCCTGCGACAGTTGTGCCCGCGACGATTGCAACCGCGCCTGCGCGTTGGCTACGTCGCTGGAAGTCGAACCTTTCGTGGCTTTCTGCGTGTATTGGCTTTCGCTGACTCTAGACCGCAAACTGGAAATAGTGGCTGCTGCCGCGCGTTCCTGGGCCTCGAGTTCCGAAGGATCAAGCACCGCGATCAGGTCTCCCTGCTTGACCGGCGTGCCTTCCTCCACCAGCAGCTTCGCGATGCGGCCGCCGATCTGCGGACTGACCACGATCTGATTCGCATCCACCGTTCCCACCAGCACCAGATCGTTGCCTCCCGGCGTCGAGAAGATGTAGTAGAGCGAAGCAATCAGCACAATGACGCCGAGCACGATCAGAAATTTGTTGCGGACACTCATGAACGATCTCCCTGCGCCGGCAACGGACGCGTGAACAAGGCGGCCGAAATGAAGTCGAGAACAAACGCCCGCCGCTCGGCAATGCGCTCCGGCGCCAGCGGATCGACCTGCATCAGTGTTTTGATGACGGGCGCCGCGCTGAAGTAAAAAACTATGATCGCCACCATGGACGGCACAAACTGCCGGGGATCGATGGCGCGGAACTCTCCGGCAGCGATTCCCTCGCGCAGCACGTCCCCCAGCCTTTGATAGATCGGGCGAAAGTATTTCTTGGCTACGTGCTGCATCTGACGGGTTCGGTTGCTTCCGGCGCGCATCCACTCTGACTGCACCATGCGCGGGTAGCTCGGATTCGCGGCAATGTAATCGAAATAGGCGCCCACATAAGCCAGCACCTTCTGGCGCGGGGGCAGGTCGCTCTCCAGTACCGGCACAACCCGGGCTCGCATGCCGCTGAAGACCTGGTCGAGGACGGCTTGGTACAACGCTTCCTTGTCCTTGAAGTAGTAGTAGAGCAGGGCCTTGTTGACGCGGGCGGCGCGGGCAATGGCGTCAGTGCGCGCCCCGGCGATGCCGTGTTCGGCGAATTCCGCGAAGGCAGCTTTCAGAATGGCGGCCCGGCTTTCTGCGGGCTGGGCGCGGGTGCCGAGGCGGGGGGCGGATGCGGGCATGTCTAATTAACCAGTTAGTTAGATGCTAGATGGCTACCTGCCGTATGTCAAGCTCCGGCCTCCCGGATTCTCCCTGCCCCGCCGCCGTTCGTGCTAATCCATCGCCCGCAGATTGCCGATGAGGAAAGCGGGTGTCCCTTGGCCGCTGCTCGCAACCCACCGCTCGCTGTCCGTGTGCAGGACGCGCCTTCCGCTGCAGCGGGGCGGGATGCCAACGGGCGCTCGGAACCCGGAAACGGGGGTTCTCCGCGCCGGCGATCCCAACTGAGCTGGATCGGTGGCATCGCCCTGATCACGACCGGTTTGATTTTCACGGTGGTGCGGCTGCTCGACAAAACGGATCACAGCCGTCTGGTGCAAGTCGCGATGCGACGGGCGGAAGCACATGCCAACCTGATCTACCGGATTGAATGGGAGGCTTTGGCGCGCCGCAGAGTTACCTCCGATTCGCTCGCCAAGTTTCGCGAGGCGGAGGGCGAGATCACGAGCATAATCCAGGCGCTCGCCGAGAAGAATCATGATGCCAATATTGAAGCGTTTCGTGGCGGCTGCTCCGAATACCTCCGCAATGTTGATCGCGAGCTCGCTCTCATCCAAGCCGGACAATTCGAACAGGCTCGCGAACTCGACACCACCAAGGTCGACCCCAGCTTCCAGCAATTCCAGCGGCTGGTGGATTTCATCAGCGAAGAGCAAAGCCAGGACGCAGAAAAGACCGCCTTCACCTCCAGGATCGGTCTGATTGCGGCCGCGTTGTTTTCGACGGCCACGATTCTCATGTACTTTCGCCGATTCAATACTCAGTGGCACCGGGCGGAGCTGGCCCTGGCAGAACGGTCGGTCGCTCAGAAAAATGAGGACCGGTTTCGCACCCTCACGGAAAAAGCGGCCGACGTCATCATGATCACCACCGGGCAGGGGGAGATTACTTACATCAGTCCGTCGGTACATTCGGTGCTGGGCTGGAGCGATCGGGAGGCAATTGGAACCAGCCTTTTCGAACACATTCACCCCGACGACGAGGTTCTCACTCGGACCGCCCTGGGTGCCGTCGTGGCCCTCGAGGGGGGCTCGACCATCGAATTCCGGTTACGCCATTCGGACGGCAACTGGCCGGATTTCGAATGCGTTGCCCGCAACCTGGTCCATGACCCCAACATTCAAGGCCTGCTGTTCAACGCTCGTGACGTCACACACGACAAAAGGGCGCAGGAAGTTCTGGCCTTTAATGCGGCGCACGATCCGCTGACTAAGTTGCCTAATCGGGTTGTCTTCATGGACCGGCTGCAAACGGTGATAGAGCGCATGAAGCGCCATCCCGGGGGGCAGGCGGCGGCTCTCTTCCTCGATCTCGACGACTTCAAAGTCGTCAACGACAGTCTGGGCCACGACGCGGGCGATCTTGTGATCAACGAATTCGGGAAGCGTCTCCGGGCCTGCGTCCGAGGTGAGGATACCGTGGCGCGCCCTCTCGACCTGCGCCTTCAGGAGGCCGACCTGGGAACCGTGGCCCGGCTCGCAGGCGACGAGTTCATCATCCTGCTCGAAGAGGTGCGCGACCCGAGCGACGCCCTTCGAGTGGCGCAGCGCATTCAGGCCCTCATGTCGGATCCGTTTGTCATCCAGGGCCAGGAAGTTTTTAAGAGTGTTTCCATTGGAATTGCCTTTACCTCCGGCGCAACCGACGCTCGCAGTCTCGTCGCCAATGCCGATATCGCCATGTACCGCGCTAAAACGAACGGCAAGTCCCGTTGTGAAGTTTTCGACAGCCAGATGAATGCCCAGATCACCCAGCGGCTCGATCTGGAGAAGGCGCTCCGCCAAGCCCTGGAGGACAACCAGTTCCGGCTTCAATATCAACCGATCGTTGCCCTGGCGACCGGCCAGATCGCCGGCTTTGAGGCGCTGGTGCGCTGGGAACGGCCTGGGGAGGGATTGGTCCCCCCCGGCGATTTCATTGCGGTTGCCGAAGAGATTGGGCTCATCGTACCGCTCGGCCAGTGGGTGCTGCTGCTCGCGGAACTCGGCGTCACGCTCAGCATTGATGATTTTGGCACCGGGTATTCTTCACTCAGCGTCCTCCGGCGCTTCCCAGTCAAGACATTAAAGATCGACCGCTCCTTCATTGCCACCATTCACACGAACACCCAGGTGGCAGCCATCGTGACCACCATCATCGGTCTGGCGCGCATTCTCTGTATGGAGGTCGTCGCCGAGGGGCTGGAAAATCTCGAGCAGTTGGATAAACTCAAGTCCGCCTTGTGCGAATTTGCGCAAGGCTACCTGTTCTCGATGCCCCTCTCGGCCGAGGCCATTCCCGGCATGCTCGCCACCAACCTGATGACTAGCCTGGAAGCAAATCGCCCGCGGGCCGCGAGCCCCCGTCCCTGATTGTCATGCGGACTGCCATCCGGACTCGCTGATCCGTCGGCTTGCGATCCGCCCGCAATCGATGGCACCAGCAGCACTTCATCGCCATCCTGGAACGCGTAGGCATTTCCGCCGAGAAAGCGGATGTCCTCTTCGTTCACATAAACATTCAGGAAACGGCGCGTCTGGCCGGTTTCGTCGCGCAGGTGCGGCTTCAGGTCCGGAAACTTCGTGTCGAGCACGGAGAACAACTCCGCCAGGTTCGAGGCCGCACAGGTGATGCGCGGGGTGCCGGCCGTGAGCCGCCGGAGCGCAGTTGGAATCTGGACAGTGATACTCATCTAGACCTCCACAGGAAAAGCCGGCGTCGTGCCGGAAACAGGTCGCGCCGGCGTCTCGCCGGCGAAGGGCGCAATCCCACTCAACTTGCTTTCGAGAAGTAGTTCGAACTCGCGCAGCTTGGGCGCGATGGGCGTTTCAGTTTCGTACTGGCCGGCGAGTACGTCGGTGGTCTTCAGACCGTTGCCGGTGATGCAGAGGACGGTCGTTTCGTCGGGGAGAATGCGATCCTGACGGATCAGCTTGCGAGCCGTGCCGAGAGTCACCCCGCCCGCCGTTTCGGTGAAGATCCCTTCGCACTCGGCCAGCAGTTGGATGGAGGCGACCATTTCGGCGTCGGATACATCTTCCGCCCAGCCGCCGCTCTTGGTGATCGCCTTCACGGCGTAGTGTCCGTCGGCGGGGTTGCCGATGGCGAGCGAGCGCGCGATGGTCGCGGGCTTCTGCGGCTCAATCTCGCTGCTGTACTTGACCGCCGTCGAAATCGGCGAGCAGCCCGTAGCCTGCGCGCCGAAGAACTTCACCGGCTTCGGCGCGACTAAGCCGAGTTGAATCAATTCGTCAAATGCCTTCTTGATCTTCGTGATCAGCGATCCCCCAGCCATGGGCACGACCACGTTGTCCGGCAGCCGCCAGCCCAACTGCTCGGCGATTTCGAAGCCCACCGTTTTCGAGCCTTCGGCGTAGTAAGGACGCAGGTTCACGTTGACGAATCCCCAGCGGCGCTCGTCGGCGATCTGCGAGCACAGCCGGTTCACCTGGTCGTAGTTGCCGTTGATGCGCACGAGCTGCGCTCCGAACACCTGCGTGCCCAGGATCTTGGCTGGTTCGAGATCGGACGGGATGAAAATCCATGCCTTGAAACCTTCGCGTGCTGCCTGGGCCGCGACCGCGTTGGCCAGGTTGCCGGTGGAGGAGCAGGCGACCGTATCAAAGCCGAAGTGGCGGGCATTGGCGAGCGCCACCGCCACCACCCGATCCTTGAAGCTCAGGGTCGGGAGGCAGACGGCGTCATTCTTGAGGTAAAGGCTGTGCGATCCGATCCTCTGCCCGAGCTGCGGCGCTCTCAGAAGCGGCGTGAATCCCGTAGGCAGCGACGGCTCGTATCCCGCCGGCAATGGCAGCAGCTCGCGATAACGCCACAGGTTGGGCGCGCGCGAAGCAAACAACTCGCGCGAAATGTGCGGACGGATCGAATCGTAGTCGTAGGTGACTTCGAGAGGAGAGAAGCAATCCTCGCAGATACTGCGCGGCTGATTGCCGAAGGTCTTGCCGCATTCGCGGCAGCGAAGATGGTAGGAGCTCGTCGTCATTCCGCAACTGCTTTCTGCGACTGCGGGACGAGCCGGGGAAAAATCCCCCATCTACGACAAAACCCCTTTTCCGGATAGGAAAAGAGGCTCGGGAAATGCGAACAATTCGCGAATCCCAAATCTCATGGTCCCCGTTGCCGGGCGAGAGTTGGCACCTGACGATCACCAGATCCGGTTGCCGTGGCGTCTTTGGGCTCGTCCCTCAGCCACTCTGCATGAAATTCGAGTCGGCTCCGAAGAGCAGACTTGGGAATAGATACTAGAACCGACCGAGCGGTCTGTCAAGGGGAGTCACCGGCTTAATTCAAGACAGTACCTACCGGCTGTACTGATTCCGCTTCTTGTCCTCGTGCCGCTCCAGTCCAAGCTGGATGAGCCGGTCGATCAGTTCGGGATACGACACGCCCGACGCGGCCCACAGCTTGGGATACATGCTGATTGCGGTAAACCCCGGCATGGTGTTGATCTCGTTGACGTAGATCTTGCGCGTCTTCGGGTCCATCAGGAAGTCCACTCGTGCGAGCCCTGAGCAATCGACCGCCTGGAATGCACCGACAGCCAGCGTCTGCACCTTCTTCATCGCTGACTTCGGGATCTTGGCGGGAATCACCAGCTCGGAACCTTCGTCCAGATACTTGGCGTTGTAGTCGTAGAACTCCTTGCAGGGAACGATCTCGCCCGCAACTGATGCCTTGGGATGGTCATTGCCCAGCACTGAGCATTCGATCTCGCGGGCTTTGTGCTTCTTCCCGCCGACGCCTGCTTCGATCACGATCTTGCGGTCGAACTTGGCGGCTTCCTCAATCGCCGGGCCCAACTCTGCCCGATCGTGCGCTTTAGAGATTCCAACAGACGAACCCAGATTTGCGGGTTTTACAAACACCGGATATTTCAGCTTGCTCTCAACCCGCTTCTGCACTTTCTTCGGCTCGCGCTCCCACTGGCTGCGCAGCACGGTGACGTGCTTCACAATGGGCAACCCTACGGCGCGAAACAGGGACTTCATAACGTCTTTGTCCATGCCGGCGGAAGACCCGAGAACGCCCGCCCCTACATACGCGATGTCGGCGAGCTCGAGCAGGCCTTGGATGGTGCCGTCCTCGCCGAATGTCCCGTGCAGCACGGGAAAAATCACATCCACATTGATGGCGCGATCCGAGCTGCGCCGCAGCGCCGACGCTTCGATCCGAAACGGCGCCAGTCCCGCGTCGCGATGAACCGGCTCGGGCGGCACGATCACCGCCTCGCCCTGGGCGAGAAGGGCCGCGCCCGGAGTTGCCTCGGGATCCCCAGCCCGCAAGTGTTGTGTGGGTCGGGCACTCTTGCCCGACTCGGCGTCGCCCTGCAACAGTCTTTCTGCATGCTCAGCCGTAACCCAGTGCCCATCTTTCGTAATCCCAATCGGAACCACTTCATACTTGGTCTTATCAATCGCCTTCAGAACGGACGCCGCCGACAGCAGCGAAACCTCATGCTCGCCGCTGCGCCCTCCAAACAGGATGCCGACCCGAAGTTTTGCCATTTCCTTTCCGTCTGGCCGGAATCGGCCTGGGTGCAAGATTGCGCAGGATTCGCTGCGATCATCGTATCAAACAGGCATCACGGAAGAGTTGGCAAGAAAGGATGCACGGCGTGAGTTCGTGCCTACATTTGAGGTGGAGTTCTCCTCCAGTGACCCTGCCTTCCCTGCGCCGTCTGATCGGGTCAACCCGTCGGGAACGAAGGGGCGCTTGACGAATTTGAAGAGGGCATGACGGTTTTTTGCCGCCCGTTACGCAATGCGGAGTGAAACACAGCAGGAAGCTGGCGGGGGGAACGGAGCAGGTCGTCACCTTCCCTTCCCGCTTTTGCATCACCCTTGACAGGAGAAGGAAACCGGTGTGAAATTTCGGTGCTTCCAGGGTCGTGCCAGATCCTTCCCCCAGGGAGACAAAGACCGAGGAGACTATCATCGAAAAACCCCACCGTGGGGATCGCAGGTTGGATGACATCTCCAGTCTCTTGCATTCCTGTCGGGCGGATTGGGCAAAAGCTTCGCGTTCTCTCAGGAGTGGCTTATGAATCTGAGCAGCAAGAGAAAGAATGTCCTGCCGATTTGGTCCGTATCGCTGGTTCTCTGCACAGTAACAGCCGTTGCTTCGGCTCAACACAGGCCGGGCGCACCTGCGGCTGCGCCGCAGGCAGCCCCAGCACAGCGCCCCCCGGCGCCGG
>JBASRS010000068.1:0-21571 GCA_049273945.1 Terriglobales bacterium | reverse complement strand
GCAGGAATTGTGCAGTGCGAACAAGGCCAATCACGAATCACCAATGTTTATGCGCTATTGGGCGGTTTCGCACAGCATGAATCTCCCCATCCTCTGACACGCACGCAAAATTCGGCTGTGAAAATCTCCATTAATCCGCGTAAATCCTGTGTATCTCATATCGTTGGTGGTTCTCCCCGAGGTACTTACGCGCTCGTCGCGCATTCCCCTACAATTCCGCTGAAAGGGAGCTTGCAATGACCATCTTCGATCCTCCGCGGGGAAAAGTGATCGACGTGCAGGGTGGCGGCATCCTGCGATTGTTGGGGCTGGCCTTCCTTGGCTTCTTGCTGGTTGTTCTTCTATTCTCCGCAGTCACCCGCGTGGACTCCGGCGCCGTCGGCGTTCTGACCCTCTTCGGCAGGGTCACCGGCGAGGTGCTGCCGGAAGGGATCCATCTCATCAACCCGCTCAAGACAAATCACGAGCTGTCGGTCCGCACCCAGGAACTCAAGGAAACAGCGAGTGTGCCGTCCGCCGAAGGCCTGGTCATGAACCTCGATACCTCGCTCATCTACCATCTCAATCCTGACAAGGCCGCCGAGGTGTACCAGAAGATCGGACCGAACTACGTGCAAGTGCTGATCGAGCCCAACCTGCGGTCAGCCATCCGGGAAGCCACCGCTTCGCACAGCGCCAATGCGCTCTATTCGGGTGAGCGCGAAATGGTGGCCAAGCAGATCGTTGCCCAGCTGACCGGTTTGCTGAGCCAGCGGGGAATCGTTGTCGAAAGCATTTTGCTCCGGGATATTCAGCTTCCGAGCACGCTGAGGGCATCGATTGAATTGAAGCAGCAGGCCGAGCAGGAAGCACTAGCGATGAACTTCCGTCTCCAAAAGGAAACCCAGGAAGCGCAGCGCAAGCGGATCGAAGCCCAGGGCATCCGCGACTTTCAGCAAATCGTAGCCCAGGGCATCAGCCCGCAACTGCTGGAATGGAAAGGCATCGAGGCTACCGAAAACCTCTCCAAGAGTCCCAACGCCAAAATAGTGGTGATCGGCAGCGGCAAGAACGGCCTGCCGCTAATCCTGGGACAGTAACGAATCACGCAGGGACAGCCGCCCTCGGCTGTCCAGTCGCGCAGCGCGACAGCGGTCGGCTGGAGCGCTGATACCATATTTGTCGTGCCCCCGCTCCTCGAGATCCGGGATCTAAACATTCAATTCCCGAGTGTGGGTCGGGCACTCCTGCCCGACAAACAGCCAGCGCCGCAATCACAGTTTGCCGCTGTACGCGAGCTCAGCTTCAGCATTGCCCCCGGCGAAGTTCTCGGACTGGTCGGAGAATCCGGCTCCGGAAAATCCATCACCTCGCTGGCCATCATGGGACTGCTTCCGCCTGCCGCCACCGTAACGGGCGAGATCAACTTCCAAAACGGAAACGGAAGCGCTTCCACCCTTCTTAATCTCCCACCAGATTCGTTACGCGATCTCCGCGGCTCCCGCATCGCCATGATCTTCCAAGAACCGATGACCGCCCTCAACCCAGTCATGCGCGTCGGCGACCAGATCGCAGAAGCCGTCCTGGCGCACAACCAGGTGTCCAAGGCCGAATCATGGCGGCGCGCCGTCGAAGGCATGCGCGACGTCGCCATCCCCGATCCCGAGCAGCGCGCCCGCAGCTATCCCCACCAGCTCTCCGGAGGTATGCGCCAGCGCGTCATGATCGCCATGGCCATCGTCAACCGGCCACAGTTGCTCATCGCGGACGAGCCCACCACCGCGCTCGACGTCACCATCCAGGCCCAGATTCTCGATCTACTCAACGAACTTCGCCACAAGTTCGGACTGGCCATGCTCTTCATCTCGCATGACCTGGCGGTGGTTTCGCACGTTGCCGACCGGGTGGCGGTGATGTATGCCGGCAGCCTGGTCGAACTCGGCGCGAAAGCCGACATCTTCAACGCACCCGCCCATCCCTACACGCAGGGTCTTCTCGGTGCTATTCCCACGCTCGCCACCGACCGCTCCCAGCCGCTCGCTACCATCGAAGGCACCGTGCCGCCGATCGCCGCACTCCCGCCGGGATGTCTTTTCGAACCGCGTTGCCCTCATCGCGTCGATGCCTGTGCAGCCCACCTGCCGCCCCTCATCGAGATCAGTCCGGGGCACTTTGCCCGCTGTCCGGTCCTCAATCCCCAAGCCAACTGATCGCGCAAGGCTGGCTCTAAGAAGCTATAATCCTCGCTTTGCCGTGCGCATCCTTCTCCTCAGCGACATTCACAGCAATCTGGAAGCGCTCGAGGCCTGCCTCGCTGCCGCGCCTGCTTACGACCTCGTCGTCAATCTGGGCGATACCGTCGGCTACGGCGCGAATCCGAATGAAGTAATCGCTCGCTGCCGCGCGCTCGGAGAGATTTTCGTCCGCGGCAACCACGACAAAGCTGTCAGCGGACTGATGGACCTGGGCGAATTCAACGCCGCCGCCGGACTCGCCACGCTCTGGACCCGCGACCAGCTCACCCCAGAGAACCTGGAATGGTTGCGCTCGTTGCCCCACGGTCCGGTGCAGATCAGCGAACTTCCCGGAGTGCAGTTCGTCCATGGCTCGGCACTCGACGAAGACGAGTACCTGGTCAGCGTGCGCGATGCTATCGAACCGCTGATGAGCGATTCCGTCCCGCTCACGTTTTTCGGCCACACTCACCTGCAGGGCGGATTCATGGCGCAGGGAGAAGTCAGCGAAGCGTATCGTCCAGGATATCGCACCGTCGGCCAACCGGAATCATCCGATTGGCCGCTGCGACGCGACCGCCGCTTCCTGATCAATCCCGGCTCTGTCGGCCAGCCGCGCGATGGCGACTGGCGCGCCGGTTTCGCCACGTTCGACAGCGATGCCTGGGTTGTCACCTTCTATCGCGTCCCGTACAACCTCCGCGTTGCCCAGGAAAAGATTCTCGCCGCCAACCTGCCGCAGCGTCTGGCCACGCGGCTGGCTACAGGCAGATAGATGCCATAGCCGGCAATAAACCACCTAGGGACAGCCGCCCTCGGCTGTCCCGTCGTGCGCAGCACGACAGCCTCGACGTAATGCATCAGGTAAACTCCCTGCATGGGCCTTCGCAAGTCCGATGCGTCATCTCCCGGACATCTCTTCCCCAGTGCGCCGAAGTCTCCCGCCCCCGCCCACACCGCCCACATCGACGGCGGGGCCCGCGGCAACCCCGGCCCTTCCGGTTATGGCGTCGTGATTCACGACCCCGCCGGCCGCAAGGTCGCCGAACTGAGTGAATACCTCGGCCATCACACCAACAACTATGCCGAGTACCAGGGACTTCTCGCCGTATTGCGTTACGCGGCCGCCCACGGGATCAAAGCGCTCAAGGTCGTCAGCGATTCGGAACTCATGGTCCGCCAGATGAAGGGCCTCTACAAAGTGAAGCATCCGGAACTGCGCAAACTCTATGAAGAAGCGCAGCCACTGGTGCGCGAGTTGGACCATTTCGAAATCCGCCACGCCCTGCGTGAGCACAACCGTGACGCTGACCGGCTGGCCAACCAAGCCATGGACCGCGGCCACACCCGCTGAAAGCCGTCCAGCAGGTTGTCTGATTCAAACCTCACCCTCCAGTTTTTCCTTTCCTACGTTCTCCCATCGGGATTACCATTGCGACCCAACAACCACATCAGGAGGCGAACATCGTGCTCATCGGGCCCAACACGTTCACCGGCATCAATCCCTGGGCTGTGCTGGTGGCAGCGGTCGCCACCATGGTTATCGGTTTCCTGTGGTACTCACCGTTTCTCTTCGCGCGACCGTGGATGCGTCTGATGGGCTACGATCCCGACGACAAAGCCAAGGTGGCAGAAATGCAAAAGGGCGCAGGCAAGTTGTACGGAATCACCTTTGTCGCCACGCTGGTCTCGGCCGTCGTGCTGGCGAAAATCATCGACATAACTAGCGTCAACACCGTGCTCTATGGGATGAAAGTGGGCTTTGCGGTCTGGCTGGGCTTCGTGGCCACAGTCCAGTTGACAGGCGCGCTGTTCGGCAAGCAGCCAACGAAACTCTTCCTGATCAATACCGGATACCAGTTGGCGTGCTACCTGGTGATGGGAGCGATTCTGGCAAAGTGGCCGCACCCGTGAAGGGAGGTCAGAGGTAAGAGGTCAGATTGCAGAGGTAAAGACTGGTGGAATCCTGAGCTTTCACTTCTGCAATCTGACCCCTCACCTCGCGCTACTCTCCCGCCGAGTGGTCGTGCACAATCTTCCACCCGTCCGGGAATTTTCGGAAGATCAACGTAAACAGCCCATGCGGCGTCTTCCCGTCCGACATCGTCAGATGGAACTCCCCTCGAACGAAAGCCGCTTCCGGCCCCAGCATCTCGATTCGCAGGTTAGAGAATTCCAGTTTGCCCATCTCGTGTCCCGCGCTTTGATAGCTCTTCTTGTAGCGGTCGAGCGCCGCCTGCCAGCCCTTCGATTCGTGCGCTCCAGAGAAAAACGTCAGCTCCGGGGAATTCCAGTATCCGGCCATAAACGCTTCCAGGTCGCCGCGGTTCCAGGCCTGTTGCTGTTGTTCGATAACTTGACGGATCGCGGAGTCCGCGTTTCCGGCGTTTTGCGACACAGCTGTCATTGCGAAGGCTAATGATGTGAGCAGGAGAGCAATCGCGCGCATAGATCCTCCAAGGCGCACCAGTTTCGCACAATAGAGTACGCCCAATAGATTCGGATGGAGAATGAAACGCGGACGGAAAGACCGCGTCGTGTTTCGACTGGATAATTCTGTTTGTGCAGCCCGCGGCCAGCGAGCGACCAACGACTACCGACCAACGACTGCGCTTCTAAGCCCTGCTCTTCTTCACCGCCGCCGCCACCTTTGCCCCGACCGCCTGCCACGGCCGCTTCGGCCGCTCGACTTCCGGCTTGTCGCGGTCTTTGATCCGGTCGTAATGGTACGACTCGCTCACCGTGCCCAGCGACTCGTTGTACAAGCTCGGTAATCCCAGCGCTTCCTTCAGTTCTTCCGAGAACTGGTGCAGCGCTTTAAGATGGTCGGCGGTGGCCGGCACTTCGGTCTTGGTCGTCTTCAGGAACTGCTGGTAGCCCTTATTGACCAGCTTCGAAATCTCGCCGCCAATCTGGTATCCCGGATAGGCGAAGATCTTCGCGCCTCCGTCGGCTGTCTTCTCGATCGCCGCCGAGACGCTGTACTTCTTCAGGAACACGCGATTTTGCGTGCCCGGAGCTTCAATCAGGTTGAAGCCATGCTCGCGCAGCCAGTTGACCGTGTCTTCGTACGTTCGTTGTTCGACTTTCGTTGACATTTTTATTCTTTCAGTTCTGTGCTGCGAGTTTAGATGCGGCCGTGCCGCCCGGAGTGCCTCTCGGATTCGCTGGAACCAAACTTCCCCTCGCTGAATCTAAGGTCGTAGTATAGATATACCTTTTTAACAGTACAGGCACATTACTCTAGTCATTAGAGCTTCATAATGACAGCAGCCAGTCCCAATCCCGCGCCGCGACAGCGCGATCCCCGCGCAGATGCCGCCGCCGCGCGCGTGGCGGGAGAAACGCTCCTCGAGCGCATCGGCAATACTCCCCTTCTGCGGCTCGACACACTCACGCGCGATCTCCCTTCAGTCCAGCTGCTGGGAAAAGCCGAGTGGTACAACCCCGGCGGATCTGTAAAGGACCGCACGGCTGCCAGCATCGTGGCGGAGGCGCGCCGCTCCGGAAAGCTCGCACCAGGGAAAATTCTTCTTGATTCCACCAGCGGCAACACCGGCATCGCGTACAGCATGCTCGGCGCCGCCCTCGGATTCCCCGTCACGCTCTGCGTCCCCGAGAATGTTTCGGTGGAGCGAAAACGCATTCTACAGGCATACGGCGCAAACATCATCTTCACCAACCCCGGGGAAGGCTCCGACGGCGCCACTAAGGTGGCGCACGAATTGGCGGAAAAGCATCCGGACCTGTACTTCTACGCCGACCAGTATTCCAACGACGCCAACTGGCGCGCCCACTACCAGACCACGGCCAACGAAATCTGGCAACAGACCGAAGGCCGTATCACGCATTTCGTCGCGATGATGGGCACGACTGGCACATTCGTTGGCACCACGCGCCGCCTGAAGGAGCTGAATCCTCACATCCGCTGCGTCTCTCTCCAGCCCGACTCACCTTTCCACGGCATTGAAGGCACCAAGCATCTGGCTTCGACCATAGTGCCGCGCATTTACGATGCGTCGCTTGCGGACGACCAACTTGAAGTTCACACCGAAGACGCCCACGCCATGGCACGGCGCCTGGCCCGTGAAGCCGGCCTGCTGGTCGGTGTTTCCGCCGCCGCCGCCATCGTCGGCAGCCTGAAAGTTGCCGAGGGCTTGAAGAAGCAGCAACCTGCGCTCATCGTCACCATCCTTCCCGACTCCGGAGACAAGTACTTGAGCGAGAGGTTCTGGAACGAAGGCTAAGATCATATCCACCACGGAGACACGGAGACACCGAGAAAACCTTTTCTTGATTTCTTCCTTCTTTTCGATTTCCGGCTTTTTTCTCCGTGACTCCGTGTCTCCGTGGTGGATTTGAAATCAATGCTGAAACTCAATCAGACTTCCTATGATGATATTCGCCGGCACGGCGAGGAAACCTATCCCCACGAATGCTGCGGTGTGCTCCTCGGCCACTTTGCCGACGACGGCTCCAAAACCGTGACTCGCACCGCCCGCGCCGGCAACACGCGCGAAGACTCGCCGCACAACCGCTACCACATCGATCCCAAAGAGCTCATCCGCATTCAGCGCGAAGGCCGCGAGCGCGGCGAGGATATTGTCGGCTTCTACCACTCCCATCCCGACCATCCCGCCCGCTGGTCAACAACTGACTTGGACGAGGCACACTGGTTCGGCTGCTCGTATATGATCACCAGTGTCGAGAATGGTAAGGCGGCGGTCACTAACTCGTTTGAACTGGGTGGAACGGATGAGGATGAAAAGAAACTGACGGATGAGCCTATCCACGTGACGTAACCCAGCCGCCGACATGGATATTGCCCCGACTCGATGCACCTCGAGTGAAAATCATTTCACATATTGACGGACAGATGAGATGGGCGCACACTTGCGGCGCTTGGGACCTTAAAGAAGAAATGATATTCCGTTCCAGGAGGTGCTTCGTGCAGATTTCCAACTCACGCGTGCTGCAAGTTGGGGGTTTGATGTTCGTGATCACCGCGCTCGCGCTTTCCGCGCAGGCGAGCTTCAGCAATGCGAGCCTGAAGGGTGGCTACAGCTTTTTGACGAACCGATGGACGGCCGATGTGAATACAAACGAGGACGCTGTGGTGGGGGTCATGACCTTCGACGGCGCGGGAAATGTGACCGCCTCGTTCACTGCGATCTCGGGAGGTGTGGTTCAGACGGGGACTGCGAGTGGAACTTACACCGTCAATGCCAATGGCACTGGCGCGATCAACTTTACAACCGGCACGAACCCGCCTGTGTTCGCGATCACTCTGAGCTCGACGGCCGCGGGGCTGGCTCATGGCGTGCAGTTGTTGCGAACCGACACAACCGGGCGCAATCTCGTCGAAAGCGGAACCGCTTTGCTGCAGTCCACTACAGCGAGGACTTACAGCTTAGCAAGCGTAAAAGGAAAGCTTATCCTTCAGCTCAACGATTGGACCGCCGATGCGACTCGAAGCGAGGACGGCATAGTCGGGGTTGGCATTTTTGATGGAAAAGGGACGGTGAAGGGTTCATTCACCGGTATGAGCGGCGGGGTGCTTAGCACGGGGAGCATCACCGGTACGTACACAGTCAACGCGGACGGCAGTGGCAGTATGTCACTGACAGCGGGGACCGGCACCCCTGTGCTTGCGTTCGCGCTGAACAACGCGACACCAACTGGCCCTGCCAAAGGGTTGCAGCTTCTGCAGACGAATACGAGCGGCAATATCGTCATCAGCGGGATTGCGCTGAAGCAGTGAACGAGTCCGACTACCCTTAAACCGACATATCCTTCGTCGACCTGAATCCTGGGCCCGTACGATAGCATCTTTATAGCAACATGCCGCAGGTTCAGATCCCAACGCCGCTCCGCCAGTACGCCGGCAACCAGGTGACCGTAGAGGTCCCCGCAAAGAACGTAGGCGAGGCCCTCAGCAACCTGATTTCCCAGCATCCCGAACTGAAGCGCCACCTCTACACCGACGACGGCACGCTACGCGCCTTCGTGAATGTGTATGTCAATGACGAAGACATGCGCTACCTCCAGAAAGAAGCCACGGCTCTCAAGGACGGTGATACCATTTCCATTGTGCCGTCCATCGCCGGCGGCTGCTGACCTGTGACCCGCGCCCTGAAGCATCGCCGAATGTCCTGCCCCGCGCGCTGTTGTCGCCGCTGCTGTCGGTAGTCCGCCGTCGAACCTGACAAAATCTTACCGAGGACCTTATGGCCACCCTGACCGAAGCCAAACCCGAAGCCGTTCTAAGTAACGACGAAATCCTGCGCTATTCGCGCCACCTGATCATGCCCGAGGTCGGCATGGAAGGGCAGCAGAAGCTGAAGGCTGCGAAGGTTCTCTGTATCGGCGCAGGAGGTCTCGGATCGCCACTGGCGCTTTATCTGACGGCCGCGGGCGTGGGCACGCTCGGCATCGTGGACTTCGACGTCGTGGACTACACCAACCTGCAGCGCCAGATCATCCACACCACCGCCGACGTCGGCCGCAAGAAGCTCGACTCCGCCGCCGAAAAGCTGAAGGCCATCAATCCTTACATAAACCTGCGCACCTTCGACACGCGTCTCAGCAGCGCCAATGCGCTCGACCTGTTTCGCGAGTTCGATATCGTCGCCGACGGCACCGATAACTTCCCCACCCGCTACCTCGTCAACGACGCCTGCGTGCTCACCGGGAAGCCCAACGTATACGGCTCGATCTTCCGCTTCGAAGGACAAGCGAGCGTATTCGCCACCGAAGAAGGCCCGTGCTACCGCTGCCTCTATCCCGAACCGCCGCCGCCGGGACTGGTTCCCTCCTGCGCCGAAGGCGGAGTGCTCGGCATTCTCCCCGGCCTGATCGGCGTGATCCAGGCGACCGAAACCATCAAGCTGATCCTGGGCCAGGGCGACCCGCTCATCGGACGGCTCCTGCTCGTGGACGCGCTCAGCATGAAGTTCCGCGAGCTCAAGCTGCGTAAGAATCCCGACTGCCCCGCCTGCGGCAAGAACCCGACCGTCACTCAGTTGATCGACTACAACGAATTCTGCGGAATTCGCGGCGAAGAAGCGCCCGTCGCGACGGATGTGCCGGCAATGACCGTGGAAGAGCTGAAGCAGCAGCTCGACGCAAAGAAGGATCTCTTCATCCTTGACGTGCGAGAGCCGCACGAGTACCAGATCTGCAATCTGAACGGCTATCTCATTCCGCTCGGCGACCTGCCGAAGCGCGTCCACGAACTCGACTCCAGCCGCGACATCGTAGCCCACTGCCGCTCCGGCGTGCGCAGCGGCAAGGCAGTCACTTTCCTCCGTCAGGCAGGATTCAAGAAGGTGCACAACCTGACGGGAGGCATCCTGGCTTGGGCGGACAAGATTGATCCGAAGATGCCTAAGTATTGAAAGCGGTGGTTAGTGGTTAGTTTTTTGGGGTGCTAGAGTCCCCCGTTTTCCTATTGTGGGAAAGTAGACCCCACACGTTTGAGCTACCACAATTTGACTTTTCTTTTATATAGCGCATAATGCGCTGTTCTGGTATTCGTGCCGGCGTTCTTACTTTCTCCCCCCAAGTAGCTGGCGGATCCTCAAGGCCCAAGCCATATTTTCATTGAAGAGGGAGCGCCAATGACCAACCGCTCGGTTCTTCCGATGCTATTCCTCGTCGCTTCACTTGGCATCTCTGCTCAAACAGTTTCGATCCCCTCAACATCTTCAGCCCAGAACGCGGCGACACAGCAGCAGCTCGCCCCACCAACAAATACGACCGATCAGAGTACGGTCACGCTGACTGTTAAAGCGATGGTCATAGACCGGGATCTGAATGTAAAGCCGATACCTAAGTTTATGTTCAGCCTGGAGGTCATCGGCAAAGGCGAGACCCAAATTCTCACAACCAAGATTGATGGGACATTCGAGATGCAGGTGTCCCCAGGACGTTATCGAATCGCGTCGGCGAAACCTCTGGATTTCGAAAACAAGCACTATTCGTGGGACATGCAATTCAACGTCGGGCCGTCCGGAGCTAGCCTAGAGCTGAGCAACGACAATGCGAGGATTATCGAAGGAGGCCCGTCCGCTGTCGATGATCTAGCATCTGTGTTCAAGAAATATCGCGACACCGTTGTCACCGTCTGGGCCGAAGTGGGAGCCGGACATGGGACCGGATTTATCGCGGACCCGGCAGGGCTAGTGATCACCAACCAGCACGTAGTCACGACGTCCGAATACATCGCAGTGCAATTCGATCAAGATCGGACGCTACCAGCGACCGTGCTTGCCTCCGATCCGACGAAAGACGTAACCGTACTGTGGGTGAACTTTTCTAAGGTTCCAGACGCGCGGCCTGCCCCACTCCTAAACAAAGGAGATATCCCAGCCGAGGAGGGCGAGAGGGTTTTCACAATCGGTAGTCCTCTTCACCAGAGCAAAGTGATGACGACGGGGATCGTCAGCAAGATCGAACCTCGCGCAATCATTTCCGACGTCAATATCAATCACGGGAACTCCGGAGGCCCTCTTTTCAATTCTCGAGGCCGAGTCATTGGAATAACGACCTTTGGAGACCTCCCACGAACCGGAGGCCCCGGCATCGCGGGAATAGTTCGTATTGAGGAGGCGCTTCCTCTTATCGAACAAGCGAAGGCGAAAATGGGCTCAGCACAGCGGCCGTCTGCCGAATTCCTGCCCAGTCTACCAACCGATGCATACCCTATCGATGCAATCAAAGCGAGTGCGAACATTCAGAAATTCAAAGTGGATCCATACATTTTTGGGGTCGGGGACTACGACGTGGCCTTCATAACGCCTATTCTCAAATATCGTGAACTCGCGGGCGCGGTGCAGGCTGGGAAAGAAAAAGAGAGGCGCAATCGCAAACATGCTAGTGCTGTCCAGGGAACTTTCCAGCCACTCGATGAACTTAAAGGTTGGCAAGAATACGTAGGCGAGTACGAACCAGTTCTGCTCGTCCGCGCTAGGCCGCGGCTGAAGGAGACATTCTGGTCGGCATTTGCTCGAGGAATGGCAGCTTCCGGTGGTGCTTACTACACCGGCCCCGCCAAGATGCGTTTCAAAACCGACTTCTACAGAATGAAGCTGTTTTGCGGGAATCAAGAGGTTAGGCCGTTGTTTCCTGGAAAGATTCAACGCGTCATCGACGAGCAAGATGCCTTTGTAAACATTACCGATGCCACATTTGATGGCTTGTACAAATATTCAGCGGACGCGATCTCAGAAAAGTGTGGGACCGTAACTCTGGAGCTGTTCTCCGAAAAAGACCCCAATCAAGCAAAAATTAAGGAACTTGATCAAAAAACAATTCGTGCCGTTGCCGCGGACTTCGCACCCTATCTCGCAGAGCACACGTCGGGCCTCAAACCGTAATCGGACTGACTAGCATCGAGACCATGGTTCCATTCAGGAACATCTTGCATTTTTTCTTAACCAGTTCATAATTGCGAGTCCCTTCCCCAGACAGGAGGCCGAATGGCAGCCCTCTTTCGTACTGTCTTTGTCAGCGGGATCTTCTTGCTGTTTTCGTCTTTTTTTCTTTTCGCCGCCGACACTCCCGTCCAGGGTCGCAACTCCGATCCCGCTTACCAGCAACTGCGCAACCTCACGCTCGGCAGTGAAACCATCGGGGTCAGCAACCTGACGCTCCATCGCGATGCCGCCACTTTCCATCTGCGCTCCGGCACGATCTGTTTTGTCGCGCCCGTAGCGGGCAAAGTAACGGGAGCGGTTTTCGTCGGAGACGGCAATCTTGTCCTCGATCCACCTCTGCCCTCCGAAGTCTCGAGTCTCAAGATGTTGACCAGAGAGAGCGAATTCAGCGAGAACTTCAGCCAGGCCGTCTTCCGCTTTACCGACTCCACTTACGACGAGATCAAGAAAGCGGGCGGCGCCGCCTCGGGCGCCTGCGATGCCGGCCTGCTCCACGACAGTCAGAATGCGATGCGACACGACCGGATTCTGAAATGGAATCTGGAAGCGCGCCTGTTGCAGGACGTTCTCGGTACCGAGCCCGGCGGCTTCTTCCTGGCATTCGTTCACGGCAAGAAGTACAACGGCAAAGAAATCTTCGCGATCGATCCCCACGGCGCGCCGCCGCTGGTCATGCCGGTGGATCCCGAGGAAGTTGAATTCGCCACCTATGACGACAACAAGCTGGGGGTGTGGGCGGCGTTTCACTTCACGGACGAATACAAGCAGGGCACGGCCACCGGCTCGCAGGCCAATGGTGTGGTTCACATCGAGCACCAGCAGCTCCAAACCACCATCGAGAAGAACGCCAACCTGATCGGCAAGGCCACTACCACTTTTGTCTCGCGTGTGAACGGATTGCGCGTGGTGCCATTCGATCTATACCGCACGCTTCGTGTAGAAGGCGTCACCGGAGAAGGCGGCCAGCCGCTTTCGTTCGTCCAGGAAGATAAGCACGACGACGCCGACTTCTCCGTGATTCTTCCCAAAGCTCTGGCCGCGGGGGAAAAATACACGATTACCACCACCTACAGTGGAAAGGAAGCCGTAACCAATGAAGGCAGCGGGAACTATTTTCCCGTCGCCCGCGAAAATTGGTATCCCAACAGCGCTAACTTTTCTCTCGGAGAGTACACCGCCTACGACATGATCTTTCGCATCCCCAAGGGCATGAAGATTGCCGCCACCGGCAGCCTGGTCAGCGACACCAACGATGGTGGCCAGGACGTCACCGTGTGGAAGAGCGAAGTGCCGCAGACGGTAGCCGGCTTCAATTTCGGCAAGTTCAAAGTAGAAGACGCGAAGCTGGCCAATCCCGAGTATCTGGTGCAGTCTTATGCCAACGAAGAGCCGCCCGACTGGGTGCGGAGCCTGCAACATGCGGTAGACGAGGATCTCCCCACCCAAGGTTCCCACATGGGTGCGCCAGTGGCGCTGGGCACCATGAGCACCACCTCGATGATCAAACATGCGCTCGCCGAAGGACAGGTCTCCGTCCAACTTTATTCCGACTACTTCGGTCCGCTCCCCTACAAGCATCTGGCGATGTCGCAGCAAACCGCCTGCAATTTCGGCCAGGCTTGGCCGACTCTGGTGTGGCTGCCGATCTGTTCCTTTTTCGACACCACCGTGCGCCACTCGCTCGGCCTCGATTTCGGCGACCGTGGCTACTGGAAGATCGTCGCGCCCCACGAGGTCGCCCATCAATGGTGGGGACACTTGGTCGGCTTCAATTCCTATCGTGACCAGTGGATGAGCGAAGGCTTTGCCGACATGTCCGCGTCGCTCTTTATTCAACTTGTCGAGAAGAATCCCAAGAAGTTCACGGAATTCTGGAACGATGAGCGTGAGTTACTGACATTGCGCAACAAAGAGGGGTTTCGCGCCATCGACGTAGGTCCGCTCACCATGGGCTACCGGCTGAACAACAGTAGAGGTGGATTTAACGTCACCCGCGATCTCATCTACCCCAAAGGCGCCTACATTCTGCACATGGTCCGCATGATGATGTGGGACCGCCAGACCGGCGATCAGAACTTCAAAGCGACCATGCAGGACTTCGTGAAGACCTACTCCGGCAAAGCTGCCACCACCGAGGACTTCAAGGCGATGGTCGAGAAACACATGACGAGAGAAATGGATCTGGAGGGCAACCACCGCATGGACTGGTTCTTCAATGAGTACGTGTACGGAACCGCGTTGCCCAGCTACAAGATGGACGCAACCTTCGACAAGGACGCGAACGGCGACGTGGTATTCGCCTTCAAGCTCACGCAGTCCGGCGTGGACGCTAAGTTCCGCATGCTGGTCCCCATCTATCTGGAACTGGCCGACGGCCGGACCGTCACCCTGGGCCGCGCGAGCCTGATTGGAAATTCCTCGATTGACCAGAAAGTGCCGCTGCGTGGAGTCAAGACCGCGCCCAAGCGGGCGCTGGTGAACTACAACTACGACGTCCTGGCCTCGAACTAAAAAATGACAGGGGAGAAAGCCTGCGCCTCCCCTGTCTGCTTCGCTCGTTCAGGAAGGGATTGCTACCTGGTGCTTTCGCCCATCTCTGCCTTCTCGGCTCCGCCGATCGCGAGCGCATACTTCTTGCCGGCAAAACGGACTTCCGTCACCGAGGGCGTACTGGCGCTGCGGTCCACGACCGTCGCGTCATGGTCAAAAGCATCCTTCAACTCGATCAGCTTGGCCGGGGCCTTGGTGACGACTTTCTTCCCCCGCATGATGCTGACTTCCACGTTCGATCCCGTGCCTTCCCAGCGCAACTGGTAGTCTCCCGCCGGAACGGCTTGTCCGTTGACCTGAGCCGTCTCGCTCAGGTGCAGAGAACCCTTGTTACTGCCTGCGAATGCGCTCGTCGCCACCAGTACGGCCAGCGCAAGTACCACACTCTTTGCCACATGGTTCCACTTCATATTCACCCCTTCTGCCCGGCTTCCGGCCGGGGTCCCCAGGGCGGCTGGTTTATTTTCTCCACGCAGGACTTGTGTTTTCCAAAGAAAGTCCTACAATGCGCGTGTCAGGGTGACGCAAAAAGACGCGGGCCGCGAACTCGTGCTCTTTGCCTGGACTGGGCTCACCTGGGCCGCCAAACCAAGTGTGAGCCAGTCCCGTCACCCTGTTCAAATTTCGTTTGAGTAAGTCGAGGGGCTTCCTCCACTCACCCCTTCCTGGTTCGCGTCGTGATACGAAGCTCCGGTTGACGAAGTTCCCGTTTTCATTGCGAACTTGGTTTTTGGACGCGCCGCGGCAGACCACGTTAGCAACGCCGCTGACTTTCCGCCGCTTCAACATGTGGGACTGTTTTGTGAGGGCCACAAGGAAGCCGGGCCTCACGTGGGAACATTCCTGCGCAGGTCTTCAGCTGATTCTCAGCACGATCTTCCCGTAATTCTTCCCTTCTTGCATCAGCGTATATGCCGCGCGCGCCTCCTCGAGTGGAAACACCTTCCCGATCACCGGATGCAGCTTGCCTTCCTTCAGCCACAGCGACACTTGCTTCCAGGCCGTATCCATGAGGGGCCGGTTCTGGCTCAAGTAACTCAGCCACAAACCGTGTACGCTTGCACCCTTGGCATATAACAGCCGCGTGTCAAGCACCGGAGTCTCACCGGTGGCCGCCCCATACACGATCACTCGTCCAAAATCCCGGACGCATTTCACGCCTTTAGCGACATGCTCGCCGCCGAGCATTTCAAACACCGCGTCCACGCCTTCGCCGCGCGTCAGCTCTTTGATCGCTTCCTGATAATCCTGCTTCTTGTAATTGATGCCATGCTGCAGACCGAGCTCGCGCACGCGCGCCAGCTTATCGTCGGAAGAGGACGTCCCATACATTTCGACGCCCAGAATCTTTCCAATCTGTACCGCGGCGGTGCCGACTCCCCCCGCGACCGCATGAATCAAAACGCGCGCCCCCGCCGGCTTCTCGATCAGCCCGGCTTTCCAATAGGCGAAGTACGCGGTGAAGAAGTTCACCGGAAACGCCGCCGCCTGTTCCGCGCTCCATCCTTCCGGGACCGGCCACAACAGGGCGCGATTTCCCGCCGTCATCTCCGCAAACGCCGCCCATTGTGTGTATCCCATCACCCGCCGCCCGCTGGCGACTTCGACTCCCGCAAACTCGCGCCCCGCGACCAGCGGCGGTTTGGGAGTCCCCGCGTACCCGCCCCGCGCCGTCAGCAGGTCGGCAAAGTTCAGCCCTCCCGCCTCCACCTTCACCAGCGTTTGCTCGGGCCCCGGATGCGCAGCGGGAACCTGCTGCAATTCCAAAACCTCGGGCCCGCCAAAACGAGTGATGACCAGTGCTTTCATGCGGCCAGTGTAGCAGTCTCAGCGACCAACGAAAGTTTGTCGCTTCCGCCCCGCTCTCAGCATCTATAATCGTGTTGAGTTTCCGACCCCCGTAGCCTCGGGAATACCCTGGCAGCGGGGGCGAGGATGATGCGGCAAAAGAACTGCGCGTGATCCGAGGGTGCCGGTGGAAACGCCCGCGCCTCCCGTGTTTGGAAAGGAAACGCCCGCCAGGGTTGGTCCCTGCCCGCGCTTCATTTCCACACAATTCCGCACATGGCATTTAGCACTTGGCATTTGGCCAAAGCGCTTCAAGCCAAGTGCCAACGGCCAAGTGCCAAATGCCTCTCACCGACAAATTCGGCCGCTCCATTCACGACCTGCGGATCTCCATCACGGACCGCTGCAATTACCGCTGCGTCTACTGCCGCACCGGAACCAACGGCGCGGTTTATGCCGAGCTGCCGTTCGAAGACTACCTGCGGATGGCGCGCATCCTGGTTGGCCTCGGGATCACGAAGATCCGCTTGACCGGCGGGGAGCCGCTGCTGCGAAAAGGTGTCGTGGAGTTCGTTCGCCAGCTGTCAGAGCTGCGCACGCTCACGGACGAAAAGCCCGACATCGCGATGACCACCAACGGCCACCTGCTGGCCGAGATCGCCCAGCCCCTGAAAGACGCCGGTCTCGACCGCGTCACCGTCAGCATGGACGCCGTCGATCCCGATCGCTTCGCCCGCATCACGCGCGTCCCGAACGGATTTGACAGTGTGCTGGCGGGCGTTCGCGCCTCCCGCCGCGCCGGACTCGACCCGGTGAAAGTCAATTGCGTGCTCCTGCGCGGCTTCAACGAAGACCAGATCATCCCCTTCGGCATGTTCGCGCGCGAAGAAGCCGTGGTCGTGCGTTTCATCGAATTTATGCCGCTCGAAGAAGATCGCGTCTGGACGCCGGAGATCGTCGTCACGCTCGACGAAATCGTCGCCCGCATGTCGGAGTACAAACCGCTGGTAGAGATTTCGCATCAACGCAGCGAGACCGCGCGCCGCTACGTTTTTGAAGACGGCGTAGGCGAGATTGGCATCATCGCCGCCGTCTCGCATCCCTTCTGCGGCCATTGCAGCCGCATCCGCATTACCTCCGACGGCAAGATCCGGACGTGTCTCTTCTCCATCTGGGATCATGACCTGCACGAACTGATGCGCCGCGGAGCGTCGGACGAAAAGCTGACTGAGTTCATCGTGAATGTCGTGCAGAAGAAAGAGGAACGCCACCACATCGGAGAACCAGGATTTGTGCCACCGTCAAGAACGATGGTGCATATTGGGGGGTAGTGGTTAGTGATTGGTGATTAGTGGTTAGAAAGCCGCACGAGAAATAGAACATTCCTGATGTGAGCGTGGTCACTGACCATCGATTCGCGGGAAGCGACAATCGGCCCGGGGGACACCTTTGCCTCTAGCCCACTATCGCGAACTCATTGTTTGGCAGAAGGGCGTCGCGCTCGTAACTGAAGTGTACCGACTGACCGCCAACTTCCCCAAACAGGAGATGTATGGCCTGACGAGCCAAATTCGGAGATCCGCCGCCTCCATTCCAGCCAACATAGCCGAAGGCCAGGGACGGTCATCGCGAGGAGAGTTCAAACAGTTTCTAGGGCATGCGAGAGGTTCCCTCTATGAACTCGAAACGCATATCCTAGTCGCAGGGAATCTAAGTTATATGCCTGCTTCTGACGGTTCACGGCTCATTGCGTTGATTCATGAGCTTGGGCGAATGCTGAACGGACTGCTCAAGTCCCTGGATCGTGTCCATGCCGCCTGACAGCCAAGAACTAACCACCAACCACTAATCACGAACCACTGCTTTAGTAGAACGCGTCGTACTTCGTCACCACCCACTGCCCGTCCTTATTTTCTTCTGTCACCGAGAACAGATCTTTGTAGGTAGCATCCTGGCTGGGGCTGGCGTATCGCTGGCCTTTGTAGTGCAGGATGACCAGCGGTGGTGCGTCTTCCCATTCCACCAGATTCCAAGAGATCAGTGGGTGCTGAGCTTCGGAATCGCAGATGAACTCCGCGCGCTTCTTACGGTAGTCCTTTTTCTTCTCCCACTTTGCCAAGACCTTGCGGCAGTTGCCGTCGCGCATCTCGCGGATGAAATTGCCGGCGGTCCGTTCAATCGTCCGGTCGCGAAACGGATTCATGGTGATGCTGAGCGGCATGTGGGTGAGGGGATCACGCTCCTCCGAGCGTGCCAGTACCGGCGGCTGGCTGCTGAGCCAGTAGAGATAGCCGAGGAAGACCAGCACCAGCAGGCCTCCCGCCCCGATGGCAATCCCGAGATGAGCGCGCGAAAACTGCATCTGAAAAGTTTCGGCTAAAGGCAATGCCTTCGCAAGGTTACGAGAGAAACCACCGTAACCCAGGTTTGTGTGGGGCGGGCGCCCTCGCCCGCCGGCTGACAGCACGGGCGAAAGGGCAGGCGCGCCTCATAAGCCCTCCTAAACCAAGTCGATTATGCGTCGCCTCGGTTTGTGTTTTCGCAATCACGAGCGTATAGTTGGCGTTAGAAACTGTTGTGTCGTAGTTCTTAGGAATTGTCGAAGCACACCAGTGGGCGCAAGCCCACTTTTTAGTTTGGGCTGGGATTGGCGCGGCGGTTTTGGCGCAAGTTACTGAAAAGATGGCTTTTGATGAGCAGAGGGTGCGGAGCATTGCAGAGCGCGTGGCGGGTTCGAGTGGACTGGAAATAGCGGACATCGAATTCCACGGCGCCGGCACGCACCGCATGTTGCGGGTCTTTATCGATCGGCCCGGGGCAACTCCGGCTCCCAACCGCCCTGGTGGAGTAACGCACGAAGATTGCTCGAATTTCAGTCGCGAGATCGGGACCATCCTCGATGTCGAGGATGTAATGCCCGGCGGATCGTACCTGCTGGAGGTTTCTTCTCCAGGCCTTGATCGCAAGTTGACCAAGGCGGCGGATTTCGAGCGCTTCCGCGGACACCGCATGAAGCTGATGACGCGTCAGCCGGTGAATAACAACCGGCACTTTGAAGGGAAGCTGGAAAGCTTCGAGAACGGCAAGCTGGTACTCGATTTGAGCACGGCGCGCCGCAAGATGCGTCCGAAAGAAGGACAGGCCCCGAAAGTGGAAATCGAATTGGCCAACATTGAGAAGGCCAATCTGGTGCCGGAGATTTAAGGTCTCAGGTGTCAGGATTTTGATTTTCCTGAGACCTAAGACCTGACACCTGTGACCTAAGCTGAGAAGTAAGCGAAGTTCTGGATCGATTATGGCAAGTGAGCTCTACAACATCATTGAAGGGGTCAGCCGCGAGAAGGGGATCGACCCGCAGATCGTGGTCAGCGCGGTCGAGGACGCCATTGTCGTCGCCACTCGCAAGTACTACAAGTCGCAGGAAAATCTGCGCGCGGTGCTCGACAAGGAAAGCGGCAAGATCAACGCCTACGCGGTCAAAGCGATCGTCGAGAACCCGGAGCAGATCGAAGATCCCAACCTGCAGGTGACGGTCGAACAGGCGCGCAAGCTCGATCCCAACGCCGAAGCCGGTGGAGAGCTGCTCATTCCCAAGGTCACCGAAGGAATTCTCGGACGGATAGCGGCGCAACTGGCCAAACAGGTCATTTTCCAGAAGGTTCGCGAGGCCGAGGGCGACACCGTTTACAACGAGTACATCGGCCACGTGACCGAAGTTGTGAATGCGACCGTGAAGCGCATCGAAGGTCCGGACGTGATTCTGGATATCGGCAAGGCGGAAGCGCGCATGGGACGCAAGGAGCAGTCGCGTCTGGAATCGTTCGCGGTGGGCGAGCGGGTGCGGGCGGTGATTGTGCGCGTCGAGAAGGCTTCCAAAGGCCCGGGCGTGGTGGTTTCCCGGGCGGCGCCGGAGCTCGTGCAGCATCTGTTCCAGACCGAAGTTCCCGAAATTTATGACGGCACCGTCGTCATCCGCGCCATCGCGCGCGAAGCGGGCGAGCGCACCAAGATCGCCGTCATGTCCAAAGACAAGGACGTAGACGCGGTCGGCGCCTGCGTGGGCATGAAGGGCATGCGCGTCCAGTCCATCATCCGCGAACTGCGCGGCGAGAAGATCGACATCATCGAATATCACGAGGATCCGGTTACCTTCGCCGAAAAGGCGCTCCAGCCTGCCAAAGTGAGCCGCGTCACGGTCGTCGATCAGGCGGAGAAGCACCTGGAAGTCGTGGTGGACGACACGCAGCTCTCGCTTGCGATCGGCAAGAAAGGCCAGAACGTTCGCCTGGCGGCGAAGCTCTTGGGCTGGAAGATCGACATCAAGAGCGAGGAAGAAAAGCGCCAGGAAGTCGAACAGCAAATGTCTGCGCTGGTCACGCAGAGCGTAACACCCCTGGAGAACGTTCCTGGCCTGGGCGAAGGCCTGGTCGAGAAACTGAAAGCCGCCGGTGTAACCACGGTGGAAGCGCTGGCCGACATGACGCCCGAGCAGCTGGAAGCGATCGAAGGCATCGGCCCCAAGACGGTGGAAAAAATCAGTATCGCGGTCAATAATTATTTCTCCAGCCTGGAAGGCAGCGAAGCGGTAGCAGCCGCAGAGTCCGAAAGCACGGAGGAAGCCGCCAGCGGGGAAACGCCTGCCGAAGGCTCTGGAGAAGAGGCGGCGCCGGAGAGGTCCGCCGAGCCAGCCGACCTGGCTGAAGCCCAGTCTGCCGGAACCGCCGAAGCCGCAGCGGACGACGACACGGCGGAAATCGACGTGGCCGCCGAGACGGCGCACACGGGAAACGACGCCGAGTCCGCAGTCGAAAAGGCTCCGGAAGAAGAGAAGAGCTGAACCCGGCGAAAACCTGGGCTTTGAATCGCATAAGGGGCATCGCTGAGAGCGATGCCGAAAGTTCGGCATGTTCATGCCCCTTATAGGGGCCGAAGGATTGACACTGTGTCCGTGAGGTTGACATGAGAGCTTAGCGGAAACCGGTCGGACGAAGGCGAGAGGGTGGATGAGTAAGATTCGAATCAACGATCTGGCGCGGGAGCTGGAAGTCAAGAGCAAGGCGATTCTTGACGCGCTCATCGAAGTCGGAGTTACCGAGAAGAAGACGCACTCCAGCTCGCTGGAAGAGCATGAAGCGGCGTTGCTCCGCAAACATTTCCGGGCGCATTCGGAAGAAGCGTCCGCCGCCTCGAAATCTTCCCGCGCCGCGCGTACCGAAGACGAGATCAAGACTAAGATCGACCTCTCGCGTATCTCCCGTCCGGGAGACGTGCTGCGCGCCATTCAGCAAAAGACAGAAGCGGTGACCCCGGCCCCAACTCGTCCCGCCGCCAAGCCCTTGCCTACCGCGCCTGCCGCCACCAAGCGCGAGGCGCCCGGCGCGTCACCCGCGGTTAAACCATCCGCGCCGGCCAAGCCGGTCGTCGAAGCTCCGGCACCGAAGTTCGTAACGCCCGCCTCGGTGGCCTCAGCCCGACCCCCGGCGGCTGTTGTCAAGCCGCCCAAGCCGCCTGCGACTTCATCGACCCCGACGAGTGCCAGCGCAGCCTCAGCGGCGGTTGCCGGTCCGGCGCGTCCCGCAGCTC
>JBASRS010000066.1:0-4160 GCA_049273945.1 Terriglobales bacterium | reverse complement strand
GCGGCGCGGTTTGCAGCACGCCGTTGCGGATGACGAACAGGTTCTCGCCGGAGCCTTCGCTGACGTAGCCGTTGACGTCGAGGGCGATGCCTTCGGCGTAGCCGTTGATGATGGCTTCCATCTTGATGAGCTGCCGGGTACCCCATTCATTCGCGTCCTTTGCGAATGAGTGGGGCCTTTCCGCGGCGAGGGCCTCGGTCCTTCCAAGGTCAGGTGTCAGGTGTCAGGTGTCAGGTGTCAGGTCTCAGGTCTCAGGTCTCAGGGGGGCGGCGCGTGGGGCGCGTACGGGGCGGAGACCTGGGCAATCCGCGAACGCCTCGGGTCTTGACTTTCCCGCATTTAGTGACATAATCCGACCGTTGCTTCGGGGAGCTGAACCTTAACCTGGTCCTCACGGTAGAACTCCGAGCTCTCCTGAGGACGCCCACCCGAAACAGAACGGTGTTGTACTCGCACTGGTAACTTCCCCGGCCGAAATCTTATTAAGCCCCAGGTCCCTGAACACTCTCCTGGCTCGCTGCTGGAGGGTGGCGAGATCTCGTCCGAGGAGGAAAACGTAACCATGAGTACGAACCCAGCAGCACAACCATCCGCTCCAGATCCCAACCGGGCAGCGCCGTCATCGCCCACGCCCGCCAGCAACGTAGTTGACTTTCGCGAGGGTCCGCCGGGAGCTGTCGAAGAACCCCGGCACCGCGCAATCAGCGAAGGGGTGACCTCAAAGACCTGGCAACTGGCAACGCTGATCGTGCCGATTGTCCTGACGACGTGGCTGACCTTTTGGGTATCGCAAAAGGAAGAAAATATCAAACAGGACATCGACAAGCAGAGCCAATTGTTCTCGCAACAGTTGCAGCTATCCGAGGAACTCTACAAGCGCAGGTTTGATGCTTACGAAAAGCTCTACGCTCAACTGGTGCAGCTTAATGGAAGACTACAGACACAAGCGGGAGCAGAACGTGGAGACTGGAGCAAGATCAATGCCGATCAAGTCGCACACTTCAACGAGTTGCTCGACCTAAGCAAGCTGCACATGAGTCACAAGGTGGAAGATCTCACGGTTGGGGCATGGATCGCGGGAGCTCGGGGAGACGGTCCGCTACTCTCGCAAAGCATTCACGATTTGGAAGCAGCCATGAAAACGGAACTCGACAACTGGATGCTCGAAGAAAAGGGAGCGTCGGCCGCCGCGAGTACACCAAGCAAGCTAAAGAAGTTAAGACCGCAGACCAGGAGTTCCCAATGATTCCCAAAACCTTTGCCAGTGCTGTCTGCCTCGGGTTATGTGCGCTGATCACATTTGCCTCCAGCGAGACGGCGGATCGCAGCAGGATCGCGGCCGGGAGAGCTCTGCCTGCCGCAGAAGCGGTAGCGCCGATCCTGGAGCCAGACGACGGCATCGTTGTGCAGGCGAGCCGAGCGCAGGTTGCAGCGTTTCCGCCGCCCGCACCAGACGCTTGCTCGGATTCGATCGCAAATTGCGCCGATCCGGTCAAGCATCTGGGCACGCAAAGGGATTGCGCCTGTTTTGCATGCGGATACGGTACACCGAGCCAGCGAAGCATTTGCACGCGAAATGCTGCCGATAAGGATGCTCTCTTCAGGAGAGCCAGGTAGGTATCGGGCCGCGACCTTAAAGAGAATCCCAAAGAGTCAACGGCCACAGCCGCGGGCGAGGGCTCCTTCGACTTCGCTCAGGACAGGTCCGCTCCACACACCACACGATCGGACGGCGGGTGGCCCAGGCGGTCTCGGGGTGTTTTCGAGCAGTGGGGCCTTTCCGCGGCGAGGGTCTCGGTCCTTCCGAAGCTAGTCCGAGTCAACGAGTCGCAAGGCCTCAAAGATCAGGTGTCAGGTCTCAGGTGTCAGGGCGGCGCGTAGGGCACTTCCTGTTTCTTCTCTGCACACAATTAGAACCCAGGTGGGCTATGCTTACGGGCCGGAGACCTGGGCCACCCGCGCAGCTGTTCTGCGATGGGAGAAGATTTGGCAACGGTCACCCGGCCGGCTGTGTCGAGGATCGTGACCGCCGTAGTCGAGGAAAACCCGTTCAGGATTGTTGGAGGCGATCGAGGAGACTCTGACCGCGCGGTGAAGCGGGCAAGGGGCACATGGCACCGAATTTCAGAGATTACAACCTGCTCGTGATCAGCGATCTCCATTTGAGTGAGGGGATCCGCCCGCACAGCAAGAAATATTCGCTAAAGGAAGACTTTTTCTTCGACCGGGAGTTCGCACGCTTTCTCGCGCATTATCAGAATCCGAGCGAATGGGGCGGAAAGAAGTGGCACCTTATCATCAATGGGGATCTGCTGGATCTCCTGCAGGTCACTGCGTATCGGGACGCGCCTGCTGCTTTGCATCGCCCCTCCAAGCATCCGGAGTATGGCCTGGACTGCGGCGAACTGGAGTCGGTCTACAAGCTGGGCAAGATCGTGGAGGGGCATGGGGAATTCTTCCAGGCGCTAGCTGAGTTTGTCGCCGGAGGTAACTTGTTAAGCGTGATCAAGGGCAATCACGACGTGGAGTTGCACTATCCGGCGGTACGCAAGGCGTTTCTCGAGCGGTTGCAGAACGCCTATGAAAGCATTCGTACAGCGGAGGCGATCACGGAGTCTGGCGCATCAAGGATCAAGGCTGAGACGGTCCAGTTTCCGGACTGGTTCTACTACGAAGAGGGGCTGCTTTGGGTCGAGCATGGGAATCAATACGACCGAGTGAACGTATTTCCGTACTTTCTCTCTCCGCTGCTGCCGAAAGCACCGGGACGGAGCGCGGAGCGCGTAAACGAAATCGACCTTCCCTGGGGGTCGCTGTTCGTCCGCTACCTTTTCAACAAGATCGAGACTGTGGAGCCGTTCGCGGACAACATCAAGCCGCAAGCCCTGTTCATCCGGTGGCTGTTCCGGAAGCATCCGATGACCGCGCTGAAGTTCGCGGTTTTTGATGGCGGCTTCATGCTGCGCAAGATCCGCCGCGCCTGGACGCCGGCCAAACCTGGCTCGTACGCCACCCGGGAGCAGGAACACGCTGTGCGGCTGAAAGTACTGGCGGACGAGTGGAGGATTCCGGAAGCCGACCTTTGCTACCTGGACGGCCTGCGGTCGAAAAGCCTGTTGACCGAAACGTCTTCGCTGCGTTGGAGGATCGCTCGCGCAATTCTGTGCCGGCCGCCGGTGCTGCAGCCGCTGTTGGTTGCAGTCGCCATCCTCATCGCGATCGGCGTGGTGGTGGCTGTCTCACCCCTTTTCGGCGCCGTGATTCCAAGCGCGATTCGCAAGTTTCTGTGGGAGCGTTGGCGGGTGATTCAGAGCGCGATCACGGTTGTGCAATGGATTGTTTTTCCCATGGTCGTCGTGGCTGCCGTAATGTTTGTGCGATGGCTATTCCGTGGAGAGGCGAAGAAAGAGACAAGCAATCTGGCGGTGCAGTCCCGGGCGATCGCGAAGCGTCTCGGAGTACAAGGAGTCCTCATGGGTCACACGCACGATGCCGACCTGATGAGCATCGGAGACCACGGCGAGGAGTACTTCAACACGGGAACATGGACCAAGGTTTTCAGCGAGGAGGAGCGGCTGGTCCGCGATGATATCGAGTTCGTGTTTGTTCAGGGCTTGCGAAAGAACGGCGGCCTTCAACTGAAGCTGATGGAGTGGGATGACGGAGCGCAGGAGCCAAGACTTCTGAAGTTGTTTGAAGATCCGGGGGATGAGCGCTGAAACGGCGGCGGCGCGACGTCGAGAAACAGGCTGGCTAGAAGTGCGTAGACACACCCGGACGGACGAGGGCGCCCGTCCTGACTGCCGGCGAGGGGCTGGTGCTACGGAGTCAACGGCAACAGCAGCGGGCGAGGGCTCCTTCGACTTCGCTCAGGGCAGGTCCGCTCCACACTTGGACGGGCGAGGACGCCCGTCCCTCCACGATCAAACTCCTACGGGCTGCTTCGCTCCCACCGGGACCGGGGTCAGCCAATTGTAGCGATCTGCTTTCTCGCCGCGGACGATGCCGTAGAACTCCTGCTGGATGGACTTGGTAATCGGGCCGACTACGCCTTTGCCTACGCTGATCTTGTCCACCGAGCGGATGGGCGTGACTTCGGCGGCGGTGCCGGTGAAGAAGACTTCGTCGGCGATGTAGAGCGATTCGCGGGGAATCTGCTG
>JBASRS010000060.1:0-62982 GCA_049273945.1 Terriglobales bacterium | reverse complement strand
ATATTCAGGTTGGGATTGGCGCCATTGGAAGTGATTGCGATACTCCCACTGACGCCGCCGGTGGCGGTTGGAGCGAACTGCACAGAGAAGGTGGTGCTCTGGCCCGCGTTAAGCGTCAGCGGGAGTGCCAGACCGCTCAGGCTGAAGCCGGTGCCACTGGCGGAAGCAGCAGAGATCGTGAGGCTTGATCCACCCGAGTTGGTCAGGGTTTCAGTGAGTGTCTTAGAACTTCCTACAGCCACGTTCCCGAAACTCAAGCTCGCGGGATTGGGCGTGATCTGCCCTTGCGTAACCCCGTTTCCGGAGAGGCCAATGTTCAGTGGGGAACCGGGCGCATCGGAAACGATCGCCAGCGTCCCGTTCGCCGAGCCCGCTACTGTGGGAGTAAAGGTCACGGTAAAAGTCACGCTCTGGCTCGGAGCCAGAGTGGCAGGCAAAGCCAGTCCGCTGACGGAGTAGGCTGCGCCGGTCACATTCGCTTGCGAGATGGTGACGGCCGTTCCCCCCGTATTGGTGAGCGTCTCTGACTTGTTGCTGCTGGTCCCGATCTGAACATTGCCAAAAGCAAGACTGGTTGGAGAAGCGGACAACTGGCCCACCGTGATTCCCGAGCCGGACAAAGGAATGTTGAGGGGTGAATTGGAGGCGTCAGAGACAAGCGCCAAGTTGCCGCTGGCAGCACCGGCCGCCGCGGGAGTGAATTTCACGGTGAAGGTCACGCTCTGATTGACAGCAAGAGTGGCGGGCAACGCCAGTCCGCTGACTGAGAAGCCTGCGCCCGTGACGCTCGCCTGCGAGATGGTGAGCGTGGATCCGCCGGTGTTGGTCAAGGTCTCGGACATGCTGCTGCTGCTGCCAACTTGCACGTTGCCGAAAGCCTGACTGGTCGGATTCGCGCTCAGGGTTCCTGCGGTGACGCCCACGCCGTTTAAGGCCAGGACCACCGTATCTGCTGCTGCCGCGTGACCCTTTCCCTTCCGTTGAGATTGGGCCTGGGCGGCGGCGCTGGTCGAAAATGAGACGCTGCCCGTGAAGTTGCCGGCACCCGTGGGTGCGAACGTCACACTGAATGAAGCAGTCCCGCCGGCGTGCAGCGTCAGCGGCAACGCGAGATTGCTCATCGAGAAGCTGGCCCCGCTCAGGGTGGCCTGCGTGATCGTGAGATCGGTCGCGCCGATGTTCGAGAGAGTCACATTGCTGGTTTGGCCCGTCCCGATCTTGACATTGCCGAAGTTAACCGCCGAGGGATTCAACGAAAGCTGTCCCGGCGCGACAGCGTCGCCGACAACGGCCATAGAAGCCAAGAACTGCGAATTGTCGCCGAAGGAGATGGTGTTGGAAGGCTTGCCCACAGCCGCCGGTTGGAAGACAACGCTGAACTGAGACTCCTGTCCTGGGCCAAGAGTCAAAGGGAGAGTAATCCCAGTGATTTGAAAATTCGAGTCCAGTCCGGCGATTGAAACGATGGTGACGCTGGAAGTCTTGAAGTTGGTCAGCTTGTTCGGGATGGTTTTGCTGTTACCGACCGCAACCTTACCAAAATCCAGACTATTGCTGCCCAGAACCACGGAATCGTTGACCGCATTCTGCTGGTTCCCAAGCAGTTGGCAACCGGTGAGAGAAAAGAGAGCAAGCGCGATCAGAAAAACACCGATGCTGGTATAGCGCGACTGGCTAGCGTTCAAGGGCGCGACCTCAGCAAGCCGTATCCGGTACCTACGGCGGGGGATTCGGGTCACCGGAGCCCGGTGAAAGCTGTGCTCCAGCGCTTCTATTTTCGTGGCCGCGAACGGGAACTCGTAGATTGCGGAAGGACTACTGGCAATGAGGAATCGGGCCCATCACTATAGTTCCCGGCTCATCTTTAGGGCCGACTCGAGGTACGGGAGTGCTATGCGTAAGACTGCGGAAGGACAATGGCGCGGAGGACCGTTAGTACAGTATCAGCCGAGAGCGGGGGGACGCTCGGGGCACGTGAAACCTTGCTGGTCAAATCATGGGGCAGGAATCTTTGCCTTTATATGCCCGGAGTACCCGCTTTCCAGCCCGTTATCGTCCATGGCGGTGACGACATAGAAGTAGGTCGCACCTGCACTGACCGCGTCATCGGTATAAGAAGTGCTTGCGTCGAGAGAGTTGTTGATCCGCGAGTAAGGCCCGCCCGCTTGGTCTCCACGGTAGACGTTGTACCCAATCACACCCAAAGACTGGCTGGGGTCCCAGGTTAAATCCACGCGGTGCGGAGGAGGCGATGCGCCGTCTCCGCTCAGCGATTCGAGAGACGGAGAGTTGGCTGCGTTGCTCACAAAGGATAAGGTTGCGGTGGCGGTACCGCTTACCTGGGGTGTGAAGGTGACGGTGAACGGAAGACTTTGACCGGCATCCAGGACCGCCGTCAACGTGATTCCACTGACTGCGAACTCCGCGCTCGTGCTCGATGCTGATGAAACCGTGACGGCTGCTCCGGCTGCCTTCAGGCTTCCCCGCAACGAAGAGCTCGTGCCCACCGTCACATTGCCAAAGGAGAGGGATGGCGGATTCGCCGATACGGTTCCGCGCGCGGCTGGCTGCCCTCCGCCCGCAAGCCCCTGGCAACCTGCCAATAGCAGGACCAGAGTGAGGAGTGAGATGATCCTCGCCGAGCGACCGATAGACGAAAAAGTGGCCAACCGCACGAAGCCTCTACACAACCGTGAGCGCGCTCCACGGTGGGGGATGTGTATGCCCACGCCCTACAGACGAGTTCTGCCGGACAAATGTATTCTCGGTCCTGAATAAGAAAATCTCTAGGTGTCGGAAGGGCCATCTTATACACTTGGGTCGCCCCCTAGCTAAGGGAAAGAGCGGGACGACGGATGGGGAACCTGGATATGGCAGGGGAGGAATGTGAAAACTTTTGCCTATCGCGGTCCGGGCCCGCCTGGAAAGAGAAATCCTCGCCACCTGAGGCCTGAAAACCTGCTTGCCTGCTCATTTTCTTGGGCTTTCTGGCGAGTAGTTTCCTCGGGTTCGGGTTAACATGGGGTAGCTTCAAGCCCGGGTTGGCAACGGGCGTGCGTCATAAACATCGAAGTTCCAGAGTAGGGGATACAAATGAGATTCTGGTTGGTCCTAGCATTGGGGCTGGCGGTCTTGACAATCAGCGCGACGGCGCAGAAGCACCAAAAACCCAAGGCCAAGCCGTCGTACAGCGAAGAAAAGCAAGCGAAGGGCGGAGCGCGAACAGCCAAGGCTCCGGTGTCGCACAACACCTCCGCCGCCCAGGAATTGCACCAGGTGGAACAGTCGACCGCCAAGGCGTCTGCCTCACGCCGGAGCGCCAGCAACCAGGCGCACATGGCCCCGGTGCTCAAGGCACAAAAGAAAGACGTGAATCCACCGATCCATGCTACCGGCGGCAGTGGCGGAGGCCATGGGAGCAAGGGCAGCAAGGGGGGCGGCGACCCTAACAAGGGACGCTTGCGGCACAAAGGCTCCCACCATTAAGCGGAGCGCCGCGCGTAAGTTTCATCAGGAAATTGCGGACTGGTCCGGGGCCGAGGCTGCCTGTGCGGGTGCACCTTTGGCCCTTGGTTCTTTCAGGGAATATTTCAGCAGGCAATACAGAGCTCGAACGCCATCCTTCCATCGGATCTTTTTACCCTCTTCGTAGGTGCGTCCCCAGTAGCTGATGCCCACCTCATAGATGCGCAGGTTTCGCCGGGCGACTTTCACGGTGATCTCGGGCTCGAAGCCAAAGCGGTCTTCCTCAATCGGAATCGCCTGGATTACCTCCCGCCGGAAAACCTTGTAGCAGGTCTCCATATCGGAAAGATTGATGTTGGTCAGGCAATTGGAAAGGAGGGTCAGAATCGAGTTGCCAACGGAATGCCAGAAGTAGAGCACGCGGTGCGGACCGCCGCCGAGGAAGCGCGAACCGTAAACCACGTCCGCCTTGCCTTGGATGAGTGGTTCCAGCAAACGTGGATATTCGGACGGGTCGTACTCGAGGTCGGCGTCCTGAATGATGACGAAATCGCCGGTCGCTTCCTGGATGCCGCGGCGGAGAGCGGCGCCTTTGCCCATGTTGTGCGGCTGCAGGAGCACGTGGATCTGGGGGCGCTCACTCTGTAACTCAGCGAGAATTTCGCGCGAGCCGTCGCGCGAGCCGTCGTCCACGCAGAGAAGCTCGATTTCCATCGGCATGGCTAGGACTTTCCCAATGACCTCGCGCAGAGTGGCGCGCTCGTTGTAAACCGGCATCACGACAGAAAGTTTCATGGTGACTCTGTCAGGCAGTATGACAGTCGCGAGCGGTGAGTGGCGAGCAGCCAGTCACTCACAGGCCGCGCGTGACTTGTTATTCACGACAACAGATCAAGCCGTTGAGGATGTTAGCACTGCGCGCTCGCCCCACAGGGGCTATACTCGCGTGTTCACGCGAGAAGATGCTGCAGGCTTCCAGATTTCGAAGAATGAAAACCCTCCGCAATCTCAGAATGCTGGCCGGCGCGCTCCTATTGGTTATTGCGCTCGGCACGGCGGGCTTCCACTACCTCGAGGGCTGGCCGTGGTTCGACGGCTTCTACATGGTAATCACGACGCTCACCACGATTGGATACCAGGAAACCCATCCCTTGTCGCACGTCGGGCGGATCTTCAATGTGGGAATCATCGTGGGCGGGGTTGCGCTGGTATTTCTGGCGATCGGGTCGCTCACCCAGGCTTTGCTAGAATTCGAGCTGCAACACTTCTTTGGAAGGCGGCGCATGGAGCGCGAAATCGGCCGGCTGGCGGATCACTACATCATCTGCGGTGCGGGACGCGTGGGCCGCAGCGCCGCCCGGGAACTGGCGCGCCGGCCGGTGCCGTTCGTCATCCTCGAAAACAACGAAGTCAAGGCGCAGAAGTTCTCCGCTGAGACCTGGCTGCTGCTGATAGGCGACGCCACTCAGGAGCAGACGCTGCGCGAGGCGCGCATCGAGCATGCCCGCGGGCTGGTCGCCGCCACCACCACCGACGCCACCAATCTCTATATTGTGCTGACGGCCCGCAGCCTGAATCCGCGCTTGCGCATCATCGCGCGCGCCAGCGAAGAGATGGCGGAGAAACACTTGTTGAGTGCGGGCGCCGACTCCGTGGTTTCACCCTATATTTTTGCCGGGCAACGCATTGCGCACTCCTTCCTGCGTCCGCACGTTGTGAGTTTCCTCGACACGGCCACCACCCATCTGGGCATAGATCTCGAGATCGGAGAAGTTCCGATCACTGCCAAGAGCCCGTTTGCCGGCCAGACCATTGAGAGTTCGCGAATCCGGCAGGATCGGGGCGTCATCGTGCTGGCCATCAAGCGGGAGGCGGGAATGCGATTTAATCCCGCGCCGGACGACCGCATTGAAGCGGGCGATTTCCTGATTGCCATGGGCGAGCCGCAACAACTCCGGCAGCTGGAACAAATGGCCGGGTCGAGATTATGAAGATCGGGTTATGAAGATCGTGAGCGCGGTGGAAATGCGCGAGATTGATCGCGCGACCTCGGAGCGCTTCGGCGTGCCCTCGCTGACCCTGATGGAGAATGCGGGCTCGGCTGTCACTCGCTTTATCCTCTCTGACTATCCCCAGGCCCGGCGCGTAAGCGTCATCTGCGGGAAGGGCAATAACGGCGGTGACGGCTTCGTGGTGGCGCGCCAACTCGCGGAGTCCGGCCGCGTGGTGCGAGTCTTGCTGTTATGCGGCCAGGAGGAGCTTCGCGGGGACGCCGCAGCCATGTTCCAGAAGCTCACGATTCTGCCACTGGTTGTGCGCGATGCCAGCGCCCTCGACGCAGCCGATGCCGTGCCCATATTTGCCGCGGACCTCATCGTGGACGCCGTCCTCGGGACCGGGTTTCGTCCGCCGGTGAGCGCACTCTACTCTGCCGCAATCCGCAAAATGAATGACGGCCGCGCCCCGGTGATTGCGGTGGATATCCCTTCGGGCGCGGATGCCGACGCCATGCACACGCTGAGCGGGACGGTGGCGCGCGCGGATGCCGTCGTGACCTTCACCGCTCCCCGCCCGGCTCACGTGTTTGCGGGTTTGACGAGCGGCCCGACTGTGATCGCGCCCATCGGATCGCCGCCAGAGGCGATCGTCTCGAAGCTGGGCCTTCATCTGAGCACTCCGGCAGACTTTGCTTCGCTGCTTGCACCGCGCCAGCGCGATGCCAACAAGGGCAGCTACGGACACGTGCTCGTCATCGGCGGATCGCTGGGCAAGGCGGGTGCGGCGGCGATGGCGGGCTTCTCTTCACTGCGAGTGGGCGCAGGTCTCTCCACGGTGGCGACTGCCCGATCCGTCCTGCCCACCGTGGCTGGATTCCATCCCGAAGTCATGGCCGAGCCGCTGGAAGAAACGGACGCTGGCACAATTTCCATGCAGCCGCTGGAATCAGGACGGATCGCTTCTCTGGTCGAAGGCAAGACCGTGCTGGCGATTGGCCCGGGAATATCGCGCCACAAAGACACGGCGGCGTTTGTGCGAGGCTTGGTGCAGAAGTTCGACGCGCCAATGGTCCTCGACGCGGATGCTCTCAACGCTTTTGAAGGTTCGACGGGAAATCTGAATGGCCGCGGACGAATCCGCGTGATCACACCGCATCCGGGAGAAATGTCGCGCTTGACGGGATTGAGTGTCGCGGAGATTCAGGCGAATCGAGTCGAAGTCGCGAGAAAATTCGCCCGTGAGCACGAATTGATCGTCGTCCTCAAAGGACATCGCACCTTGATCGCTTCACCCGACGGCGAGGTCTGGGTGAATCCCACCGGCAATCCAGGGATGGCGACCGGTGGAACCGGCGATGTGCTCACGGGCATGGTAGCCGGCCTGATCGCGCAGCATCCGCAGAGCGTGCTCGAGGCAACCGCGCTTGCCGCCTATCTTCATGGACTGGCGGGGGACCTGGCCGCCGAGAAAATTGGAGAGAACTCGCTGATTGCGACCGACCTGGTGCCCTTCCTGGCAAAGGCTTTTTCCCGGACGCAGACCTCAGCCGACTCCGACGTTCGCATTCACGCCTGACGTTGCGACGCTCGCCTGTCAGCGAGGAATGTGGCGGTCGAGATGGGGAAGGAGTTGGGCCCCGAAACGCCAGAGCCGTGTTTGGGCCGCGTCGGGAGTCTCCTTGCGGTACATGGGCGTGATCAAGCGCACGAGTGCCCCGTCACTGCGATTCATACGAATGGAGTCGGCCACCAGGTAGTACTTCGACCAATATTCGTTGGCCACGGCTCGGCCATGGGCCTGATACCAATAGAGCACCAGGTCCTTTTCTCCTCCTTTGGAAACTACGTAGCGGTTAGCGGGGAACGAGGAACCATCAGAGCCCGGGAGTTGAACCACTTCGCGCTTCGTCGGAACCCACCCTGCTCCCGGCAAGCAGCGACCGGGAGAGTGGATCGTGTCGCCCGTCTTCTGGCTCGGGAAGTATGCGATAAAGAGTCCTACCGGTGGTTGCGGCTCACTGGAGTTAGTGAAATCGCGGGACAGGAATTCGCCCGCTCCGAGGATGTCGAGCGTCTGCTGATCAATGCTGAAGTCTTGCCCGGACCATCCTCCGAACTGCAGGGGCAGGGAACTGAGAGGCTCGCGCTGCGGGAAGACTTCATTGCGCGAGCGGGCCTGCAACAGAAGCGCAGTGGCAGCCATGAGTACTGCTGCCACAACAAACCGGAGTGAGGGAGCCTTCATGTGCTCTTAACCTCCGAAGAATTCTTCCAGATACGTGTGATCGCGCCGTGCAGGGCGAAAAGCATGATCAGGGAAACCACGAAGATCAACCACCCCGAAAAGGTGTGGAAGAATCCCTCGGCCTTTTCCGGATCCCAGTATTGCACCAGCAGGCCGGTGCCGACAATGCGAAGACTGTTCGCCGCTACCGCGATCGGAACCGCAGAAACCACCAGCAGTATTCGTACCCACTTACGGCTCTCCATCAAGTACCCATAGATGATGGCCAGCGTCACCAGCGAAAGCAAGGAGCGGATCCCGCTGCATGCTTCGGCGACCTCCAGCGGCATGGCAGGAAGCTGGATGATATTACCCTCCCGCAACACGGGGACTCCGGCGAGGGGGAGCAGCCCGCTGGCCAGCTTCGATGCCAGGATCTGCAAAGGAAAAGTGAACCTTAGAAGAATGATCGTCGGAATGGGGATCATCAGGATCAAGATGGCCCAGGGGAACAGGACGGCACGGAAGAAGGGCCATCCCTGAAACAGGATGATCAAGCCCGACAGCAGGAGCAGCAACGACACGCGCGAAAGAAACAATTCAGCGCCCATCACGCCCAGCATCAGCACGATGAGAGCGCAGACGACCAGGGGAAGACCGGTCCAGGATGGGGCCGATGAGACGAGCTTCAACTGGTGCCTATTCTGCCAGAGAACAAACAGAGCGAAGGCGGGCACGAAGATTCCATGCTGGAAGTACGGATCGTTCATCCACTGCGCGAAAAGGTGGGCAAGAGTCGACCCGTAGAGCCAGGCGATTAACAGCAAGAGCGCAGCGCCCTGCCACCAGGGCAGCCCCGAGAAAAACCCACCCTGCCTACGGACCTCCAGGGGGGCTACTTGCACTGAGTCACCCATGGTGCGTTCGATTCGAGAATATGCGAAAGGCTTCTGCTGGCGCAAATCCGGATCAAGGCGCATCTGCATCCGAGGGTAACCACGGTTCTCGGTCAGCTCGGGTCAAGAAACTACACAATCAGGGAGGGGAAAATCATGGAAAACTACTTCCATCTCATGCACTGGGCAGGGGCACTGACAAAGGGCTCACAGCTCGTAGCGATTCCAATGGGATACGACTTGCCCCCAAAGTCCAGGGTAGGTAGTCTCCGCTTCGTTCTAGGCAAAATGGGAAAAAAGTTTCCCATTTGTCCGCAACGGTGGTAAGGTATGACGCGCTGGAAAGTGTAAGGCCACAGCGTAAGTTATTGAAAAATAAGTAAGTATTCATCTCCTTGACGGTTGGTCTAATAGGCTCGGATGGCAGCAAGTGTGCTCTGAGCTTGAATACGGTCTTCTCCGAGACGCGACCCCCCTGTTCTCGGGACAGAACAAGCATGGACATCAATAGTTCCGAAATGCTAGCCAGTACCGGAACCTTGCACAACGGCACGGTTGTGTGGCGGGAGAGCGGCAGCCCGGGCATGCGCACGGTCGAAGCCGTGATCCGTGAGCTGTCGCAGAACGACGTTCCCGTGCTGGTGGTGGCGGAGCCGGGATCGGGCAAGCAAGCCGCCGCGGCCCGCATTCATGCCTTGTCCAGCCGGGCGTCGGAACCTTTTCACGTGTGTCATGGGAACGAAGCTACGCGGGATGTGCTGGCGGGTTGGGAAGACGAAGGGGGAACGGTTTACCTGCAAGACGTCGGGGATCTCGATTCTGCGAGCCAGTCGGAACTGGTTCGCCAAATCGCTTCCGGTGGCGAGGGAGTGCGGCGGGTGCCTCGGTTCATCTGCGGAACCTCGCGCGAACTGGAGGGGGAAGTCAAGGCGGGCAAGTTCCGCGAAGATCTTTACTACCGAATCAGCGGGGTGTGTTTGCGGCTGCCTCCGCTGCGCCAGAGAAAAGAAGATGTGCCGGCCCTGCTGGACTGGTTTCTTTCGGCAGCCGCCCGCGATTTCTCGCGCGCGGTGCCCGTTCTCAGCCCCGAGACTCAAAGTTTCTTTCTGGAGTACCACTGGCCAGGGAACATTCGCGAACTGAAAGATGCGGCTCGAGCCATTGTGGCTCTGGGAGACGAAGCGCTGGCGATGGGCGGATTGCGTTCCCTGCTGCGGCGCGTGGACCGCAGCAACGAGGAGAAGGTTTCGCTCAAAGAGGCGGCCAAGGCAGCTTCGCGGGAAGCGGAGAAGGAACTAATCCTGCAAGTCCTGACCAAGACGCGCTGGAACCGGCGCCGGGCCGCGCAGGAACTGCAGATCAGCTACAAGGCGCTGCTCTACAAGTTAAAGCAGATCGGATATGAAGAGTATGGCGCTTAATGAGGAGAAAGGACCTGGAAAAGATATGAAGCGAACTTGGAAAGCAGCGGCGGCGGCACTGCTGGTGATCAGTGGCCTGGCTTGGGCGCAGAACGCCGCACCGGCGCAGCCGGCCGGAAGTACCACTCCCGATGCGACGGTTGGCGCGCCTGCCAGCAGTCTGGCTGGCCCCGACTATATCATCGGCCCGGAAGATGTTTTGCACGTGGCAGTGTGGAAAGAAGCGGATCTGACAGCCACTTTGCCGGTGCGCCCGGATGGCAAGATTTCCCTGCCCCTGCTCAATGATGTGCAAGCGGCCGGCATAACGCCGATGCAACTGGCCGACTCGCTGACCGAAAAGCTCAAGAAGTACGTCGCGAGTCCGCGCGTGACCGTGGTTGTGACGCAGATCAACAGCAAGCGGATCTACATGGCGGGCGAAGTGTCACACACCGGGGCGATGCCCATGCTGCCCAACATGACTGTCCTGCAGGCCTTGTCCAGCGCCGGGCTTACGCAGTTCGCGAATACCAAGAAAATTTACGTCCTCCGCACGGAGAACGGCAAGCAGCTCAAGATGCCCGTGAACTATCGCAAATTGCTCAAGGGCGAACAGATGGACCGCAACTACACGTTGCAGCCGGGAGACACAATTGTTGTCCCGTAAGGGATCCAAGGTCGGGAACATGACGATGCCGCAAACAATCCGGGTGCTGCTGGCAGTCCTCGGGATCAGTCTGTTCGCAGGAGCACAGAACGACCCGGCTCCCGAGCGTACGGGGCCGGCGCCCGCCTTCGGACAGACGGCTCCGGTGCTGAACCCGGACAATCCGCCCATCTCGGGACTGGATGAGCCTGGGTTGGAAATGCGAAGCGCGGCGCGCAGCTTCATTTCTACCGGCTTGTCAGTAAGCGAAACCGCGGATTCCAATGCCAACAATCAACCGGGCGGGCAGGGCATGAGTTCGGTCACCCACGTTTTGGGCGCCTTGGACGTGCAACGCTTTTACGCCAAGACGGACCTCTTTGCGGAATATCTGGGCGGCGGGGCGTTCTACACCAACTCAACCCATGATGCGCACCAGCTCCATGCTCTCGGCGTGATGGGTGTCACGCGCTGGCGCACCGGACGTCTGACGCTGCGGGATTCGTTCAGCTATCTGCCAGAAGGCTCTTTCAGCGTGGGAGCGTTCGGAGGAGTGCCGGGTTTGGGCATCGCCACCGGCGGAGAGGGATCGGGCCTGGCGGGCGGAGGCTTGCCGGGTGGCCACTTCTTCGGTAACGGCCAATTTGGTTCGGTGGGATTGACGCCGAGAATCTCGAACAGCGTCCTGCTGGATGTCGTGCAGAGCCTGACACCGCGGTCCGCCCTTACGATCGCTGCCGGATTCAGCAACGCCCATTTCTTCGACAACACGGAAGTATTGATCAACAGCGATCGAGAGATCGTGGAGGCAGGATATAGCTACATGCTCGGCCGCCGCGATCAGGTAGCCGGGGTTTACGCCTTCCAACAGTTCCGGTTTCCGCAGGCTGCTGGTGGCCAGATCGACGCGCAGGTCATCAATCTGCGCTGGGGCCACACCATCAGCGGGAGAATGAGTGTGATTCTTGGAGGGGGTCCCGAGTACCTCATTATCCAGGATCCCGTGCTGCCCAGCGTGTCGCGCTGGTCGGCGAATGGAAGAGCTGTGCTGCGCTACCGATTTACGCGCACTTCGCTGGCAGCCAGTTACGAAAAGTTTACCTCCGCGGGATCAGGCTTCTTTGCCGGCTCCGACGTGCAAGCGGTGCGGCTGGGGCTGACTCGCCCGCTGGCGCGAACCTGGGAGATTTATGGCGATGTTGGCTATGCGCACAACCGCCGTCTTCAGCAGCAACTACTCCAGGGACTGCCGGGGAATACCTTCGACCATGGTTTTCTTCGGGTCCTGCTGCGCAAACACTTGGGGCGTACGTACTCCGCGTTTGTCGCGTACCGTTTCAACGACATGAACTTTGACAGCAAGGTTTGCCTGAACGAAAGCGGGGTCTGCGGTCGAACTTCGCAACGGCACATGGCCACGATCGGCGTGGAATGGCATCCCCGGCCAAGCCGGATCGACTAACGATTAACTCTGGGCCGCCCGAGGCGGCCGGAATGGTGAAGAGCAATGATTGAGAATCGCGAACTGACGATGGACGATTATCTGGCGATGGTACGGCGGCGCCTGAAGGTCATTTTGATTCCGGCGCTGCTGGCTCCGCTGGCCGGCTTCCTGGTTTCCTACGCTTTTCCGCCCAAGTACAACTCGCAGTCTCTGGTGCTGGTGGAAGGGCAGAAGGTTCCCGACAACTACGTGCAGCCGGTCATTACCTCCGACTTCACGCAGCGCCTGGCGACCATGCAACAGCAGGTGCTGGCCGGAAACCGCCTGCGTCCGATGATCGAACGCCTGGGAATCACCAAGCCGGACGAGGAATCGGCGCTCATTCAGGAGATCCGCGCGAACATGACGGTGGAGCCGGTGATTACGGACATCTCGGCGGCGGCCGCCGCGGTACCCTCGTCGTCCGCATCTTCCAAGAGGACCAAGTCGAAAAAGCCCTCCGGCAACGGTACTCCGCTGCCCGGTTTTTACGTCAACTTCACGACCAGCAGCCCGCGCCGGGCGCAGCAGATCTGTAACGAGCTGACCGGATTGCTGGTGGAAGAGAACTTGCGGACGCGTTCTTCGGTCGCGCAGGGCACCACCGAGTTTCTGGGCCGCCAGGTGGATGACGCCAAGCACGCCCTGGACGAGCAGGACTCCAAGCTGGCAACCTTCAAGCGCCAGTACATGGGACAGCTCCCGGGCGATGCCGAGAACAATCTGCGCATCCTGATGTCCATGAACGCGCAGCTCGACGCGACCACCCAGACCTTGAACCGCGCGCAACAGGACAAAGCCTACACGGAAAGCCTTCTGGCGCAGCAATTAGCTGCCTGGAAGAGCTCGCAGTCCAGCACCAACCCGCAGACCCTGGAGCAGCAGTTGAACCTCCTGCAGGCGCAGCTGCTGCAACTGCAGGCGCGCTACACGGACGATCATCCCGACGTCATCAAGACCAAAGCCGACATCAACGAAGTGAAGAAGAAACTGGCTGAGATCAACGCTGCGGCCAGCGAGGCCACCGACACAACCCAAAAGGCGAATGCCTCCGAAGCGCCTGAGATTCGCCAGCTCCGCCTCCAGGTTCATCAGTACGAAAACGTGATTACGCAAGCAGCCGGTGACCAGAAAAGACTGCAGAGCCAGATCCAGGTTTACCAAAACCGGACGGCGATGAGTCCAGGCATTGAAGAACAGTACAAGCTGCTGACTCGCGACTACGATAACGCACAAAACTTCTACCGCGATCTGCTGACCAAGAAGAGTTCCTCGGAGCTGGCCGCCAATATGGAAAGCCAGCAACAGGGCGAGCAAATGCGCGTTCTGAATCCTGCCGGCCTGCCCGATTCTCCGAGCTTCCCCAATCGCCCGCTGTTTGCCGGCGGCGGCCTGGGCGCGGGTCTGTTCTTGGGCATCGCGATCGCCATCTGGCTGGAACTCCGCGACAAGGCCATTCGCACCGAAAAGGACGCGGCCACGGCGATGGATCTGCCGCTGCTCGTCTCCGTGCCATGGGTGGCCGAGGAGGAAGCGGTCGCAGCCAATGGCAACGTGCGACGGCGTTTCTGGGGACGCGGCAACGGCGATCGAACGCGAGATGGGGAGAAGATCGAGGTCTAAGGCAAAGGTATGTACAAAGAGTTTTTTGGGCTTCGAGCCAACCCGTTCAACGTCAATCCGGATCCGCGATACCTGTTCCTTACGCGGCACACGGAAGAGGCGCTGGCGTGCCTGACCTATGGTATCCAGAGCCGCAAGGGCTTCGTGTTGCTCACCGGCGAGGTCGGGACGGGCAAGACGACGCTCATCAACAAGCTGATGGAATGGCTGCGGTTGCAGCAGGTGGCGACCGCCTTCATCTTCAACTCGCGCCTGGACGTGACGCAGTTCCTGGATTTCATGATGGCGGACTTCGCGATTCCCTGTGATTCGAAGTCCAAGAGCCAAATTCTGCAGCGGCTTTACAACTGGCTGCTCGACCGCTACCGCGCCGGTGAGACTGCGGTGCTGGTGGTGGACGAGGCGCAGAACCTGTCGGATGAGGTGCTGGAAGAGATCCGGATGCTGACCAATCTGGAAACCTTCACCGAGAAGTTGCTGCAAATCGTGCTGGTGGGCCAGCCGGAACTGGAGCAGCGGCTGAAGCAGCCCCAGTTGCGGCAGTTGCGTCAGCGGCTCACTCTGCGAGCTAAGACGCATCCATTCAATCTCGATGAGACCAAGGCTTATATCAACCAGCGCCTGCGTATCGCCGGATCCAACGGTGAGCCGATCTTCGAGCCCGACGCCATGATGGCGCTCTTCCGCTATTCGAGTGGCGTACCGCGTGTCATCAACCTGCTGTGCGAACACTGCCTGGTGAGCGCATTCGTGGACCAAAAAAAGACGGTGGCGGCCGACATTGTGGACTCCGTCGCCAAGGATTTCGACCTGGGCGACGGCACGACTGCCGGAGCCGTGACGCCAGTGGTTCCTTTGGCGTCTCCTGAAAAGTTTGACTTAGTAGAAGCACTGCGTACGCTGGCGACGCTAGCTGACAAGCTTCGCCAATCCGAACAAGAACTCCCCAAGGAAAGGAAACTATGAGCCGAATTCATGACGCTTTGAAACGCGCCGAACAGGATCGAGCAACCTCTTTGGGGGGCCATGTCGAGCCTGTCTTGGAGCAGCAGGAAATGCAACCGGTGAGCATGCCGGAGCAGGTCCATACGCAAACCGCGGTGATGCCGGTGATGGCATCGTCGCCCTTCAGCTTCGAAACGCTGCTGGCGCGCTGTCCACAGACTCGTTGGAGTCCGGACGCGCGCACTATGCTGTTCTTCCAGGAGGACGAGAATCGCAAGGGTGCAGAAGAGTTCCGTACCTTGCGCTCCCGGCTCTACCAGATCCGCGAGAAGCTGCCCCTGAAGAAGCTGATGGTGACCAGCGCGCTGCCCAAGGAGGGCAAGTCGTTCGTCGCCGCCAATCTGGCGCAGGTGATCGTGCGGCAGCACGGACGCCGCGCTTTGGTGATCGATGCCGACCTGCGCAGTCCCGGGATGCATCGCCACCTGGGCACGAGCCAGACGCCCGGGTTGTCGGACTATCTGCTGGGAGAATGCGACGAGTTCGCCATCATGCAGCGTGGGCCAATGGACAACCTGTTCTTTGTGCCTGCGGGCCGGCAGGTCTCGGGCGCGGCAGAACTGCTGGCCAACGGCCGGCTGAAACTTTTCTTGCAGCGCGTTGAGCCATTGTTCGACTGGATCATCATGGACACGCCGCCGGTCATCCCGGTAGCGGACTCCACGCTGCTGGCCAATTTCTGCGAAGGTGTCCTCATGGTGGTGCGGTCGAATGCAACGCCATCGGACCTGGCCCGCCGTGCGCGCGAGGAATTCCAGGACAAGTTGCTGCTCGGCGTCGTGCTCAATGGTATCCCCGCCGACCAGCTTCCACAGTCGAAGTATTACTACGGCGAGGCAGTGAGCAGCCCTGCCTAGGACGAACCGAGGGAATGGGTGATCCGGCTCTTCAATGTCTATTACCCGATCCGCAAGCTGATCCTGCTGGTCGGCGAAGCGCTCATCGTCTGGAGTTCGTTCCTGCTGGGCGCTTTCGTCGTGCTGGGAGATGACTTTTACCTGGTGCTGAACTTCGAACAGGGCTACCTCAAAATCGTCGTCTACACCGTTCTGGTTTTGCTGTGCTCACACTGGTTTGACCTGTACGACACGTCCCTGGTGAATACGAAGGGCGAACTTTACTTCCGTCTGTTGCTGGTGCCGGGGCTGCTGGCCTTCGTTCTGGCGGCGGTGAGCTATGTTCGACCCAATTACCTGCTGGGGAGGGGATGTTCTGAAGCAGGCCTGCTGATTCTGACCGTAGCGTTGATCGGCTGGCGTCTGGGTTTCGGCTGGATGGTGCAACTGCCCATTCTCGTAGAGCGCATCTACGTACTGGGAACGGGCAATAGAGCGCAGCGGCTGGTGCAAGGCTTACGGCAGAATCCGGAGTTGGGAATCGAGGTGGCCAGCTGGACGGGCAAGCTGGAAGGCGCCGTGACCCTCGAGTCCGTGGCCGCGCACATGATGGATATCGTTCACATGCAGAAGGTTCATCGCGTGATTGTGGCCATGCCGGATCGCCGCGGGACGATCCCGATGCAGGAATTGCTCGAGCTACGCATGCGCGGCGTCAAGATCGAAGAGGCGACTTCCTGGCTGGAAAAGATGTCGGGCAGGATCGAGGTCGAGAATCTTTACCCGAGTTGGCTGGTGTTTGCCGAAGGTTTTCGCCGCAGTTCGACGTTCATTGCACTGCGCCGCCTGCTTTCCATTGTGATCTCGATGGTCGGATTGATCTTGGCCGGGCCGTTGTTTCCTCTGGTCCTGCTGATCGTGAAGCTCGATTCGAAAGGGCCGGCGCTCTACAGGCAGCGGCGAGTAGGGAAGGGCGGGAGCGTCTTCCAAGTTATCAAATTCCGCACCATGCGCCAGGACGCGGAAGCCAACGGGGGTCCGCAGTGGGCGGGCGCGAACGATCCCCGCATTACCCGGGTGGGCCGGTTTCTGCGGGCCTCGCGCCTCGATGAGATTCCGCAGTTGTGGTGCGTTCTGAAGGGTGACATGGCATTCGTGGGGCCGCGGCCCGAACGTCCCGAGTTTGTCGAGTGGCTCTCGAAAGAGATTCCCTATTACGGCGTGCGACATATGGTGCGTCCGGGGCTCACGGGATGGGCGCAGGTCAAATACAAGTATGGCAGCACCGTGGACGACGCGCGCGAGAAGCTGCAGTACGACCTGTTCTACATCAAGAACGCTTCACTCGGGTTGGACCTGCTGATCATGTTCCAGACCATCAAGACCGTCTTGCTGCGCCGGGGCGCGCAATGAAATGGGTATTCTGGATCGCGGCCGCGACGATCGGTTACGCCTACCTTGGGTATGCGGCCTGGTTGTGGGTGCGCAGCCGATGGGCGCCGCTCCCGGTGCGCCGGGGCGCTGCGGAACCGGCGGTGTCCGCGGTCATGGTGGTTCGCAATGAAGAGGCAGTGATCGCCCGCAAGCTCGAAAATCTTCTGACGCTCGACTACCCCCCGGAGAAGATCGAAGCGGTGGTTGTATCCGACGGCTCGAGCGACGGGACGGCAGCGATCCTTGAGGGCTTCCGCGACAATTCCCGCGTGAAGACTCTGCTCAAGCCGGAATCGCAGGGGAAGGCACTGGGCCTGAATGATGGGATGAAGCTGGCGAGCGGGGAGATTGTTTTGTTCACCGACGCGCGTCAGGCGATCGAACCCGCAGCATTGCGGTTGCTGGTCGAGAATTTTGCCGACCCCGCGGTCGGCTGTGTGAGCGGTGAACTGATGCTGGGAGACCCGGCAAGCGGAGAAACGGGAAAAGGCATGGGACTGTACTGGCGCATCGAAAAGAGGATTCGCGAGCTGGAATCGGCTTCCGGATCGGTCGCGGGCGCCACCGGGGCCCTCTACTGCGCGCGCCGAAGCCTGCTCGAGCCGCTGCCCCAGGGAACCATCCTCGACGATGTGTTGCTCCCGATGCAGGTTGTGCGCAAAGGAGCCCGCGCGGTATTTGACTCCCGCGCCCGGGCGTGGGACTCGCCGGACCTTGGGGATAGCCGCGAGTTTTCCCGAAAAGTCCGCACCCTCAGTGGGAATTATCAACTCCTGCAACTGGCGCCCTGGCTGCTGAGCGCGAAGAATCCGATCCGATTCGAGTTCGTCAGCCACAAGCTCTCAAGACTGGCGGCGCCGTTCGCGTTAGTGGCGCTGTTGCTGGCTTCGTTTTTCTTGCCTCAGCCGCTGTATCGGGCCGCACTCTGGGCGCAACTGGGTTTTTATGCGCTGAGTCTGGCGGCCATCGCGGGCATGAAGATCGGGCCCTTGTCGCGAGTGGCGGACGCGGCGCGCACCTTCGTCGTTCTGAATTCTGCCGCCATGGTGGCGTTCATCAACTTTGTGACGGGGAGAAAGGCGGTCTGGGTCCCCTGAACCGTCATGCGAATTCTCTGGGTCAAAGCCGATAAGCTTCTGCCCGTCGAGAGCGGGGGCAATATCCGCACCTACCACATCTTGCGGTATCTGTCCGCCCGGCATGAGCTTCGCTTCTACTCGTACTACGGGGGTGGGAAGGACGAGGTGTACGAGCGCGAGCTAGCACAACATCTGCCCGGGTCGGTAGCGGTATGCACCGGGAAGCGGGAGTTATCAGGAATAGCGCGCGGCTTGGACTACTTGGCTCATTTGAGCGCGCAGCCACCGTATGCCGTGAGCCGTTTCGCCTGCTTTCAGGTGCAGGAGCAGTTGCGCACTTGGTTTCGCGAACAGCGCTTTGATGTGGCGGTGTGCGACTTCCTGGATGCAGCCGTGAATTTTCCCGGACGTTTGACCATCCCGAGCGTGCTGTTTCAGCACAACGTGGAGAGCGAAATCTGGCGGCGGCACGCCGCGACCGCCGGCAATCCGGTGAAGAAGATGATGTACGGGATGGAATTCCGCAAGATGCAGCGCTACGAGCAGATCGAAGTGCGCAAATTCCATCACGTGGTTGCGGTTTCCGAGAGCGACCGCGCGCTCATGACGCAGGGGGGGGACGGAGACCGGATTACGGTGGTGCCGACGGGAGTGGATCTTGGCGAATACCGGCCCGCTCCGAAGGCCGCAGAGCCGGCGCCGCTGGTGACGTTTGTCGGCGCGATGGACTGGGAACCGAATGTGGACGGGGTGGAATACTTTGCCAGCGAAATCTGGCCGGCCATCAAGGCCGAAGTGCCGGAGGCGCATCTGCGTCTCGTAGGCCGGAATCCCGATCGCCGAGTGCAGAAGTGGGCGTCGGACTCGATCGAAGTCACCGGCCGGGTACCGTCGGTGGTGGAACATTTGCGGCAATCGGCAGTGGTCATCGTACCGCTGCGGATCGGCGGCGGAACGCGCTTGAAGATCTATGAAGCGATGGCGACCGCGAAAGCGGTCGTTTCAACGACGATCGGAGCGGAAGGCCTGGATGTTCATCACGGCCGCGACATCATGCTCGCTGACGACGCCCGCTCGTTTGCGCAGGCGGTCATCATGCTGCTGCGGGACCGCGAACTGCGGCGCCGCTACGAAAAGGCAGCAGCGGAAACGGCTGCCCGATGCGATTGGCCGGCAATCGGCGAACGTTTCGGTGAGGTCCTGCGGTCGGTAGCGGAAAGAAAAAAATTGAACGTGAGCGCGGTCCCGGCGCGCACGGCGTAAAGAAAAGAGGGTTTGTGGCAATCGGAGACAACGGAACGATGGTGACGACGGACATCCTGGGCCGGCGGAGAATCGCACCGGTGGTCGATGCTACCAAGGGCGCCTTTTTCTGGCTGAGCGCTTTCTTTGTTGTGTACTGCGCCCGACCAGGGGATTGGATTCCCGGCCTTAAGTACTTCCCGTTGGCGAAAATCACGGCCATTCTGGCAATGTGGGGGTTGTTCTCGAGCCTGGGACGGACCAAGCGCAACTTCAAGGACATTCCCAAGGAAGGCAAGTACCTGCTGGCCATGATCGGCCTTTTTTATGTCAGCGCCTTCCTGTCCCCGATCTGGAAGGGTGGCGCCATTTCCCGCACGATTGATATCTCGAAGGTCTTCGTGGCTTGGACCCTCATTTTTCTGCTGATCACGACCTTCGATCGTCTGCGGCGGGTCATCTTTATCCAAGCGGCCTCGGTGGTGGTCATTTGTATCGTTTCCATCATCAAAGGCCACGACATGCCCCGTCTCCAAGGCGTGCTGGGAGGGATCTATTCCAACCCGAACGATTTGGCCTTCGCCATTGTCTTGTCCCTGCCTTTCGCGCTTGCGTTCTTCGTCACGGCGCGGAGCGCTTTTGTGAAGGTAATTTGGCTGTCTGGCATGTTGTGTATGCTAGCCGCTCTGTTCCTGACGGCTTCGCGCGCCGGCTTCATCGATCTGGTAATTTGCGGAACGGTGACCCTGTGGCACTTCGGCATTCGGGGGAGACGCTTTTACCTGATTTTGGCCACCGCCTTTGTGGGCCTGCTGCTGATGGCGACGGTGGGCGGCAAACTGTATGACCGCTTTGCCGCCTTATCGGGCGACAGCTCCACGGAGAAATCCGCGTACGGATCCTACGAGGACCGCAAATACCTCATGCTGCGCGCGCTCGATGGCATCGAGCACTATCCGATTCTGGGTATCGGGATCTTCAACTTTACGACTTACTCCGGGATCTGGCACGAAGTGCACATGACCTACATGCAGATTTGCGTGGAAGGCGGCATCCCGGTGCTGGTCCTGTACCTGATGTTTTTCGGGCGCGGTTTCAAGAACCTGAGAGTCCTGCGCAAGACCAAGAATCTCGACCCTGACATTGTCTTGTTTGTGGGAGCACTGCACAGTTCGCTGGTGGGTTTTGTCGTGGGAGCGCTGTTTGCGCCGGAGGGCTACCAATTCTTCCCGTATTTTGCGGTGGCTTTTACGGCGACGTTGTTGCAGACGGTAAAAGAACGCGAGCACGAACAAGAGCCAGGCACGGCACCCCCGCCTCCGAAGAAGTCGCGTCATTTCCTGGAGACCTATGCCGATTACGGAAGAACAGGTGCAGTCACGCCTGTCCGCTGACTTGCAGGCGATTCTGCGTTGCCCGAGTTGCGGTTCGAAACTGGAAGGCGGCCAAGCCGGAGGCTACACCTGCCCGGCCTGCAAGGGTGCGTATCCCCAGGTGCAGGGCATTGCCCGCTTTGTGGACGCGCAGCACTATGCCGCCAGCTTCGGCTATCAGTGGCATCGGTATCAGAAGACGCAGCTCGATAACGAAGAGGTACGCGAGTCGGATCGCCACTTCCGCATGAAGACCGCTCTGCGGCCCGAGGAATTGGAGGGCAAGCTGGTCCTCGACGCCGGCTGCGGGATCGGCAGGTTTGCCGAGGTGGCTACCCGCTGGGGAGCGCGCGTGGTGGGGATCGATCTGAGCGCGGGGGCGGATGTTGCGGCTAAGAACCTTGCCGATCGGGATTTTGTTGCCTTTCAGGCGGATGTGTTCGCGTTGCCCTTTGCGCCGGAGAGCTTCGACCTCATCTACAGCGTGGGCGTTCTGCACCACACGCCCGATTGCGAAGCAGCGGTCAAGGCGCTGGACAAGTATTTGAAGCCCGGCGGAACCCTCGCCGTCTGGCTGTACAGCGGGTATAACAATTGGTATCGCTTCAGCGACTTCTGGCGGCGGTACACGCACAAGATGAAGCCGGAGACTCTGCACGCCATTCTGAAAGTGGCGGTGCCGTTTTTCTATCACCTCGAGCGGGGGCTGCGGCTGGTGCCGGTGGTGGGCCATACCGCGGCGGGGGCGGTGTATCACATGTTTCCCGTCAATCGCCAGAAAGATCCGGAAGCGCGCATGCTCGACACATTTGATTGGTATTCCCCTCAGTATCAGTCGAAGCACACTTACGAGCAGGTATTCCGCTGGTATGAAGCGATGGGCATGGAGGACATGCGCATCGGTGAGGTCTCGATCGCCGTGCGGGGACGCAAGCCTCGGCGGCGTGCCTAGCTTGTGGTTGTGGGGTGGTTGGGGGGCTGTCGCGGGAAAGCTGAAGATCACGATGGGTCTGAGGAAGAAGATCGCATACGCAAGAAAAGTCTTGCCGGGCGCGGCCTGGCGAGCGCTGCACGCAGCTCCGCGCGGAGAGGTGCATCTCCTGATCGCAATGGCAGACCATTTCGAGCCGGCGATTGATCCAGAAGATGGCCGGAAGAGGGTCCCGCGCTCTGAACAGGAACGCCGGCTGGAATGGTGGAACCGTGAATATCCCAAGGCCGTGGATCGCTGGCGCGATCAAGATGGACGGCCGTTTGTCCACACGTACTTTTATCCCGCCGAGCAATACGACGAAGGCTTGCTGCAGATGCTGGCGGATCATTGTCATGCCGGCTGGGGCGAGGTTGAGATTCATCTGCACCACGGCGTGACGCAGCCGGATACTGCCGAAAACACACGGCGCGTGCTGACCGAGTTCCGCGACCAGCTCGCATTTCGCCACCGCTGCCTGGCGATGGAGGAAGGCTCGGATCGTCCGCACTATGCCTTCGTGCATGGCAACTTTGCGCTGGCGAATTCGGCGCGCGGGCGCCTCTGCGGCGTAGATTCAGAAATGAAGATCCTGGCTGAAACTGGTTGTTACGCCGATTTCACGCTTCCCACCGCCCTTCAACATCCTGCGCAGACCGCTAAAATGAATTCGCTGTACGAATGCGCGTTGCCCTTGGAGCAGGCTGCTCCACACAGAAAAGGGAGCGACCTGGCGGCAGGACGCCGGCCGGAGAAGTTCCCCTTGATCGTCCAGGGCCCGCTGTTGGCAGACTGGAAGGGGGGTCTGCGTTCGCCGGGCTTGCTGGTCGAAACCAGTGCGATCACGCGGCCCAATCCGATGAGCTTGCGCCGGCTTGCGCTGTGGAAACAGGCGCGCATCAGCGTGCAAGGACGGCCTGATTGGTTGTTTATCAAAGTGCACAGCCACGGCATGGACCCGACACAGAACGACGCGGTCATCGGTGAGTCGTTCCGCAGTTTCCTTGAGAAACTGGTAAGCGGCGCGGCGGAGCGGAAAGAGACTTTGCACTTTGTGACGGCACGCGAGATGACAAATATTATTCTTGCCGCCTGCGATGGCCGGGAAGGCAATCCGGGCGCGTACCGCGACTACCGCTTCAAGCAAGTTGCCAGTTTGCCGGTGGCGGCGAAAAAGTGGACCTCGGCTCCCGTCAGTGTGAAAGGATAGAAGCAACACATGTGTGGAATCGCCGGAGTGGTGAGCGCAACCCGGGAGAGCAACATCACCGAAGCTCTCGTGCGCCAGATGTGCGACCGGATCGTTCATCGCGGTCCGGACGACGAGGGCATTTACGTCGCGGACGGCGCGGGGCTGGGCATGCGTCGGCTCAGCATCATCGACGTTGCCGGCGGACATCAGCCCGTTTTCAACGAGGACCGCAGCGCCTGGATCGTTTTTAATGGCGAAATCTTTAACTTTCTCGAGCTTCGTCCGGAACTGGATAAGCGCGGCCACCGCTTCTACACCAAGACCGATACCGAAGTTATCATTCACCTCTACGAGGAGATGGGCGCCGACTGCGTTCAGAAGCTGCGGGGGATGTTCGGGCTGGCCATCTACGACAAGCACAAACGCAAACTGATTCTGGCACGCGACCGGCTCGGCAAGAAACCGCTGCACTATGCGCTCCACAATGGCAAGCTGTACTTCGCCTCCGAGATCAAGTCCATCCTGGCCGTGGCACCGGAACTGGCGGAAGTTAACGCACAGGGTCTGCTGGAGTATCTCTATTACGGGTACGTGCCTGACCCAATTACCGCGTTCACGGGAATTCACAAGCTGCCGCCGGGACACCTGCTGGAGTTTGAAAAAGGCGAGATTCGCGTCCGCCAATACTGGGACTTGCCGGAATTTGGCACGCACTCGCCCAAGAGCGAAGAAGAATGCCTGGAGGAACTGGAGCACCGGCTGTTTGAGGCCACGCGCATGCGGCTGATCTCCGACGTGCCGCTGGGAGCGTTTCTCAGCGGCGGCACCGATTCGTCCACCATAGTTGCACTGATGGCGCGCGCCAGCTCGGGTCCGGTCAAGACTTTCTCGATCGGCTTTAAGAAAGACGACTTCAACGAGGCCGCCTACGCCCGCATCGTCGCCCGCAAATTTGGCACCGATCATCACGAGATGATTCTGGAGCCGGACGTGGTGCAGACCGTCGAGCATCTGACCAGTTCGCTGGAAGAGCCGTTCGGCGATTCCTCGATGTTGCCCACCTACTATGTTTCGCAAATGGCGCGGCGGCACGTGACGGTGGCGCTCTCCGGCGACGGCGGCGACGAAATCTTTGGCGGATACGATCGCTATCGCATCCACTCGAACCGGCGCATCTTCGAGCATGTTCCCGAGTGGGCACGCAGGTTCTATCGCGACCAGGTTTTCCCACGCTTGCCGAACAGCATGCAAGGGCGCAAATTCAGCTACAACATTTCGTTGCCCTGGCAAGAACGCTACGTAGATGGCCTGTCGTTTGTGCCCGCGTTCGAGCGCGACACCGCGCTGCTGTCCGAAGATTTCCGCGCGATTCTGCGCCGCAGCGACGATCCGGGCAATGTTCTGCGCCGGTACTTTGCGAAGGCTCCGGCCAAGGACCCTGTCAGCCAGATCCTGTACGTAGATACCAAGACCTACATGGTGGCCGACATTCTGACCAAGGTGGACCGGATGAGCATGTTGAATTCGCTCGAAGTCCGCGTGCCGATTCTCGACCACGTGTTTGTGGAGTACGCCGCCAGCCTCACTCCCGACTGGAAGCTGCGCGGGAGCAAGCAGAAATACATTTTGCGAAAGCTGGCCGAGCGCGTCGGGGTTCCGCGCGAGGTTCTCTATCGCCAGAAGCAGGGCTTTTCACTGCCTCTGGTGCACTGGATGCGGAACGAACTGAAAGACATGTTGATGATCCTGCTCGAGCCCCGCACGCTCGATCGCGGTTACTTCGTGGCCGACGGCGTGCGCAAGCTCATGGACGATCACCTGCATCGCGGCCGCACCATGACCGGACGGCTGTGGCGCCTGCTGATGTTTGAGCTGTGGCACCGCAACTTCCTCGAGAAGTTCGTCCGCCCGGCCGGATTGTTCTCTCTTCCAGTCGTCGCCGACTCGCGGCGACAAGTGCCAAGTCCGGCTCCAGCCCTGGCCTCCGCTCCAGTGGGAGAATGATCTGGTGGCCACCAGTGATGCCGCTAGCATAGCTCCGAGCCAGCCTGCGCATCCGTCCGCCCGCCTGTTCCTGATGGTCAATACTTTCGAGACCGGTGGGTCAGAGCGCCAGTTCGCCGTCCTAGCGCAGAATCTTAGCCGGGAGAAATTTCAGCTTCATCTCGGATGCATACGACGCGACGGTCCTTTCGCCCCCGAGTTTGGAGATGTGCCGGAGTTTCGTCTTGGGGGAAGCCTTTTCGGATGGACGTCGCTGCGCACGCGACTGCGTTTGAGCCGGCACTTGCGTGGCAATCGAGTGCAGATCGCTCACGCGTTTGATTTCTACACGAACCTCACCCTCATTCCGGCGGCGCGGCTAGCGCGCGTGCCGGTGGTAATTGGCAGCCATCGCCAGATCGGGGACCTCCTGACTCCGGCGCAGTTTCAGACGCAGGCCGGCGTGTTTCGCTGGTGCGACGCGGTCGTCTGCAATTCGCAGGCGGCAGCGGACCGGCTGGCCAAGGGGGGCGTAAGGCGGGACAAGCTGGTCGTGATCGGCAATGCGCTTCCGGCGGAGGCTTTCGCCGCTCCGACTCCGGCCTTCCCGCGAAAGCCGGGCAGGCTGCGGGTGGGCATGGTGGCACGCATGAACGCGCGCTACAAGAACCACTCCGGATTTCTGCGTATCGCCGCACAAATACACCAGCGGATGCCGGAGGTTGAGTTCCTCCTGGCAGGAGACGGGCCGTTGCGCCGGGAACTTGAACAGGAGGCACAGAAGCTCGGTTTGGGGAACGCAGTCGTGTTTCTCGGAGATCGCCGCGACATTCCGGCAGTGCACGCTTCGATGGATGTGGCGCTGCTGACTTCCGATTCGGAGAGCTTGTCGAATGTGATCCTGGAAGCGATGGCCGCAGGATTGCCGGTGGTCGCCTATCGGGGCGGCGGCAATCCGGAGTTGATCAACGAACAGCGCGGAGCGCTGGCAGCGCCAGGAAATGAAACTGAGTTCGCCGCTGCGGTCGTGCAATTGCTGAGACAGCCCGCCCTGCGCGAACGGCTGGGACACAATGCCCGTCAGTTCGTCGAAGAGAGCTTTGGCCTGGAACGGGTGCGGAGTCGCTATCAGGAACTCTACGAGACCCTGCTGCAGAAGAAGGGTGTGAGGGCTTCTGCGGCATGAGCGCACCCGCCAACGCAAGCTCGAAGAAACGGATCAAGGTGGCGATCGTCGCGCCCAGCCTGCGCTATGTCGGCGGCCAGGCGGTCCAGGCAGAACTGCTGATGCGAATGTGGCAAGGCGATCCCGAGGTGGGGGTGAGTTTCATCGGGGTCGATCCGCCGCTGCCGCGTGTGCTGGCATGGGCGGAAAGGGTCCCCGGCCTGCGGACAATTCTGCGGGAACCGATCTATGGTCTCGATCTCTGGCGCGGACTCAAAGACGTGGACATCGCTCACATTTTTTCTGCGTCTTACTGGTCGTTCCTGCTTGCGCCGGCGCCGGCGTGGTTCTTTGCGAGGTGGCGCGCCAAGAAAACACTGATCAACTACCGCAGCGGCGAGGCGCGCGACCATCTGAAGCGCTTCCGGTCGGGAGCGTTCGTGCTAGCGAGAGCGGACCAGATCGTGGTTCCCTCCGGCTACCTGGTGGATGTCTTCCGCGAGTTCGGGTTGAACGCATTGGTGGCGCCGAATCTAGTGGACCTTTCTCAATTCCGCTACCGTGAGCGCAATCCGCTTCGGCCGCATCTGGTGTGCACGCGCGGGTTCTCCACTTACTACAGCGTCGACGTGGTGGTGAAAGCGTTTGCGGAATTGAAAAAGACCTACCCGGATGCCAGGCTCGACCTGGTGGGCAGCGGGCCGCTCGAAGGAGAGATCCGCGAGCTGGTCGCAGCCTTAAAACTCACCGATGTCAATTTCACGGGGGTGGCTTCACGCCGGGAGATTGGGAAGTATTACGACGGCGCCGATATCTTCATCAATGCTTCGTGGCTCGACAATATGCCGGTTTCGATTATCGAAGCGTTTGGAGCGGGGACGCCGGTGGTGACGACCTCGCCCGAATCCATCCCCTACCTGGTCGAGCACGAGCGTACGGGATTGCTGTCGGCCGTCGGGGACGAACAGGCGCTGGCGGCCAATGTGATCCGGCTGCTGCGCGAGCCCGCGCTGGCTGCACAGCTCGCGCAAAACGCCTATCGGGAGTCGCGCAAGTACACGTGGGAAGTTGTGCGAGAACAGTGGCTCGATGTCTATCGGAGATTGCTGGGCCGTTCGTAGCTCGCAGCAAAAATCTTAAACCGCAGAGTTCACAGGGAAAACCCGCAGAGGCCGCAGAGAAAGGCAGCAGAGACTAGCCGGTTGAGACCAGACGCATCTCGGGTTGTCCGGCTTCGCCGTGGGGCTCACCTTCCAGGCAGACTCGATGCCATAGTTCGAGGTTGAGCAGCCGCCAGATGCGGTCGTAGTGGTCGCGATGCTTTGCGCGATGCTCGTTGAACAGGCGCTCGATCGCTTCGCGGCGAAAGTAGCCGCGATCGAGGCTGCGGGGTTCAAGCAGCATATCGCGTATGGTCTCCAGGCGCGGCCCGGCGAGCCAGCCGCTCCATGGAGTCGGGAAGCCGAGTTTCGGGCGGTAGATGATGGAGTGCGGCAGGATGTCCTCCACCGCTTTTTTCAGGATAGTCTTTCCCGCGAGACCCTTAATCTGCACCTGGCGCGGGATGCGGGTTGCGAATTCCACCAGCACATGATCGAGAAAGGGCACGCGGCTCTCGATGGACGCCGCCATGCTCATGTTGTCCTGCTTCATGAGCAGTTCGACGAGATAAGTCTTGATGTCGGTATAAAGCAGCCGCTGCAGCATCTCGCCGGAAGAATGCTCCCAGTGCTCAAGGACGTTCTTGTATGCGCTGCCCGGCGCGCACTCGCTGGCAACCTCGCTCGTCAGCAGGCTGTTCTGTTCGGCTTCGCCGAATGCGGAGAAGAAATTGTCGAAGTAGAAAGAAGCCCACGAGGCGCCATCTCTCGCCAGAAACGTATGTTCGAGTTTGCGGCGTAGGGTGGCTCCGAGCAGGGGAGAAGCCGCCAGGGTGTTGCGGAGGCCGCGACGAAGGGCTCCGGGAACGACGCTGCGGTACGCGCGATCCAGGGCGGCGTTCTTCAGTGTGAAGGCGTAGCGCGTGTAGCCGGCGAGAGTTTCGTCGCTGCCCTCACCGGTCAGCACGACAGTGACTCTTTCGCGCGACAGCTTCGCGACGAAGTACAGCGAAACGCTCGAGGGCCAAACGATCGGCTCGTCTTCGTGCCAGATCAGATGGGGCAGGGCATGGAAGAAGTCCTGCTCGCTGACCATGACCTCGCGATGCTGCGACTTGATATGGTCGGAGACGACGCGGGCATATGGCAACTCGCTATACGTCTGCTCGCTGTACCCGACTGAGAACGTTTCGATCGGCTCGCGGCGGATTTTCGTCATCAGCGCCGCCACTGCGCTTGAGTCCAAGCCACCGCTCAGAAATACGCCGAGCGGCACATCGCTCATCAGATGGCTGTTGACCGCGCCTTCCAGCAGTTCGCGGTAGCTGCGGACGTAGTAGCTCTGGTCGCGCGACTGGTGCGGCGATGACGCGTCCAGATCCCAGTACTGTCGGATCTGCGGCTGGCCGTCAGCGCCGACTTCCATCGTGTGCCCGGGCAAGAGCTTTCGAATTCCGGCATAGAGAGTTTCCTCTCCCGAGAGATATCCGAAGGCAAGAAACTCGGGCAGGGCCGCGCGGTCGAACTCCGCGCGCGTCGTGCCGTGCGCCAGTGCGACCTTGATCTCGGAACCGAAAAGCAGACGATCTGGAGTCAGGTGGTAATAAAGCGGCTTGATGCCAAGGCGGTCGCGGGCAATGAAGAGCGTTTTCTTGTTGCGGTCCCAGATGGCAAAGGCAAACATGCCGCGCAGGCGCTGCACGCAGTCACGGCCATATTCTTCGTAGAGGTGAACAACCGTCTCGGTGTCGCTCTTCGTGCGGTAGGCGTGTCCGCGGGCGATGAGCTGTTCGCGCAGGCTCAGGTGGTTGTAGATCTCGCCATTGAAGACGATGGTGATCGAGCCGTCTTCGTTAGAGATGGGCTGGTGCCCGGTGGCGAGGTCCACGATGCTCAGACGGCGCATGCCGATACCCACCGGGCCGTCGGTATGAAAGCCGTCATCGTCAGGCCCGCGATGGGTCATGACCCGACACATCTCCCGCAGCGCGCCGGCGTCAGCGCGGGCATCACGTCCGAATTCGAGAATCCCGGCAATCCCGCACATTCAGCGTTTCTCCGCGAAGGTGGAAGCGGTGGTATTCGAGGTCTCGGCGGACAATGTCACACCACCCGTCAGCTCCTGGAACAACGGCGAAACCGAAAACCGGTCCGGCTCGGCATGGATCACCGCTTCCCGCTTACGCCACTCGAAGAACGCGGATGGTCCCGGCGCCTTCAGCAAGGGCTGCCCCTGCCACGCGACGTAGCTTCCGCCCACGACGGTCAGGTGGACAAGTTTCTCCTGCTCGATCCGGCAGTACAGGAATTCGGCGTCGGAGAACCACGGGCCAAAATTCCACGCGCGCTTGTCGAGCGCGAAGTAGAATCCGTGGTTCGCGTCCTGCTCGACGAGTTCATAGACCTGGACAGCCGCGTGCCGCATGCTGACCAGGCGCGACGTTGAATCTTGGGTGTGTGCAGCAGAGCCCGGCGCTAGCAGCGTCGCGATTTCGGCCGGAAGGGCTACGCGGGCATGCGCCCGCAGCAGTGGCGCCGGCTGGAACTTGCCGTAGGCGGGAGAGATCAAACCGCGTGTCATTTCCATCTGCCACGATGTCCCCTCGGGGAGAATCAGGCGCAGTGACGGCTGCCCGGAATCGGCACCGCTGCGCCTTGCCGCTGCGAGCATCCCGTTTTCAGTTTCACGAAGGTCAAAATCGGGAGCGAAGTGCCACCGGACTTCCAGGTCGTGCGCTTCGCGCCCGAGCGCAACATCGCGCACGAGACAGGGACCGCCGTTGATCTTGGCGACGTATCGGCAATGCGTGACGGGATCCGGCAGCCTGACATAGCCGTCGTGGCTGCCGGCAAAGTAACTGAAGGTTTTTCCGGTGCTCCAATTTTCCACTCGCGTAGTCGGAATTGCGGTCCAGGAAAAGGGGTCCGCGGGGACGGCCTGGTCCACACCGTCCACGCGCATTGTGTTATGCGCGCCGGTTCCTCGGAACGCGTTGCGATCGCTCGGGTCTGCGGAAATATAGACGCCGCTGCCCGCGTCCACGAGCCAGCGTTGGCCGTCCATGGTGAGGCGCACGCTGAGCGCGTCGGAGTGGCCGTGGCCGCAGCGCCCAACGCCTTGCGGACCAGCGTCCACGACCATCTGCTGCGCATAGGGTTGCGAATCTGCGAGGACGTAGAACCCACCGTCCGGGAACGCAGCCGAATGCGGCGCGCGATGGGCGTTTTCCTGCAACAAGGCATCCACCGCCTGCTGCCCAAACAGCCAGATGGATTCTTCCGTCAGGCGCGCCGCTGAAAGATCTTCGCGGCCATAGAGCAGCGTCCCGATGGCCAGTGGGTCCGTCATGTGCTCGGTGTGATTGCGTCGCGGATTGAAGACCCTGCCACCATCGTCGTCGCCGAAGCCTTCGGGCGGTCCAGCCCGCGAGAGCGCCTGCAGCACATCCAGCATCCTTCCCATGGTCGCGGTATACACCGCGGGGATTTCCAATCCGTTCCTCGCCGCCAGCAGTTGTGCATACAGGAAGAAGTCCAGAGCGTAAACGTGGTAATGCAACGACTGTTCGAAGTACACACCATCCGGCCGCACTTGGCGCTGAGCCGACTGCAGCACAACCTTCCACCCGGTTCGCTGCCAGCGCGCCGCCGCCGCGATTTGCGGATACAGAGTTCCAAGGAAAAACAGCGCCACCGCTTCGCCCAGCAGATGCGTGTTGGGTGAAAAGTAAGTAGAGAGGTAACGTTCGATGTAGCGTCCGTGAAGCGCCAGTGCTGGCAGTAGTTCCGTGCGAAGCTCGGCGTACTCGGGCGCGTCGGTGAGCATCTGGTCCACCCAAATCCATGACAGGCTGCGGAAGGCGACTTCCAGCGTGCTTCCCCAATTGATCCCGAGCGGATAGGGGTTGGCTTTGACCCAGCTATGCCATTGTGCGATCAGTTCCCGGACATACTTTTCGTCTTTGCTGAGCAGCCAGGCTTTGGCAAGCGTGACCAGGTGCTGGTGCCGGTTTAGCTCCCACGTGATCTTGTGATCCCCCACAGCCGCGAACTGGAGAAAGGGAATCTTGAACCAGGGATCGAGGGGCGCACGCTTTCCGTGGACGCGGTCCAGATGCCAGTCGATCTCGTCGCCGTAGTCAAGATCGTCGTAGCCCAGCAGTCGGAATCGATGGTGGCAGATGTCGTCGGCCCGGTGGAGGATTTCCAAAGCCTCGGCGGGCAAATGCGTCCGGAGCAGGGCGGCTCGATCATGGGCGTCGCCGGGAGCGAAGAAGAATCGAGCCTGGCGCGAGGAACGTTGGTCTATCGAGAGGGCCCGAGGCCGCATGCCCATTCGATAGAGCAGAAGTTCGCTCCGCTTGTGGACCTCCTGCGCCACACGCGTGCGAACTTCGTCCCAGTCCATCTGGGCCAAGCGCGCCAACTTGTTGTGCCATCCCGCCACTGCTTCCCCTATCTTACAATCTGGCCGCACGGCGAGTTCCACGATCTGGTGCGAGAGGCCGGAAAGCAGTTCCCGTAAGTTGCTGTCTGGACTGGGACGAGAGGGTCTGATCGGGCAAAATAGTCCCCAACTTGTCGCACCGCGATTCCACTGAGTGGAAAAACTTGTCCACTTTTTCCCTAGTCAAAATCTGCTTTATAAGAAGCTCCCAGTGTATACCGTAACTATATGATAACAAGTATCTTACTGGAATCTCCCAGAGGCGCGCGGGGGCTGCGATGGCGAACCGTTTGCTCTCCCTTCCCACGAGATTGATATAGTTCAGGAAACAATTCTCATTCGGCATTCCAGGAGAGCCGGCTTGGGTCTGTCAGTCAGCATTTTCGGGTTGGGGTATGTGGGATCAGTGTCGGCGGCGTGCTTTGCTTCCATGGGCCACAAGGTGATCGGCGTGGATGTGAGCCGCGCCAAGGTCGAGATGCTGGACTCGGGACGCACCCCGATCGTCGAAGCCCGAATGAGCGAGCTGGTCGCTGAGGCCAACCAGGCCTGCCGGCTGCACGCGACCACCGACGCGACCGATGCAGTCCTGAATTCCGACGTGTCGTTTGTGTGCGTCGGCACACCGAGCCTGAAGAACGGCAAACTCGATCTGAGCCACATCGGGAACGTGGCTAAAGAAATTGGCGTGGCCATCCGTCAGAAGAAAGGGCCGCACGTGTTCGTCCTGCGCAGCACCGTGCTGCCGGGGACGACCGAGAACGTGGTGCTGCCGATCCTGGAAAAAGAAAGCGGCAAGCGGCGCGGACAGGATTTCACGGTCTGCTACAACCCCGAGTTCATGCGTGAGGGCAGCGCCGTCGCCGACTTCCTGAACCCGCCCTACACTATCCTCGGCGCCAGCGACACCGCCCATCTCGCGCCCTTGCGCGAACTGTACAAGGACACTCCGGGCACGCTTTATGAGACGACCATCCCGGTCGCGGAGATGGTCAAGTATTTTTCGAATTGCTATCACGCCCTGAAAGTCGGCTTCGCCAACGAAATGGGCACCATGTGCAAGCACCTCGGCGTGGATGCGCAGGCGGTAACGAGGATCTTCACTTCAGACACGAAACTCAACATCTCCCCGGCGTACCTCTCGCCGGGCTTTGCCTTCGGCGGTTCCTGTTTGCCTAAGGATCTGCGGGCCATCACCTATAAGGCGAAGGAGCTAGATCTCAAGCTTCCGCTGCTCGAATCCCTTATGCCCAGCAACGCCGAACATGTTGACCGCGCCGTCGATATGGTGATGAGTACTGGCAAGAAGAAAATTGCCCAGCTGGGCCTGAGCTTCAAAGCGGGCACTGACGATCTGCGCGAGAGCCCGCAGGTGCAACTGATCAAGCGTCTGATGGGAGAGGGTCTCGAAGTGCGCGTTTGGGATGAAGATGTTTCGTTGGGGCGCATCGCCGGCGCCAACCGCCAGTACATCGAGGAAGTGATTCCCCACATCGCATCGGTGCTCTCGTCCGACCTGGAAGGCGTGCTGCGCGGCGCTGAGGTCGTCATTCTGGGAAACAAGTCGGCCAGCAAAGAACAGCTGGCCAAGTATCTTAGGCCCGATCAGATCGTAATTGACCTCGTCCACCTTGATCCCACGCGGCGTCCGCAAGGCGTTAAGACCTACGAGGGCATGTGCTGGTGAAGCGGAGCACACGTAGAAAATGAAGTTCCACCTCATTGATTTCCTAACAGCCAACTGGAAGCATCTGGACAGCTTTGAGGACCGGACAGTTTTTCAGACGCGGGAGTGGCTGCAGTTTGTCAGAGAGTCGCAGAGGGCGACGCCGGTGCTCGCCGAGTTACGCGATGGGGCCGACGTTCTGGGATACTTCACGGGGCTTGCCTTCTCCAAGTTTGGTTTGAAGGTACTGGGAAGTTCTTTCCCCGGCTGGACTACGCCCTACATCGGGTTCAATCTCAAAGCCGGCGTGTCGCGTCGCAGCGCGCTCGAAGCGCTGGAGAGGTTCGCCTGGGACGATCTCAAATGCCTGCACATGGAAATCTCCGATCCGCAGTTCACAGGCAAGGATGCGGAGGGACTTGGATTCAAGGTGGAGCATTACGCCTCTTATCGCACGGACCTGACCAAATCCGAAGAAGACTTGTTCAATGGCATGGAAAGCGCGTGCCGCCGCTGCGTCCGCAAAGCAGAAAAGAGTGGCGTCAAGATTGAAGAGGCGCATGATCTCGCATTCGCCGACCAATACTACGAGCAACTCAAAGACGTTTTTGCCAAACAGAATCTGGTACCGACCTATTCCGTTGAACGCGTTCGTTCGCTCGTCAAGAACCTGGAACCCACCGGCCGCGTATTGCTGGTCCGGGCGCGTGATGGAGAAGGGAAGTGCATTGCGACTGGAATTTATCCGGGCTTTAACAAGATCGCTGAGTTCTGGGGGAACGCCAGCTTTCGCGCTTACCAGAATCTGCGTCCCAACGAAGCGTGCCACTGGTATGCCATGCGTTACTGGAAGCAACGCGGGGTAACCGTCTTCGACTGGGGCGGGGAAGGCGCGTACAAGGAAAAATACGGCTGCACGCCCCACCGCGTGCCGTGGTTTACCAAGTCGCGCTATCAGATTGTGGGAGCGCTGCGCAACGAGGCCCGCAACATGTTCGCGCGCAAGCAGAAGTTTCTTGGATGGCTACAGGGAAATCGCACGAACGCAGAACACCCGGCAGAAGATTAGCGCCATTTTTTCCCCACCGAGTCAGAGCGCAGCGGAGAGTGTTCCCCGCGGGTGTTTCTGAGACGATCAGCCTGCGCCCGAAAGCCGTGGCGAACTGGAATCGTGAAGGTGTTCTTTTCTGACTCTGTGGTGAAAGGTCCTTAGGGTTCGCCTTCGGCCTTCTCGGGCTCGGAAACCCCCATGCGACCAATGTCCGCGGTTTTGGCCAGAGGAGTGTAGGTCTTGAGCCAGAGCTTTGCGTCGAAGTAAATCGGATACAGAAAGCCCATCAAGCTGACCGGGAAGCTACGTCCCTTGCGATTCGCAGGAGTGACCGTCTCGTATCCCGTTTCCTGCAAGCGCTCGCCCAGCAAGGTCTCGACCTGTGCGATCTGGTCCGCAGACAGAACAGTCTTCCAGCGTCCCACCGGATTCGACTCTTTCTCCTCCCCGTCGCCCCGGAAGGAGGAATTGGGATCGACCATAGACCCCTGCGCGTTCCGCTGAATGCGGTCGTAGTCGAGATCGTGATCAATGAAAGCTCCGATGCGTGCCAGCGTTTCTCGCGGCTTTCCGACCAGGTCTTCGTAGTGAACTTCCAGGTAGTCCCCGCTCATGGCTCTTCCATGCTTCCGGCCCTTGCCGACGATCCAGCGCCAGAAAATGGCCGGAGCCAGCAATTTGCGTTTTTTGTCCCAGGGCAGCGGCTTGATCCAGCCGATGCGGTCGAGCGAGACAGCCACATCTCGGCCGTCGCGGATGATGTGAACGATCAGCGCGTCGGGGAAGAGTCTTTTAATGAGAGGGAGATACAGCAAGTGAAGGGGCGTACACTCTGCCCAACGTTCGACGCCCTGTTTGCGGGCAATGGCCTCCATCAGAATGCGAAGGAAATCGCCGGCGTTGCGGCATTCCTCGAGAATCCTCGACTCGATCTCCTCGCGGCTCAGACCTGAGCGGTAGAAGAGCATGCTGCGCAGCCAGTGATCGAGGAGAGCTTTCCGGTTCTCCCGCCGGGCGAGATTTCCAAAGCGAAGGCCAATGAGGTTGAAGGCGTTACTCTCCGCGTGATAGACGGCAAAGCCGCCCGCCGATAGCAGCGTGTGATAGAGCAGCTTCGTTCCCGATCGTCCACAGCCCAGCACAAACACGGGAGCCCGCGAACGCACCACTGGCGCCCGGTTCTGGCCGGCTTGCTGCTTATCCAAAACTCCGGGTGCTGGGTTCATGACGATCGCTCAAAGGCGGGCGGATTGCGCCATGGGAACTGGTTCGTCCTCGAGTTCCAGCGCGGACATATCGGCCAAGCGCCCAGCCAGGGTGTTCAACTTCAGCCATAGCTTCATGCTCAGGAAATTCGGATACACTGCCCGCATCCACGCCGCACTCGCCCCCGGCGTTCGGTCGGCCTCCGGCAGCGACAGCGAATAGCCGTTTTCTTCCAGACATTTGCCGACAGCGGCTTCGATGGCGGCAACATCTTCGCCCGACAGCCGTTCTTTCCATCGGCCAAGCGGTTGGGTCTCTTGTTCGATGCCCTCCTCCCGGAAGGAAGAGTTCGGTTCGGAGAGGCGTCCGAGGGCAGCGTTCTGGATCCGGTCGTAGGCCAGATCATGTTCGACGAAGCCGCCCAGCTTCTCCAGAGTTTCGCGCGGCTTCGTGATCAGATCTTCGTAACGAATCTCGATGTAGTCCGCCGGGAACTTGCGGCCATGTTCACGGCCATTGCGAACCATCCACTCCCAATACAAGGCCGTCGCCACCAAACTGCGGCTCGGACCGCGATCCCAGGGCAGGGGAGTGAAGCCCCTCATTTTCTTCAACGAGAGAGCGATGTCGCGGCCATCGCGGATGATGTGCACGAAAAGAGCGTTCGGAATGTCGGCCTTCACGCGCTCCATGTGGAGAACGTTGTCGGGATCGTACACCGCCCAGCGCGGGACTCCCTGGGTCCGGGCGACGGTGTCCATGACGGTTCGGATGAAGTCTCCCCCGGTGCGGCAGTCGTTCAGGATGCGCGCCGACAATTGCTCGGCATCGAGGCCGGTACGGCGAAAGCCCTTGCTCTGCAGCCACGTTGTCAGGATTTTCCGGCGACTCGTTCGGCTCTTCATGGAGCCGAACCGGGGAATCAGAATCTTGTAGATGGGCAGGTACCCTCGGTAGATGGCGAAGCCTCCCGAGGACAAAAGCATGTCGTAGAGAAGGTTGGTTCCAGAACGGTGACAGCCCATCACGAAGATAGGACTGTTCTTGCGATCGTTTGGGTTCCCCGTCGGCAAGTTACTGAAAATCTTACCATGTGCCGGAGAGGGGACAGGGGAGACGGGCGCTGGGGCTTGGCGTTACAAAGGTCACTGGATGCGCCCCTATTCGACGCCCTCAATCGCTGCTTCCACGGCATCCACATCGGCGCCCAGGTCCCGGCTGTCGGCGGCAGCGCCGGCACCGGGGGAAATCTTGGCGCAGCCTACCCCCTTCTCGCGGCAGAGCCGTGGATTGCGGCTTACCCCATCTTTCAGGTCGCGAATGCCGGCGGACTCAGCCGAAGCCGTGATGGTTCCGCGCGGCCAACCGCCCCGTCCGCCCATCACGATGTTCTTGTCGAACTTGTAATTGCTGAAACACTGCTCCAGAACCAGTTCCGCACCTTTGCCCTGGTTGCGAGCAGCGCAGTTCCCCCGCCCGCCGCCCGCAGAGGAGATCCCGGGACGCCGGTCCCCGGTGGAAAGCACACTGTTGGTCAGTCTGAAATTGTCGATCTTGGCGTCCACGCTCTTGACGGTCAGGATCGGGCCGGGAACGAACGCCGTGACGTGATCGATCCACACGTCGTGGATCGGGGGCGCGGTTGACTGCAGGGAAGTGAATTGCCCGTGTCCCTTGTAATCGCGATCGTGGACATTGTCGGCGATGATGTCGTGGATGCTGTAGCGCCCGCCACCCGCTGATTCGCCCCCTGCTTTGGACAGACCGTTCGAGATCTGCAACACGCCCCCGACATTGCGAATCCGGTTGTAGCGGATGGTGACGTCGGTGACCTGACATTTGGGGCAGCGGTTGTTCTGGTTCTTTGGACTCAGCAGAATCGAGAACCCAGTCTGGCTGAAGCCTCCCCAGGAGTTCTCGAGCAGGTTGGCCTCGAACAGCACTCGTTGAGCGTTCTTCAGCTCGAAATTGTTCTTGACGATGTACGGATTGCCGGAGGGAGCCGGCTTATAACCCGGTTCGCCTTCCTTCCAGATCATGGGCTTGAACAGGTAATTGCGCCGAATCTCGATGTCGGTAGGGTTCACGGTGGCGCCGCTTCCTCCGAACAGGGCGTTCTCGCCCGCCGCCTCAAGAAAGTTGTTGAAGATCTTGAACGTGCCAGTCGGATCGTTGCCGTTTCCTCCGCCGACGGCAGAGGCATCGGTGCACTTTCCCGAGCGCGCAACGCAATTGAACCCGCTCAAATAGGAGTTGATGACCGCAATGACCCGTGCGCCCTGGACCATGCCCACTCCCTTGCCCACTTCCGCGCCCTCGGCGGGATGGAGCCAGTTGCGGTCGAAGATCACGTGGTCCGAGCCCTCGGTGCTGACCAGGCGGCTAACATTGGAACTTGCATCCGAAGTCCATTCAATCCCGATGAATCGGTAGTGATCTCCGACCGCTGCGCCGGAGGGCCGCCGCACGACCAGCGTCGCCATCAGCTTGGCTGGGCCGTCAGCAGGCTGCGCGTATTTCGGACGTCCGGGCAATTCGGCGGTTCCCGCCCAGGCGGGAGAAATCCGCGTTCCCTCGGGCGGGAGCTTGGAATCGGGAGTATCGGTTCTCACCGTGATGTAGTGCTGGTCGTCGCACTTCTTTGCCGGCAGGTCCCTGACCTCATAGGACGCTCCGGCCGCAAGCAGGAGCGTGTCTCCGCACTTGGCGCCCTCGAGCGCAGCCAAGAACCCGGACTTAGCTGACACTTGAATCTGCTTTCCGGGCGACGGTGTCCCATCCATTCCGGTGTAGTAGCAGGCTGTGGGCAGCTGTGCCGGGCCGTCCTTGTCGCCGAACTGGGGCATATCGCCCTTGCCGCAGTACGCATTTTCGGAAGTCGGCGGCGCAGCAGCCAGCGCTACGGTCCCACCACACAGCAGGACCACCACGAAAATCCAACGGAGGGAAGGGAGACTCTTTGCCAGCCGAGTACAACTTGTGGAAAGTCGAGATCGTGGAGCCATGATGACGTTTTCCTAACGCACGCCCCACGTATGCTGCCCAACACTGCAGTAGGCCTGCAGTTCGCAGTGCACCAGGGTGCGACGATGATATCACGCACCGGGTGGGCCAAATGTGCGGCTGCACTTGTTCTGCGTAAAAAGAAAAAGGTCCGCGGCGAACCGCGGACCTCAGATCATCGAAGCTCCAGGCTACTCGACGCCGGCGAGGGCTGCCTCCAGGCCCGCGATGTCCGCTCCGAGATCGCGGCCGTCCGTGCCCGCGTTCTTGTAGGGACTGTTGGCCTGGAGTTCGTAGTCGCCACCCACGCCACCGTTATATTGGACAAAGCCCGCGGCTTTTTCGTCGGCGGGGAAGAAATTGCCCGCCGGCCAGGACGATGGCGGGAAGGCTTGCGGAGCCGCCATCAGCGCATTGTTGCCGAACGTGTAGGTAGCGAAGCAGGTCGCGATACTGGTCACCGGCACATCGGCGTAAGCACAACTGGTTTTGCCGCCTCCTGAATTCCAAACCGGATATCGGCCGGTGGCGACGATGTTGTTGGTGAAGACGAATCCGTGCATGGTCGGATTGGTTGTCTGGTTCCCCATGATCATCAGGTGGCTGTTGGGATCCGGGAAGCCGGTGACGTGATTGATGGTAACCGTGTTGAGCGGATTCGCGGGCCAGCCATTCTGTACTTCGAATAACGAGCCGCCGCCCGTGTAGTTCTTGTTGATGTCGTCCATCACCACATCATGGATGCTCCAGCGCGTGCCGGCGAGTGCTGGTCCTCCGTTCCCTCCGTATCCCGAAATGGAGGTTGCCAGCTGGATTCCGCCCCCGGCATGTGAGATGCCCACATAGCGGACCGTCACGTCCGTCACCTGGCAGAGCGGACAGAGGTTTCCGTTCTGCCCATGCTGGTTCTTCGGGCTGAGCAGAAGAGCGTACCCCGTCTGGCTGAAACCTCCCCAGTTGTTTTCCATCAGGTTAGCTTCCACCAGCACGCGTACCGCGTTCTTAAGTTCCAGATGGTTCTTGACAATGAACGGATGACCGTCAGCTGCGCCCACAAACTTCGCGTTTCCCGGCATCCATTGCCAGGGTTTGAAGAAGTGGTTGCGCCGAACTTCGATGTCCGTAGGAGTGGTCGTTGCCCCCCCGCCGCCGAACAGGACGGCTTCCGCGGAGGCCTCCAGGAAGTTGTTCTCGATCTTGTAGGGGCCATCCTGGTGATCGCCGAGTCCTCCGCTGACAGCGTGCGCGTCGGTGCACGTCCCAGTGCCCGCCGTGCAGTGGAAGTCGCTGAAGTAGGAATCCACGACCGCGACATAATTCGTGCCATTCAGAGAAACGCCCACCTGGGTTTCATCTTGCGTGGTTCCATGTAGCCAGGAGCGGTCCACTACGATATGGTCTGCGACTCCTCCCGGTTCCACGGACACGAGCGTGGGAGCACTCCTGCCTCCCGCCGTCCGAGTGATCTCGAGTCCGATCAGACGGAAGTGGTTGGCGCCGTTGCGGAAAGTGATAGGGCCGTCTGCAGCCTTGTTGTATTCGATCCGCGCCATTACTTTTTGCGGGTTGGCACAGCTGTACTGCGGACGTCCCGGCAGGGATCCGACTCCCGCAAAACACGGGTTGGCGCGTTTCCCCTCGGCGGGCAGCGCACTGTCGGGAGCACTGCTGCGCACGATGACCCAGTGCCCGCTGTCGCAACTCTTGGCCGGGAAGACAAACGTCCCGGTGAAAGTTGCGCCGGCCTGTAGCTCGATCGTGTCGCCACAGTGGGCGCTATTCAATGCCGCTTGCAGGTCGCCTCCGGCGTTGACCTGGATCGTCGTTCCCGGTGCCGGAGTATCTGCCATGGAACTCGAAACCGTCACTCGCGGCAGCTCAGCCGGGCCGTCCATGTTGCCTCCGGCTGCGATATTCAGCGCAAAGACTTTCTGAACTGCCTGCGCTTTGGCATCAGCGACCCTCACGGTGAAGCTGTAAGCGCCGGCCGCGCTGGGCATGCCGGCCAACTGACCATCATTCTGAGTCAGCGTAAGCCCCTGCGGAATATTCCCCGCGGAAACGCTCCAGCTGTAGGGTTGCGTTCCGCCGGTGGCGGTGAAGGCCGCGTCGTAAGCATTGCCGGTGCGTCCGTCAGGCAGGTTGTTGTTGTCGATTGCCAGAGCTTGCACGTTCGCGGGTTCCACTATCACCGTCGCGACGCCTTGTTGCTTGGAGTCCGCATTGCTGGTTGCCGTCACCCACACAGTGGTGACTGCGCCTACAACTGGCGCCGTATAGACGCCCCCATTGCTGATTGATCCTGCCGACGCGGACCAGCTAACACCGGTGTTGTCTGTTCCAGTGACCGTGGCGGTAAACGTCTGGCTTTGATTGGAGACGACGTTGACACTCGAGGGCGAGACCGTCACGCGGATTCCACCTCCGCCGTTGGGCGGCGCGACGGTAATGGCGAAGTTCTGGCTGCCCTGATGCGGTGCGGGAACGTCCGTTACCCCAACCTGGAACACGAAGGAGCCGGCAGCGGTTGGCGTTCCGGAAACGGAGCCGGTGGCCGGATTCAGGGTCATGCCCAGGGGCAGGCTTCCCGACTTAACGAAGAACTGGTAGGGGGCGTTTCCGCCGCTGACCGTTAATACTGCGTTATAAGGCTGATTGGCCACGCCTCCAGGAAACGTGCCGGAGAGAGTCAAACTCTGAGAATTGTTGCCATTGCCTTGCGCGGCCGCGTTGCCTCCCACGAAGCCGCAAGAGGTGGTGAACAGCGCACTGAATAGCAACAGAGTAAGAGCGGCGATGGATGGCCTGAGAATATGAAGCAAAGAGGCCAAAGAAGACCTGCCGCGAATTAGATTGCAATTTCCTCTGGACATCACGAGCCCTCGATTAGGAAGTGGGGGACCGGTAGCTCGAGTCCTCAGGCTCGAATGTAAAGGGGTTAATCGAAACCTCCCAGATGCCGAGAGGACATGATGAGGTACAACGCACTCGGACACTGTCGGTGGGACACAGCAAACAGCGCGGGTTTCGTGAGAAGCATGGCCGCAACGCGAGGAAGGCCAGTAATTAGTGCATGGTTACTTTCTCGGTATGCCTTGAGAGGATGGGGCTAAGGACAATCGCTTAGGGCCGGACGAGGGACTTTGCGGCGACATGGAATCGCCGGCGAAACCAAAGTAACCATGAGCCGGCTAGTTTCGGCGCTCGCCCAGAAGAGCGGCGCGCAGTCTGTCGTACACCTGGTTGCCCAGGACTAGTCGCACTGCGTGTCGGGTCCGGTCTTGCCACTGTCTCTTCCATAACCCCCGGCCCTGGCAGGTTGCCGCGAACGCGTTGAGCGGCAGGTCGCGCAATACCGCTACCCGGCCCAGTTCGTAGAGGTTGGTGCCGGACGTGTTGGCGTGGAACCGGCTGTTGGCGACGGTGCGGAATCCCGCGCCCCGCGCCGTGTCGAGCGTGCGCTGGTCGTATCGTCCGCCAGGACAGGAAAAGTGCTCGATGGGATGCCCGACAATCGCTTCGATCTGGAGCTTGGCCTCCATGACCTCGCGCTTCAGTCCAGGGTCGGAGAGATCGGAGAGATAAGGATGCGTCATCGAATGGCAGCCGATCTCGAAGCCCAGCGCATTCAGCTCCCGAACCTGGTCCGCGCTTAGATATCCCGGCGTGCCGATATGGCCAGCGGTGAGGTAGAAGGTCGCGCGGAAGCCGAACTCGCGCAGGACCGGCGCAGCCACCAGTAGATCAGTTTCGCAGCCGTCGTCGAAAGTGATGCACACGCTGGGATCCTGCGGATAGCGAACCGCCTCGCTCACGTTCAGGCCGTGATAGCCAGACTTCTTCATCCACGCCATCTGGCTGCGGAAGGTTTCGAGCGGCAGGATGTAGCGCACGTAACCCGGCTCCGACTGGACCAGCTTCCGGCCAGGCAGCTCGAGCTCGTGGTACATCAGGAAAACGATGCGTGAGGCAGCCATGAGATTTGCGGGAAGTCCGGGCCGCGTTTCGTACGCTTCAGCGCGCCTTGCCTTCGCCCACCGCCTGCGAGTGCCGATCCAGCATGGCAAGCAGCGGAGCGCGCAAGAACGGCCCACCGGCCAGCAGACCGGATATTAAGGGATTTCTCTGGTTGCATCGCAGCGGGGAGTTGTCGAGCTTCAGCACCCAGCCTCCGGCGCTCTCGACCAGAGCCGCCCCGGCGGCGACGTCCCATTCATTCTTGGGGACGAGCGTGAACGTAAGATCGGCGAGTCCGGCGGAAACCAAACCCAGTTTGTATGCCACCGAGCCCATCGGCTTAATGTTGAATTCCGCGGACTCGAACTGTTTCCACTCTCCGCGCTTCACTTCGCTTCGGCTGGCGAGCACGAGCGCTCCATGCAGGTCTTTGCGTTGGCTGGGTTGTGCCGGCTTACCGTTGTAGGTTACGCCAGTGTCGCGCGACCCCAGGATCAGCTCGTTGGTTGCAGGATTGCAAATTCCGCCTGCGACCGGAATTCCATTCTCGACCATGGCAATGGAAACGCAGAATTCCGGAATGCCCTGGATAAACTCGCGCGTGCCATCCAGAGGATCGACGACCCACACGCGCTGCTTGTCGAGGCGCGAGAGATCATCCACGCTCTCTTCCGACAACCAGCCTTCGCCGTCGCGCAGAAGATTCTTGCGCAGAACGTTGTCCACGGCGCGGTCAGCTTCGGTTACGGGATCGTGCCCGGCCTTGTATTCCGCCTCGATAGCGCCGGGCGTGAAACGGTTCAGTACCTCACGCGCCGCTTCCAGGGCGGCGTGAATGCGCTGCAGAGTGTCGTGCGCAGAAGACGTCATTAATGCTCCAGTGTAGTTCTCAGTTCTCAGCTCTCAGAGTTCGTTCGGAGGTCCCGGGCTCCACTGAGAACTGAGAACCGGAAATTGAGAACTGAATTCAAGCCCACAACATTCTTGCCCCGGTCGTCAACAACACCGCGCACAGAATTCTACGCAGCCAGAGCACGGGGACGCGCGTGCTCAAATGCGATCCCAAGATTCCGCCCGGAATCGAGCCCAGCAAGAGCGATCCGACCAGCGAATAGTTGACGTTGCCCAGCCTGGAATGCAGAAGGCTGGTTATACCCGTCAGAATTACGGCGTGAACAATGTCGGTGCCGACCATCACTTTTGGCTTGTAGGTATAGAACAGCAAGAGAAGCATCATGATGATGCTGCCCGAACCCACCGAGGTCATGCCCACCAGGAATCCGCCAAACAATCCGATGAAGCTCATACCAACGAAAGACTTGAGCGTCGGCTGGCGCTTGGCCACGTGTTCTTCAATCCGTCCCTGAAAGAGCAGCAGCGTCGGAATACAGACCAGCAGCAGTCCCACGGCGGACTTGATGAAGTCATTGACCCCATCGCCGCGCAAGATGCGCAGGTGTTGCAGAAAAGAAACTCCGAGCAGCGAGCCGGGAATGCTGCCCACGGCCATCGCCAGCACTACTTTCTTGCGAACCGTCCCCTTCCACAAATGAAGAGCACCGGCGGGAATCTTGGTGAGGAAGTTGAACAGCGCATCGGACCCCACCGCGATGATGGCCGGCACATGCAGACCGAAGATGAGCGTCGGCAGCAGCAGGACGCCGCCGCCCAATCCCGTCAACCCGATCAGGGTTCCCACCACGAACCCGATCAGGATCTTTGCCAGCAAGAGTTCCATGCCGTATCTCGTAGTTCTCGGTTCCCAGTAAAGCAAAACCGAGTTAAAACACTGAGAACTGAGAACCGGGAACTACCTCTACCGGTTACCGTTCACCCCGATAAAGCCCTCGCGTTCCAGATGAAGAATGATGGCCTGCGCGGCTTCCTCGGGACTCAACTTCGCCGTGTCAATCACCACTTCGGCGTTCGTGGGAGCTTCGTACGGATCGGAGATGCCCGTGAACTCCTTCACGATGCCGGCGCGCGCCTTGGCATACAGACCCTTGCGATCGCGCTGCTCGCAAACGTCAATCGAAGTCGCCACGTGCACGAGGATGAAGCCGCCGAACGGCTCGATCATCTGCCGGACGGCTTTGCGAGTGGCTTCGTAGGGAGCGATCGGCGCGCACACCGCAATGCCGCCGTTCTTCGTGATCTCGGACGCGACGTAGCCGATGCGACGAATGTTGATGTCGCGATGTTCTTTGGAGAATCCGAGTTCCGAAGACAGGTGCTTGCGAACGAGATCGCCGTCCAGCAAAGTAACCGGACGTCCGCCCGTCTCGAGGAACTTCGTGATCAGCGCGTTCGCGATAGTTGACTTTCCCGACCCGGAAAGGCCGGTGAAGAAAATCGTCACGCCCTGCTTATGTCGTGGCGGATAGCTGCGGCGTAGTTCCTGCACCACTTCCGGATACGTGAACCAGCTCGGAATGTCGCGGCCCTCGTTCAGGCGATTCCGCAGTTCGGTCCCGGAGATGTCGAGCACCTTCGCGCCCTGCGGGACCTCATCCGCAGGAACGTAGCGATCCTCGTTCTGCAGGTACACCATCATCTGGAACGGAACCATGGTGACGCCCATCTCAGTTTGGTGCTTCTTGAACAACTCCTGGGCGTCGTAGGGACCATAAAACGGCTTGCCGTCGGTGTCTTTGCCCGGTCCGGCGTGATCGCGTCCGACGATAAAATGCGTGCAGCCGTGATTCTTGCGAATCAGGCCGTGCCAGATCGCCTCGCGCGGTCCACCCATGCGCATGGCCAGCGGCAGCATGGAAAGCTTCACCGTACCGTGCGGGTACTTGGAGAGCAGCAGTTGGTAGCAGCGAGTCCGGACGAAGTAATCCACATCACCCGGCTTCGTCATTCCGACCGAAGGATGAATCAGCAGATTCGCCTCGACCTGTTTGGCGGCGCGCATCGTCAACTCGACGTGAGCGCGGTGCATGGGGTTGCGAGTCTGGAAGGCAACGACCCGAGTCCACCCCATGCGTTTGAGCTCTTCGCGCACTTCCGCCGGAGTCAAGCGCAGTTCACGGAAATCGTAATGCGAGGGCTCCTGCAGCCCTTCGACTTTCCCGCCCACGTACCAGGGATTCGACTTGTTGATCGCGTAGTCGGCGCCAGGATGCGCGGCGCTGGTTGAGCCGAACACAGCCTTGGCTTCGGCAGTACGGTCCGGCTGCCAGACGTCCTCGACGTGCATCACCGCCAGCATCACGCCCTCAGGATCACGCAGCGCAATCTTGCTGCTGCCCTCTGTCAGTTTCTTAGCGAAGTCTTCCGTGACATCAAGCGTGATCGGCATCGGCCACAATGTGCCGCTGGCCAGCCGCATGTTTTGACACACGCCCTCGTAGTCGGCGCGGTTCATGAAACCACGCAGGGGCGAGAACCCGCCGCTCATCAGCAGTTCCAGATCGCACAGCTGGCGCGCGGTCAGGTCCCACGACGGCCATTCTTTGGAATGCGCTTTTAACTCCGCGGCACGCTCCGCCGGCACACTCAGCTGAATGAGTTCTCCCCCGTGGGGGGCGATAAGATGACTGGTCGAAGCGGTCAATGCAGTGATCCTCCCGGATATGTACCCCAAAAAATTTGTGCTGATAATCGAAGTCGCTGGGGGGCTATTCAGATTCTCTTTGCTCACCCTAGCCCGCCAAGGTCCGCGGCGGCAGCAACGAACTCTGTGACCGGCTGAGTGCTGAGTTTTGTACTTTCATTATAGAGTCAGCGCAACACCAGATACGAGCAATTCCAATTCCGTAAGTTACCGCAGCAACCCCTGCAAATTATTGAAAACAGGCAGGAAGTCTGACGAGGCCTTCCGGCTGATCCGGTTCCCTAGCCCATGTGAAAGAAGTTGCGGCTAATTTGAGCAGCGGAGCGGTAGCCGTGGGTAATCTCTTTCCCAGCTTTGCCCCACCAGTCTACCAGCCGTGCTTCATGGCTTGGGCAAACTTCGGCGGGGACAGGGTATTCAGAACGTCATCTTTGGTCAGCCAGGCCCGCCGGGCCTGGGTCACACCGTAACGCATTTTTTCCAGGTGCGAAGTGTGGTGCGAATCGGTGTTGATCACGATCTTGACGCCGTGCTGCTTGGCCAATCGCAGGTGAACATCACACAAGTCCAGCCGGTCAGGGAAGGCGTTCAACTCCATCGCGACTCTATTCTTGGCGGCCGCCTTGAGCACCGCATCCAAGTCAAACGGATAGGCGTCGCGCCGCAGCAATTGGCGCCCGGTGGGATGTCCGATCGCCGACACGTTCGGGTTCGAAATCGCCTTCAGCAGGCGCGCGGTCATGGTGTCGCGATCCTGGTGGAAGTGGGAGTGAACGCTGGCGATCACGATGTCCATTTTTTCGAGCACCGCATCGGAGAGGTCGAGCGACCCGTCCGCCAGAATGTCCACTTCAATCCCTGCAAAGATGCGCAGCCCATTCATCTTTTCCGACGCCGCGTGAATCCTCTCGATGTGAAGCAGCGCGCGCTCATCGGTCAGGCCATTGGCGAAGGCGAGATTTTTCGAATGATCGGTGATTGCCATGTACTGGTATCCGCGCTCGCGCGCCGCCTCTGCCATTTCCTCGATGGTGTTGCGGCCGTCGGTCTCGACCGTGTGCATGTGTACGTCACCACGGATATCCGAAAGCTCCAACAATTTCGGCAATTCATGGTTTGCGGCCGCTTCGATTTCGCCCAGGTTCTCACGCAACTCGGGGGGGATGAAGTCCAGCTTGAGTTTCGCGTAGATCTCTTCCTCGTTCTTGCCGGCCACCGGTTTCTCGTTTTCCAGATTCGCCAGACTGTATTCGCTGAGAGTGAAGCCCATCTTCAACGCGCGCTGACGTAACGCGACGTTGTGCGCCTTGGAGCCGGTGAAGTACTGCATCGCCGCTCCGAACGACTCCGGTGGCAGAAGGCGCACATCCACCTGCATGCCGTTGCGCTGACGGAAACTGATCTTGTTTTCGCCCTGCGCGATGATTTCCATCAGCCCCGGAAAGCGCAGCAAGTGTTCGGTAATCTTCTGGCGTGATTCGGGCTGGCAACAGGCTTTGCCGGTCACCAGGATGTCGAGGTCGCCCACCGTATCGCGTCCGCGGCGCAGCGATCCCGCCGGCGTGATCTTCTCGACTCCCGAAACCTTCGCGAGATGTTCCACCAGCGTTTCCGCTAATTGTTCGGCTGCATCCAGCAGGAACCGCCCTCCGATGCGGCGGTAGTCTTCGATCGCCTTCAGCAGCTTCTTCTCATGTTTTTCACCCATGCGCGGCAGCGTCTGAATCTTGCCTTCGCGCGCCAGTTTTTCCACGCCGTCGAGGTCGCTGACTTGATACGCGCTCCAGATCAGCGCAATCGTCTTCGGTCCCAGACCCTGAATTTTGAGCAGTTCCAGCATGGAGGGCCGGTACTTTTTCAGCAACTCGGAGTGCACTTCGAGGCGGCCTTCGCCGAGAATCTGCTGCATGTTCAGGAGCATGCCTTTGCCGATACCGGGGACTTCGAGAAGCTTCTTGGGTTCCTGGATTAAGTCGGTGACCTGCTGCGGCAGGGCTTCAATGGCCTGCGCGGCGTTGCGATAGGAGCGGACGCGAAATGAGTCCTGGCCGTCAATCTCGAGCAAGTCGGCAGTTTCGTACAGAACGCCGGCGATGGCCTTGTTATCCATGGATGGGGAAATTGTATCGCTGTTGCCGGAAGGCAGGCACGCTCAACAGAGGGGACACACCACTACTTCGGCCAGAGAAAATTGATGATCTGGGCGTGAGGAAAAAACGCGCCTCCCAGACTAGGAGGCCTTGGTCACGTTGGCTGCCTGGGGACCTTTTTGTCCCTGAGTAATTTCAAATTCCACTTTGTCGCCCTCCTGCAGGCTTTTGTAGCCCTCGGAGGTAATTGCGCTGTAGTGCACGAACACGTCCGGCTGTGCATCGTCTCTGCCGATGAAGCCGTATCCTTTCGCATTGTTAAACCACTTGACCGTGCCTTTCAGACGTTCCACGTGCGCCCCCCTCGTTTTGCGGGTTCCCCTGGAACGGTGGAAGAATTCCAGGGGCCGCAAAATGTGTAGGCATTTTGCTGCCGCTTGCGGGCACTGTCAAGGAGACGCATCACAAAAACACTGGGATTTGGCGGGGTTTGTGGAGTTGGAACACGGAAAGGCCGCTTTCAGCGGCTCGTTCGCCATTTCTGCGCCAGCCACAGGATGCCGGTGATTGTCTTGGCGTCGCGTAGGAGGCCCTTGCGAACCATCCCCAGGGCCGCCGACAAAGGAACAAACCGGGTCCGGATCCTCTCGTCTTCTTCCGGCTGGGCAACGCCCGGCTGCAGGCCCCGGGCCAGATAAACGCTCATGGTTTCGTCCAGAAAGCCGGGACTCACGTAAAAGTGCAGGATCCTCTTCCACCGGCGGGCGGTGTAGCCAGTCTCTTCTAACAGTTCGCGTTTGGCAGCGGCCAGTTCCCGCTCCCCGGCATCAATCCGTCCGGCCGGAAGTTCCCACATCATTTGTCCGGTCGCGTGCCGGTATTGCCTTTCCAACAGCACCCGCGGATCGCGGGCCCGATCGTCAACCGCCAGCACGACGATCGATCCTGAATGCCGAACCACATCTCGCCGGGCGCGAATGCCGCCGGGCTCTTCCACTTGATCAGACGTTACCGAGAACACCGGCCCGTGGTAACTGACGCGCGAGGAAATAACGCGTGCTTTCGATCTGCTGGATTTGGCCATGGCCAACAATATACCGTGTGGGGCGGACACGCCCTTCGACTTCGCTCAGGGCAGGCTCTGTCCGCCAAATGTGTCTCCTGTGCGGGCCCCGCGGCCGATGATTCGCAGCCGCCACGATGATATGCTGCGCCGGTGACCAGAAAGCCCCGAGTAGCAATCGTCGGAGCAGGGAGCCTCGCCGCGTCCCTGGCTGCAGCTCTGCGCGAATCCGGCTACACCATTACGGAAATCATCGGCCGCGACTCGCCACGTTCACGCCCGAGCGCCCGCCGGCTCGCTGCGAAGGTCGGCGCGCGAGTCGTCACGGACCACACCGCGAGCCTCGATGCCGAATTGCTGTGGTTCTGTGTTCCAGATCGCGAGATTCGTGCAGTGGCTTTGTCTCTCGCGCCGCGTACCAGCCGAAGAGTGCGGTTCGCCTTCCACTCCAGCGGGGCGCTCACCAGCAACGAACTCGCCACCCTGCGCAAGAAAGGCGTATCCGTAGCTTCCGTTCATCCTCTGATGACCTTCGTCCCGGGCGCGCGTCCTTCTTTGTCTGGAGTTCCGTTCGCCGTGGAAGGAGATCCGGCGGCCACGCGGATCGCCCGGAAGATCGTCCGCGACCTGGGCGGCGGGAGCTTCACGCTCGCGGCTTCGCGCAAGGCGGCATATCACGCGTGGGCGACCATGACCTCACCGTTGCTATTGGCGTTTCTCGTGACCCTGGAAGACGCAGCTCGCGCCGCCGGACTCACGCGTCAGGATGCGCGCCGCAAGAGCCTGCCCATCATCCGACAGACGGTGGCCAACTATTCGGGTCTTGGTCCAGAGCACTCCTTTAGCGGGCCGATCATCCGGGGAGACGTGGAGACGGTCGCCACGCACTTGGCTGTGCTGAGAAGACACCCGCAAGCGTTCGACGTTTACGTCGCGCTCGCGCAGTGTGCGATACGCAGGCTGCCGGTGAGGAATCGAAAGGAACTCGAGAGGTTGTTGCGGGATTAGTGTCGCGCTTCGAGAGTAGCGCCGCCGCCGCGGCGGCTGTCCGGCGGGCGCCCCCGCCCGCCGCACCGAGGGCGAGGCGCCCTCGGGACAGCCGGCAAGTTGCCCGCGCTACTTTGGCAGCTATCGCTTCGTAAACAAGTGGCCCAGCTTTTCCTTCTTGGTCTTCAGATAATCTTCGGCGTGAGGGCTCAGCGCCACTTCGCACGGAACTCGTTCGGTGACTTTGATCCCCGCCCGTTCCAGCGCCGCAACTTTGTCGGGATTATTGGAAAGTAACCGCAGCTGTTTGATTCCGAGCGCCTTCAAAATCTCCGCCGGCATCTGGAACTCGCGATGGTCGGGCTTGAACCCGAGTCTCTCATTGGCTTCGACCGTGTCCAGGCCGCTGTCCTGGAGCGCATAGGCCTGGAGCTTCGCCATCAGCCCGATGCCGCGTCCCTCCTGCTGTTCGTAAATCAAAACTCCCGCACCCTGTTGCGCAATCATGGAGAGCGCCATTTCCAGCTGCTGCCGGCAATCGCAACGGAGGGAGCCGAATACGTCGCCGGTCAGGCACTGGGAGTGAATCCGAACTAGCGGCGAACCGGAAAGATCGTCACCCATAACCAGGGCCACGGCCTCTTCTTTCTTGCCGGCTCCGTTCGCGCTTCCGGTGGTAAAACCGTGAATGCGGAAATTCCCCCAGCGGGTCGGGAAGTCGGCGGAAGCAACCTGTTGTACTTTCGCTTTACTCACACCCAAAATTATATCCCTTCGATGACGAACGCCTGCCAGGTGCAGCGAGACTCGGAGAAATGGCGTGGTATGATCGCCGTTCATCAGCTGCGAACGGCCGCACTCACTGAACCGTAAAGGGATGGTCGAAGAACCAGAATGCCCGGAGGTCCGTTCAGGGTCATCATTTTCTCTTCGATGCCGGCGCGACAGGTTGCCCGCATCATGGCGCGCATACTCCGCGACGCCCCCGAAGCACGCGTCTGCGGGGTGCTGTACGAGCGCCGCCCGCCCAAAACGCTGAAGCAGCGCATCGCCAACTGGCGCAAGAAAATGAAGCGGTTCGCGTACTGGCGCTACGTCGCGCATCGCATTGCCGCTGTGATCGAGGGCCACGCTTCCGCTCTCTTCGACTCGGTCATTCGTTTCATCCACGCCGCGCCCCGCTGGCCGAGCGGCAAACCCGGCTACGGCCTCGACGATCTGGATGCGGGCTGCAAGCTGATCGGGGCCGAACTGTATGTCACTCCTGACATCCATTCGGACGAAGCCCTCGACTTCGTGCGCCGCATGAACGCCGATCTGGGTCTGGTCTTCGGCACGCGCATTCTGAAGGCTGCGCTCTACAACATTCCCAAGCAAGGCTCGATCAACATCCACAAGCGCAAGGTGCCGGACTACCGCGGTGGCGGCGCAGTCGGGCTCTGGGAGTTGCTCGACGACCAGAAGGAAATCGGAGTCACCGTTCACCGCGTCGAGGAGAAGGTGGACGTGGGAGGGGTTATTCGCTCCACGACTATTCCCATCGAGCCCTTTGACGATTTGGAGAGCCTTGCCTTGAAGGCGGATGTCGTCGGCTGCGACTTGATCGTAGCCGCCATTCGCGACTTCGCTCTCGGTAAGGTGGTGGAGACTCCGCAAGCCGGCACTGGCAAGACCCTGCGTTCGCCAGTCGCCGAAGACTTTCTGCAAATGAAGAAGCAATTGGCTGCGCGCCGCAAAGGTTACGGCAATCCTTATCGGCGGCCCCGCTGGAAGCTGCTGGCGAAGTCTTTATTGTTTGCTGTTCCGGTCACGATCCGCAACTGGCGATATCGGCGCAAAGCGAGTTTTCCGGTGATGATCCTCTATCACCACCTGGTTTCCGATCGCCCGCACCGGTTCGGGGTTGCGACTTCCTATTTTCTTAGGCAGGTGAACTATCTGCTCCGGCACTACCGCGTGGTGAGCCTTAGCGAGGCCGTCGAACTGATCAGAAAGGGTCCGGTCAAGGTTCCCACCGTCGCCCTTACCTTCGACGACGGCTACGCCGATAACTACATTAATCTGCGCGCTGTCACCGAAGAGACCGGCGTTTCAATCGGGTACTTTGTGGCGACCGAGCGCATCTCGATCGGCAACGAGTTCGCCCATGACGGCCTTCTCAACGAACGCGGGTTCATTCCCAATACCTGGGAGCAGGTTCAGTTTCTGAAGTGTTGCGGATATGAGATCGGCAGCCACACCCGCAACCACGTCGATTGCGGATCGGCCGATCCGGAGTTTCTGCGCGCAGAAATCATTGGCTCGCTCGAGGACCTCAAGGAAAAGCTCGGGCCTACCGCGAACTTTTCCTTTCCCTTCGGTATGCCCCAGAACATCTCGCCGCAAGCGGTGGAGATTGCATGCAGCAACTATGCGAACGTCTTTTCCGCCTACGGTGGAGGGAACTTCCACAGCCAGCAGCAGCGCATTATGAAGCGTGGGAACTTCCCCTTTACAGTGTGGGAACTCGAACTCCAGTTGCAATCAGTGTTGCGGCCAGCCCGGGTGGAAGATCCCCATTTGAAGAAACCGTGACCGCACGGCTCACGTCCGCCGAAAGCACCCCTGATGACCCGGATTCCACACACCCCAGAAAATGCAAGAACTTGCACACCAACGACCATTCGCTGCAGCCAACCAATCCAAGCTGTTTGTTTTCTGTAAAGGCCACGAGGTAAGACCGGATGCCAAGGGTAGGGCAATTGCAGCGCTGTTCTGCTAGGCCTGAAGAGCGTCCAAAGCACCATAAGCAAGGCGAAGGAACTACGAGAAAGTTCGGGCGACGAGCTGAAAAGCCTGTGCCTGCAACAGTTTCCTTGAGGAACAGTCCTCGTTACCTCGGGCACGGCAGCAGCAGCGTACGAAGATGTTAAAATGCGGCATCCCATCGGTCCGGCGGGTGGCCGGGTAATGGTGTCGAATCGAGTCCGGAGCTGTTGGTCCCCAGAGATGCGGCGACGCGTCGCCCAATTGGCTAAATCCTTCCGGCTCATAAAGTTCATCCCCCTAATCGAAAGCCATGGATAAGAAGAAAATTGTCGTCATCGGAGGGGGACCAACCGGACTGGGGGCCGCCTACCGTCTTAACGAGCTTGGCTACGACAACTGGGTGCTGTACGAGAAGTCCGACGACGTGGGCGGGCATTCTACCTCGCACGTGGATGGCAACGGCTTCGTCTGGGATGAAGGCGGGCACGTCATCTTCTCCCACTACCCCTACTTCGACAAGCTGATCGACACCATGCTCGGCAAGGAAGTTCACGAGCGCATTCGCGAAAGCTGGATTGTGAAGGACGGTGGATGGGTCCCGTACCCCTTCCAGAGCAACCTGCGCTACCTGCCGAAGGATGTTCAAGTCAAGTGTCTGGTAGGAGCTGCGAAAGCGGCTGCCAACGGAGCAGGGAAGGAAGCGGCTAACTTCCGCGATTGGATTCTGGCGACTTTCGGCGAGGGTATCGCCGACGCTTTCATGTTCCCGTACAACTCGAAGGTCTGGACCACGCCGCTCGAGCAGATGTCGAAGGGTTGGATCGCTGACCGCGTGGCGGTGGTCGATTTCAAGAGAGTGCTGGAAAACGTTCTCTACGAGCGTGATGACGTGGGCTGGGGTCCGAACAGCAAGTTCAAATTTCCGCTCCACGGCGGAACCGGCGAGATCTACCGCCGCATGGTCAGTCACTTTCCCGAAAAGGTGAAGACCGGGAAGCAACTCGCCGAAGTGGACCTGAACCGCCACCGGGTTTCTTTTGCCGACGGCACCGGCGACACCTACGACATACTCATCTCCACTGCCCCTCTTGATCTCCTTGCGAAGATGATCCGGCCGGCAGACAGCAAGCTGGTCGAAGCGGCTGCTGGCCTCGAACACAACAACCTGCTGGTGATGGGAATCGGTCTGAAGAAGAAGATTGAAACCGGCCGCTGCTGGATCTATTTCACCGACGCCGACATGCCCTGCTATCGCGCCACGTATTTCTCACACTACTCGCCCTTCAACGTCCCCAACGGAGACACCGAGCACTACAGTTCGCTGATGTGCGAGATGTCATTCAAGGTTGGAGAGACACCTGATCCAGAGAAGGTGCTGGACAAGGTGATTGCCGGCCTTATCAAGTCCACGCTCCTCGAGGAATCCGACCGCGAGCGCATCGTTTCCCGCTATCATCGTATGGTCGGCTACTCGTATCCGATCCCGACGCTGGGCCGCGACCGGGCACTCGGTATCCTGCAGCCGGCCCTGCTGGAGAAGGGAATCTACTCCCGCGGGCGGTTCGGCGCCTGGCGGTACGAAATCGGAAACATGGATCACTCCGTGCTGATGGGTGTGGAAGCCGTCAACAACATCCTCGCCGGAGAGAAAGAACTGGTCTTTCACAGTTCGTAATTTCGTAGTCAGGAAGGTCATGCCAACTGCCGCCAATGCGACGCCGAAAGTCAGCGTGATCATTCCCAGCTACCAGACTGCCCCGCTGATCGCCCGTTGTCTGGATACGGTCATGGCGCAGACCTTCCAGGATTTTGAGGCGATTGTGGTAAATGACGGTTCGCCCGATACGCCCGAACTAGAGCAGGCGCTGCAGCCGTACCTGGATCGGATTGTCTATGTCAAGCAAGAGAACAAACGGTGCGCCGGGGCCAGAAACACGGCCATTGGTCAGGCGCGCGGTGAGTTCCTGGCGTTTCTGGACAGCGATGACACCTGGTATCCGGAGCACCTCGCTTCGCAGATGCAGCAGTTCGGCGACGATCCCACGCTCGATCTCGTTTATTGTGACTCGCTCCTGGTGGGCGATCCCGAGCGCGAGTCCCGCTTCATGGAGCGCTGCCCCTCCAACGGTCCGGCAACCTTCGAATCTCTAATCGTCGAGCGCTGCCAGATCCCGATTTCCACCGTGGTCGCGCGCAAACAGGCGATCGTCAAGGCCGGGGGCTTCGACGAAAAACTCCTGCGCTGCGACGACTACGACATGTGGGTCCGCACGGCATTCAGCGGCGCCAAGATTGGCTACATCCGCAAGCTCACCGTGCACATGTACATCGGACGCCCCGGCTCCATGTCCCAGGAAAAGGCGAGGATGGTGGAGGCCTACTGGGGCATGCTGGAGAGATTCAAGAGCATTCTGCCCTTAAGCGAGGCGCAGCGCGAAGTGGTAGAGAAACGGGCGGAGGCCATCCGAACCCGCTACCTGGTGGAAGAGGGCAAGCGCCAGCTTGGTCAGCGCGAGTTCGGAAAGGCCCGGGAACTGTTCACCGAGGCGAACCGCAAACTGAGAGCCCCCGGATTGACTGCAGTGCTGTTCGGACTGAAGATCGCCCCGAAGGTGACCAGCAAGCTGGTTTCTTTATGGGGCCGCTTTCTCAGGGGACTTTCCTTGTCGAAGTTGGGCGGGGCACGCATGGTGCGAGGGTAGGGAGATGTCGGTGCTGAGGCGCGCCATTGTCCAAGCCAAGCGGGTGTTCGGACTGCATAGTCCGGGGCGCAACCTCGCCGTCTTCCCCGATGATACCTTTCTCGTTTCGTTCCCTAAATCCGGCAACACCTGGGCGCGCTTCCTGATTGCAAATCTTGTGCGTCCGCAAGAGAAGATCGATTTCTCCAATGTGAATCGCGTTATCCCCGGACCAGAGGTCACGCGCAACCGGGACCTGATGCGCATGCCGCGGCCGCGCATCATCAAGAGCCACCAGTATTTTGATCCGCGCTATGGGCGCGTGATCTATATCGTCCGCGACCCGCGCGACGTGGTGGTTTCCCAGTACCACTTTCAGCGCAAACGCAAGCTGCTCACCGATGAATTCCCGCTCTCCGAGTTTGTCGGACGCTTTCTCGCGGGAGAGACCTGCTTCTACGGATCGTGGGGAGAGCATGTTGGCAGCTGGCTCGCCACTCGGCATGGCCAGCCGGGATTCCTGTTATTGCGCTATGAAGACATGGTCGCCGACACCGCGCCAGAGCTGTCGAAGGTCGCATCGTTCTTAGGGGTCGCTGCTACTCCGCAGGTGATCACCCAGGCCGTGGAGCGGAGTTCGGCTGACCAGATGCGACAGCTCGAGAAGTCGCAAGCGCAACTCTTCACCTCCACCAAAGACACGCGCCAGGATATTCCCTTCGTGCGGGCGGCGAAGGCGGGCGGGTGGCGGTCGTCCTTGCCGGAAGAATGCGCCCGGCAGATCGAAGAGGCCTGGGGCCACCTGATCAAATGGCTGGGGTACGAAATGATTGCTACAGAAAGGCAGGTTGAGGATCCCTCCGAACGAAATCAGCAAGCCGATTTCCTGGTGGGTCCTCGACCGTAAAGACACAAAGAACCTGGGGAACTATCCATGATTGCGCGTTTGATTGCCGGGTCGAGGCGGGTTTTTGGGATGTACCGTCCGCGCCGTGACCTCCACATTTGGCCGGACGATGTTTTTCTTGTCTCCTTTCCCAAGTCGGGCAACACTTGGACTCGTTTTCTGATTGCCAACCTCGCCTACCCGAACGAACGCGTCGATTTTGCGAGTATCCATCGGCTCGTTCCGGATCCTTTTGTGACCTGGAAGCGGGACTTCGACCGCCTATCACGCCCGCGCATCATTAAGAGTCACGAATGTTTCGATCCCCGCTATCCGCGGGTGATGTACATCGTTCGTGACCCGCGCGATGTGGTCATTTCGCAATATCACTATCATCGCAAGTGCAACAAGATCGAAGACGGCTATCCGATGGAAAATTTCGTGGCCCGCTTCCTGGCCGGCCAGACCTGTCCGCACGGATCCTGGGGCGAAAATGTTACGACCTGGCTGACGTCGCGCCATAACGATCCGCGCTTCCTGCTGCTGCGCTATGAAGATATGGTTGCCGATCCGCACCGCGAGCTGGCGAGAGTCGCGACCTTCCTGAACATCCCGGCGGATGCAGAGCGCATCTCGCAGGCAGTCGAAGGTAGCGCCGCCGACCGGATGCGAAAACTCGAAAAGGCGCAGAGTGACCAGAGCTCGCTTACCAAGGATTCACGCAAAGACCTTTCTTTCGTGCGCGCCGCCAAGTCGGGGGGATGGCGAAGCGAGTTGCCGGAAGACCTCGCCGGACAGATCGAAGCGAAGTGGGGACACATCATGACTTTCCTCGGCTACCAGCTGGCGACTCGCGAAGCAGCGAGCGTCGAGCCCGAACTGGCGAGCTTCCTGCCGAGCGGGCCGCGATGATCTGGGGCCTCAAACGAGTCGTCAAGTACCTGCTGGGGACCGATATTGCCGGCCGGAATCTGGCGGTCTATCCCGATGACACGTTCATCGTCTCGTATCCACGCTCGGGAAACACCTGGACGCGTTTTCTGGTCGCAAACCTGGTCCATCCTGAGCAACCGGTAACATTCGCCAACATCGAGCAGCTCATCCCCGATTGTGAGGCGATGTCCAGCCGGCATGTGAAGCGAGTTCCGCGCCCGCGGATCATCAAGAGCCATGAATACTTTGATCCGCGCTATCGGAAAGTGATTTATATCGTGCGCGACCCGCGCGACGTGGCACTCTCTTACTACGATTTTTCGCGAAAGTACCGGCAGATCGAAGACAACTATCCGTTGACTCGCTTTGTCAGCGACTTCGTCGGTGGCCGGTTGTCCTCCGCTGACTGGGGAACCTGGGGAGAAAACGTCGGGAGTTGGGTCCACACGCGTAACGGCCGGCCGGGATTTCTGCTCCTCCGTTACGAAGACATGCTCAGCAACGCCGAGCGTGAACTGGCGAAAGTGGCTGATTTCTTAGGGATCGAAAGTTCTGCCGAGCGTCTGGCCGCGGCGGTCGAGCGCAGCTCTGCCGACCGCATGCGCAGCTTCGAGAGAACTCAGGGTGACCAATGGGTGGCCACCAAGAACAAGCGCCGCGACATTCCGTTTGTTCGCACCGCCACCTCGGGCTTGTGGAAAGAGAAGCTTCCTGCCAGCTCGATTGCAGAGATCGAGTCGGCATGGGGGCATCTGATGCGCGGCCTCGGATATGACCTGACAACCGGGCACGCCGACCCCGCCCCCGCGACGACAGCTTCACCAGAACTCGTGAAGGAACGCAGTTGAGGTACCCTCAGTAGACCGACTCCCTCTCCGGGCCGATATGCGTAAATTCGAAAAAGGTCAGATTATCAAGAACATCAGTTCGAGTTGGTTCTCTCTGGGAATCAACATCGTGACCGGAATTTTCCTGTCTCCCTTCATTCTTCATCGCTTAGGAGACACGGCGTTCGGCGTCTGGGTTCTGATTTTTTCGGTTACGGGGTACTACGGCCTGTTCGATCTCGGCATCCGGTCTTCGGTCGTGCGTTACGTCTCCAAGTTCACCGCGACCGAAGAAGACGAGGAATTAGCCAAGGTTGTCAATACCAGTCTTTTCAGCTACAGCTGCATCGGCCTGGCCAGCGTAGTGCTCACCCTCGTGCTGTCCTTCTACGTCGATCACGTCTTCCGCAAGATCCCCCCGGATATGCTGCCGACCGCGCGCTGGCTGCTCCTGATGGTCGGCTCATCGGTTGCTCTCGGGTTTCCTCTCGGTGTCTTTAACGGCTTCCTCGAGGGCTTGCAGCGCTTCTACATTCTGAACTGGAGCAACGTGATTGCGACGCTGCTCCGGACGGCACTGATCGTGGTGGCGCTCAATCGGGGATACGGGCTGCTCATGATTGCGTTCATCACCATCATTCTGCCCCTGATGGCTTCGATCTTGCGAGCCGTCATCGCTCTGAGGCTTCGCCCGGTGCCTCTCGGCCTCCATTATGTGGACCGGGGAACTTTTCGCCGAATCGCAACCTATAGCAGTTCTACGTTTCTGATCATGGTCGCCGGCCGGCTCAAGTTCAGGACCGACGAAATCGTAATCGGCACCATGATGTCGGCGGCCGCAGTCACGTACTTCAACATCGGCAATCGCATCGTGGATTACGCCGGACAGGTGGTGACCACGCTGGCGCAGGTCTTCGTTCCCATGTCGAGCCAGTCGGAAGCCAAGGGCGACATGAACCGCCTGCGCAAGATTTTTGTCGTGGGCAACCGCGTCTGTGCATTCATTATTTTTCCGATCTGCGCCACCCTGCTCATCCTCGGCCGGTCGGTGATCGAGGTGTGGGTAGGAAAGAAGTACGTCGCCACCAGCTACCCGGTGCTGGTCATTATGATCATCGCCTGCACTCTGTGGTGGTCGCAGAGCGCCTCCGGGCGAGTCCTGTTCGGCATGTCCAAGCATGGCACCTGGGCCAAAATTACTCTCATCGAAGGCGTTTCCAATCTGATTCTCAGCATCATTCTCATACGCCCCTTCGGGATTATTGGCGACGCATTCGGTACCGCGATTCCGCTCGCCTGCAGCACGATCTTCTTCATGCCGCGCCATGTATCCAAGCTGCTCGGCATTCGCTTGCGGACATATTTGCGCGAAGCCTATGTTTTGCCGCTCCTGCTGACGCTGCCGCTGGTCGCCGTTCTACTCCTGATGCAGCGGTGGTTCATCCCGCACAACTATCGTGAGCTTGGGCTGCAACTCGTGATCGGCGGCGCGGTCTACGGAACGGGCCTGCTATGGGCTTACCTGGCAAACAATGCTCTTCGCACCGGAGAGCTAGTGGTGAAGGAAGATCCCAATCCGCTGGAGATCTCCGTGACGGCCCCAGCTGTCGAAACCTACCAGCAGGATGTGTAGTGGTAGCACCGCCCTCGGCGGCGTCGTGGAGCGCCTTGTCGTCAGGGACCAGGGCAGAGTGCCCTGGCGACAGACGGCCAGGCGCCGGCGCTACTTTCTAGTCGTCATCCGGCCCTTCTGCCGGAGACTTGTCGTTCAAGAAATACTCTGCGTTCAGCGGAGCGGCAACCGGGGTGAACGGCAACGGCGTCTGATTGAAATCAAAGCAATCCGAAAGATCGTCGGACCGCGAATCCGCATAACCGACCGCCGGATCAATCTCAGACAGTCCGAACATCTTCTCAATGAACTTCAGGATGCTTCCAAAGTCGTGATTCACGTGCGAAATGTAAGCCGCTTTGGCAAACGGCGACACGACAATCAGCGGCACGCGCAGTCCCCACTCGTAGGAGTTGTGGATCGTAGGCGGCGGCACATGGTCGTACCACCCTCCCCAGTCATCCCACGTGATGATGATCGCAGTATCTTTCCAGTACTGGCTGGTGCCGATGGCATTGACGACCGATGCCACCCACGACGGACCCGACCCGTCGTTGCCACTGGCGTGATCGGAGGAGCCATTGGTGGGAATCACCCAACTGACCGCGGCTAGTTTGCCGGCGCTGATATCGTCCAGCACCTGCGTCTTGCTGATCACGACGTGCTTGGTCCACTCGGCGCCCACGCAGTTCATCCCATTCGGCGGTGGAGCATCGGGTCCGCACATGTGCTGGATGGCATTCGGGCCCGTCCAGATGGAGCCCACTCTGGGCGTGTAGTACTTCCAACTGATTGACTTGGCGTCCAGCAAATCAGTCAGCGTGGGATGCTCAAAGCACGGGTAGATCGTCTGGGTCTCGTTGCTATTGGGATCGGGATTGGTGGTATCAATAATCTTCACCACTGCATCAGGGGGCGCGATGCACCCGGTGTTCTGCTGATCGGTGTTCGTGGGGTTTTCGGAGGCATCGAAATTGCTCTTCTCGGTAATCGCGGAAGTTCCCGAAATGATGTACTGATGGGCCGGGAAACTCGGCCCCTGGTTAGTCTGGAACATGCGATCGCCAAAGGTATATGTCTCCGCCAGGGTGAAGTACGGTTGTACATCCGAGGCCTGCACATACTGAAACCAGGGATTGGGCGGAGCACAGTTGGGATTTCCCGGCGGGCAACTGACCTGAACCAGGTCCGCGCCGTCCATGGCGCCGTTGTCCCATTCCGCCAGGAATGCGTGATGGCTATGACTGAGATCGTATGCGGTTACCAGCGAGGTTGGTGTCAGTGGGATGGTTTGTCCACTGGAGTTCTTTCCGCTGCTCGCAAGGTCTGCGCCCCGGTTGATCAGGACCGGGTCGTGGAAAAGATTATCGGTTGTGCGGTTCTCCTGGAAGATGATCACGACATGGTTGATCTTGCCCGAACCCGGAGGCGGGTTGGGGTTGGCTGCCACCCCTCCGCAGCCGTTCAGGCTGATCAGAAAACCTGCCGCACCGACAACGATACTCACCAGCAGCACTACTTTAAGCCGAATCATACCGACCTCTCGCAAAACGGAATGCAGTACACCGATGTACCGGTCGGCCGAACCGTGCGCCAAGAATTGAGGCACCCGTGGCATGCCCGGAGCGCCATCCCGGGAGCGGTGGCGCACGCTCTCCCCAGGTGGATGCTGCCTGATCTATTAACCCTGTTCTTGGAAATTAGATGCGCGGCCTGCTCAAATGGGTTAACCGCCTCCGGTACAGATTCTTGGGCAGGCTATATTCCGGACCGATGCGGCCCCCGCCGGCTTGGTAGGCGAAACAATCGCGCCGCTGGTAAAATCAGGGGGTTTGGTCCACGAACCGCCGCGTGGGGCTATAGCTCAGCTGGGAGAGCGCATCGTTCGCAACGATGAGGTCGTCGGTTCGAGCCCGACTAGCTCCACCATGTTTTCAAGCGCTTACGGCTACCCCCTTAACGAATCCTGTCCCATTCTGTCCCAAAAAAATTCAGGCTTGCCGGAGTTTGCCTCGAATTTTCGGCAATTTCTTAAGATTGATTCCGAACCTTGCTGAAACGATCGCCGCGATCAACGCGGCACGAATCGCGGGTAAGACAGACAACGAGATTCGCGATCTGGTCGCGAGACTAGAGGCGGAGCCAAAGGAGTGCCTGCGATGAGCGCGGGGCAGGACTTCGCGGCGATTCGCAGCTCAAGCGCCGTAGAGGTTATCTCTGCAGTCCCGCAGCAGCCTTTCAATCCGACCGCGACGAGTCGGATGGAGGGGCGTCCGATTGTTCGTTCCCCAGAACAACTGCGGCTGCATCGAGCGATGGATGAACTCGACTGGCTCGGTGTGATGGGCGAGCTCAACGAGGCCGTCCGGGTGACGAACCCGTCCCTCAGCGACCCGATTCTGATCACGACGAACGGGACGATTCTCGCTGGCTTTGGGCGCTGGCGATTGGCATTATTCGAGCATAGACACGAAATCAACTGCATCGAGTATCCGCTCACTGAGAACGAAGCCCTGCAGTTCATCATCAGTCACCATCAACCCCAGCGCGGATGGAATGCGTTTATCAGCATTCGCTTGGCGCTGAAACTGGAGCCCTACTTCCAACAGAGGGCGCTCCACAACATTCGCACCGGTGGCAAGACACGACCAAAGCGCCGCCCCTGGGCGGCTTCGATTCAACAGCAGTTCGGTCGAAACCCGCTCCTGGACCACAACGGTCAGCGAATGAAGTTTGTCAGACATCTGGCCCCTGCCGCAGTTTGATCGCAACGCGCCTCCGACAAGCCCCACTCTTGCCAAGGCAGCTCTACCAGCGAGTTTACGTGAGTGGCTCCTAGCCCTGAAGCGGGCTAACCTTTGCTAGTCTACCCCATCGGCGGTACTCTTGCGTAATGCGACTCCTTCGGTATTCCATCAACGTCACATTGGACGGGTGCTGCGATCATCGTGCAATGTTCGCGGACGAAGACTTGCATCGTCACGCGGTCGAGAACCTCGACCAGGCCGATGCCCTCCTCTTTGGCCGGGTGACTTACGAAATGATGGAGGCAGCGTTTCGGCCGCCGGCGCGGACGGGAGCGAGGCCTGATTGGATGGAACCCTTCGCCCGGACGATCGACGCGGCAAAGAAGTACGTCGTGTCGAGCAC
>JBASRS010000054.1:0-39839 GCA_049273945.1 Terriglobales bacterium | reverse complement strand
CAGCCGATGATTCATTGGCTGCGATACGCGCGCGCAGCAAGTTCGGAATGGCGATGGCAGCGATGATCAGGATGATCGCCACTACGATCAGCAATTCGATTAGTGAAAAACCCTTCTGTTTCCGCATTTGAAAATCCCCTCGTCTCCGTTTTAGGCTGTTCAATCACTGACAGCTGACTCGGACTTGGTACGGCACTTTAGGGGCCAAAAAGAAATGTGACCGAGGTTACCTTCTCGCGAGCCACAAACCCTCAAGATTCAGCTGGGTTGACCCCAAAGGTCACACTCCAACGTAGGCGTCCAGGTGACCCAGAAGATCCTTTGGAGAGCGCTTCCTAACAATTATTGGCAGTCCGCACAATTATTGGCACTCCTCGGCGAGGCAGCTCGCGCTAGAATGTTGCGTTCCCAACACCCGCCATGATCAACCTGCAGATGGATCCGGATCGCGACATTGCGCGCGCGTCCACGTTGTCCGCGACCCGCTACTTCACCCAACAGACTTTCGACGAGGAGAGGACCAGAATCTTCTCCAGCAGCTGGCAAGTCGTCGGACAGGCCCACCAGGTCGCCAATCCGGGCGACTACTTCACCTTCGACCTGATCGGCGAGCCGCTGCTCGTGGTCCGCGGCGACGATGGCATCCTGCGCTGCTTCTACAACGTCTGCCGCCATCGTGCCGGCAATCCCGCCTCCGGCTGCGGAAACCGCAAGCTCTTTCGTTGCGGCTATCACGGCTGGACCTACCGTCTCGACGGCGCTTTACTCGTCACGCCGGAATTTGACGGCGTTGAGCATTTTGACCAACGGGAATCTGGCCTGATCCCCGTGCAGATCGCGGAATGGTTCAACCTGATCTTCGTTAATTTAGATCCTGACGCCCCGCCGCTCGCGGAACATCTGGGGGAACTCCCCGGGCAGGTGGAAAAGTTTGCCTTCCGGCACATGAAGTTTTCCGAGCGCCGCACCTACGACATGAAGTGCAACTGGAAGACTTACGTTGATAACTACCTCGAGGGCTACCACCTGCCCAGCGTCCACCCAGCGCTCAATCGCGAACTGAACTACAGCGCTTATACGGTCGAAACCTATCGCCAACACGTGCGACAGTGGAGCCCGATCCGCGGCGCCCAGCCCGGCGACAGTACGCCCCGCCGCTACCAGCAAGCGCGCGAAGACCTGACCGCTGACTATTTTTGGATTTTTCCCAACTGGATGCTGAACTGCTATCCCGACAACGTGTCGCTGAACATCATCCTGCCGATCGAACCGGAGCGTACGCTCGCGATCTTTGAATGGTATTTGCCAGAGGAAGATCTAGGTAGCGAGTCGGCCCGCAAATCCGTGAACTTCAGCGATGAGGTCCAGATGGAGGATCTCGCCATCTGCGAAATCGTCCAGAAGAATCTGCATTCCCGCAGCTACCACAGCGGCCGCTATAGCGTGAAGCAGGAGAAAGGCGTCCACGCCTTCCACCGCATGTACCGGGAGTTGATGCCGGGCGCGTAAAACCGTTTAACCGCAGAGATCGCAGAGTACGCAGAGAAAGTAAGGATCAAGAACCTTCTGCGCGCTCTGCGATCTCTGCGGTTAAACGGTGCTAGCTACGCTTGAGGAGAAGGCACGTCATATCATCATGCTGCGGCGTGTTGCCCACGAAGGTGTCCAGCTCCCCCAACAAGCGCCGCAGCATTTCTGCGGGCGTGCTCGTCGCGGCGCTATCTACTAACCGGACGAACTGCGGCTCTTCGTATTCCTCGCCCTTGGTGTTCACCGCTTCCACTACCCCATCGGTGAAGATGACCAGCCAGTCGTCCGCGCTCAGGTTGGTCGAACCGGTTTGATGAACGGCCTCCAGCAGAATACCCAGAGGGATACCTCCGGCTTCAAGGCGTTCGATGGCGCCCGAGCTCCTGCGCAAGACAGGCCAGTTGTGCCCGGCGTTTACATAGACGACGTTGCCGGTCGCCGGATCAAGTTCCGCCAGGAACGCCGTCGTGAAGCGTACCCCGCCCTGGCTGTTGGTGCAGGCATAGCGATTCAGCCCCGCGACCAGTTCCGCGAGCGAGACACGGCTGCTGGAAAGCGTTCGCAGACTGGCTTGGAATGTCGCCATTAGCATGGCCGCCGGAATGCTCTTGCCCGCCACGTCGGCCACCACGAAGAGCACGCGATCTTCGCCGGGCGCGTTTCCGGGGCGGAGAATCACGTCGTAATAGTCGCCCGCCACGGTATTCGCCGGACGCGTGGCATAGGCGATCTGGTATCCCGGAATCTGCAGCGGAGCGCCGGGCAAGAGCCACGTCTGGATGTCCTTGGCAATCTCAAGGTCGCGCTTCATCACCACCCGGTCGGCCAGTTCGAGGAGCAATACGATGAACAGCAGCAGGCCACCCCAGATATGCAGGTCGAACTCGAAGACGTGGACCTCGCCCGCCTTATTGCCGTACGTGAATCCGCCGGAAGGGAAGAACAGCAAGATCAGCGCGAGCAGCAGCAGGACGCGCCGCGCGGGAGTCAGCTTTTCGAGAATCGCCCAGAACAGCGCCTTGCTGACGTGCCAGGCGCGGTGAAATCCGGACTGCCCCTCTGCCCGCTCGCTCAGCCCGGCGGAATACAGCCGATAGCCCGAGCGCGCGTCTCTTTCGAATTCTGACCAGAGCTGGTTGACCTCCAGCCCTTCGCTCACGCGCTGCCAGAAGCGCTGCGCTTCAATTTTCAGGCGGGACCGGAGACGGGTCCCTGACGGTGCGCTGGCCATGGGGAGTGATCATTATAGGGCAGTGGTTGGGAGCCCGCAGTCAGGACCGGTGATGCGCAGAATGTATGAACAGAACAACATGGCAGGAAAGAACCTCAAAACAAACGCAGCTGCTGTTCTGCCTGCACCGCGTGAACCTTCCGGCTCCTCTTCCCATCCCCGCCGCCGATTCCATGCTTCTGCCGCAGACTCGCCATCAGCCGCGACAGCCGTTCCGAGTATCCCTTAGGCAGGAAGGCACCGTTTGCATAACGCTTGCGATAAAGTTCGACCAGAGCAGGGAAGTGCTCTTCCAGAAACGGCAGAAACACCGCGGCCGAACAGGGCTTCAAGAACAGCGCATTCGCAAAGATGTACTTGGCTCCAGCTTCGCTCGCGGCCTTGACCACGGCCTCTAGATCGTGCGGACGGTCGGTGATCTCGGGCAGCACGGGCGCGCAGATCACGCCCGCATCCACGCCCGCCAGGTTCAACTGGCGAACCGCCTCCAGCCGCAGGTCCGGCCGCGGCGCTCGCGGCTCCAGAATGCGCGCCAGATCGGTGTTCACCGTCGTCACCGTCAAATTCACAGAGAGCTGATTGTTTTCGCCTACGCGCCGCAAAATCTCCACGTCGCGCGTGACCAGGTTCGACTTGGTCACAATCCCGATTTCCAGCCCCGCGTGGCGGGCCAGTTCTTCCAGGATGGCCCGCGTTACTTCGAACCGCCGCTCCGCCGGCTGATAGGGATCGGTGGCCGTGCCAATCGCGATCCCCTCGCCCGGTTTCACCCGTCGCAACTCCTGCCGCAGCAAGTCCGCCGCATGCTGCTTGACGAAAATCTTCTGCTCGAAATCGACGCCGTCGCGCAACTCCATGAACTCGTGCGTGTAGCGGGCATAGCAATACTTGCAGGCAAACTCGCATCCGCGGTAGGGATTGATGGCCCAGGCGAACGGCAGATTGCGCCGGCTCACTACGCGATTCAATAGCGAACGCGTGCCCAGCGTGAAATACTCCACGTTGTGGCCTTCGCGCAGCGACGCGCCCTCGGCCGCGATCCGGGCAATGCCGACCAGCTTCGGGCGGAGCTCAGAATCGGGGAGGAGCGGAAGAGAGGCCATGGGTGTCTGATAATTCGTTTTTTGTTCGCCTATAATAAGGCGGACAATCACGCTTGTCAAATACACTTCGGGAGGAGGGAAAGGGACCCTCTCAGTGCGCCCCCTCTGTGGGCGGGTGAAACGACGCACATTGCTTCAGGCGGCGCCATTTCTTTCAGCATTCCTTTGGGCCGCTTCGCAGCAAGACAAGGACAAAACAAAGACAAGGACAATCCAATGCCATCCTCGAACGCGGTCTACGAGCTTCGCATCTATCACGCGGCCCCGGGAAAATTAGCAGATTTGCTGGCGCGCTTTCGCGACCACACGGTAAAGCTGTTTGACCGGCATGGAATCAAAAGCGTCGCTTACTGGACGCCCATCGACGAACCACAGAAGAGCAACACCCTGATCTACATCCTCCAGCATCCCAGCCGGGAAGAGGCCGCCGCCAACTGGAAATCCTTCCAGGACGACCCGGAATGGAAGACTGTCAAAGAAAAATCTGAACGGAACGGCAAACTGACCGAACAAATTGACTCCACCTTTCTCGTCCTGACGGACTTCTCCCCACCTTTGCGCTGAGAGAACCAATAGAACCGTGGGAGAGTGCGAATTGGAACTTGGGGTACGTCCCGTCTGTCCCCAGGTTTCCCTTCAGGTTTCCCCCAGGTTTCCCCCATATATTGGATGTCCCCAGGTTTCCCTCCATACTGTTTATTGATGTTTGAGAAAGAGATCATTTTGGAGGAGCAACTCGCGGCACACTGCCTCTTCCAGTGTAGCCCGGCCAGAAAATTGCCGGCCAACGCTTGGCACATTGGATTATTGAAGGTTTGCCCGTGATTCAGGAGGAATCGTAGCGAGCCAACTGGGATCAGTGAACAGAAATCAGGGATCGCAAAATTCACACTTGACATTGACAGATAATCCACTACCATATGGTTGTGGATAAATTAGGTACAACGTTTGCGGCTTTGTCTGATCCAACCCGGCGGGCAATGATCGAACGACTCTCCCATGGGCCTGCCTCTGTGCATGGATTGACGGAACCGTTTGCACTTTCGCAGCAGATGATTTCAAAACATATTGCCTACCTGGTGCGGGCGCGGATTGTGATCAAGACAAAGCGTGGACGAGAGAGTGTGTGCACGCTTAGGCCAGCGGCGATTAAGACAGTCAGAGATTGGGCGATCAGCTATCGCCGGTTCTGGGAAGAGAGTTTCGACAAGCTGGATATAGTTGTGAATCAAATGAAGAAAGAGGAGGTCAGAGATGACAAAAAACACGGTTAGCGAAATTGAGCGGATGGTCGTTACAAGAGTTTTTGATGCCCCACGCGAGTTGGTTTGGAAGGCGTGGACAGACCCAAAGTACGTGATGCAGTGGTGGGGACCGAAGGGCTTTACTGCGCCCGTTTGCCAGATGGATTTTCGCGTTGGGGGAAAATTTCTCTGCTGCATGAAGACGCCGGATGGGCAGGAGTTCTGGAATGCGGGTGAATACCACGAGATTGTTCTGCACGAGAAGATCGTTTCCTCCATGTACTTTTCCGACCCGCAGGGAAACAAGGTTGAGCCTGCGCAATTAGGAATAGAACATGAGGCCATAGACGGTGCGTACGACGTGACCATCTTTGAGGATCTCGGAAACGGCCAGACGAAACTCACCTTCATTGGAAATGAACCCATGGAGAGCGCAAAAAACAGCGGTCAAATGGAGGGCTGGAACCAGATACTCGATAAAGTTGCCGCAGTTGTTACGAAGCTAGCGCAGGCGAAATAAGAAGGTGGAGTTTTGATGATTGTCATGCGCGAGATCTGAACGTAAAGCAACGCGGGTCCGTTCCGGAAACCTAAGGGTGGGCGGGCGGGTGGACCGGCTTTCAAACTGCAGAAGCCACCACAGATGCGGGTGCCCCGTCCCTCGCGTAGGCGAAAAGGGCGGGTACGACGACGGCATACACAACGGGCGGTGTAGAACGGACAAGAGTTGCGCCGGCAGCGTCGCCGCCCACCCTTGCAAAAAACGCAAGGATGGGGCACCCTCCGTGGAAATGGTGCAATGCAAAGATGGGCCACCCGCCCGTTTCATCTTGAGTAGAGATTGCCGGGTGCCCCAGGTAACCCGAGGGTGCCCCACACATCGCGCATTTTGCGATGTGTGGGCTTCGTTGCCGCGGGAAAGCGTCGAGATCACAATCCACTCCGCTGAACGGTACTCTGACCATTTCTCGAAGAGGATCCTATCCGAACCCGCGACTGCCTTGACCCATGCAGCGCCCGCTTCCTATTTCTCAACATAGTCCGTGTGAAATTTGCCATTGCCGTCGAGCTGAACGATCACGGTACCGTCCTTCGCCGCAACAAAATGAGGTACGCCGGCCGGAATGAGGATGAAACTGCCCGCGGGGTACCCTTTCAGATTTGTGGAGTTGAATTTCGTTCCCTCGCCCAGATACCAGGTTCCTTCGATGACGGTGACCAGTTCGTCCTGCGGGTGGGTATGCGCGAGGACACGTTTGCCGGCGGGGATCCTGACACGATCGATCCATGCACCGCCCTGACTTGAGTCGCCGAGCAAGTGCGCTCGCTCGCGGCCGTCGGTGTAGTACGACGGTGTGAACCATCGCACTTGTTGCGGGGTGAACGCGATTATTTCTTTCTTGGTCGTGTCGCCCAACGTCAACGTGATTGTCCCAAAGACCAATACTGCAAGCATTAGCCTTTTCATCGCCTCTCCTCTCAGAGAGCATTATTACAGTTAGCGCCGACGAGCCGCCTTTTGAAGAGATCTTGTCCCTGACTGCCTGGTGCGGGCTTGAGTGGGCCGCCGGCGGCTTCCAGCTTTGTTTTCCTGTTTCCCCGGCCTATAATCGCCGCCGAAAGGAGACACCCATGTTCAAACGCATCTTCTATTTCGTGGCGTTGACGTGCCTGGTCACTGGGACGCTGCGGGCCGCGGACGATCCTTTCTGTGGCAAATGGAAACTCAATCTTGATAAGAGCCAGTTCACGGGCGAGCAGATGAAGATCCAGGACCTCGGCGGTAACAAATACACGATCAGTTGGGGCACCGCTCCAACCACGATTGTTGCTGACGGGACCGATCAACCGAACCGATTCGGAGGCACTGTGTCGATCGCTCCGGAAGGTGCAAACGCGTGGAAGATGGTGGTCAAGAAAGACGGCAGGGTCCTGAGCTCGATGACCCACACTCTCTCGGCGGACGGAAAGACCCAAACCATCAAAGGAACCAGCTACAAACCCGACGGGGCCACATCTGATTTCGAGACTCACATGAAGAGAGTGGGCAGCGGCTCCGGCTGGGGAGGAACCTGGGAGAGCACAGATGTGAAGTTCACTTCTCCCGATGAGTGGGAGATCTCCGCCTATGAGGGCGGTGGGCTAACTCTCAACACCCCCGCCTACAAGGAAGTTCTGAGCATGAAGTTTGACGGCAAGGACTATGAGGACAAGGGGCCGGACGTCGCGCCCGGTTCCGCGTCCTCAGGCAAGCGAGTGGATGCACACACATTGGAAGTGACGAACAAGGTGAAGGGCGAGGTCATGGATCGCACCAAATTCCAGGTCTCGCCGGATGGCAAGAAGTTGACCCTCACGATTCACGAGACCGGGCAGCCGCATGTCATTACCGTTGTTTACGACAAGATGTAAGTGGTAGCTCGGCGAGATGAACTGTCCCACTCAAACCCAAAAGCCGGGCCTGAGTGGGGTCACCCTGTCCAGAAAACGCTGGTTGCAGGTTACGCTGAGCGCAGCTAAATTAGATGCGAGCGTTGGAGCTGTACAGGAAAAGGACCGTCCCGGTGGAACCTGCCTCTGCATTCATCGACGAGAAGATCAAGGAACTTGGCGACTGGCGCGGGAGGACGCTTGCGAAAGTGCGCGACATCATCCACCAGGCAGACCCTGAGATCCTCGAAGAGTGGAAGTGGGTCAAGCCGACATCGCCGGGGACTCCCGTCTTTTCCCACGGCGGCATCGTGTGCACGGGAGAGACCTACAAGAACGTCGTCAAGATGACATTTGCCAAGGGAGCTGCATTGAAGGACCCTTCCGGTCTATTCAACTCCAGCCTCGACGGGAATGCCAGGCGCGCCATCGACATCCACGAAGGCGACAAGGTCGATGAGGCGGCCTTGAAGGATCTCATCCGCGCTGCAGTGGCGCTCAATCTCAAGGGCAACAACAAGCCGAAGCCCCGGCGAACACCCCCACTCTAAATTTCGCAAAGAACGCGAAATTTAGAATGGGGCACCCGGCCCCGGCGAGCCACCAGCAAGCGGGCCGGCTAGCTTCATCGCAGGTCCCGGCCATATCTATTCACACACCTGAGCACGCACAGAGGGGGCGCTCTGAGAGGGTCCCTTTCCTTCCTCCCGTCAAATACACTTCTCATGGGCGCCTCGCCGCTCCGACACGCAGGAATCGGTATAAGACTCTGACGTTCTTGGGGGGCGCATGCGCGATGTTATCTTGGTGCGTAGTTCGTCGAAGCGGAATCGCCTGAAGTCACTTGCATGGACGTTCTCAAACAGCTTTTCGAGCGCCAATTTCACGCTCCCGCCGAGCAGGTGCAGCCCCTGCAGGGCCAGCTCGGCGGCTCCGGACGAAAGATCATCCGGCTGGCGAACAAGAAAGCCAGTGCGATTGGCATTCTCTACGACGTCCGCGAGGAGAATGTGGCGTTCCTGGAATTCTCCCGGCATTTTCGCGGGCACGGTCTGCCGGTTCCGGAAATCTATGCGGAGGACTTGAGCCAGGGCGCCTATCTCGAAGAAGACCTGGGGGACACGACGCTTTTCGAGTTTCTCTCGAAGAATCGCGCTGGCGAAAGCATAAGCCCCGAGGCAGTCGAGACCTACCGGAAGGTTGTGGCCCTGTTACCGCGCTTTCAGGTGGAAGCGAGCCGCGATCTGAACTACAAAGTGTGCTATCCGCGCGGCAGCTTCGATCGCCAGTCCATCGCCTGGGACCTGAACTATTTCAAATACTACTTTCTGCGGCTCGCGGGCATTCCGTTCAATGAGCAAGCGCTGGAAGACGATTTCGGGCGTTTGACGAAGTTCCTGCTGAACGCCGGCCGCGATTATTTTCTCTATCGCGATTTCCAATCACGCAACATCATGCTGCGCGACGGCCAGCCATTCTTTCTGGATTACCAGGGTGGCCGCAAAGGCGCTTTGCAGTATGACATCGCTTCGCTTCTATACGACGCCAAGGCTGATCTGCCGCCGGAATTGCGCCGGCAACTGCTCGATCATTATCTCGACACGCTGGCCGGCTTCATCCCGCTCGATCGCCAAGCTTTCATGCAGTATTACTACGCCTACGTTTACATTCGCATCATGCAGGCGCTGGGGGCGTATGGGTTTCGCGGCTTCTACGAGCGCAAGGCACATTTCCTGCAGAGCGTTCCGTACGCGCTGAAGAACGTGCGCTGGCTGCTGCACAACGTCAAGCTCCCCATCGCGCTGCCCACCCTGATGGACGCGTTCAACAGCATGCTCGCCTCCGAGAAGCTGCAGAGTGTGGCCTCGGACGGGGCGCATCTGCTGGTGCGGATCTTCAGCTTTTCTTTTCACCGCGGCCTGCCAAAAGACGACACTGGAAATGGCGGCGGCTTCATTTTCGACGGCCGCAACCTCCCCAATCCCGGCCGCGAAGAGCAGTTCAAACCTCTAACTGGCAGAGACGCTCCCGTGATCGACTACCTCAACCAGCAGGAGAGCGTGCACCAGTTTCTGGCGAGCGTGACGTCGCTGGTGGACGCCAGCGTCAGCAACTACCAGCGCCGTGGCTTCAAGAACCTGATGGTCTCGTTCGGCTGCACCGGCGGCCAGCATCGCTCGGTGTATCTTGCCGAGCAATTGGCGAAGCACCTGCGCGGCCGGAACGGGGTGGAGGTGGTAGTGCACCATCGCGAGTTGGGGAAGCTGGGATCAGACAAGGTCGATCAATGAAAGCGATGATTCTGGCCGCCGGCCTCGGCACGCGTCTGCGCCCACTCACCGATGACCGCCCCAAGGCGCTAGTCGAAGTTGCTGGACGCACGTTGCTCGAGATCACGCTCGCGCGCCTGCGCGACTTCGGAATTCGCGAAGTGATCGTCAACGTGCATCACTTCGCCGACATGGTTGTCGACTATCTGAAGGCAAACGACAACTTCGGCATGCGGATTGAAGTTTCTCGCGAGGACGTATTGCTCGACACCGGTGGCGGGCTGAAAAAAGCTGCCTGGTTCTTTCTGGGGGATTCCAAGCTGGTGGACGAGCCTTTCATTGTGCACAACGTCGATGTCCTCAGCACCATCGATCTCCACCGCATGGTGCAATTTCATCGGGAACACCAGGGCCTCGCCACCCTGGCGGTACGGGACCGCGAGACCTCGCGCTACCTGCTCTTTGACGATTCGCTGCAGCTTTGCGGGCGGCGAGCCGGGCGCGACGGAAAGGCTGAGATGGTTCGATCAGCCACGCAGCCAAAGGCGCTGGCTTTTTCCGGCATTCACGTAATTTCTCCCCGTCTTCTGTCGGTGATGACGGAAGAAGGCGGGTTCTCGATCATCACCAATTATCTGCGTCTAGCATCCCTAGGAGAAAGAATCGTTGCGTTCCGAGCAGACGAATATCGTTGGCGGGACCTCGGCAAGCGGGAGAATGTGGCGCAAGCGGAGAAAGATTTGAAGCACGGTAGCTCGGTTGGGGAATCGTAGCAGTGGCGTGAGGCTACCAGATCGTTTTCACCACCCGGGACCTTTGGATGTGCTCGTCGGCCGTGACCAAGGGCAAACCTTCGACGAGCGCGGTGGCCCCAATAATCCGGTCCATCGGATCGCTCGGGTAGGTCTGCGGCAGTTGCACAGCGCGCGCGGCGATTCGCCCGTTAATCGGCAACACAACGAAATGGGATTCAACTTCCTGCAGGAACGACTCGAGGGATGAGTCGACCCGAATCCGTTTGCGCGCGACCAGGTGCGCAAGCTCGAACAGCGTGAAACCGGAAATCGCGAGACCGCCGGCGTCCCGGCGGGCCTGCTCAATGGCGCGTACGGCCCTTCGCGAAAGTTTTCCCGGGTTGCCCGCCAGCCATACGACAACATGAGTGTCGACCAGGATCATTTCAGGCGCTTCCACTCGCGCGCCGAAATGATGGGCTTTACTACCTCTCCAGTGATGGCGATTTTGCCTTTCATAAAGCCGAAAATCTCATCCCGCTCCCCGTCCACCGGCACCAGCTTTGCCACCGGCTTGCCGCGCTTGGTGATAATCACCTCTGCGCACTTTGCCTGGACTTCATCCATGACGGCCAGGCAGCTGGCCTTGAAAACACCCGCGGGCATCGTTTTCGTCCTCATGACGCGTTCCTCCGTTATGACCATGGCTATATGACCATAGTTATACACCAACTCGCTTTCCTTCGCAACTCTGCTTCTATCCGGCGAACCAACCCGCCTCGGAAAAGTGCGGACGCGTTCTCCTTTATGACCATGGCTATATGACCATAGCTATACACCAAATCGCTTTCCTTCGCAACCCTGCTTCTATCCGGGAAACCAACTCGCCTCGGAAAAGTGCGGATTCTGGCGGCCCGGCGTAACCGTCGCCTGCAGTACATCCACCGCGTACAGCGCGCCCTCGGGTGTCTCTTCGTGCTTGAAGTAGGCGAAGACATCGCGTCCGGCGGCGAGATGCTCGTGGATGCGAGCGACCATTGCCTTGCGTTCCTCGGCGGTGTAGCTGGCCTTGCGGTAGCGGTAGTAAGCGTAGGCGGCGGTGACGACGTCGGGGGTATCGCGCTCTTCGGTTTCAGCCACGCAGAGCGCGCTGTTGCGCTCGCGGAGCGTGTCCCAGGTGGCGTCAGTGAACCAGGAGTCGTGGCGGAATTCGAAGGCGGCACGCACCCCCCGCGGCAGCGCTTTCAGAAACTCGGCAAGCACCGCCTGATCGGCTTTGAAATTCGGCGGGAGCTGAAAAAGGAGCGGGCCAAGGCGTCCAGCACGTTCCAGCGCTTCCAGCGTTCCGAGAAAGCGCTTCAGGAATTCTTCCGCGCCCTTCAGCCGTTTGATGTGCGTGAGCACCTGGTGCGCCTTGATCGTGAAGCGAAAATGGTCGGGCGTTTCGGCGATCCAGTTCTGAACGGTCGTTTCCTTCACCAGTTGCCGGAAAGTGTAGTTGACCTCGACCGCATTCAGCTTGGACGCGTAGAAGTTGAGAAACTTCTTCTGCGCCAGCTTCGCAGGGTAGAAATCGGGTTTCCAGCTCGGGTACGCCCATCCGGAGGTGCCGACGTAGAGTTGAGGCATAGCGTTTTTGTAGCGCCGGCTCCCAGCCGGCTGTAGCGAGGAGCACCTTGCCCTCGCCGGTGCGGGCGGGGCGCCCGCACGACAGCCGCCAAGGTGGCGGCGCTACGATCGGGCGCGATTATACCTTGCGGCGCTTTTTCGGCGTCTTTCGCGATTGCGGAGCTTGCGCGGCGAGCGCAACGCCTTCTTCTTTTTCCACTTCAACCGCCAGACCCGCCAGTTGCGGCAGTTTCTGCTTCAGCTTTAAGACCGGCTCGAACAGGTCTCCCATCTTCTCCACGCGCTTCAGGACGTCCGGCGCTTCAAACATCAGCCGCTGCGCATCTTTCTTCTTGAGCGTCTGCTCGACTTCGTCCCATGTGATCGGCGTGGACACCGTCGGACGCTCGCGGGCGCGCAGAGAATAGACGGCGATGGTGGTCTTGTGCTGGTCGTTCTGGCTCCAGTCCACAAAGATTTTGTTCGTGCGGACGGCCTTCCTCATGTCGGAGACGACCAGCTCGGGATGCTCCTGCTCCAGCAGACGCGCGATCGCATGGGCGAACGGCTTGGTCTCGTTGTAGGTCGTTGTCGTATTCAGGGGGACGTAGATCTGCATCCCTTTCGATCCGGAAGTCTTGGGAAAACTCTGCAGCCCGAAGTGATCGAAGATGGCGCGCACCCACAGCCCGACCTGCGCACACTGCACAATGTCGGCCGGCGGCCCGGGATCGAGATCGAAGACGATCATGGTGGGCGTTTCGATGTCGGCCGCGAGTGACAAAGAAGGATGCAGTTCCAGCGATGCCAGGTTGGAAATCCACACCAACGTCGCCAGATCGTTCGCGAGAATGTAGTTGATGGTTCGGTGATTGCTGTCGCTCCAAACCGGCGCCGTCTTCACCCATTCGGGACGATGCATAGGCGCGTTCTTCTCGAAGAAGTACTCGTGGTCCACGCCCTCGGGATAGCGCTTCATGGTGAGTGGACGTCCGGCGAGATGTGGCACCAGCACGGGCGCGATGCGGACGTAGTAATCAATCACCTGGCCCTTGGTAAAGCCGGTCGCGGGATAGAGGACCTTCTCCAGGTTCGAGAGCTTGAGCTTGCGGCCTTCGACTTCGACGATGGTGGGGGTGGGCATAAAGAGTCGCTGGTCGCTGGTCGTTCGGGATTGTTGGTGTTGCTTCAGCGGTCGCTGCAAACCCGCGGACCGCGAACGACCACCGACTATCGACCAGGACGACCTGCTAGTATAGTTTCCCTCGCAAGAGGAGTTCTGATGCCGGCTTCTCGTCGGGAGTTTCTCTACGGTCTGGGCGCCATGGGCGGGTTTCCGCTGTTTGCCATCGAGCGCTCTGAGCCCGAGCTTATCCTATACAACGGCAATTTCTGGACGGTGAACCCGCGCCAGCCACGGGCGCAGGCCGTCGCGATCTCCAACAGTCGCTTTCTTGGGATCGGATCGAACGAGGAAGTCCTCGCGCTTGCCGCCGGCAATGTGAAGAAGGTAGATCTCGGCGGCAAGACCGTCCTGCCCGGTTTCATTGACGCGCATTCGCACCCGGCGGAAGCTGGCCTCTCGCACTTGCGCATGGTGGATTGCGACCTGCGCTCTATCGCTGACATCTTGAAGGCCCTGCGCGATCGCGCCGCCAAGACGCCTCCCGGCGGCTGGGTCCTGGGCTTCAAGTATGACGACACCAAAACTTCCGAGGGGCGCCCGCTTACTCTGCAGGACCTCGACGCTGCCGTTCCCGATCGTCCGGTGTTTGTCGAGCATCGTGGCGGCCACACTGCCTGGACAAATTCGCTGGCGCTGAAGCTCGCCAAGCTGGATGACAAAACTCCCGACCCTCCCGGCGGCAAGTATGATCGTGATCCCGCAACCGGACTCCTGACTGGGCATGTCCGCGAGCATGGCAAAGACGCCTTTGAAAAGGTGATCCCCTCGACCTTCACCCGCGACGACCGTCGCGACGGTGTGCGCCTGATCTCGCAGATGATGACGCGTACGGGAGTCACTTCGGTTACCGACGCCCTGGGCACCCCGGACGACCTGCGCGCCTACCAGGACGCGCGCGAGGCCGGTCAACTTGCGATGCGCGTGTATTGCCACATCTACCAGGCGTTCATGGACCAGATGCTGGCGGCAGGAGTGAAGACCGGCCTGGGCGACGAATGGGTACGGGTGGGCGCGCAGAAAATGATTTGCGATGGTTCGATCTCGGAGCGCACGGCCCGCCTTTCGCAGCCCTACATAGGCCGTCCCGATGATTTCGGAATTCTCGTCACGCCGGAAGAAGAACTCTATCAGCAAGCGCGCAAGGCGCACGAAGCCGGATGGCAGCTCGGCACCCATGCCAATGGCGACGTCGCAATCGACATCACACTTCGGGTGTACGAGCGCTTGCAGAAGGAAATGCCGCGGAAAGATGCGCGCTACCGCTTCGAGCACTGCACGCTTGTGAACGATGGGCTCGTGCAGAGAATCAAAGCGCTGGGCGCGATTCCGACTCCGTTCTCCACCTATGTCTATTACCATGGCGAAAAGATGAAGGAGTACGGTGCCGATCGGGTGAACCACATGTTTGCCCTGCGCACCTTCCTCGACGCCGGCATCCGCGCCACCCAGGCCTCGGACTATCCGCCCGGGCCATTTGAGCCGATGATGGCGCTGCAATCCGAAATCACGCGCACCGACGCCAAGGGCAACGTCTGGGGACCGCAGCAGAAGATCACGCTTGAAGAGGCAATCCGCGTCGGAACGATCAACGGCGCTTATGCTTCCTTCGAAGAAAATCTGAAAGGCTCGATCGAGGCGGGCAAACTGGCGGACCTGGTGGTGCTGGGCCGCGACGTTTTCAAAGAAGATCCGTACAACATCATCAACATTCCGATTGAGCGCACGATGGTAGGCGGGAAGTGGGTGTGGGAGGGGTAGGGTAGCAGGAGCTCATCTCATAAAGCGCGGCGCATTTTTTCAAAGACCGCCAATCCGGACACGAAAAGCTAGTTCTTCGGCCGGGTATCCAGACCGAAGTCGCGTTCCAGGTTGCGGTACCAAGTTTCGTCGTCACTTGCGTTCAGGTCCACCCACTCCTCGTCCGTCATCTGACGGCGCCACTGCAGGAAGGGAGCTGCGTCGGGTCCTACCGGGTGGCGAAGTTGCCAAGTACCGCTCTCAACGATTTCCACGATCTTCTGTCCGACCAGAGAGGGTGGTGCCGGATTCTTCAGCGAGGCCTTGAAAAGAGAAGCGAAACGCGCACGCTGCCGGTACGGCGAATCGGCCGGCTGATCTCCGATGCGCCGCGCCATGGCTGTATCAATAATGCCCGGCTCGACGATTGCCACCCGGACATTAAACGTCTTCATCTCGCCCGCCAGTGCCTCGCTCAGTGCTTCCAGGGCCCACTTGGAAGCGTTGTAGGGGGTCAACGGCGCACTGGTAATACGCCCGCCTATCGAAGTCACGTTGATGATGCAGCCGCTCCGGCGTTGCCGCATGTGCGGCGCCAAAGCCTGAATGCAACGGATCGCGCCGAAATAGTTGGTCTCCATGACCGCCCGGAAATCGGCCAGCGGAAGCTCTTCCACCGAGCCCGCCCGCTCCACTCCGGCGTTGTTGACCAGCACGTCGATCGGGCCGTGGTCTCTCTGTATTGCAGTGATCGCCCGGTCCACCGACTGGTCGGAGTCCACATCCATGGTCGAGACTGTTATCGGCAGTTTTTCTCGCGCAGCCGTTTCCGCGAGTTCCGGAGACTGCAACGGTTTGCGCATGGTGGCGTGGACTTTGTGGCCGGCACGGCCGAAAGCCAGCGCCGCCTCCAAACCGATTCCCTTGCTTGTTCCAGTGATGAGTACCGACGACATCCTTGTCTCCTTGGCATTTCGCCCGACCGCGGCGTTTTACGTTTGACTATTCTCACCGCCGACTTAGCTTACACAAGCAACCATGGCCGCGCCAGCAGACCGCTTCCGCCCTCACTAACCGAAAGGCGGTTGCCACGTCTCATATCCAGGGCCGGTTTGACAATTTCTTGCGTCCGCAAGTACCTTCGAATTTCCAGATATTTTCAGCCGTTGGAGGTGGAATGAAGTCTCGTCGAGTTTGCTTAGTCGCCCTCATTGTTTGCTCCTCATCTCTCGTATTCAGCCAGGACCTGGCCTCTTTCGAAAAGCGCATCACCACCAAAAAGCTCGCCAACGGCCTGACAGTAGTCATCTGCGAGCGGCCAGAAGCGCCGGTGTTTTCCTTCTTTACGCACGTGGACGCCGGCTCCGTCCAGGACCCGATGGCCAAAACCGGCCTGGCGCACATGTTCGAGCACATGGCGTTTAAGGGAACGGACAAGATTGGCACGCGCGACTACGCGGGCGAGAAAGCAGCGCTCGCGAAAGTGGAAGTGGCCTACGCCGCGTATCTCGCCGAGCGCGATAAGCCGGTGAACCGCGACGAGCAGAAGCTCAAGCAACTCGAGCAGACTTGGAAAGACGCCATCGCCGAGGCCGACAAGTTTTCCGCGCCCTACAACAACGAATTCGGCAAAATCGTGGAGAGTGAAGGCGGAGAAGGCATGAACGCCTTCACCAATCACGACGAAACCGGCTACCACTATTCGTTCCCCATCAACCGGATGGAGTTGTGGGCGTATCTCGAGTCCGAGCGCTTCCTGCATCCGGTCATGCGCCAGTTCTACAAGGAGCGCAACGTAGTGATCGAAGAGCGGCGCATGCGCACCGACAGCAATCCCATCGGGCGGCTGCTCGAGCAGTTTACTTCCGCTTCGTTTGCCGCCCATCCGTATCACCGGCCGACCATCGGCTGGATGTGGGATCTCAACTCGTTCTCGGCGACCGACGCGCAGAATTTCTTCGACCGGTATTACATTCCGTCGAACATGGTGGTGGTGGTGGTCGGCGATCTGAAAGCCGCACAGGCGCTGCCGATCATCGAAAAATATTTCTCGCGGCTGCCCGCGCATTCCACGCCCGACGAGGCCACGACCACCGAGCCGCCGCAAAAGTCCGAGCGCCGCGTGGTGCTGCACGAGCAGGCTCAGCCGCTCTATCTCGAGGGCTATCACCGGCCCGATTACCACAGCCCGGACGACGCCGTGTACGACGCGATCACCGACCTGATGTCGAATGGCCGAACTTCACGCCTCTACCGCGCGCTGGTCCGCGACAAGCAAATCGCGTCCGACTCAGCAGGATTTTCCGGGCTGCCCGGCAACAAGTATCCGCACCTGTTCGCCTTCTATGCCTTCCCGATTCCGGGACACAAGCCGCAGGAAATGTCCGACGCCATCCACGCCGAGATCGAGCGGCTCAAGAAAGAAGACATCTCGGACGAGGAACTGAAGATGATCAAAACGCGTGCCAAGGCCAACCTGATTCGCTCCCTCGGCTCCAACGAAGGACTGGCCTTCAACCTGGCCCTGTTCCAGGCGCGCTACGAAGACTGGCGCGAGCTGTTCCGCTCGGTGGACCGCATCGACAAGGTCACCAAAGCCGATATCCGCCGCGTCGCCAACCAGATCTTCGTGCCCGACAATCGCACCGTCGGCATCATTGAGTTCGCGCCTCCATCGCTCCCGCTGCCCGGCGAGCACTCAATCACCGTCCCAGGGGTGCAACCCGAAGGAGGTGCCCAGTGAAGCGCGCGAGCGGAATTATTGTTCCCGTTCTTCTTGCGTTCTGCGTCCTGAATTTTGGTTGCGCTGCCAAGAAGCCTGTCCCGACTCAGGTTTCAGCTGCTCCTGCAGCGGGTCAAGCGCCCACGCCGGATATCGGGCTGAAGAGTTGGCAAGACGTCAAAGTCCCCGAGCTTCCTGCATTCCACCCACCGCAGCCGACACGCATTGAACTTGAAAACGGCATGGTGATCTTCCTGCAGGAAGATCACGAGCTGCCCCTGATCGATGGCGTGGCCCGCATTCGCGGCGGCGATCGCACGGTTCCGGCGAACAAGACCGGCATGATTGATGTCTATGGCGAAGTGTGGCGCACCGGCGGGACCAAGACTCAAACCGGCGATCAACTCGATGACTACCTCGAGCAGCGCGCCGCCCACGTGGAAACCGGCGGCGGGATCGACTCGACCACCATCAGCTGGTCATGTCTGAAGGGCGACCTGGGCGACGTTTTCAAAGCGTTCCAGGACCTGCTCCAGAACCCCGAGTTTCGGGCCGATAAAATTCAGATCGCCCAGAAGGGAATGTACGACGGCATCTCGCGCCGCAACGATGATCCCGGCGGAATTGCCGGCCGCGAGGCTGCCAAACTAGCCTACGGGGCCAACAATCCGTACGCGCGCGTCCCAGAGTACGCGACCGTAGCCGCGGTCACACGCCAGGATCTCGTGGACTGGCACCACACCTACGTGCATCCCAATAACATCATTCTGGGGTTGGTCGGCGACTTCGACTTGGCCGCGATGGAGGCGCGCCTGCGTCAGGCGTTCGCGTCGTGGCCCAAGGGCCCGGCGGCGAAGGATCCGGAAATTCCCTTCAATCCCGCCAAACCCGGGAATTACCTGGTGGAAAAGACGGACGTCAACCAGAGCAACATCTACATGGTCGCTCTCGGCACAACCCGCAAGAATCCCGACTATTTCGCGATCTCGGTGTTCAACGAGGCCTTCGGCGGCGGATTCTCCTCGCGCCTCTTCGGCGACATCCGCACCACCAAGGGGCTGGCCTATGCGGTCGGCGGCGGCATTGGCACGGGATGGGACCGTCCCGGCATGCTGCGCCTGATCATGAGCACGAAAAGCCAGACCACCGTGGAAGCCACCCAGGCGCTCAACGATGAGATTGCGGATCTCACCAAGAAGCCGATTACTGACGATGAGATCAAGCGCGCCAAAGACGCGATCCTGAACTCCTTCATCTTCCGCTTCGATTCTCCCGGCAAGGTGCTGCAGGAGAAAATGGCGTACGAATTCTACGGTTACCCGCTCGACTTTCTGGAACGGTATCAAACCGCGATCGAGAAGGTCACGAAAGAAGATGTCGCGCGGGTGGCGGCGAAATATATCCATCGCGATCAGATGTCGGTTCTGGTAGTCGGCAACACCAGCGAATTCGACAAGCCGCTCTCGTCAACTGGGCCGGTGAACAAGATCGATATCACAATCCCGGCACCACCGCCGGGAATTGCCGGAGATCAAGGCGCGCAACAGTAGAACTGGTTTAAAGAATTGGTCTTCGGGAAGGGCACGACTTCCAGTCGTGCCGCTCGTGGCCCCGACACCTATACTCGTGTCATGGTCTACACCGGCAAAGCCCGGACGCTTTCCGCCTTCCTCTCTGCTGTTCTTTGTTGCTTCCTTCTCAGCCCTTACTCGGCGTCGCAGGATCTGCCGCTGCGTACCATCCATGTCTTCGTCGCTCTGGCCGACAACGAGCATCAGGGCATCGTTCCCGTCCCCGCACGATTGGGGAATGGGTTGGATCCGGCTCACAACCTGTATTGGGGGGCAGCGGCCGGAGTGAAGACTATCTTCGCACGCAGCGCCGACTGGGCGCTGGTCAACTGCGGGCCGAGGCCGAAGCCCGAGATTCTGGAACGCTGCGTCTTCAAGCATCGCCGGGCGGATGTTTATCTGGTGGCCGACGCCTATCGAGGCGACGAAATCCGGCAGGCGATTCTCGATTTCTTCGATGCGGCGGCAGGCGGTAGTCCGGAAACGATCGCTCTTCCATCCGCGGTGTCCGCAGTCACCCTGACGGCCCGCGGCGGTTCGGATCTGGTGGCCTACGTGGGACACGATGGGCTGATGGATTTTCAGTTGCCGCTCGTTCCCCACCAGAAGAGCGAAACGCATCGGGACGCGATCATCCTGGCGTGCGCGAGCAAGCAGTATTTTTCCGAGCCGCTGCGGGCGTCAGGTGCAAACCCCCTCTTGTGGACGACTGGGCTGATGGCTCCCGAGGCCTACACGCTGAAAGCTGCGCTCGATGGCTGGATTAGCGGGGAGACCAGCGAGCAAGTCCACGAGCGCGCCGCCGCAGCCTATGACAAATACCAGAAGTGTGGCATGCGGGCGGCGCGCAGATTATTCGCAACAGGATGGTAGCACTGGATGAGTCGCGCATCCGCCTCATCACTCCCTCCAGTGTCCGATAACGCGCATACTCAACCTGTGCCCTCCGACACCAACTCCCGCACGCTCTTCGCTTTCCTCGACTATTTGCGGGTCGAGCGCGGGTCGGCCAAGCTGACCATCGCGGCCTATTCCAGCGACCTCGTCCAGTTTGGGGAGTTTCTGGAAAAGCGCCACCAAGTCCTGCCCGGCGCGCGCCGGGAAGACGTGCGCGATTTCATCCAGGAGTTGTTCTCCAACCAGCTCGACGGCCGCTCGGTGGGAAGAAAGCTGTCCGCCATCCGCCATCTGTATCGCTATCTGCTGCTCGACGGCAAAATCGCAAAGGACCCGACCCTCAACATCGATTCTCCGAAGCAGTGGAAGGTTCTGCCCAAATCGCTCAGCCGCGACGAGGTCGAGGCGACGCTCGCTGCAACTCAGCCGCGCAGCGACACTGTCCGCGCCCAGGCCCTCGCGCTCCGCGATCGCGCCATGCTCGAACTGCTCTACGCCGGCGGCGTCCGCGTTTCCGAAGTCGCCGATGCCCGGCTCGAAGACCTGAAACTCGAAATGGGCTACATCCTGGTGCGCGGCAAAGGCGACAAAGAACGCATGGTGCCGCTCGGCGTCCCGGCCCAACAAGCCTTACAGCAATACTTGAAGAACGGCAGGGAAGTGCTCGCGAAGGGAAGGGGTTCACCGCTGCTATTTCTGGGAGCTGGCGCCCGTCGGCTGACGCGGCAGCGGGTGTGGCAAATGGTCGGGAAGGCGGCTCTGGCCTCCGGACGTCACGCCAGCCCGCACATGCTGCGCCACTCCTGCGCCACCCACATGGTCGAGAACGGCGCCGACCTGCGGACGGTGCAGACCATCCTCGGCCACGCCGACATCTCGACCACGCAGATCTATACCCACGTCGCGCTTGACCGGCTGAAGAGTGTGTACGCGAAACATCATCCGAGAGCGAAAGCAAGAACGTAAATCCACCAAGGAGGCGCGGAGAAGACCTTTGAAAGAGGTCAGAGGTCAGATCGCAGACGGGAGCTGCGAAGGGGTCACTTCTGCAATCTGCCTTCTGACTTTCTCCATGTCTACGTGTCTCCGTGCCTCCGTGGTGGATGTTCTCCGAGCTCATGAACGAAGCAGCAAGCACGAAACGCACGCCCGTTGAACTCGCCACCGATTCCTTCCTGCGCCACCTGCGCGAACGCAACGCCTCGGTTCATACCATTAAAGCCTACACCGGCGATCTCGACGCCTTCGCCGCCCACGTCGGCTCGCGCGACTGGAAGACGATCGACCACATCGCCATTCGCGGATTTCTTTCTCATCTATACGACACAGGACTGGGCAAGACTTCCGTCGCCCGCGCTCTGGCCGCCGTGCGGTCGCTCTATCGCTGGCTCGCGCAGGAAGGTGCGGTCGAGCAAAATCCTGCGAAGCTGGTCTCCACGCCGAGGCTGCCGAAGAAACTCCCGCGCGTTCCGACCATCGAAGAAATGAACTCCGTGCTCGACGGTAAAATGCCGGAACAGGCTTCCTTCCCCGAGCGCGACCGGCTGATGCTCGAATTGCTCTACGGCTGCGGCATCCGCAACTCGGAGCTGGTCGGCATCAATCTCGACGATATCCGTCTGAGCGCCGAAGCCATCCTGATTCGCGGCAAAGGGAAGAAGGAACGCTACGTGCCTTTCGGCGGAGCGGCGCGCGCCGCCCTTGCTACCTACCTCCCGTGCCGGCAGCAACTCTTGGCGACACTGAAGAAGGCAAACTCAGCCTTGCTCGTCAACCAGCGCGGCGGCCGCCTTACCACGCGCAGCGTCGGACGCATCGTCAAGCGCATCGCCGTGGCCAAAGGACTCTCGCCCGATGTCCATCCCCACACCCTGCGCCACGCCTTTGGCACCCACATGCTGGAAGAAGGCGCCGACCTGCGGGCCATCCAGGAACTGCTCGGCCACGAGCGCCTCGCCACCACCCAGCGCTACACCCAGCTTTCGGTCAAGCACGTCATGAACGTATACGACCAGACCCATCCGCGCGCCAAATAGCGGGTGTGTGAGGCGGACACTCCTGTCCGCCTGCCCTCCTTGCGTCCCTGCCGCCCCGCATGAGATAGTTTTCCGCTTTCCATCCTCGATTCCAGCGCAGGTCTTATGTTCCGTCTCATTCCACGGGAAACAAAGTTTTTCGAGCTCTTCGCTGAACTTTCGACCAGTCTTAGCGCGGGCGCAATCCTGCTCCGCAGTATCCTGGAAGACCCGCACGACTTGGCAAAGCGCGTGGAACGGATGCAAGCCATCGAGCACGAGGGAGACCGGGCCACCCATGCCATCATCGCCAAGCTGAATACTACGTTCATTACACCTTTTGACCGCGAGGACATTCACCGGCTGGCGTCCTCGCTCGACGATGTCCTCGACTTCGTCAATGCTGCCGCCGTCCGGCTGGTGATGTACAAGATTGCGCAACCCCCGGTGGCCGCCGCTGAACTGGCGGGCCTGATCGTGCTGCAGGCCGAAGAACTCGCCCGCGGAGTCTCACTGCTGGAAAAGAACAATGGAGTTCTTAAACACTGCGACGAAGTCAACCGGCTCGAGGATGAAGCCGACGACGTCAGCCGCAAGGCGATCGCCGTCCTTTTTGAGAGCGAAAAGGATCCGATCCAGCTCATCAAGATGAAGGAGCTCTATGAGGTGCTCGAGTCCGCGACCGACAAAGCCGAGGATGCTGCCAACGTACTGGAAGCGATCGTGCTGAAGAGCGCCTAGGTTTCTCCGAATCCATGCCATCCAGGAGCCCGTTCCGGTGAATGTAGATCTGCTGCTCGTAGCCATCACCGTCGTGGTGGCTTTGATCTTCGATTTCCTGAATGGCTTTCATGATGCAGCCAACAGCATAGCAACCGTAGTTTCCACGCGCGTGCTCTCTCCCAAGCTGGCGGTGGTTTGGGCTGCAGTCTTCAACTTTCTGGCTGCCTTCTTTCTGGGAACGGCCGTCGCCAAGACCATCGGCCGCGGCATGATTCGCCTCGATGAAGTCAACCAATATGTCGTGCTCGCCGGCCTATTTGGGGCCATCGTCTGGGACCTGTTGACTTGGTGGTGGGGCCTGCCGACGTCTTCTTCGCACGCCCTCATCGGTGGCTATGCCGGCGCGGCCATGATGCACGCCGCCGTCCATAGCGGTTGGCGCTCTTCATTCTCCGTGATCATTGCCGCCGGCTGGTACAAGACGCTGATCTTCATTGTGGTCGCGCCCGTCATGGGCCTTACTCTAGGCCTGCTGTTCATGACGAGTGTGTATTGGCTGTTTCGGCGCAAAGCCCCCCAGCAGGTGGACTCCTGGTTCCGCAAGCTGCAACTTCTCTCGGCCGCCTGCTACAGCCTGGGCCACGGCGGCAACGATGCCCAGAAGACGATGGGCATCATCGCGGGCGCAATGTACACCGGCGGCTTCATGAGCAAGCAGGATATGCTTGCGAGTTGGGGACAGTTCCACTGGCCCATCATCCTGGCCGCGCATACCGCCATCGCCGCTGGAACCTATTTCGGAGGCTGGCGCATCGTTCGCACCATGGGCCAGAGGATCACGAAGCTGAAGCCGGTGGGCGGCTTCTGCGCCGAAAGCGCTGGTGCCATCACTCTGTTCGGGACGGCGCTCGCCGGCATCCCAGTCTCGACCACGCACACCATTACTGGCGCAATCATCGGAGTAGGCGCCGTCTACCGCTTTTCCGCCGTACGCTGGGGAGTGGCGAGACAAATCGTCTGGGCCTGGATTGTGACCATCCCAGCTTCCGCCCTCATGGCGGGTGCGGGGTACTGGCTGATCCACATCTTTCAGCCGCTAGCCTGAGTCTGTGTGGGGCGGACACTCTTGTCCGCCGATTTCGTTCATGGATTCCAAAGATACTTCCTAGGATAGGAAACTTCGAATTTGCTTCCCTGTGCAGGCCTTACCTCGACTTCGTGTACGCCTTTCTTGAGAGGTTCGGGAGGTACGTAACTCAAGTAGTACATTCCATCCATCAATGCGCGGATCGTCGCAAACACTCGGGGCATGTCTGCAGCGGTCAGACTCACAAAGGAGCTTCCGCCACTCGCGTTTGCCATCCAGGTTAGAATCTGCTCTCCCCGCGTTTTCTGCCGAGGTCCCGTGCTGACCGCGAACATGACCACACCTCCCCCGATTAGCAGGGATGCTGCCTGATCGCGAGTGTGATCGCTCAAGTTGTCATCGCCATCGCTGATCACCACTAGTACACGCCGCGCGGGTTTCTGCCGGTCGGCATTGCCCATTCGGTCTGCGCATGCCACCGCGATGGCGTCGTAAAGCGCGGTACCTCCGCCGATTTTCAAGTGGAGAGATTCTCCTGCCAGCTGCTCCTTGCTGAGCCAGGCGGTCATCTCGGGTTTGTTGGAGAACGGCTCGAAGAAGACCCTGTCGTCGCCAGTGCGCATTGACTCGCGTACAAAATCGTTGACCGCCTTGACGGCCGCAAAAAACATGCCAGCCGTACTTTCGGAGTTGCTGGTATCGATCAACACCCCAAGCTGCAACGGCAAGGCGGGGCCGGTGAGCAGATTCACGCTGTTCGTAATCGGAACCTTGTGCTCCGTAATTGCCAGGGACGCCGCTGTAACACCCGGCACCGGCCGGTGATGGGAATCGAGGATGAGGAGCGGGATGAGAGTCTTTGGGGCACTCGCATCCTGGGCCCCGGCAACTATCGTAAACAGTAGGCTGATGGCTAGTCCGAGAGTTCGGATCATACTCGTCCTTCCCTGGGAACGACATTTTACCGCGCATCGCGGGCGGGACGAGACCACGCTGTTGGCAGATTCCGCGGCTCTCTAAACAATCCTCGTTACCTCGGTAATTTTGCCCCTGCACCAACGTGCCTCACCATTTCAACTGGGGCGGGAGACGTGTCTGTCCCTACGTGCGCGGCGAACAGATCTCCGTACTCGGGCAAGCGTGGAACATGGCTGAGGCCCATCTATGAGCAAGGTTACCAAAGAGCTCTTTCTGCTGCTGTCGCTATTCGCCATCGCGGCGACACTGCAATTCTTCGCCGAGTCGCTCCCCATGGTGCTCTGCTTTTACTTCTTGCCCACGCTCTACTCCGCTTATGTCTTCGGACGCCGCCATGCGACCCTGACCGCTTTCGCCTGCGTGTTCGTCGTCGTCCTGCTCAATTTCGTTGACAACTTGGTCCCCACCCACCGCACCCTGGTGCTGCCCGGAGAGCGGCTGTTCAATTTCGCCATCTGGGCGGGAATGTTGGCCGTCACCAGTTATGCGATGGGCACGCTCTACGAGCGCAAACAGGCGATGACCAACGATATCCGCGAGAGTTTCAGTGGCCTGCTCGTCGTCTTGCAACATTTCCTGGCCAACGAGCAATATACCCAGGGTGAAAACCAACAAGTCCTGGACCTTGCTACCCGCATAGCCAATGTGATGGGGATGGGCTCGGATCGCATCGAGCTGCTGCGCTCGGCCATACTGCTACGCGACCTGAATCTGCTCGGAATCAGCCACGACATGCTCTACAAAGCGGCCGACGTCACCCGCAATGAAATCGTCGCCAGCTTCCGCAAGAGCCGCAGACAGGATCCGCGCGCGCAAGCCATGGGGGGATCGTTACGCCGTGTCATTCCAATTATCGTGGGTGAGCAGATTCTCGAAGAGCAAGGGGCCCGCGCACTGAACGTGCCCATCGAGGCGCACATCCTGGCGGTCGCCGATAGCTACATTAGATTGACCACTGCCCCGCAGGGCAAGGCTGTCTCGGCTGAGGAAGCCGAGGGCATGATTATGGCGGCATCCGGCGAGAAATTTCAAAGCGGCGTCGTCGATGCCTTCGTCAAAGCCCGCGGCGAACGGGCGTTCGGCGCCAGCGCCGGGGCGTAGGTCTTTCCGACGACATCCTTGGCGGGATCGATCCCCGAATACTTGGCTGGGATTGCCTTTGGGTGGCGCAGCGCTTCAGCGCTGCGATCAGCGTCCTTTCTAACTAGGGGCTTCAGCCCCCGAGGTCGTGAGCTCAGATTCCCTCGCGCTGCCTTTCTCTTCCCGCAACTCCTCCCACATCCCCACCACGCGCGCTTTCAACTCCGCCGTCAATTTCTCATAGGCCGTTTCGCTCGCCGCACTTATCGGAGGCGGTACAATCGGCTTGCCGAACACCAGGCGCAGATTTGCGAGTTTCGGCCACTTCTGATGCCGTGGCCAGGCGTCATAGAAGCCTTCGATTGCGACCGGCACAATGGGTGCCTGTTCGTGAATGGAGAGAATGGCCGCGCCCTTCCGGAATACTCTCGGCTTGCCCGTGTCCGAGCGCTCGCCCTCTGGATAGAGCACCAGTACGCGCCCCTGACGCAGCCCGTAGGCCCCGGCGCGCATCGCGGGAATGAGGTTGGCATCGGGATCAAGCACGACCACGCGAATCCATCGTGCCAGCCGCCGCATGAATCCCTGGCCAAAAATATCGCTGGTGCCCAGCGCAAAAGTATTGCGAAACAGGCGCCAAGGCATCACCGCCCCCATCGCCACCGGATCAAAGTAGCTCTGGTGGTTCGAGCACAGCAGGTAGGGCCCCTTCTCGGGCAGGTTTTCCAGGCCACGCACCTTCAAGTGGAAGAGGTCGAGCGCAACCAGATTGAGGAACCGGCCGAGCAGGAAGAAAAAAATCTCGGCCAGAGGCTGCTGGCGGGCAAGGGCAAGCACCTCTGGGTCGGTGACCGGCTCAGCGAGAATCGTGGACCAGGCCGGCGCCGCCGCTTTCGCTCCGCCCTCCCCGCGGCCCGCGCTCGCGAGAACCGCATCCACCAGGTTGCGGACGGAGTAGATCTCCGCCAGCTGCGCCTCGGGGACGTCGCCTCCGAGCTGCTGCTCGAGCGCGGTGAGCAACTCAACCCGCTGCATGGAGTCGAGACCGAGATCCAGCTCCAAATTGTGTGTGGGACGGATCTCCGCGATCTGGTTCCGCGCCGACTCCCGCACCATCTCGAGCGCTCGCTTCACATCGTCTCGTTCGAGCCAGGCATGCTCCTCGTCGCTCAACGGCTTTTCTGTACCGAACTCTGCTTCGCCCGGCCCACCCCTCTTTTGCGACTCGCGCACTTTCTTTTCGATCTGGAAGCGCTTCAGCTTGCGGGTCGTCGTCCGCGGCAGGTCTTCCTGCCAGATTTCGTAACTACCGAGACGCTTAGTCGAGGCGATCTTGTGCGACAAATTCTCGATGTCAAAACGAATCGTCTCTTTCGAGTTCACGATTTTCTGCTCCCGCAGCGCTTCGAAGTTGGGCACGATCACGCCATACAGCCGCTCTGAAGTCGGATCGCCCGGCCGCGCCTCCAGCGCCATGACGCAGATTTCCTTGATGAACGGCGATTTCTGATAGTGCCCCTCGATCTCCTCCGGATACACATTCTTGCCGTTGGCCAGCACAATCACTTCCTTGCGCCGTCCGGTGATAAACAGATTGCCGCCGGAATCGAGGTAGCCCAAATCGCCGGTGTAGAACCATCCGTCGCGCAGTACCTCAGCGCTGGCGTCAGGACGATTCCAGTAGCCCTTCATCACGATCGGCCCGCGCAGCGCGATCTCGCCCGCCGGCGGCGCGCCTTCTTCGACCGGCAGCGGATCGATAATTCTCGCTTCGACTCCGGGAAACGGCGGCCCTACGGAACCGATGACAACCTTCCCAGGACGATTGAGGAACGCGCCTCCGGTTGTCTCAGTGAGTCCATACGCATTCAGCACATCGATTCCGAAGGAGTAGAAATCGCGCGCGATCGCCGTATCGAAGCGAGACCCGCCGGTCACCAGATAGCGCATGCGCTTGCCAAACGTGGCATGGATCTTCCCAAAGAAGACTTTTCCAGCATTGACCCTGAACCGCCGCAGCAACCGGTTCAGCCCCATCAACGTGCGTACCAGCCGGACCGTGAATTTGCCCCGCTTGTTCAGTTCCTTGAAGATGCGTTCGTGAATGAGATAGAAAAATTGCGGCACCACTGCGAAAGCTGTGATCTCGCGCTCCTGCAAAGCGCGCAGCAACTCAGTGGTATTCAGGGTTTCCAGGTAGACGACGCGCGCGCCGTTGAACAGCGGCAGAAACAGGTTTGCCATCTGTGCCAGCACGTGGAACATCGGCAGAATTCCCAGCAGCGCATCACTGGTATCGATCGAGATGACCTGAAAGACGGCATTGGCTTCGCCCACCAGGTTGCCATGCGTGAGCATCACGCCCTTGGGATCGGCGGTCGTGCCGGAGGTGTAGAGCAGGGCCGCCAGATCACTCTCGGCTGGGATGACCGGTTTGAAACCACCCGAGCCCGCCGCGAAGATCGAATCCAGATCGGCTACTGGTCGCGGCCCTCCGGCGGAGGCCGCGGTCCCAGCCACCTGCTCACTGGCGGCCGAGGTCATCACTAAGCCGACCGGCAGTCCTTCCGCGGCCTGCTGCGCCACCGCCAGATGTTTGGTATCGCAGAAGAGAATGGACGCGCCGCTATCCTTCAGCAGCTTCGCAACCTGGTCGGCATGGAAAGCAGTATCGAGCGGAACCGCAACGCGTCCCGCACAAATGATTCCCAGATAGGCCGCCACCCACCGTGGATGATTAGCCGCCAAAATGGCGACCCGGGCATCGCGTTCCACCTTTCCTGCCAGCCAGTTCCCCACGCTCTCCGCCATCCCCTGGAGTTCGGCAAAGGTAAGGCTCTCTGTCTGGTCCTGCCGCTGGATTTCCAGGGCGATCTTCTCGGGAAACCGCCGGGCCGATTCCTGAAAACGCTCGTAAAAGGTGGGCATGGGTCGCAGGTGAATATACTAGAGACAACAGCCCGAAGACTAGGAAGCGCCAATACCGCCGCGGCTCCTCGCGCATCTAATATGCTAGGCTTGAATTCATCTACTTAGGACGAGTGTCCTCTGAAGGATTTCGCTTTTGATCAACACGCTTCTAGGCAAGGTTTTCGGCACCAGGAACGAGCGCGAAGTCAAGCGCATGCTACCTCGTGTCGAGGCCATCAACGCGCTCGAACCGGAGGTGCAGAAGCTCTCCGACGAACAGCTGCGCGCCAAGACCGAAGAATTCCGCAAGCGCGTCAAGGAACGTCTCAGCCACATTGCCGACGAACCTGACGCCGACCCCGACCGCCAGAAGCAAATCGACACCGAACGCAATCAGGTGCTGAAAGAGGTGCTCGACGAGTTGCTGGTTGAGGCCTTCGCCGTCGTCCGCGAAGCCGGACGCCGCGTCCTCAATATGCGCCACTTCGACGTGCAGTTGATTGGCGGCATGGTGCTGCACGAAGGCAAGATCGCCGAAATGAAGACCGGCGAAGGCAAGACGCTGGTCGCGACCCTCCCTGTTTACCTCAACGCGCTCGGCGGACGCGGCGTCCACGTCGTCACCGTCAACGATTACCTGGCCAAGCGCGACTCGGAGTGGATGGGCAAGCTCTATAAGTTTCTCGGCCTGAGCGTCGGCGTCATCGTCCACGAACTCGACGACGAAGAGCGCCGCGAAGCCTACGCCGCCGATGTCACCTACGGCACCAACAACGAGTTCGGCTTCGACTATCTCCGCGACAACATGAAGTTCGATCTGCGCGACTGCGTGCAGCGCGTGCATAACTTCGGCATCGTGGACGAAGTGGATTCCATCCTCATCGACGAAGCCCGCACCCCGCTCATCATCTCTGGCGCCAGCGAGGAGTCCACCGACAAGTACTACAAGGTCAACCGCATTATCCCCAAGCTCGAAAAGGGCGAAGAGATTGACACCGCCCCCGGCGAGCCGAAAGTGCTCACTGGCGACTTCGTGGTGGACGAGAAGCACCGCAACATCACCGTCACCGAGGAAGGTTGGGAGAAGGTCGAAAAGCTGCTCGGCATCGGCAACATCGCCGACCCGGAGAACTGGGCGCTCAAACATCACGTCGATACCGCGATCAAGGCGCACGCCATCTATCGCAAGGATGTCGACTACGTAGTGAAAGACGGCGAAGTCCTCATCGTCGACGAATTCACCGGACGCCTCATGCCTGGCCGCCGCTGGTCCGACGGTTTGCACCAGGCGATCGAAGCTAAAGAAAACGTCAAGATCGAGCGCGAGAACCAGACTCTTGCCACCATTACCTTTCAGAATTATTTCCGCATGTACCAGAAGCTGGCCGGCATGACCGGTACGGCGGAAACCGAAGCGCCGGAATTCGACAAGATCTACCGGCTCGAAGTGACCGTCATCCCGACGAACCGCACGCTGCTGCGCAAAGAGAATGCCGACATCGTCTATCGCACCGAGAAGGAAAAGTATTTTGCAGCCGCCGACGAAATCCAGAGACTCCACGATTCAGCGCAACCCGTTCTCGTCGGCACCACGTCGATCGAGAAGTCCGAGCGCCTTTCCGAACTGCTCAAGAAGAAGGGAATCAAGCACGTCGTCCTGAACGCCAAGTATCACGAGCGCGAAGCCGAAATCGTCGCCCAGGCCGGACGCAAAGGCATGGTCACCATCGCCACCAACATGGCCGGCCGCGGCACCGATATTCTCCTAGGCGGCAACCCCGAATTCATGGCAAAGCAGGAGTGCGTGAAGAAGGGAATCGCCCAGCCGATTCGTGCCGCGCAAGGCAAAGTCGGCGCCGACGTGGACGACTCCAACCGCACCCTCTGGTACTACGCGGGCAACGAGTACGTGGTGCCCACCGATCAGTGGACCGAAATCTTCGCGCGCTACAAGGGCGACACCGACCGCGAACACAACGAGGTCACTGGCGTCGGCGGCCTGCACATCCTGGGCACCGAGCGCCACGAGGCCCGCCGCATCGACAACCAGCTCCGCGGACGCGCCGGCCGCCAGGGCGATCCTGGCTCCTCGCGCTTTTATCTTTCGCTCGAAGACGACCTGATGCGCATCTTTGCCAAGGAGTGGGTCTCGAACCTGCTGCAGCGTCTCGGCATGGAAGAGGGCGTGCCCATCGAATCGCGCATGATCACGCGCCGCATCGAGGCCGCGCAGAAAGCGGTCGAAGGCCAGAACTTCGAATCGCGCAAACACCTGCTCGAGTACGACGACGTCATGAACAAACAGCGCGTCGCCGTCTATGGCCTGCGCCGCCGCTTGCTTGAAGGATTGGACCAGAAAGATCTGATCATCGAAGACTACGTCTCCGGCATTCTCGGAGACCTCCTCGAGCAATTCTGTCCCGCCAAGGCCCACGCGGATGATTGGGACCTGAAAGGCTTGAAAGAAGCCGTCTTCACGAAGTTCGGCGTGGACATCTACGCCGAAGGCGTAAAGCCAGAAGAGATGAGCCGCCAGGAACTGGGCGACGCCATCTTCGACAAACTCAAAGAGCGCTACGACGCCAAAGAAAAACTCATCGGCGCCGACGCCATGCGCTACCACGAGCGCACCATCATGCTGAGCGTGATCGACGCGCAATGGAAAGACCACCTCCTCAGCATGGACCACCTGAAAGAAGGCATCGGCCTGCGTGGCTACGGCCAGCACGATCCGCTGGTCGAGTACAAGCGCGAGTCCTTCGACATGTTCGAGGAGATGATGCAGCGTTTCCAGGAAGAGACGATCCGAATCCTCTACCTGATGCAGATCCTGGAACGCCCGCCCGATTCCGGCACCATGCCAGGCGGCAGCCCCGAAGGCCCGTCGGGCCAGGGACCAGAAGCTGGCGTGCCCTCGCTCATCACCGGCGGACGAGGCGGCGGCAACGGACGCCCGCCGCGCCAAATCGCAACTTCCGTGGACGACATCGAAGAAACCTTCCAGCGCAAGAAGAAGCGCGAGCTCGAACAAGCCCGCATGGCCGGCGCCGGCGACATGCAGACTGTCCAGCAAGTCGTGCGTTCCGGAGAGAAGATCGGCCGCAACGACCCTTGCCCCTGCGGCAGCGGCAAGAAATACAAAAAGTGCTGCGGCGCCGGCGCGTAGATCTCACCGCCGAGACGCCGAATTCGCCGAGAAAAACAGAGGCCCATTTCTGCGCAGTATTCTGAGACCTCCGTGCTCCTCTGTGTCCCCTGTGGTTGTCGTGGTTTTCTCTGCGTTCTCTGCGTCTCTGCGGTAGAATTCGCCTCCGTGTCAGCCGACTTTCATCTCTTCCGTCCGCTCCACCTCGCCATCTTGGCAGCCATCCCCATGGCGGCTGCTGTACTCGCAGCCGCGACTCGCCGGTATCCCAGCTCTGCACTCGCCACCCGCATTGCCCTCGCCACGATCCTGACCGCCGACGGGCTGATTTGGTATCTCTACCGCTACTACGCCCAAGGCGTCCGCTTCCCGGAAATTCTCCCGCTCGAACTCTGCGACGCCTCTTTCTGGCTGACGATCGCGGCCCTGCTCACTCTCGAAGAGCACACTTTTGACCTGGCATACTACTGGGGTCTTGCCGGCTCCGGAATGGCGGTGCTGACGCCTTATCTGCGCGCTCCGCTCCACACATTTCAGTCCTTCCAATACTTCACCGGGCACGCCTTGCTCCTCATCGGAGTTCTTTACTTGGTCTGGACCCGCCAGGCGCGGCCACGCGCTCGCTCCTGGTGGTTTGCGCTCTGGACGCTGAACGTCTACGGCGTGTTGGTCGCGGTCGTCGACTTCCTCGGTGGCACAAATTTCATGTATCTGCGCCTGAAGCCCGCGTCGTCCTCGCTCTTTGATGTCTTAGGGCCGTGGCCGTGGTACATTCTGGGCGCTGATCTCGTCGCGCTCGTCCTTTTCCGACTGATGCAGTTACCATTCTCTTCGCGCGGACGCGCCGAGGCCATTTCACGTTAACCCACTCCGAAGGCCTTCCCGATACAAGCGACGGTCTTCTCGGCGAACTCTGCGCTCTCTGCGGTCAAATGCCTTTTCTCCGCACCGCCCGAAAAGTCATCTCTTTGGCCGGGCTGCCCGTGCGCCGCTTCCACTCGAAGAACATGAGAGCATAGGTCTGCGTGCTGTAGTTCTCCCGCGCAATGCCCAGCGCGCGTGCTGTCCGATCAATCCAACGCGCCGCACCCTCGATCTCGCCGAAATTTCCGATCGGAGTCTGATCCACCACCACATGTCCCTTGCCATCACCCCACACCGCGCGAAACTTCTCATAGCGAAACGTCGGCCTGAAACCAAGTGCGCGCAGAATGCCACCCAGCTGCTCGCCATCCTCGACGCGCGTCTCCTGCTCCACGCGCACCTTGTGCCGTCCGGCTGTGCCCTTCGCCTTGTGGGTGAGAATCCATTGTTTGCCGTACTGACGCAGCCGCAGCAGTTCTCCGCGCTTGCGAAGCTTTTGGCCGGGAAGGTCGTAGAGCACATTCATCTCGTGGGTGGAGCGGGTGACTTGCTGGAAACCGGCCCGCTTCAAGGCGCGCGTCAGCGCCCGCAGGTCGGCAACGCGGAACTTGATCTCGACTTCCTTAGCCATGCTGAAAATCTTAAACCGCAGAGTGCGCAGAGGTCGCTGAGAAAAAGCTAGACAGGAATATCGATGTGCAAGAAATACGGCGGGTGCTTCTAGGAATAGCTCGACCTTGGTCTCAGGAACTCCTGATCAAGCCTTCTCTGCGTTCTCAGCGTCCTCTGCGGTCGAAGGTTTTGACTCTCGCCGCCGAAACCAGCTCATGTGCGGCAACTCGCGCTCCACATTCCGCCGTTTTGCAATCAGCTCCGCCGTGATCGAAACCGCAATCTCTTCCGGAGTGATCGCCCCGATATCCAGTCCCACCGGCGCATGCACCCGGCTAAACAACTCGGGAGCCAATCCTTCCGTCTGCAGTTCTTTGAAGATCGTGATCGTCTTCCGCTTCGACCCGATCATTCCGATATAGCGTGCCGGGGTCTGCACCGCCCAGCGCAGCACGCGCATGTCGTCGTGATGCCCGCGCGTCACAATCACGATGTACGCCGACTCGCTCAGTTGCAACCGCTCGGTAACTTTGTCGAAATCCTCCGCGATGACTTCCTGCGCCTCAGGGAAGCGCTCGCGATTGGCATAAGCCGCCCGGTCATCGACCACCGTGATGTCGAAGCCCGCAATTCTGGCGACCCTGTAAAGGCTTGCGGCTACGTGACCTGCACCGAATATATAAAGTTCTGCTGGAGGCAGTACCGGCTCCACGAAAATCTCCAGCGTCCCGCCGCACACCAACCCCGTGTCGTACTTCGGATCCTGATTCAAATCGAAAGTAAGAGTGCGCGGTTTCTCCGACTCCATCACTTCGCGCGCCGCCTGCCACACTTCGGCCTCCACGCAGCCGCCGCCAATCGTGCCCGCGATCGAGCCATCGTCCCGCACCAGCATCTTGGCCGTCTTGAACGAGGGAATCGATCCGCGCACGTTGACGATGGTCGCCACCGCCCCCCGCCGCCCCGCCCGCCGCAGCCGGACGATCTCCTCGTAGATATCCACAGCAGTGATTATGGGTGGGTGAACAGGGGTAGGTCAATTGCAGCAAAATAGAAGACCCGGGTCATCACCCCGGGCTACTGGCGTTTCGCCAGTATTGGACACGGCCTGTCGATCTGATTGTTCCAGAGGTACAACTCGCCATCAACCGGTTTTTCTGCTTCTTGTCCCTTCGGGCCTAAGGTTTTCCTCTGTGAACCACTGTGCCCTCTGTGGTAAAGAACTTGCCTTGTTTGTGCTAGCTTGAAGGGTCTCCAGGAGAGCCCATGAAAGCCGTCCGCATTCATCAATTCGGTGGACCTGAAGTTCTCACCTACGAAGACATTCCCAATCCCCGACCACGCAAAGACCAGGTCCTGGTGCGCGTCCGCGCCTGCTCCCTGAACCATCTCGACCTCTTCGTGCGCCGGGGGCTGCCCGGCGTGAACCTGCCGCACATTCTCGGCAGCGACATCGCGGGAGAGATCGTCGAAGTCGGAGAGTATGTGACCGGTTTCAAGCCCGGGCAACGCGTGCTGCTCGCGCCGATGCATTTCTGCAACCACTGCCCGAAGTGCGTCGCCGGACTGCAAAACCAGTGCCGCCAGTTCACCGTGCTCGGCAACGCCGTGGACGGCGGCAACTGTGAGCTGATCGCGGTCCCCGAGGTCAACGTCATCCCCATTCCCGACGCGCTCGATTTCAACCAGGCCGCCAGCGTGCCGCTCGTGTTCCTGACCGCGTGGCACATGCTCATCGGACGCGCCGCCTTGCGTCCCGGCCAGACCGTACTCATCCTGGGCGCAAACTCGGGCGTGGGCATCGCCTCCATCCAGATCGCGAAGATGTTCAATGCCCGCGTCATCACCACCGCGGGCGACGATCGCAAGATCGAAGCGGCGCTTGACCTGGGCGCTGACTACGTCATCCATCATTACCAGCAGAAGATTTCGCAGGAGGTCCGCAAGATTACGAATTTCGAAGGCGCGGACATCGTCGTCGAGCACGTCGGCGCCGCCACCTGGGACGAAAGCGTGAGGTCGCTGAAGGCCGCCGGCACGCTCGTCACCTGCGGCGCCACCACCGGTCCAAAGGTCGAGATAGATCTGCGCTTCCTGTTTTCTCGACAACTCTCGCTGCTCGGCTCCTACATGGGTACCATGAGCGAACTGCACGAAGTCCTCGGCCACGTCTTCGCAGGACGCCTCAAGCCGGTGCTCGACCATATCTTTCCCATGAAGGACATCCGAATTGCTCACGAGTACATGGAGAAGAGCCAGATGTTCGGCAAGATTGTGCTGAACCCGTGAAAGGCTTTCACCGCCGAGACGCAGAGGGCGCCCGAGAGCAGCGTTACTTCGCGGGGATTTCCTTGGTGATCTGTGGTATTGCTTGTTGTCCGGTTTTCCCCTGTGCTCCTCTGTGTTCCCTGTGGTTGAAGCCCTTCTTCCCGTCTGTTCGCGAGGTGTTTGTTAAAATATACCCATGGCAGGCCACCTCAGCTACGGCCCCTACGTTGACATCGAAAACGGCAAGAAAGTCGTCAAGGAACTGACCTTCGGCGACGCCGCTCCCGAAGGCATTGTCCTGACCACCCTCGACTCCGCCGTCAACTGGATGCGCAAGAACTCCATCTGGCCCATGACCTTCGGCCTGGCCTGCTGCGCAATTGAGATGATGTCCATGGGCGCGTCGCGATTCGATATCGCTCGCTTCGGCGCCGAAGTCTTCCGCCCCTCGCCCCGCCAGTCCGACCTGATGATCATCGCCGGCCGGGTCTCGCAGAAGATGGCTCCGGTGATCCGCCAACTCTGGGAGCAGATGCCCGAGCCCAAATGGGTGATCTCGATGGGAGCGTGCGCAACTTCAGGTGGAGTGTTCAACAATTACGCGCTGGTGCAAAGCGTCAATCAGGTCATCCCAGTGGACATCTACGTTCCGGGCTGCCCGCCGCGTCCCGAGCAGCTCATCTACGCCATTACGCTGCTGCAGCAGAAAATCATGATCGAGCGCGGGACAATAAAGAAAGCGTTAAATCTAGTTCCGAGTAGCGAGTAGCTGGCGATACCTCGCAAGCGAAAGCCAAAATCCCCAATTACTGACTCCCGCCTACTGACTCTTCGTCGCCAGTTGTCGCTCCGGCGGCGTCATTTGATTCCACACCGCGCTCAGATTTCTTTCCAGGATCGTATTGTTGGGGTCGACCCGCAGTGCCAGCGCGAACCAGCGATAGGAACTGGGCAAGTCCCGCGGCACGCAGTGCCCGGTCGCATACATTGTGCCCATCGCGCTGCGCGCCTTGGCGTGCTGCTTGTCCGACGCCATTTTCAGATACTTGAGCGCACTCGCGCAGTCTTCCGTCCCGCCCCGTCCGTAAAGATAACTCTCTCCCCTGCGGAAAAGCGCGTCCCCGGAATCGGCTGCGGGCGCCGTCTTCGGGGCGGGCACGCGCTCCGCTCTCACCTCGTGCCGCGCCGCAGTTGGAGCCGGGGTCTCTGGCTTCGCCGGACCCTGCGCTTCAGGTTCTGTCGCTGGTTTTGCTTCCACCTGCGACGTTGCCCCTGGGGATTTCGGCTGGGGAGTCGCATTTACCTTCTCGGGGGGATTCTCCGGAGCCGCCGGCTCAACCGTCGTAATGTCCTTCGGATTCTCCTTCGGGGATGCAGTTTCAGGCGGGGTGCTGGCGGTTCCAGCAGCCGGATTCGTTGCCTGTGGCGCCTGCGGCTTGTGATTTTCGGCCACGCTAAGGTAGTTGGTGTAGGTCCACCAGAATCCTCCGCCGAGCGCGGCCAGCAGCAGGAGCATCAGGAAGACTCGGCTCCCCCGCGACTGTGGTTCATCCCGGTCAGAATAGGAATCCAGGCCCGAAAAAGCTCGCTCCCGCAGCAATTCTACGTTGGGCTGATTCAAGCCCAATACTGACGGCCCGCTGATCGGCGGTGTGGGCTCACGCGCGGCAAGCCTGGGCGGACTGGCTGGTGAACTCACGGGCGCTGCAGGCGACGAGCTCGCCGGAGCGCTCACTGGGGCCGGCTTCGGGCTCTCCGGAGTGCGCGGCGGCGGAGTCGGCACTGGGGCAGTCGCTCTCCTGGCAGGCTCGAGGATCGTCCCGCACATCCCGCAAAACAGAAAGTTGCTCGCATTAACCTCACCGCATTTCGGACAAATCACAGGCGTTCTCCGGGTTCCGTCTTCCTAGAGTTTAACTCTGAAAGATGCCATGACGTGAAAGATGCCACGGCGCACGCGTCCGTTGTACACGGCAAGCCTTCGGGACGAAATGGGAAGGCCAAATTCGTATTAAAATTTCACGACTCGTGCAACCCATGGCCAAGTCTCCCAAAAACAACAAGCCCATCGCCAGGTCGTTCTCCGCCCCTCTCGAACACCTGCGCTCGGGGTTGGGGTGGGTGATCGCCTACCTGCCGTTCGACGCAGCCAGCGTGTGGGGCAGCCGCGGCCGCCCGAGGGTAAGGGGCGAAATCAATGGCTTCGCTTTTCGGACTTCACTCTTTCCCACGCGCTCGGGAAGACACTTTCTGTTGATCAACAAGCGCATGCAGAAGGGGGCCCATGCGGTTGCCGGTGCCGTTGCCCGCTTCCGCTTGGAACCTGACAACGAAGAACGCATTGTTACCGTCCCCGCGGAACTGAAGCGCGTCCTCGCTGAGGAACGCTCTCTCCTGCGCTGGTTCGAGGAGCTGAACTACTCGATCCGCAAGTGGATCGCCGACTGGATCAGCGACGTGAAAAGCCCCGAAGCACGCGTGCGCCGCTCCGAGCAGGTGGCCGAACAGCTGATGTCCACCATGGAAGCGGAACTCGAACTACCGCCGATGCTGCAACTCGCGTTCGCGCGCACTCCCCGCGCCCGTGAAGGCTGGGAGCTGATGTCACCATCGCGCCGCCGCGGCCATCTGCTCGGCATCTTCTATTACCGGACTCCGGAAGCACGTGCTCGCCGTCTCTCCAAGACCGTCGCAGAAGCCGCAGCGCTCGCCGAAAGGAAAGCCGACAAACGAAACCGATGACCGACCATCTAGGCAAGAAACTGCTTTACCTGTCACAGTCAGACGTCGCAGCCGTCGGTCTCACGATGGCCGAGATCATCGCCGCCCTCGAGCGCATGTTTCGCGAGAAGAGCGAAGGCCGCGTTGAGATGCCCCCGAAAATCGGCATTCACACCATGCCCGACTCGTTCATCCACGCCATGCCCGCCTCCATTCCCGCCCAAAAAGCAGGCGGCTTGAAGTGGGTGGGTGGTTATCCCGAAAACAGCAAGCGCGGCCTGCCCTACATCACCGGCGTGCTCATCCTCAACGACTACGAAACCGGCATCCCCCTCGCGCTCATGGATTGCACCTGGATCACCGCCAAGCGCACCGGCGCCGCTACCGCGCTTTCCGCAAAATATCTGGCGCGCCCGGAGTCGGCCACAGTAGGCATCCTGGGTTGCGGCGTGCAGGGTCGCAGCAACCTCGAAGCACTAAGGGTCGTATTTCCGCTGACGAAGGTCTATGCCTACGACACTCACGCCGATCGCAGCGCCCGCTACGCACAGGAAATGTCTGCTCAACTCGGAATCGAAGCCGTTTCGGTCAGCGACCCGAAGAAGGCCGTCGTCAACAGCGACATGGTCATTACGGCAGGACCCATCCTGCGCAAGCCGCATGCGACCATCCAGCGCGGCTGGCTGCGCGAAGGCGCCTTCGCCTCGCTCGTAGATTTCGACTCCTACTGGCACCCGGCCGCGCTCCACGAGGCAGACAAATTCTGTACCGACGACGTTCCGCAACTTCACTACTACCGCGACCTCGGATACTTCCAGGACATCCCACCCACGCACGCCGACCTCGGAGAACTGGTCACCGGCCGCAAACGCGGCCGGGAGAAACCGGAAGAGCGAACCATCGCCTGCAATCTCGGCCTCGCCCTCGATGACATGGCCGCGGCACCGCTGATCTACCAGCGGGCGCTGGAGAAGGGAATCGGGACGTGGCTGCCGCTGTAGTTTGTGAGTCGAGATCCCGTCTCTTCAACAAGCGATCAGGATTAGTGGTGTAATTGATTCCATAACAATGTCGGCTCCCACGCCCGAGTAAACTTTGGTGGTACCAACCAAGGCTCGGGAGAAGGAGCCGAACAATGATCATTATAGGAGCGGATTACCATCCTTGCTTTCA
>JBASRS010000050.1:0-69320 GCA_049273945.1 Terriglobales bacterium | reverse complement strand
TTCAAGAACAGAACCTCCCAAGCAGAAAACGAGATTTCTCGGAAGAAACAATTTACTAGAAGTGAGCGCCGCCGGGCGACTCTTCTGTCGCAGACCCTGAGACGCGCACATCCAGCATCGTCCCCTTTGGTATTCTAGGGTGCGATTGTGCATCCGCGGAGACGCGGCCAGCCGCGTCTCTACGATAATCATCGACTGGAGAAACGTCTGTCGGACAAGTTCACTGTCGGCCTAGTGCAGATGTCGTGCGGCCCTGAGCCCGCCGACAACCTGGCCAAGGCCCTCGTCCGCCTCGCCGACGCCACCCGGCAGGGCGCCCACGTCGTCTGCCTGCCCGAGCTTTTTCAGACCCAGTATTTCTGCCAGCGCGAAGACGCGACGTTGTTTGATCTGGCCGAGCCGATTCCCGGCCCCGGCACAGAAACGCTCGCCGCTGCCGCCCGGCAGAACAAGATCGTGCTGGTGGCCCCGCTGTTCGAGAAGCGCGCACCCGGCCTCTATCACAACACCGCCGCCATTTTCGACTCCGACGGCACGCTGCGCGGAATCTACCGCAAGATGCATATTCCCGACGATCCGCTCTATTACGAAAAGTTCTATTTCACTCCCGGCGATCTGGGATTCAAGGCCTTCGACACGACGGCCGGCAGGCTCGGCACGCTCGTCTGCTGGGATCAGTGGTATCCCGAAGGCGCGCGTCTCACCGCCCTGCAGGGAGCGACCATTTTGTTCTACCCCACCGCGATTGGATGGCATCCGGCCGAGAAAGCCGAGTTTGGCGTGGCCCAGCACGACGCCTGGCGCACCATCCAGCGCTCGCATGCGATTGCCAACGGCGTGTATGTTGGCGTAGTGAATCGCGTGGGTTTTGAGACTGGCAACATCCGTGGCAATTCCGCGCCGGGCAAGGGACTTGAGTTCTGGGGAGGCTCTTTCCTCTGCGATCCCTTTGGACGCGTGCTGGCGGAAGCGTCCCACAATAAAGAAGAAATCCTGCTCGGCGAAGTGGACCTGCGCCACATGGAAGAGATTCGCCGCAACTGGCCGTTCCTGCGCGACCGCCGCATTGACAGCTACGCTTCTATCACCAGCCGCATGCTCGACGGCAAATGACCAAGCGCTCTCGCAAGCCGTTTCTTCCCGCCGAACTCGGATACCGCATGCCGGCCGAGTGGGAACCCCATGAATCCACCTGGCTGGCCTGGCCGCATTTTCGCGGCGACTGGCCGGGCAAGTTTGAGCCGATTCCGTGGGTGTATGCCGAGATCGTTCGCAACCTCGCGCGGCATGAGTGCGTGGATCTGATCGTCAACGGCACCGAGTCCGAAAACCGCGCTCGCGCGGCACTGGAGAAAGCCGATGCCCTTTCTGACAACGTCCGCTTCCATCGGTGGCGCACCGATCGCGTCTGGACCCGCGACTCGGGTTGCATCTTCCTGAAGCGCACCGCGGAAGGTGAGGTCTCCAAGTTGCTCGCTTTGGATTTTGAGTTCAACGGCTGGGCTAAGTATCCGAACTACAAATTCGACGCAAAACTTGGCGCCCGTATGGCCAAGGCGGCCGGGGCGCGCGTAGTGCAGCCGTTTTCCGGTGATCATCGCGTGGTGCTCGAAGGTGGAGCGATTGACGTCAACGGCTACGGAACTCTGCTCACGACAGAGGAGTGCTTGCTTTCGACCACTCAACATCGCAACCCGCCCATGGACCGCATGGCCTACGAGCAAGTATTTGCCGATTACTTCGGAGCGCAAACCGTGATCTGGCTGGGCGAGGGCATCGCCGGCGATGATACCCACGGCCATGTGGACGACATCACGCGCTTCGTCGCTCCCGACAAAGTTGTCACGATGATTGAGCCCAACGCGCAGGACGAAAACTACGCGACGCTTCAGGAAAACCTAGGGCGCCTGAAAGCAGCGCGCACAGCTGACGGCCACAAACTCGAGGTAGTCGAAATCCCCCTGCCTCGGCCCGTCATCTTCGAAGACCGTCACCTGCCCGCCAGCTACGCCAATTTCTATGTCGCCAATGGCGCAGTGCTGGTGCCCGTTTTTAACGACCCCAACGACCGCATTGCCCTGAATACGCTGGCAGAATTGTTCCCGACTGGTGAAATTGTACCCATCTATTCCGGCGACTTGATCTGGGGATTCGGCGCTCTGCACTGCATGACGCAACAGCAGCCCAGTTGCTAGTAGCCGGTACCCAGTCCCACCGCGATCTTGCGGGCAACTGGGTACTGGCAACTAGGTACTTCGTTTACACTCTACCCGTGAACGCCGAAATCATTGCCGTGGGCTCGGAGATGCTCACGCCCCACCGCCAGGACACCAACTCGCTCTATCTGACCGGAAAGCTAAATGCACTCGGCGTAGAAGTACGCTTCAAGGGCGTCGTGGGCGACAACGGCGAGGATCTGACAGCCGCTGCCAAACTGGCCATGCGGCGTTCCGAGATCATCATTTTCATGGGCGGGCTCGGTCCTACCGAAGATGACTTAACCCGCGAGGCGGTGGCCGATGCTCTCGGCTTGAAACTGCAACGCGATCCGGCGATCATCGCAAAACTGGAAGAGCGTTTCGCCAAGCGTGGTATGAAGATGTCGGCCAATAATACGAAGCAGGCCGATGTCCTCACGGGCGCGACCGTGCTCCCCAATCCCAACGGCACCGCCCCCGGACAGTGGATCAGCGGCAAGTATGACGGCCACGACCGCATTCTGATCCTTCTTCCCGGGCCGCCCAACGAACTCAAAGCGCTGTTTAACGGGGAATGCGTTCCGCGTCTGCGAGCGAGGATTCCGCCGCAGCACATCGCCGTCCGCGCACTGAAGATTGCTCTCATGCCGGAGTCCCAGGTGGACGCGCGCCTCGCGCCCATCTACAAAACCTTCGCCGATGTGCAAACCACCATCCTGGCCGGCGCCGGCGAGATTCAACTACATCTTCGTTGCCAGAAAGAATCGCAGGCAGAAGCGGAAAGACGCGTCGAGGAACTCGCCGAGAAGATCGACGACGAAATGGGCGACGCCATCTTTTCCCGCAAGGGTGAAAGCCTGGAGCAGATTGTCAGCTACTTGCTGCAAATGCGCGGCATGACCCTGGCGGTGGCCGAATCCTGCACCGGCGGACTGCTCGCCCAGCGCATCACTTCCCTGAGCGGGAGTTCGCGCTACTTCCTGGGCGGCGCCATCGTTTATTCCAACGACCTGAAAACCCAATTTGCTAATGTACCCAAGACGCTTATCAACAAACACGGAGCCGTGAGCCGGGAAGTGGCCAAGGCCTTGGCGGAAGGCATCCGGCAACGCTGCGTTTCCAGCTACGGAATCGGCATCACCGGAGTGGCCGGTCCCACGGGCGGCAGCGAGCAGAAGCCGGTAGGCCTGGTGTATGTGGCCCTGGCCGGCGAAGAAGGAACGCAGGTGGTGGAACGCAACTTTCCCGGAGACCGCAGGCGCATTCGCTGGTTCGCCGCCCAGCAGGCTCTCGAGATGATCCGGCGCGCGCTACTGTAAGAGGAACCTGGCCGTCAAAGGTCACTGAACGACGGTGTTTACTGCGACCCACTTTGCAATATCGCCCGGGAAGAGTCGGCGGTATGATCGGCATGATTCGGTCGCGAGAGTAAGTTATGCCTGAGCAACAAGCTGAACCACGCGTCACCGTAGACCTGCCCGTGCGGGTCTGGGGGATGACCGCCGATGGGCGTCCTTTTTCCCAGCATGCGCGCGCTCAGAACATCAGCTCGGAGGGTGCTCTGCTCTCGGGAGTCGAGAACGAACTAAAGGTAGGCGATGTCATTGGAGTGCAGTGCGAGGACAAAAAAACCCGCTGCACCGTGATGTGGGTGGTGAACACCGGGCCGATCAAGAAGAACCAGGTGGGCGTGAAATTGCTCGCCGACCAGGAGTGTCCGTGGAAGGCCTACCTGCCGATCCAGGGGGCGACCGTGGTTGTGCTTCCCGGCAACCGCCGGCGTTGGCCGCGGCACAAAATCTCGCTTCCGATCGAACTGCGCGACGAACGGGTCAAAACCCCGATGCGCATCAACGCCACCGACGTGAGCGGCAATGGCTGCTACGTGGAGTCCATCCTGCCTCTGCCCGTGGGAACCATGCTGCGCGTGGATTTCTACCTGCAGAGTGAGCGCATCAACATCTCGGCGGTAGTGCGGACGTGTGACCCGGGAGTGGGCAACGGGATCGAGTTCACCGGGCTCCCTCTCGAGGGCAAGCAACATTTGCAAGCCTACCTGGACGGCATCGACCCGCAGATGGGGGTTTCGGCCCCGAAAGAGCAGTAATCGCGCAGTAATAGAGAAGTTGGCCGCGGGCGCTAGGCGGTGTGTTCGGCATAGCGCGCCAGCACGATGGCGCGGATCAGGCCGCCCATAGTGAACTCCCGGGCTTCGATCGCCACCGGCATTGCGAGTTCGCGCAGCGTGGCCGAGGTCACCGGGCCAATCGAAGCAAACTGGACATCCTTGAGTGAACGGGCCTGGGTCTTGCCCAACAGTTCGGCGAAATTTCGCACCGTCGAAGAACTGGTGAAGGTCACGAGGTGAGGACGGCGAGCCGAGTCCTTCATCAAAACGCGCAGGCGCTCCCGCGATCCCTTCGGAACTACGGTCTCGTATGCTTCGACCACATCCACTTCGGCGCCGGCCGCCCGCAATTCTTCGGGGATCACGTCGCGCGCCACCTTCGCGCGCACCAGCAATACGCGTTTCCCGCTGACCTTCTCACGCAGACCCTGCACGACCGACTCGGCCACGTATTCTTCCGGAACCAGGTGGACCTTCAGGCCCTTCTTCACCAGCGCTCGCTTGGTGGCAGGACCAATGGCGGCGACTTGGAGATGCTGGAAGTGCCGTTGCGTGAGGCGGAGTTTCCGGCGGCGCTCCCACAGGGCCTCGACTCCATTGGCGCTGGTCAGGATTAACCAGTCGTAAGGCTTGAGATTTCCTAAAGCGTCGTCCAGCGGCTGGAAGGAGCGGGGCTTGCGAATCTCGATGAACGGAATTTCGACCACGGTCGCGCCCAAGCTGCGCAGGCCGGCGGACAGGCTGCCGGCCTGGTGGCGGGCGCGGCCAACCAGGATCCGGGTGCCAGCGAGGGGGCGGTTTTCGTTGGGCTTCATGGGGCAGTTGTTAGCTGTCAGCTCTCAGCTGTGCCGCAACCCTGAGAGCCGAGAGCTTGTTTATGGCTGTTGCGGCATTGCAAAACCGGCGCCGTACACTTCTTCGAGAATCGCGTCTCCGCCGCGGCGGAGCAGGGTTTCGCCGACCTCTTCGCCTAGCCGCACAGGATCATCCCCGTCGCGGGTTTCGCGTAGAACTCTGGTTCCGTCGGGATGCGCCACCAGCGCGTTGAGGTGAATGCGGCCGTTCAGAACCTCCGCGAAGGCGCCAATCGGGACCTGGCAACCGCCTCCCAGCTTCTTGAGCAGGGCGCGCTCGCAGGTGGTGGTGGCACGCGCGCCGGCATCGTCAAGGAATGCCAGGCACGCGGCCGTGGCGGCATCGCCTCGGCGAATTTCAATTCCGAGTGCACCCTGCCCGGCTGCCGGAGTCATTACTTCCGCGGGGATCACCTGCCGGATGAGCTGCGACTTGCCGAGGCGATTCAAGCCGGCAGCAGCCAGGATGATGGCATCGTAGTCTCCGGACTCCAGCTTCCTCAGGCGTGTATCCACATTGCCGCGCAGCGGATGAACCTGCAAATCCGGACGAATCGCCTTAAGTTGCGCCTGCCGGCGGAGACTGCTGGTGCCCACCTTGGCTCGTTCCGGCAAGACCTCGATGCTCGAGAACTTCACCGAACAGAAGACGTCGCGCGGATTTTCGCGCTTGGTGATCGCGGCGATTTCGAAATCGTGGGCCAGTTCGGTCGGTAGGTCCTTCAAGCTGTGGACGGCGAGGTCCACGCGCTTTTCGAGAAGGGCCTCTTCAATCTCTTTCGTGAACATGCCCTTGGTGCCGACCTCGGCGAGCGCAACGTCGGTGATCTTATCGCCGGTAGTTTTGATGATTTCCAGCTCGACGGCGTGGCCCTGGGCGCGCAGCAGATCGGAAATGTGGTGGGCCTGCCAGAGCGCGAGTTGCGAGCCGCGGGAGCCGATGCGCAGGAGAGCCATCAGTTGGGCGCTCCCGAGTCCCCGCTCGACTTGGAGGCGGCGGCTTGCCTTTCCTTGTCCTGGAGATTGAACAAGCGGCGCACCAGTTCAACGACGGTGGTGGATTCCGGATCGCGGGCGGCCGTTTTCAACGTGCTGATGGGGGTGTGCATGATCTTGTTGATGATGCCACGGGTGAGCGCTTCGACGGCGAGTTCCTGCTCGGGGGACATTGGGCCCAGCCGTCCACGCACCCGGTCAATCTCGGCCTGACGGATGGTTTCGAGGTGGTCTTGCAGGGAAACGATGGTAGGGACAACGTCAAGGGTGTGCAGGCGGGCCTGAAACTTTTCCACTTCGCCGTTGATGATGGCTTCCGCTTTCTCGGCTTCCTTTTTGCGATCGGCGACGTGGGTAGCTACCGCCTGCTGCAAGTCATCGATGTCGTAGACAAAGATGCCGTCGAGCTTGTTGAGCTCGGGATCGACATCGCGCGGCACGGCAATGTCGATGAAAAACATGGGCCGATTGCGGCGGCGGCTCATGAACTTTTCGCCGTGCTCGCGTTTGAAGATGAAATGGGGCGCTCCGGTCGAAGTGATGACGATATCGGCACGCTCGCAGGTGTCATAAAGACGGCTGAATTCGATCGCCTGTCCACCAAATTTCTGCGCCAACCCGATGGCACGGTCGTAGGTGCGGTTGGCGACAAAGATCGCAGCGGCGCCGTTGGCAAGCAGATGACGGGCCGCCAGTTCGCTCATTTTTCCAGCCCCCACGAGGTATACGGTCTTGCCGTTCAGGTTGCCGAAGATCTTCTTGGCCAATTCGACGGCCACGGAGGCGACGGACACTGACGACGATCCAACTGCGGTCTCGGTGCGCACCCGCTTGGCCACGGCAAAGGCGCGGGTAAGCAGTTGATCGAGCTGCGCGCGCACCGCGCCCACGGCGCGGGCGGTGGCGTACGCCTCTTTCACCTGGCCAAGAATCTGCGGCTCGCCTACGATCATGGAATCAAGGCTGGCCGCCACCCGGAAGACGTGACGGACGGCCTCGTTTTCGCGAAATTCGTAAAGGTGGCTCTCAAACTGGCTGGGATCGACCTGGAAGTACTCACGCAAGAACTCACGCAGGTCGCCGGCGCCGTTCCTCATGTTGGCCAGGAACTCGACGCGGTTGCAGGTGGAAACGATCATGCCTTCGGCGACCGCGGGATGCTCGGCTAGCTTCTTGCAAGCTTCGGGCAGGCGCGATTCCGGGATAGCCAGGCGCTCACGCACTTCGACCGGCGCCGTCTTGTGATTCACGCCGATGAGCTGGAATGTCATGAGGCAATAAACCTGTGCATTCCGCTGAAATAGTTCGCGATCCAGGCAACAATAGCCGCCACGAAGGCTACGCTCGCCAGCATGGCTGCGCGGCGTCCGCGCCATCCAGCGCTGAGACGTGTGTACACCATCACCAGGTACACCGCCCACATCAGGACCGAAAGCAATATCTTGGGATCGAAGAAATCGACGCGCCCGTAGGTGGTCTGAGCCACTACGGATCCCGCGATCAGTCCCAGGGTCATGAACGGAAAACCTAGCATGAGGGAGCGATAGCCGATGTCGTCAATCACCTGGAGCGCAGGCAGCCGCGACAACATCCCGCTGGAAGTTTTCGACTTCAGGGAGCGCTCCTGAAGCAGGTAAAGCAAGCTGGCGCCGAAGCTCAGGAAAAGCGCGGCGTATCCGGTGAAGATCATGAGAATGTGCGCCGCCAGCCAGCCCTTTTTTATGGCTAGCGAGGTAAACACCAACGGCTGCTGACCGGTGGCCGCGACGAACGTCAGCAGAAAGACAATGGGAAAGACCACGATTCCCGGAGAAGTCGTCTGGTAAACCAGGTAGGCGAGCATGAAGACGACCATGATGAGAAAGGCCAGCAGCGACTCGGAATTATGAACCGACGCCAGGGTGAGTTGACCAGCATCCACGACTGCTTCCACCAGCGAAACGAAGTGCAACACCATCCCCAGGTACGCGGCGTGGAGCGCCACTTTGGTCAGGATTTCCGAGGTGCGGGTGAGCGCGACCAGGGCGTAGAGCAATCCCGCCCCGTAGAAGATCAGCGCGACTCGCAACCAGATCAGGGCCATGTGTTTTGTACGCGTTCCCCGGGCCGAAGGATTCATCCCCACCCGGATGAAGTGATTATAGTGTGCGGGGCTCGGGAGGCGAGGCGAAACGGGCGAGGTCACAAGTGTATGTGACGTGGGTCACAGAGGCCTGGGAGTTCGCCGCGGCGGCCCTGCCATGGAGGCACGGAGACCCGGAGGGGACAACAAGAGAGGTGGTGTAATGGGCCGGGGTTCAATGTCTCATAAATCTTTGTACCGATACTCACGAACTGGATATATCCCTCAACGGGTATCGGAAAACGAAAACTCAACCCGGGCACAGTCATCCACCCGCTCCGTTGAGAGTGTTTTCGCAGGCAGAGATCAACGGGTGGAATCAACCTGTTGCGCGCCCACCGCATCTGAGCTGTTTAGCTCATCCTTGCCCCGGGCCGACCTGTTATCCTTAAGACTCGCTAATAGTTTACTGAACGTGTCGGCCGACCGCGTTTGCCTCTTCGTGGAGCTTGCCCTTGGTTCCTGTCAGGCACGCTTCGAGAAATCCCGGTTGCGGCGACCATTTCCACCATCACAAGGTTGACGGGAATTCCGCGAACTTCCGGGTTCGCGACAGAAAGCTTTAGGAGAGAAACGCTCTATGACAAGAATACTTAAGAAATTAGGCCGGTGGAGCGCAGTGCTCGGGCTGGCGCTCTCGACTGTGGTTCTACCAACAAGAGCGGCTGCTCAAGACCAGGATCAGCGGGACGATCCGCCCAGCCGCGTGGCTCGAATCGGCTACATGGAGGGGTCGGTTTCATTTCAGCCGGCCGGCGAAACGGATTGGGTGCAAGCGGTCGCGAATCGCCCCATGACGACGGGCGACAGGCTCTGGGCCGACAAGGACTCGCGCGTCGAGCTGCAGCTGGGATCAGCCGTGATTCGGCTGAATGCCAATACCGGCTTCTCTTTCCTGAACCTGGATGACAATACGGTTCAGATCCAGCTTACGTCGGGTGCGGTCAACGTTCGTGTGCGCCGGCTGGACCGGGACGATGTCTTCGAGATCGATACGCCGAACCTGGCGTTTTCGGTTACCCAGCCGGGAAGCTATCGGATAGAGGCAAGTGAAGACGGCACCTACTCGGTCGTCAGCATACACGAGGGCGGAGGCGAGTCGACCGGCAACGGCCAGACCTATACGCTGCACGCCGGACAAAGAGGCACTTTCAGCGGAACCGACTCGCTGAACGCCGAAGTCACCGACATCGGCGGACGCGACCAATTTGATAACTGGGCCTACAGCCGCGATCATCGCTACGATGAGTCGCGCTCGGCGCAGTATCTGTCCCATGATGTCGTCGGCTACGAGGACTTGGACGACTACGGCGACTGGCGCGACGATTCGAACTACGGCCACGTCTGGTACCCCAACCGCGTTGCCGTAGGCTGGGCACCTTATCACGAAGGACACTGGGACTGGATTCCTCCCTGGGGATATACCTGGGTCGATGACTCTCCCTGGGGCTACGCGCCGTTCCACTACGGACGCTGGGTGGTGATCGGCGGCCGCTGGGGTTGGATCGCCGGACCGGTCGCGGTGCGCGCGGTGTATGCGCCTGCGCTGGTGGTTTTTATTGGCGGGGGAGGAGTTGGAGTTGGCTTCGGCGGCAATGTGGGATGGTTTCCGCTGGGTCCGCGGGAAGTTTATGTGCCGTCGTACCGCGTCAGCCGGGAGTACGTGAACCGGGTGAACATCAGCAATACGACCGTCAATAACACCACCATCACGAACGTGTACAACACCACCATCATCAACAAGACCACGAATGTCACGAATGTGACCTACGTAAACCGGAACGTACGAGGTGCGGTGACGGCGGTGCCCCAACGGGCCTTTGCGAGCGCGCAGCCCGTGGGGCGAGCAGCGGTTGTCGTGAACGAGCGGGAGATCGCTAGAGCCTCGCTGAGCACGAGAGTTGCCGTGGCTCCCACCCGGGAGAGCGTCCTGGGAGCGAAGTTTGCGACCGCGAATCGTGTGAACGCGCCGCCGGCAGCCGTGATGAACCGGCAGGTGATCGCGAAGACGCCGCCACCTCCTCCGCCGGTGCCGTTTGCAAAACAGCAGCAGGCTTTGGAAGCGCATCCCGGACAACCGTTGGCGAGGAGCGAAGTGCGCAGCTTGCGTCCAGCGGTCACTGAGGCTGCGCACCCGATGGTCAAGCAGGCGCCTCCCGGTAAACCGGCAACGCCGAATGTTGGCCGTCCGGGCAACCAGCCCGGGAACCAGCCGAGCGCCGCCCGACCGGGACAGCCCGCCTTCACGCCGCCCACCAACCAGCCGGCGAACCGTCCGGCCAAGCAACAGGTACCAGACGAGCGTCCGGGTGCGGCCAATCCCGCCCAGCCGAATCGGCCACCCTCCGCGCAGCCGAATCAGCAGATGCCATCACAGCCGAACAATCAACCGGAGGCGAACCGTCCAACCCAGCCCCCGGTAAGGAACGATCGTCCGCGGTCAGCGCAGCCGAACAGTCGTCCCGAGATGAATCAGCCGAACAACCGCCCGGAGACGAATCGTCCGGCGGCAGCACCCACGAATGAACGGCCGAATCAGCCGAACCGTCAGCCTGAGGCGAACCCTCCAACCCAGCCACCGGTGAAGAACGATCGTCCGCCGTCAGCGCCGCCGCAGAGCCGTCCCGAGATGAATCAGCCGAACAACCGCCCGGAGACGAATCGTCCGCCGACAGCACCAACGAATAACCGGCCGAATCAGCCGAGCCATCAGCCTGAGGCGACGCATCCCCAGACGAATCGTCCAGCTGAGCCACCGGCGCGCAATGAGCGCCCGCCCGCGGCACAGCCGAACAATCGTCCCGAACCGGCTCGTCCGGAACCTAGTCGCCCCGAAACCAATCGTCCCGAGCCGAACCGGAACCAACCGGCTCCACGGACAGCGAACCCTTCACCGAGCGATCGCCCCCAGCAGCGCACGCCTCCGGCGGAGACTAAGCCGGCACCGCCGCCTCCGCGCCAGCAAGCGAAACCGCAGACGCCCGAGGAGAAAAAGCAGGAAGAGGAACGGCGGAAGCGGGAACAGCAGATGCCTCCAGATAAGTAGAGGCTCAGTTTCCAAGAGGTCGGATGTGAACAGTACCGGGCATCCCGAGTTTTCTCGGGATGCCCTTTCTTGCAACGTATCGAACTCTCGCCGTCGTGGAGTCTATTCCACGCCCAACCCCGCCAGCGATTCTTCCAGAAACGGCAAGGCGATCTGCAAATGACGACCCCGTACCTGCATGTCTTCCAGTTCATCGAAGGCCCGAAAAAGGCGCAGTTTGGCGGCGGCGTATTGCTCGGAGTCGGTCAGGGCGCGTCCGTGAACCCGGTTCCAGGCGGCGACAACATTCTGCGGAAGGAAGACGCTGACGGCGTAAGTAGTCTTGCGGTCGGAAGTGACGTCGAAGATGTACTCGGTGGCGGGGCTTTCGGGCGGCGTAGCGCGTGCTGGACGCTGGCCGACGAAGTAGTACTGGTACACGTAGCCTTGCGAACCGGCGTAGGTTTTTAGGCGGCGGACAGTCATGCGGCAGTCGTTGGTCGCTCGTCGTTAGTCGTTCGCCTGGCACTTCGTGTTTCGCCAACGACCAGCGACCAACGACTAACGACTGGAATTCACCGGTGAGATCACTCTTCCATACTCGCTCGCCCGCGCGATGCGATCGAACATCCGCCAGGCTGCCAGCGAAATCCTGCTGATGGCTTCTTCGCCCTCGCGTTCGCGGCGCAGGTACGTGGTCATCACGCACAGAATGTAGGGACGCTTTTCCACAAAGATTACACCGGAGTCGTTGCGCACGCCTTCGAGGGACCCGGGTTTATTGGCGATTTTCAGGTCATCGGGGAGATCGCGCGGGATCCAGCTGTCTTTGTGCGTGCTGAGGACTCTGAAGAAGTCGTCGGTCAACTCCTTGTTCAGCACGCGGCCCCGATAGAGCGCTTCGAGCAGCGCCATCATCTCCGCCGGCGTGGAGACATTTTCTCGGCCCTCGGTGGCGGCTTTCAGGTCCATCATCTTGCGCCGCAGTCGGGTGTGCGTGAGGCCGAGCGAATCGAGAAAAGCATTCACGTTCTCCATGCCCACGCGGTCAATCAGGACGTTGGTGGCGGAGTTGTCGCTGACGGCGACCATTATGGTGGCGAGGTCGCGCAGGGTGATCTTCGTCACGCCCGGGGTGAGGCCACCCAGGATGTCGCTGTCAGGGACCAGGTCGGCGGCGTTGACCGTGTAGAGGTCCGTCAGCTTCAGCTTGCCCTGCTGCGCCTGCCGGTAGAGCTCGGCGAGGACGCAGACCTTGATGGAACTGGCCTGCGGAAACACGTCGTGGGCGTGGAGAAGAAACTTGTGTCCGTCGGTGAGGTCGAGAATCGCAACGCCCATCGCCCCGTCGAGATTGCGATCCACCTCGGCGATGGAGCTTTCCAGCTTCTGCCAGAGGACCTGCTGCTTTTCCGGCGGAGATTGGGCAGTTGCGGCTTTGCCCAGCAGGCAAGCCCACGCGACCACGAAAGCCACGACCCTCGCTTTTCGCATCATGAAGTTCAGATTTTCGCCTCGCGTAACCGCTTGACGGCCGTTTCCGACGTGACCGGAGAATAATAGACCTCTTTGAAGGTATATGACTTCGCCTTGGCCTCGAGCACGGGCAGGATCTCAATGTGCCAGTGGTAGTCGTCGTCGAGCGTCTTCCAGTAGCCCAGGGTTCCGGACTGATGAAGGCTATTGGGAGAAGTATGCAGCACGAGGTGGAAGGCCTCGGTGATGGTGCGGATCCGTTGCAAAGTGCGCCGCAAGAGAGCGGCCAAGTCGATGACGTTTCCTACACGGGAAGAGCCGGTGCGTTCGAACGACGCCTCGTGGCTGCGCGGCAGGATCCACGTCTCATATGGGACGCGGGGAGCATAGGGACAGAAGGCGGCATAGTCTCCGCGAATCTCGAGAATGCGCAGCCCCTGCCGTTCCTCCTGGGCCAGGATGTCGCAGAAGACGCAACGCTCCTTGTTATCGAAATAGTCGCGTCCGGCGCGAAGTTCATACAGGACGCGCCGCGGCACGAAGGTGGTTGCCGTCAGTTGCGAGGTGGGATGTTCGTATTCCTGTCCCGCAGTGGCACCATGATTCTTGAAGATGCTGACATACTTGAAACGGCTGTCGCGTTTCAGATCCTGGATCCGCTGCGCCATCAAGCGCAGGAGCTGTTCGACCTCAGCGTCGCTGGCGTTCCACAGATGGCGATCGTGATGGGAGTTTTCGAGCAGCAGTTCGTGCGCGCCCACCGAACCCATGCGGTCGTACAAGCCGTCGGCGCGTCGGGCCGGATCGCCTTCAATCCGGTAGAGCGGGTCCGGATGCACCACCGCGCGCGCCGACCAGGAACTGCCGTCGAGCCCGGGCAGAGTCGCGATCACCTGGAACGGCTGGGCGGAGTCGCCACAGAAAGAACAGGCTCCGGCGCGCGGAGTGGGCTCGGGAACATCGTCTCCCGTGATCACCCAGGAGCGCGTGATGGGGTCTTTGCGGAGTTCCATGGGGTAAGGAGAACAAAACGGGACAGGGGAGTCAAATTGGATTTGTAATTGGCAATTTGAAGCTCCGGCGTGGCAGTCGAGGACTCGTTCGAGGTCACGCTCGTTACTGCGTTTTCCTGGCGGAAAGGCCGAATCCGATACCTACGTAGATTGCAAATTACCAGATTACAAATTACAAATTACCAATTGCCCCATGCCTGAGCCCTCCACTCCGCTGATGCGGCAATACGCCGCCATCAAGAAAGAGCACCCCAGCGCTCTGCTCCTGTTCCGGCTGGGGGACTTCTACGAGCTGTTCTTTGACGACGCGGTGGTGGCGGCCCGCGAACTGCAGATCACGCTGACCTCGCGCAACAAAGAAAAGGGCGTGGCCATCCCGATGTGCGGCGTGCCTTACCACGCGGCCGAGGGCTACATTTCGAAGCTCATCCGGCGCGGTTTCAAGGTGGCGATCTGTGAGCAGATGGAAGACCCGCGCTTCGCCAAGAAACTGGTGCGGCGGGAAGTGACGCGCGTCGTCACTCCGGGGACGGCCGCGGATTCTTCGCTGGGCTCGGAAGAAAACAACTTCCTAGCGGCGGTGGCCTCGGTCGGCGAGCGGGTGGGATTCGCGGCTTTGGACCTGTCTACGGGCGAGTTTCGGGCGACAGAATTTGCCGGAGAATCGGCTGGACGCCGTATTCAAGAAGAACTTGAACAATTACGGCCAAAGGAGCTTCTGTACGGATCTTCGGCGCCATTGCTCGAGAACGTGGCCAGATATGAAGAAGGCCTGCCGAGCTTCGCTCGGCCGGACAGCCGAGGGCGGCTGTCCCTACGTGATTCCGGGTGGGCTGAGACCCCTCTGGACGATTGGATCTTCGCTCCCGATCACGCAGTCCCGCTGCTGGAGAATCATTTCGGCGTGCTCTCGCTCGAGGGCTTCGGGCTGGCGGGTAAGCCTGCCGCGGCTTCGGCGGCGGGGGCGATTCTCTATTACATCCGCTCCACCCAGCGCGGCACGCTGAATCATGTGGACCGGATCGGCTTCTACGAACGCCAAAACTGCCTGGTGCTGGACGCGGTGACGGTGCGCAACCTGGAATTGATCGAGCCGCTGTTCGCCGGCGCCGATGCCGGCGTGACACTGTTCCGCGGGCTGGATACGACCGTTACGCCCATGGGCAAGCGCTTGCTCCGGGCGTGGATGTTGCGGCCCTCGTTGGACCGGGCCGAGATCGAAGGACGCCTGGATGCGGTCGAGGCACAGGTCAAAGACCTCGTCCGGCGCGAAGAGCTGCGGCGGGCGCTCGAAGGCATTCTCGACCTGGAGCGGCTGCTGAGCCGGGTTACGCTGGAGACGGCGAATCCCCGGGACGTGCTGGCGCTGGCGGCGTCGCTTGGGCGGATTCCGCAGGTGCGCACAGTGCTGGCCGGTCTTGCGGCGGCGCGGCTGGTCTCCCTGCATGGGCTGCTCGATGAGCTGGGCGATCTGCGCGAAAGGATCGAGCGGACGGTTGTCGAGGAGCCGCCCCTCACGCTAAGCGATGGCGGCGTGATCGCCGCCGGGGTGGACAAAGACCTCGACGACCTGCGCGACCTAAGCCGCAATTCGAAGCAGTGCCTGGCGCAGGTGGAGCAGCGCGAGCGCGAACGAACCGGGATCGGCTCGCTCAAAGTAAAGTTCAACTCTGTCTTCGGCTACTACATCGAGATTTCGAAGGCCAACCAGCACCTCGCGCCCACCGACTACGAGCGCAAGCAGACGCTGGTCAATGCCGAGCGCTACACGACTCCGGAACTGAAAGAGTACGAGTCGAAGATTCTCGATGCCCAGGAGAAGATTGTCGAGATCGAGCGCCGCCTGTTCGCCGAGTTGCGATCGGCCATCGCCGGCGAAGCCAAGCGCATCCGGCAGACCGCGCTTGCCCTGGCCGAAGTGGACGTGTTGGCGTGCCTGGCACACGTGGCCGCGCTGCACAATTACTGTCGGCCGAAGTTCAGCGAAAAGCCCGATGAGTCTGGCGATTTGGAAATTGTCGAAGGGCGGCATCCCGTCATTGAGCAACAGGAACTGGCCGCGGGCAGCGAGCGCTTCGTCCCCAACGCCTTGTTCCTGAATTCCTCGACCCACAACATCGTCGTGCTGACCGGCCCGAACATGGGCGGCAAGAGCACCTATCTGCGGCAGGCGGCGCTGATCGTGATCCTAGCGCAGATGGGATCGTTTGTGCCGGCGCGCGCGGCACGCTTGGGAATTGTGGACCGCGTGTTTACCCGCATCGGCGCCAGCGACAACCTGGCCCGCGGACGGTCCACCTTCATGGTCGAGATGACCGAGACGGCCGCGATCCTGCACACGGCGACGGCGCGGTCGCTCATCTTGCTCGACGAAGTCGGACGCGGCACCGCCACCTATGATGGCCTCGCCATCGCCTGGGCCGCGATCGAATATCTGCATGCGCGCGTTCACGCCAAGACTCTGTTCGCCACTCATTATTTCGAGTTGACCGAATTGGCCGAGCAACTCAGCGGCGTGAAGAACTACCATGTGTCGGTAAGAGAGACCGGCGGAGGCGTGGTCTTCCTGCGCAAGGTTGAACCCGGCGCGGCCGACAAGAGTTATGGCATCGAAGTCGCCAAACTCGCCGGACTGCCGAATGAAGTGGTCGTGCGAGCGCGCGAAGTGCTGGCCGAACATGAGTCGGCGGAGCATCGGCTCTCAGAGCACCTGACGCCTGGAAGCCAGCCCGAGCGTTCGGCACAGTTGACGATCTTCACTCCGCTCTCGCAGCCGGTGCTGGAGAAGTTACGCGAGGTGGATTTGAACCGGCTGACGCCGCTGGAGGCGCTGAATCTGCTGGCGGAGTTAAAGAGGCAGATTGACTAAAGCTGAGACCCGAAAGATTGCCGACAAAGAAATTAAGGAGCTTCTTGAAGGCGAATGGGGACACTAAAGTGAGAGCGCACTTTGTCGCTGTAATTTTCGTTCTTGTGGTTGCAGCTTGGGCCAACCTTCAATCGGATCGGTCCAGGCCAAATGTCAGTTCACACTTTCGATCCGCTTTGACCTTCGAGCAAAGAGGCGAAGTGGACAAGGCGATCCAGGAGTATGAAGAGGCAATCAGGGAGACGCCCAATCATGCCGATTCACACTACAACTTAGCGTGCATCCTCGCGGCAAAGCGAGATTATGAGGGCGCAATTCGTCAGTATCGAGAGGCCCTCCGGATCAAACCCGACGATCCTGACGTCCACAATAACCTGGGGCTGGCACTCAAAAACAACGGGGACCCAGATTCCGCGGCAGGCGAGTACCGGGAGGCCCTTAGGTTGAACCCCCAGCAGACTGAGGCTCACAACAATCTTGGCAATCTGTTCTTGCAGAAGAAGGACCCAAAGTCTGCCATAACAGAGTATCGTGCGGCCATACAGGTCGATCCTTCTAATGCCGAATCTCACATGAACCTAGGTAGTGCTCTCGATGATGACGGTCAAACGGAAGCCGCTATCACTGAATACCGAGAATCTATTCGTCTCCAACCGAACGATGCGCAGTCACATTACAACCTCGCAATCAGCCTCGGGAAAAAGCACGATGGACAGGCCGCAGTGTCCGAGTTGCGCGAGGCGGCCAGGCTCGATCCGGACTGGGCCCTTCCTCATGTCTGGCTCGTCACGTTGCTAATGAAGCCTGATCCACGGGGCGCCTTGGGCGAATGTCGGATCGCCGACAAGCTTACCGGTGATCCCAAAATTCATGATCTGTGCGAGAAACTTGCCGCACAAGTAAAGTGAAAATCGAATAATGCCGTCCAAGGTTAGTCAGGATCTTCGTTTACAAATCGGCCAACTCCTGATCATCGGCTTCGACGGCACCGAGATGTCTCCCCGCCTAGCTTCCCTGCTCGCGCGCATCCAGCCCGCGGGCGTGATTTTGTTCGCGCGCAACATCACGGCCACTGAGCAGAGCCATCGGCTCCTGCGCGATTGCCAGAAACACGTCACGACGCCGCTCTTCACCTGCGTAGACCTCGAAGGCGGAACCGTGGATCGTTTTCGCAACGTGCTCGGTCCGGCGCCGTCTCCCGCGCAGGTCTTCGCCACCGGACGCCGCCAACTCTTCCGCAAGCACGGACGCATCATCGGTACCAACTGCCGCGCCCTCGGCTTCAACGTGGACTTCGCTCCCGCGCTCGACCTCGCGTTTGAAGCCTCGCGCTCGGTGATGAGTTCGCGAGCCGTCTCGGCCGATCCGAAGCAGGTTGTTGCCTATGCCCGCGAATTTCTGCGCGGGCTGGGCGATGCCGGAGTCCTGGGCTGCGGCAAACACTTCCCCGGACTCGGCGAGGTCAACCTCGACACACATCACGAACTGCCCAGTGTCGAAAAACCGATGAAGAAGCTCTGGGACGAAGACCTGGTTCCCTATCGCACGCTGCGCCGCGAGCTTCCCTTTGTGATGGTGTCGCACGCGGCCTTTCCCGCCGTCACCAAAGACCGCACGCCGGCGTCGCTTTCGAAGAAGTGGATCACAGACATCCTACGCAAGAAGATTGGCTATCGCGGCCTGATCTGCTCGGACGACCTCGAAATGGGCGGAGTGCTGACAGCCGCGCCCATTGAACAGGCGGCCATCGGACACATTCTTGCCGGAGGCGATCTGGGACTGATTTGTCACCAGGAAGATTTTATTCTTCGGGCACACGAAGCCATGATCCACGAAGCCGAGCGCGATCGCAGGTTTGCGCGGCGCGTGCAAGAGTCATCGCGGCGGGTGCTCGCCTTCAAGAAGAAATGGGCGCGGAAGCGCGCTCCGCTTCCAACCACTGCAACGACGGAGAAGCTCTCGCGCCAGCTCTGGGAATTCGGCGAGGAAATTCGCCTCGCCACACTCGACCGGCAGGAGCGATCCGCATGATCGTTGCGGGCGTGATGAGCGGCACTTCAGCGGATGGGATCAATGTGGCGCTAGTGCGCATCGCCGAACGCGGGCGAGGGCGCCCGCGCCACACGCTCATTGCCAATGCCGACTATCCCTTCCCTGCCCCGATCAGGCGCACGATTCTGCGAATGATGAATGCCGAATCGGCTTGCGTCGCCGACCTCGCGCGGCTCAACTTCCTGCTGGGCGGACTTTACGCGGACGCCGTCGCCAAGACTGCACGCCGACATCGCGTCAAGCTTGATCTGGTCGGATGTCATGGCCAGACGCTGTATCACCAGGGGACCGCAGCTAGGTTTCTCGGACAAAAGCTCGCTGTCACCTGGCAGACGGGGGAAGGCGCGGTGATGGCGGCGCGGCTGGGTGTGCCAGTGGTTTCAGATTTTCGTCCTGCGGACATGGCGGCGGGTGGCAAGGGCGCGCCGCTCGTGCCGTTTCTCGACTACGTGCTTTATCGCGATCCACGAGTCGGGCGCATCGCGCAGAACATCGGAGGCATTGCCAACCTCACCGCGATTCCAGCTAACGCGAAACCCGGCCAGGTCGTTGCCTTCGACACCGGCCCTGGAAATATGGTCATTGATGCGGTAACGGAGAAGCTCCTCGGACAGCGCTATGATCGCGATGGGCGGATCGCGGCTTCAGGGCGGGTACTCGACCGGGTGGTTGCGCAATTGATGCAGGCCTCATTCTTCCGCCACCAGCCGCCCAAGACGGCGGGCCGCGAGGAATTTGGCCGGGCCTATGCGAACGAATTTCTCCGCCGCTGCGGCCGATCCGACAAGCGCGACGTGGTTGCGACAGCCACAGCGTTGACGGCTCGATCCATCGCCGATGCGGTCCGGCGCTTCGTGCTGCAAAAGCGGGGACGCTATCGGGAAATGATTGTCTCCGGCGGCGGGGCGAGTAATCCGACGCTGATGGCCATGCTGCGCAACGAGCTTGCGCCGCTGGGAATCGCGCTGCGCTTTTCGGACGAGTTCGGAGTGCCCACCGAAGCGAAAGAGGCAGTCGCGTTCGCGGTTCTGGCCTATGAAACGTGGCATCGGCGGCCGTCGAATGTGCCGTCGGCGACGGGGGCCAAGGGACCGGCAATCCTGGGGAAGATTTCCTATGCCTGACGCGCGCATCCCGAGGCAAGGAGAAAGCAGGTCCTTCCCCTTCGGCAAGCTCAGGGTCAGGATGACAATCCTTTGGACATTGGTCGGAGGAGGGTTGCTACCTCTACTCTCCTGCTCACAAGCTCCCGACCCCAACACGCTCGTGATGATCATCGAGAGCAGTCCGACAAATCTGGATCCGCGGGTAGGCATCGACGCGCAGTCAGAGCGCATTGACGAGCTGATCTTTGACGACCTGCTCGAGCGCGATGAGCACCTGAACGTGACGCCGGCGCTGGCGGAACGCTGGGAGATCCCCGATGCCCTGACCTACGTCTTCCACATCCGGCACGAAGTAAAGTTTCACGATGGCCGCCCGCTCACGTCCCGCGACGTGAAATGGACGTTCGACTCGCTCCTGCAGGGCAAGATCCGCAGCACAAAAGCCGCTGTCTACCGCTTTGTGGATCACATCGATGCACCCGACACCGATACCGTCGTCTTTCACTTGAAGGAGCCCTCGTCCACCTTCCTCTGGAACCTTTCCGACGGCGCCATCGGCATCGTGCCCTACGGCAGTGGGGATGAAATGACGCGCCATCCCATTGGCTCCGGCCCCTTCAACTTCGTCAGCGCGGAGACGGACAAGGAAGTCATCCTTCAGCGCAACGACACTTACTGGGGCGAAACGCCCCATCTCGCCCGCGTACGTTTTGCCGTGGTGCCCGACGCCACTACGCAAGCCCTCGAGCTACGAAAAGGCAGTGCTGATCTCACCATTAACTCGCCCATGCCGCCCGACACCGTCCTTACTCTCGAACGCGATCCATCCCTCACCGTTCAGCACGGGCCCGGTACAAGGTTGGCCTACCTGGCATTCAATCTGCGCGATCCCATCTTGAAAGATGTACGGGTTCGCCAAGCCATCGCCTACGCTCTGGACCGTCGCCCCATGATCGAGTACCTGTGGCGCGGCCAGGCGCAGCCTGCGCGCAGCGTTCTGCCACGGCAAAGCTGGGCGTACAACGAAGACGTGCCTCGATACGACTACGATCCCGACAAGGCTCGGCAACTGCTCGACGCCGCTGGCTACCCAGCAGTGAACGGCGTGCGCTTTCATGTCACGATGAAAACCTCGACCGACGAAAACACGCGCCTGATGGTCGCCGTCATGCAACAGCAACTGCGTGCTGTAGGCATTGCGCTCGACATTCGCAGTTTTGAGTTTGCGACCTTCTTCTCGGATGTCACGCATGGGGCGTTTCAGCTTTACGGGTTGCGTTGGATCGGCGGCAACGAAGATCCCGACATCTTCGAATACGCCTTCCACTCTTCGAAATTTCCGCCCAATGGCGCCAACCGCGGCTTTTATTCCAACGCCCGCTTGGACGCGCTCATCGACCAGGCGCGGCGCGAAACCGATCAGAACGTACGCAAGCAGCTCTATGCCGAAGTACAGCGAATTCTGGCCGCCGACCTTCCCTACATCAACCTCTGGTTTCTCGACAACGTGATCGTGCATACCAAGCGAGTGCGAAACGTCACGCTGAATCCATCCGGGAATTACGACTTCCTGAAGACGGCGGAAGTTCAGTAGCCAGTCGCCAGCACCCAGTCGCCAGTTGGGAACTGCGATCAATTTCGCGTGATACCATCGAACGTTCGGTGAGCTCTCGGCGGCGAGTCTTCTGCCTCCTGAGACCTGAGACCTAACACCTGAGACCTGCTTTTGAACATTCTCTTCATCGGTGACATTTTTGGGCGTCCGGGACGGACCATCGTCAAGGAGCGCTTGCCGGAGCTCGTCAAGCAGCATTCTGTGGACCTGGTGATCGCCAACGGCGAAAACGCCGCCGCCGGGTTCGGCATTACTCCCCCACTCGCAGAGGAGCTCTTCGAGCTGGGCATTGAAGTGATGACGACGGGCAATCACGTCTGGGATAAACGAGAGATCATCGAATATTTTCAGATGGCGGATGGCAACCCGCATAGTCCCGCGCGGCGGCTGCTGCGTCCGGCAAATTTTCCCGCCAGCATGCCCGGCCAGGGCGTGTATGAAGGCCAGAAGAGTGGCGTTGCCTATGCCGTGATCAATCTGCAGGGACGCGTCTTCATGGGTGCCAGCGACGATCCCTTCCGCGTCGCGGACAAGATCCTGGAGAAGATCAAGGCAAAAGTGATTTTTGTGGACTTCCACGCCGAGGCCACCTCCGAGAAAAATGCCTTCGGCTGGTATCTCGATGGGCGTGTGACGGCGGTGGTGGGCACGCACACCCACATTCCCACCGCCGATGAAATCGTGCTGCCCAAGGGCACGGCCTACATCACGGATGTCGGCATGACCGGACCCTATGACAGCGTGATTGGGGTGCGAAAAGAACTGGTCATCGACAAGTTCCTGAGGGGCATGCCGGCGCGCTTCGAAGCGGCTAGTGGAGATGTCCGTTTGTGCGCGGTGGTCGTCGAGTGCGACGCCAAGACCGGCCGGGCCACCCGGATGGAGCGACTGATGCTGAAGTGAAACGTCGAATCCTGCCGTTACGAGGGTAGGTCCCTCGCCCTGATTTCCCTTGCAAGACACCCGCGGCGGCGCATTCTATAGTAAGAACAGTCATGCGATCGCTGCTCGCGGGAATAGTGTTGTTGGGGGCTGGGATGTGCCTGGCCGCGGACCCTCCCGCGACCACTCTACCCTCGGCGTGTTCGGATGCGGCTGGCGCCCCCGCCTGTAAGGCTGCCGCCAAAGATCTCAAAGCTGCCCGTCAGGCTTTTTCCCGCGGCCTCAGGCTCCAGCATTCCAAGAACCTGGACCAGGCTTTCTCCGAATTTGAAGAGGCGTCTCGTCTAATCCCGCAGAATGTGGAATACCTGACCGCTCGTGAGATGGTGCGGCAGCAACTGGTAGCATTCCACCTGGAACGAGGGAACGACAACCTGCAGGACGGACGGCAAGTGGAAGCGCTGGCCGAATTCCGCCTCGCTCTGCACCTGGATCCCCAAAACGAGTTCGCGCAACAGCGGCTGCGGGACGCCGTGGGACCGTTGCCCGTCCACACCGCAGGCGCGCCGGAACTGGTCGCCAGCATTGATGCCATCGCAGCCAAGCCCAAAGAAGAACGCCATGACTTCCACTACCGCGGCGATTCGCGCGGCCTGCTCACCGCCATCGCCTCCAGCTACGGGCTGACGGTAATTTTTGATGACGCCTTCCCCAGCCGGCGGGTGCGCTTCGACATCGAAGACGTGGACTTCGGCACCGCCATGCGGGCGGCCGAGGCGGTCACCAAGAGCTTCAGCGTTCCCCTGGAAGAAAGAGTACTGTTCGCAACCCTGGACACGGCGGAGAACCATCGCCTCTACGATCGCATGGGTATGCGCTCGTTCTTTATTCCCGGCGGCGGCGCCCCCCAGGAACTCAACGACCTGTTGAACTCGTTGCGGTCGCTGTTCGAACTGCGCTTCGTGAGTTTGAACGTCGCGTCGAGCACGATCACGGTGCGCGGCCCTCAGAGCACCCTGGAAGCGGCCACGCAGTTCCTCGACACGCTCGATTCCACCCGCCCGGAAGTCATGCTCGACGTGAAAGTCTATGAGATCGATCACAGGTTCGCGCGCAGCATCGGCGTGCACATCCCCAATGACTTTCATCTCTTCAGTATTCCCCTCGGCGCTCTGGCCGCACTGGGCGGCCAGAACATCCAGGACCTGATCAACCAGCTGATTTCCGGGGGCGGCATCAACCAGGCGGGAAATGAGAGCATTCAGGCGTTGCTGGCGCAACTGCAGAACCAGCAGAATTCGATTTTCAGCCAGCCGCTGGCCACCTTCGGGGGCGGGATCACTCTGATGGGACTGAGCCTGGACAAGTTACGAGTGGGTCTTTCGCTCAATGAGAGTTCCGTACGGACGCTCGAACATATGACGCTACGCGCCTCCCACGAGAAGGAAGCCACGTTCAAGCTCGGCTCGCGCTATCCCATCATCAATGCCAGTTTCGCGCCCATCTTCAACAACGCCGCCATCTCCCAGGTAATCGGGAACAACTCATTCGCGGCGCCCTTCCCGTCGTTCAACTACGAGGATCTCGGCCTGACCATCAAGGCCAAGCCTTCCGTGCACGGAACCTCCGATATCGGCCTGCAGCTGGAAATTCTGTTCCGCACCCTGGGAGGGGCAAGTCTGAACGGCGTGCCGGTGATTTCCAATCGCGAATACAAAGCAGGAATCGCACTCAAGGAAGGCGAGCCCGCGGTGGTGGCAGGGATGCTCACCAGAGCAGAACAGAAAAGTCTGAGCGGCCTGCCCGGCTTTTCTAAGATCCCGGGCCTCAAGAATCTCGCCGCCGAGAATTCCAAACAGGAAGAAGACGACGAGCTGCTGATTGTGATCACTCCATATGTCGTGCGCAGCCCGGACGGAAGAGAAACGCCGGAGATCTGGCTGAGCAAGTAGCGGCAGTCGCCCCGACGCTACTTTGTCGTTGCCCCCTTTTTGTTTTCCTGGGTGGCCTGGAACTCCACAATTTGCTTCAGCACGTCCACCGGTACGCCACCACCCAGCATGCGCCCGTTGACAAAGATTGCGGGCGTCCCCGTTACTCCCACCGCCTTGCCGAGTGCGAGCGAGGCCTGAATTCTTGCTTTGGTTTCAGGCTTCGCCGCGCAGGCCGCGATTTGGTCAGCATTGACGCTCGACTGGGTGGCGATCGCCTTCAACTTCTCATCGGCGTTGGCCTCGGTGATACTTTCCTGCTGCTCGAACGTCTTCTGGATGAACTTCCATACCGCATCATTCGATGCGTGACCCACACAATCCACATAGCCGGCGGCCTTTTCGGCCCAGTTGTGATTGGGGAGCGGAAAATTCTGAAAGACGAAATGAGCGTCGGGCTCCTGTGCTAGGAGTTGCTCAATCGTGGGCGCGACCTGCTTGCAGTGGGGACACTGCATGTCGCTGAACTCGACGATCGTCACGGGCGCTTTCCCCGGGCCCTTGGCGGGTCCGTTCACGCCTTTCTCGAGCTTGGCGCGGTCCGCCTCGAACGGCTTGGCGCCGAATGGGATGATGTCCCCCGTCACCGCGTGTTTGCCGTCGGCGGTCACGTAGAACTTATTGCTATTGGACCCCTGCGGATCGGTAATCACGACCAGGACTTCGGTGAGGCCCGGCACAGACGTGGGGCGAATTTCTGCGAGCCGCCAGGTAACCGACGGATTGTAGCCAAACATCTGGTACAGGAAGGCGTTCACGGTGTCTTCCGACGGGGGGCTGTTGGTGGACGATGCCGGTGATGGAGTGGCCTTGTGTTCGAGTGCGGGCTTCGCCGGTTGGGCGGGTTTAGCCTGCGCGGCAGCTACTGCACCCAGGCAAAGAAACACCACGAACTTCTTGAGCATAAATTCCTTTCAGGAGATTCTTGCAGCCGCCAATCAGGCTCCGCGATGAATTTAGTTCCGGGCGATGGCGCCCGCTTTCTTGCGCGCCGTCTCCAATTCCGGGCGCTCGCTTCCGACGCCGACTTCGGCCAGCTTTCGGAAATATTTTGACGCCACGCCCGTATTGCCCGCCGATTCCGCGCTCGAGGCCGCACCCCAGAGCGCGTTGAAGCGATTGGGCGCCGTCTTGAGAACGGCATCGTACTCGACCAGCGCTTCCTGAGGCCGTGCTTGCGCTTGCAGTAATTGCGCGAGCAATTCCCGGGCGGGCACCACTGCGCCGGGAGTTACAGGGCTCTTGTCCATGCTCTCTTCCAGTGCGGCCGCGGAACGCATGGCCGCGGTTGCCTCGGCGGGCTTTCCCGAAGTCTGCAAAATCCACGCGGCCACTTCCTGGCGTTGGACTTCAATCTGGTTTGACCAGTAGGTATTGTTCTGCCGGGCTACTGCATCGCGCAGCGTGGCGAGACTCTTCTCTGCTTCCGCGGCGCGAGCCAGGTCCTTCGAGTGCGCCGCGCCCAGACCGACTGCCGTCCAGGTGATGGCGCGGGCCCACGGCACGCCTTCCGCCCTCGGCTGCAAGCGGCTGGCTTCCTCCCACCTGCTCAGTTCCACCGTGTAGCGCGCCGGAACGGCTGCCAGCGCGTAGTCACCGGTCAACGTCAGCCCCGGAATCGGCGGCAACGATTTCATCTCTTCCAGAACGGCCTGGGCATCCTTGACGCGTCCTTCTTGCAGGTACGCATATTCGAGGTAGTCCATGGCGTGCAAACGCTGGTCGCGCGCTTCGCCGTTCGTAGAGGTCGCTTCCGCCTGCCGGGCAAGGCCTGCGGAACGCAGGTTGGAGCGGATGGACTCGTCCCAGGATCCCACCCGCGTGAAGATATGCGAGGGCATGTGGTTGGCATGGGCCGACGCCGGCGCGATGGCCGCGTACTTTCGGGCCGCGGGCAACGCCGCCTCCGCCAGAACCGGGTTATCGCTGCAATGGATGATGTAGTGGGCAACACCGGGGTGGTTCGGTTGCTTCGCGAAAATGGGTATCAGGATCTGTACGCACTTGCGATTGTCGGCAAAGGTCTTGTCGGTCTTGGGCGCGACGATGTAAAGCGTCAGAGCATGAAAGATGGCCGCTTCGCTGTCGTCGGGATAGGAAGACTGGAGCTCTGCCATTTTCTGTTCAAACGCCTGTCCGTGTGCGTACGCGTTCTTGTCGTCCTCCCGGTAGATTTCCGACAGCGCGTCAATATAAGCGCGCTCACGCGGTGTGGTGGCGGCGTTTTCTGCCGCGATCTGGCGGGCCTTGCCGATCGCCTCGCGGCCTGCCACGGTGTCGCCGTTCTCCCACAGTCCGTGGTAGTGCGACATCGCGATTCCCCACTGCGCCATCGCGCACTTCGGGTCTTGCTTTGAAATTTCCTGGAACGCGGCTCTGGCTTGTTCGTACTGGAAGGAGTGCAGTAACGCGACCGCGCGTTGAAAGGCGGTGTGGACGTCCTTCGAGCATGAGGTCTCGAAATGGACCGAACCCACCTGCTGTTCGGTAAGCTCGTGGTGGTGGCCTTCGTCGGACCAAGCCGCACTTGTTCTCCCCAGAAGAACGCAGAGGAGACTTACGAGAAATCGCATGGATAACCTCCCGCGCATCGAGCCATCTTATAGCATTCCTCGGCGAGTTCGGCGAAGTGTCCTTCCTACAACTCCGGCTTGGCGGCGATGGGAAATCTGCGGCCATAGCCGAAGGCCTTGGCAGAGATTTTGATCCCCGGCGCAGCCTGCTGGCGTTTGTATTCGCTGCGCTCCACCATCCGGATGACGCGCTTCACCAGCTCCAGATCCAAATCGTGGGCGACGGCGATCTGCTCCGCCGAACGCGATTCCTCGACGTAGTCTTCGAGAATCGCGTCGAGTACGTCGTAGGGAGGAATCGAATCCGAGTCTTTCTGGTCGGGTCGTAGTTCCGCGGACGGAGGTTTATCGAGCGTCGCCTGGGGAATCACGGGGCGCCGCGAGTTCACGTAGGCGCTGAGCCGATACACCAGGGTCTTGGGCACGTCGGAGATCACGGCCAGCCCACCCACCATGTCGCCGTACAGGGTGCAATATCCCACCGCCAGCTCGCTCTTGTTGCCGGTAGAAAGCACCAGGGCGCCGAACTTGTTCGATAAAGACATCAGCACCATGCCCCGGCTGCGTGACTGGATATTCTCTTCGGTGGCATCCTGCGGCAGGCCCGCAAAAACCTGCGCCAGCGTCTTGCGGCAGGCTTCGTAGATTTCGTTGATGGAGAGCAGTTCGAAGCGAATCCCAAGATTCTTCGCCAGCTGGCGCGCGTCAGCGATCGAGCCTTGGGAGGAGTACGGTCCGGGCATGCCGACGCCGATGACATTCTCCGGACCAAGGGCATCTACGGCTATGGCCGCCGTCAAAGCGGAATCGATGCCGCCGCTCAGGCCGATGATCACCCGCTGGAATCCGCACTTGCGCACATAGTCGCGCGTACCGAGCACCAGCGCCTCGTACGCGCTGGCTTCTTCTCCCTCGATCTGCTCGTGCATCTCGCCGGTCAGGCTTTGGGGGTCGAAGTAGACGATATCTTCCGCAAACGACTTCCCTTGCGCGATCACCTGCCCGTCGGGCGCGATCACCAGGCTCGATCCGTCAAAGAGGAGGCTGTCGTTGCCGCCCACCTGATTCACCATCGCCACCGGCACGTTGTCATTCTTCGCAATCGTTGCAAGCATGTCGCGGCGCAGTTCGCGCTTGCCCAGCCAGAACGGGGACGCCGAGATATTGAGCACTAGATTGCCGCCGGCCCGGACTAGTTCCTCGACCGGGTCCACTCCGTACAGCTGCCGGTTCCAGAAATGTTTGTCGTTCCACGCGTCTTCGCAGATGGTCAAGGCCATCTGCTTGCCGCAGAACCCGAACAGTTGCTGGCTTTTGGCGGGAGCAAAATTGCGCATCTCGTCGAAGACGTCATAGGTGGGGAGAAGCATCTTCGACTGGATGAATTCGACGCGGCCGCCGCGCAGCAGGGCAGCGGAGTTCATCACCGACTTGCCGGTTTCGGCCTTGGCGGGTGTGACCACGCCGCAGATCACGGCGATGCCCTGGGTTTCGGCGGCGATCTTCTCGATGCTCTCACGGTTGCGCGCGACGAACGACGGGCGCTCGACCAGGTCGCGGGGCGGATATCCGCAGACAGCCAGTTCGGGAAACAAGATCAGGCCGGCGCCGGCGCTGCGGGCTTGCTGGGCAAATTGGATGATCTTGGCAGCGTTGCCAGAGAAGTCCCCCACCGTGGGGTTGATCTGGCCCAAGGCAATCTTCACAGTACTAGTTTAGAAGGAGAGCGGGTAGAGATGCCAATCGGTCGTTGGGCGCTCGTCGTTGCTCGTTCGCTGTTCGCTTGTCGGCCGGCGCGGACGGAGTTTAGTTCGGAACCGGCTTCCCGCTGGGATCGGTCTGCTGCGGCCCGGAAACGGGAGGGGTGTTGTTGATCCCGCCAGCGGGCCGGCCTTCCGGCATGTCTTCACCAGGCCGTCTGAGAGTGGGCGCATTGACGGGCCGCTCTGCCTGTTTCTGGGCGACGGCGGCCGGGGGCAGATCAACTTCCCGCTCCGTGCGGATGACTTTCTCACCGCTTACCTTCATGGTCTCGACGCGCGCCACCTCGTCGCCCACGAAGCGGACGAAGTCCACATCGTGCGGTGGTTCGCCGTAAATCCACTCTTCATACTCGATTTCGTCGGCATGCTCGCGCAACTTTTTCGGCGGGCGTCCCTTGGCGTAGATCACCATCTCGCGGTTCATGCCCACCAGCACCCGATGGTTCTGGATGGCCTCTTTGATCTTGGGCGAAACGGTCTCCAGGTAGGCTTCGAGCGCGGACTTGGAATCAAAATCGAACACCGGCCGCAGCAACTGCTTCAGTTCGGGCCCGGTCATTTCGGGGACGTAGTTGTCGAAGTAGATGTCCACAAAAGAGCCGCGAGCATTGGCGTTCGAGTCCGAGGGCGCGATCGGAGCTGATCCGCCGGCGCCCCCGATCTGGATCCGCTGGTACCACTTCTGCTTCTTAACCGGACCACCGTTGAATTCAAAGTGAATGTAGTCACCCTTGATGACGATATCGGTAATGCGCGCCTGGTCGCCCGGCTTGGCGGCCGGCCCCCACAACGACATCAGGTGCTGCAGATCGTCGCCGGTGGGGGTGAGCACGCCCTTCTTGAGCTTGAGCCCCGTCTTCCCCATCGGGAAATTGGTGCGGACATAAACCAATTCCGCGTTGAAGACGCGGACGATCTCCTGGCGAGTTTGCTTGCTCATGCGGGGAGGCGGCGTGCTGTCGGCGAAGGTCCAGACAGGGCAGATCAGGAGAACCACGAAAAGCGGGAAACGACGGCGGAACGGCATGCAGCACCCCAGTGCCGATGCCTTCATTATAGACCGGTGGCGGCGAAGAGGGTTGCTTCGGATGGGAAGGTCTTTTCGCCGATCTCGGGGCTTCTGCCCTATACTGCCCCGATGCGGGACTTTTCTCCCGAGCCACCCCTGGAACCGCAGGGTCCTCGAGTTGAGGACTTGCCCGAAGCCTCTACCGGCCTTCCTGCCGCCGTCAATTCCCTGCGCGTGTCGTTGCGCCAGTTGGGGCCGGGACGAACCTATGACACCTGGCGGATGGTCAACAAGAGCGACGGCTTCGATTGCCCGGGCTGCGCCTGGGCCGATCCGGACGGACGCCCCCACACCTTCGAGTTCTGCGAGAATGGCGCCAAAGCCTTTGCCGACGACGCTTCGACCCGTCTCTGTAAGCCCGAGCTCTTCGCCCGGCATTCCGTGGCAGAACTGGCGCAACACAGCGATCTATGGCTCAACGCCCAGGGACGGATCGCGCACCCGATGTTCCTTGCTTCCTCAGAGGATCATTACCGCCCCATCGCCTGGTCGGAGGCATTCCGGCTGGTCGCCGACGCACTGCGGTCCTGTTCCAGTCCGGACGAGGCCGTCTTCTACACCAGCGGCAAAGCGATCAATGAATCCGCATTTCTGTTTCAGTTGCTGGCTCGACGCTTTGGCACGAACAATCTGCCTGATTGCTCCAACATGTGCCATGAATCTTCAGGTGTTGCTTTAAGCGCAGCTTTGGGTGCCGGCAAGGCGACCGTGACGCTGGAAGACCTTGAGGGCGCCGACGTCATCATCATCCTCGGCCAGAATCCGGGAACCAATCATCCGCGCATGCTGGCCTCGCTGGAGGTCGCGAAGAAACGCGGGGCCCGCATCATCGCCGTCAATCCGCTAAAGGAAGTGGGCCTGACGCGCTTCGTGCATCCGCAAGATCCAATGTCCATTTTGCGCAACGGCATTGTGCTGGCAGATCTGTACCTGCAAGTCCGTATCAATGGCGACGTGGCGCTGCTGCAGGGGCTGGCTAAGTGTCTTCTAGCCAGAGACGCCACCGATAAGGATTTTCTCGCCGCCCATACCAGCGGCTTCGCGGAGTACCGCCGGCACATCGAAGCCGTCGAGTGGGATCTCATCGTCCGCGAGTCGGGCATCGCGCGGGCGCAGATCGAGCAAGCCGCCGCCCTGCTCGCCCAAAGCCGGGGCACGGTTGCCTGCTGGGCCATGGGCCTCACGCAGCATGAGAACGCCGTGGATAATGTCCGCGAGTTGACGAACCTACTGCTGATTGGAGGCCACATCGGACGGCCCCATGCGGGGCTGTTCTGCGTGCGCGGCCACTCTAACGTGCAAGGCGACCGCACCATGGGGATCGCCGAACACATGCCCGAAAACTTCTATGCGGCGCTGGAGGGCGAGTTCGGGATCTCCTGCCCGCGCACGCGTGGTTACAACACTGTGGAAGCGATTGAGGCCATGCTGGCCGGGCGCGTGCGAGTTTTCTTGAGCCTGGGTGGCAACTTCCTTTCCGCCACGCCCGACACTCATGCCGTCGCACGCGGCCTGCGCCAGACCCGCCTTAGCGCCTCCATTGCCACGCGCCTTAACCGTTTTCATCTGATAACCGGCGAGGCCGCGCTCATCCTGCCCTGCCTGTCCCGCACTGAACTCGATCAGGTGGGCTCGGTGGAGAACACGGTCTCGTGGGTCTCGCCCACGCGGGGCATCTTCCCGCCTATTTCCCCTGAGCTGCGCAGCGAAGTGGCGATTGTCTCCGGCATCGCCGACGCGCTCTTCGGCACCGATTGGAGCTGCCAGTATGCGGGCGACTACCGCCGGCTGCGCGACCAGATTGCGCGCATCGTGCCGGGCTTTGAAAACTTTAATGAGCGCCTGGAGCAGGGCGGTTTCTACGCGCCGGTGCCACCCAAGCAGCGCGAGTTCCGCACCGCCACCGGCAAAGCCGAATTCGCCATCTGCAACATCCAACCGCTACCGGTGGAACCGGGGCAACTGGTGCTCACCAGCATTCGCACCCACGATCAGTTCAACACGACCATCTATGGCAATGACGATCGCTATCGCGGCATCCGCAACGGCCGGCGCGTCGTCTTCCTGAATCCCGAAGACATGCGGGAACGGGGACTGGTCGCGCACCAACTAGTGGACCTCACCAGCCACTACCGAGGTGAGAAGCGCACCGTGCGGGCATTTCGCGCGATTCCCTACGACCTGCCACGCGGTAACGCGGCGACCTATTTCCCTGAGTCGAACCCGCTCGTGCCCCTTGGCCAGCGAGCTCGTGGCAGCATGACGCCCGCGTCGAAGTCGGTCATTGTGAGCATTGCGCCGAGCGAATAGGCAGTTTCCTATGTCTGCGCATCGAACCGCAGACCTTCCCGGGCCACTCTGAAGGGCAGGATGTGGCCGCCGGCCTCGGCGACGGCGTGGGCCACCGCTTCCTTGGCGCCTTCTTCAACCATCATCAGAACGCAGCCGCCACCGCCGGCACCACAAACTTTGGCGGCGCGCCCGCCGCTTTTTCCGGCAACAGCAATCAGTTTGTCGATAAGAGGAGTAGTAATGCCGGGAGCGTTGGTGCGGCGCAGCTTCCATTCCTCGCGGAGCAGCCGCGCCACATCTTCCCAGTCGTGACGAAGGAGCGCCTGGTGCATTTCGCGCGCGATGGTCGCGATTTTTTCCAGATTGCGAAAAACGTGCTTGTCGCCATTGATGTGCGCCTTGAAAACCTCCCAATTGTTGATGCCGGATTGGCGCGGAGCACCCGTGTAAGCCAGCACAAAGCGGAGCTCGATTTCTTCCGGAGCGATCGGTACCGCGGCACGGCGAATTCCGTCGGGATCGAGGTGGATGGCGCTCACACCGCCATACAGCGCGGGATAGTAGTCCTGGCACCCGGTGGGTACACGGATGATCTGGGCTTCGACGTTCTGCGCAATCACCCGTATCTGTTCCAGATCCAACTCGCGCCCGGTAAATCGAGCCAGGGCGGCAGTGGTCGAAATCATCAGGGCCGACGATCCGGAGATTCCCGCGCCGGCGGGCGACTGCGAGTCGGTCTCAACGCGCAGGCCCTGCTCGGGCGCGAAGAAGCGCACCAGGTAGGCTGCCAGCACATGGCGATGTTTCCGGCTGGCACTCAGTTCGTCGAGGTTGGCGAACGCTTCCTCGCGACGCGTATCGAGCGAGCATAGTTCGATGCGTTGTCCTTTGAGCGGCGTGACCCGGCAGGTGGTGAAAATGTCGACTGCAAAGTTCAAGGTCAGAGCGCCAGGATGAAACAGATACAGGGGCCAAAGGTCAACGGTGCCTCCGGCCAGATCGGCGCGGCAAGGAGCGTGGGCGGTGATGGTGGGTCGAATGGGCGCTGTGGGCTTCCCGGGCATGCCAAGTTTGTATCACGCGAAAGAGGATTTAGCCGATCCAACACCTCAGGCTGCGGGTTCAGAATCACAAGAGTAGACCCGTCTGTGCATTCGAGGGATCCGCGGGCCACAGACGGAGGTGATCGCGGATTGAGTACTTCCGTAACGGTCAGTTGTACCAGCAGCACCTAAGTCCCCGAGGCTGACCGATCTTAGAATGGACGCAAGCCGGAACGAGCCACCCCCCGCGCTCGCGCCGCAGGACTGTCTTTTGCCACTGAGGCTGCCCATACCATCGCGCATTCCCCTACTGTACGTCATCCTTGGCGTGCTGCTGGCGCTCAGTGTTGTCCCGATGTATTTCTACTCGGCGCAGATCGAGATGCTGAACCGGGAGCGGCTCAAGACCAACGAAATGCTGCTGCAGAATACCGTCACGCGCTCGCTGGCCGACGACATTTCCCAGCACCAGGAAACGCTGCGCATGATGCTGGCCAACCTGGCGTCGTCGATCCAGGTAACAAGCGGGAACGATATCGGTGCACAAAATATCGACGCTCCCGAATTGCGCGCGTTGCTGGAAAACTTTGTTTCGTCCTCGAACGACATCGCCTATGCCACGGTGTTAAACGCCGACGCCAAGGGCATCTCCGCCGGACGTATCGAGCCCGATGCGTTCCTGCAGCGCGAACTGGAACACGCCTACCTCGCCGCGCGTGGGAAGCGCGGCTACAGTGGTCAGCCGTTGGTCGTAGGCAGCGGCAAGTCCGCCCGGACGGTCATGCTGGTCAGTTCGCCCATCCTGTATGGCGATCGGTTCCTCGGGATGATTGGCTCGGTGGTGGATCTGCAGTTCCTGATCCGGCGCTTGCAGGAAGTGAACCGCGCCGGCCTGACGCCTTACGTCGTAGATAGTCAAGGACGGCTGGTGGCAGCCGCGTCTGCGGAATACGCCACCGGCCAGGACATGACCAGCTTCGATATTGTGCGTAGTTTTGTGGGCGAGGGCCTGAAGGCACAGCTCGCGGCTACGCGCGAGTTTACGATTCGCGATGGAAGGAACGCGACGGAAATGCTCGGGACCTACAGTCCAGTGTCGGCGCTCGATTGGGCAGTGGTCGTGCAGAAGCCACGCGAGGAGGCCTATCGCAGCATTTATGAGATGCAGCGGACCGGGCGTCTGCTCGCCCTGCTGGCGGTCTTCCTGAGCGTGGGGCTGAGTATCCTGTCGGCGCGGCGGATTACCAGCCCGCTGCAGGTCCTGGCGGAATCAAGCCGCGCGATTGCGCGAGGAGACTTCACCCAGCGCGTCCATGTCAAGACCCGCACCGAGATCGGCGAACTGGCTGCGACCTTCAACACCATGTCGGAGGAGCTGGAGCAGTTCGTCGAAGACCTGAAGCGCGCCGCGGAAGAGAACAAGGCGCTGTTCATGGGCTCCATCCAGATGCTGGCGGGCGCGGTTGACGAAAAGGATCCCTACACCCGCGGTCACTCCGACCGGGTCACGAAATACTCGCTCATGATCGCCACCGAGATGGGGCTCGATCCCGGATTTCTAGAGATCCTGCGCATCTCGGCGCAGCTCCACGATGTAGGCAAGATCGGCATCGAAGACCGCATCCTGAAGAAGCCGGGCGCGCTCACTCCAGAAGAGTTCGAGATCATGAAGACGCACACCACGAAGGGCGCCAATATTCTGCGTCCGGTTACGCAGCTACGCGAGATGCTGCCGGGCATCGAATTGCATCACGAAGCGCTCAACGGCCGCGGCTATCCTTACGGTCTGAAGGGGGATGAGATTCCGCTTCTGCCCCGGGTGATCGCGGTGGCCGACACCTTTGACGCCCTGACCACCAATCGTCCTTACCAGCAGGCGCACGACCCCTTCGAAGCCGTGCGCATCATTGAGAATCTTTCCGGCAAGCGCCTGGACCCGAACGCGGTGACCGCATTGCTGGCGGTTTTCCTGCGCGGCGACATTCGCATTCCGAAGCCGGTCATGCCCGCGGCTCCTGCGGGTCAAGCCGCCCCCGTGGCCGCTCCCGTGCACCTCGCCGATCCGCTCACGGTCGACACCCGACACTCCTGAACTGCCCGCCGCAAAATCCGCCTTCCCCTCCCACCTATATAATCGGCTTGCGGATACCTCATGATTCAGACCCTTTTCGGCAGCCTGGACGAAGTACAGAAGCCCAGTTTTCTCGAACGAATGAAGGAAGCGGTCGCGCGCACGCGCGAGAGCTTGGCTGAACGCATTGAGGACGTGGTCGCGATCGGCCAGGAGATCGACCGCGCCACGCTGGACGACCTGGAAGCCACGCTGATCGGCGCCGACCTGGGCACGACCACCACCCACGAAGTCCTCGAAAAGCTGCGCGACAAGGCCGATCGCAAACAAATCAAAGACGTAAATGAACTGAAGCGGCTGCTCAAAGAAGAGCTGCTCGCCATCTTGAACTCGACCGGCACGCAGCCGGTCACGAAGGTGGATGGCACGCCCGAAGTGATCCTGGTCGTGGGCGTAAACGGCACCGGCAAGACCACCACGATCGGGAAGTTGGCGCAGGTATTCCGCGCGCAGGGGAAGACCGTGTTGCTGTGTGCCGCCGACACATTTCGGGCGGCGGCCATCGAGCAACTGGAAATCTGGGGGCAGCGTACCGGCACCGAGGTGATCAAGACGAAGGCAGGCGGCGATCCGGCAGCGGTGCTGTTCGACGCGCTGCAGTCCGCGACCGCGCGCAAGACCGATTACGTGATCGTGGATACCGCCGGCCGCTTGCACACCAAGCAGAACCTGATGCTGGAACTCGAAAAGATGAAACGCACGGCGCAGCGCATCGTGCCCGGCGCGCCCCACGAAACGCTCCTCGTTATGGACGCGACCACCGGCCAGAACGGCCTGCAGCAGGCGCGGCAGTTCACGCAGTCGGCCGGTGTGACGGGGATCGTCCTGACCAAACTGGATGGAACCGCCAAAGGCGGAGTGGTGGTGGCGATCTCGCGCGAGTTGGGGCTGCCGGTGCGGTTCGTGGGCGTCGGCGAGAAGGCCGGCGATCTGCTGCCGTTTGATGCGAAGGAGTTTGTGGATTCGCTCTTCGCTTGAAGGCAGTTCCCAGTTCTCCGTTTTCAGTTCTCAGTGGACTTCGGTGAGCCCGATCACGGCGGCACGGATAAACGGAGGATCAGCACATGAAGAAAGGGCCAAAGTCGTCCTCATACCTGCAACGGCTGCTGGAGCGGCTGCGACAGCTGTTCCGCCGCAAGCCCGAACCCGAAGATCCTTACGCGTACACGATGGCGCCGGTTCGCCGCCCACCGCACGGTCGCAGCGGGGCTGCCGTCGCAGAAATAGAAGAAGAAGACACGAGGAACTAGCGCCACTTGAGCGACGAACTTCATATGCGCCGGGCATTGGACCTAGCCCGCGCCGGTATCGGGCTGGTCTCGCCCAATCCAGCCGTCGGCGCGGTCGTGGTGGACTCGTCCGGGCAGGAAGCCGGGGCAGGCACGCACACCTACGACGGCGTGAAGCATGCCGAAGTGCTGGCCCTGGAACAGGCCGGTGGACGCTCCCGTGGCGGCAGTCTTTTTCTGAACCTCGAACCCTGTTCTCATCAAGGCCGGACGGGCCCGTGCGCCGAGGCCATCATCGCCGCCGGAATCCGCCGGGTCGTCTGCTCGATGAAAGATCCGAATCCGCAGGTGAGCGGCGCGGGCTTCGCAAAACTGCGCCCCGCCGGGATCCAGGTGGATGTTGGCCTGTTTGAAGCGGAAGCGAAGAAGCTGAACGAGAGCTTCGCCAGGTACATCCGAACCGGAACACCCCTGGTGACTCTCAAGGCGGCCATGACACTGGATGGCAAGATTGCCCCGCCTCCCGCGGGGTCGCGCCATCCAACGGAGGTAGCTGCGGGCGGCTCGACCGGCGGTTGGATCACCGGGGAGATTGCGCGTCGGCATGTGCACCAACTGCGGCATGAGCACGATGCCATCATGGCGGGCGTGGGCACGGTCATCGCCGACGATCCTCTGCTGACCGACCGCAGCGGCCTTCCGCGACGGCGGCCGCTGTTGCGAGTCCTGCTGGATTCCTGGCTGCGGCTACCGCCGGCTTCGCGCCTGGTGAAGACGACCCAGGACGACGTTCTGGTGCTCTACTCGCAGCCAGATGAGAACAAGAAGCAGGAACTGCAGAAGCTGGGCGTTCGGGTCGAGCGGATTGCTCCCGCGCATCCCGATGGACGCCCGGATCTAGCCGAGGTCTTGCGCCGTCTGGGAAAGCGCGAGATCACGAGTGTGCTGATTGAGGGCGGCGCAACCGTGAATTGGACCGCTCTTTCCTCCGGAGTGGTGGACAAACTGTTTCTGTATTACGCGCCCAAGATTCTCGGCGAAGGAGCAGTTCCGTTTGCGGCCAGCGGCGGTTCCACTGGCAGTCATGGGATGCTGCTTGCGCACGGGCTTGAACTGCACCAGTTCGGGGAGGACTTTGCGGTAGAGGGATACTTGAAGGATCCGTATCAGGGGTGAAGCCGAGGGGAGAGATGCCTGACTGGCGGCCTCCAGATATAAGTCGTAAGGCGGTCGTCCTGATACGCGATGTGACGCGAACTACTCTAGCCCTTCGCCCGCTTGACCACGGCTCTGATGCTGTTCAAGTACTCTTCTGAATTTGAGAAAACCTGCTCGTGTGAATTCTCCGTTTCTCAAGCAACAAATCTGTCCATTGTTCGCCCATGGTTTTAGATAGGCTTGAAAAACGTAGTGCTGAACCTTCTTCTTCACGCCTCAATTATATTTTTTCTGCTGCCTTCAGCGGCCCATTTATGCGATACCTTCTTTCTGGAGGGCATTAATGTTTACCGGAATCGTTGAAGAGGTAGGCAAGGTCGTCAAGATTCAGGAGCGCGGCGAGAACCGGCGCATCACGGTGGAGGCCAAGAACACCCCGGGGCAACTTGGTACGGGCAACAGCGTCGCCGTAAGCGGGGTGTGCCTGACCGCGCTCGATATCAAACCCAAGTCATTCTGTGCCGATCTGGCGCCGGAAACCTGGGAGCGGACTTCGTTCTCGCGCATCCATGAAGGCGCGCTGGTCAATCTGGAGCTGCCCATGAAGGCGGACGGGCGCTTCGGCGGGCACATCGTCCAGGGGCACGTGGATGGCGTGGGCAAGGTGATCGAGTTCGACTGCGTCGCCGATTCCGAAAACTGGTGGCTGCACATTGAAATTCCGCCCGAGATCGAGAGATACACGGTATTCAAAGGCTCGATTTCGATCGAAGGCATCAGCCTCACCGTCGCGAAGCTCAAAGGCAATCACTGCACCATCGCGATCATCCCGCACACGGTCGAGATGACGAACCTTGGCTCGCTCAAGCCCGGCGACCCGGTAAACCTCGAGGCCGACCTGATCGCCAAGTATGTCGAGAAGATGATGAAGGGCGATGCAGCAGAAAGCACGCTGACGGTGGAGGAGTTGGTGAGGCAGGGGTTTTAGAAACAGTGGCAAGTGGTCAGTGGTTGGTGGTTAGCAAATCAGAGCGTGCTAAATCGACGGGTTCGCTGACCACTGACCACTGCCCACTGGCCACTGCCCTACGCTTCCAGCTTCAACTCATCCAGCTCCAGGAATTCCTGCACGATGGGCTCATTCGACTTCTCCATCTCCTTGGAGGGCCCGAAGAAAATCACGCGCGCTTCATGCAGGAAGACGATGCGATCCGCCAACTTCTTGGCGAGGCGCATGTCGTGGGTGACAACAACGCTGGTGAGGTGGAGTTGTAGCTTCAGGCGGGCGATCAGGTCACCGAGGAGTTGTGCCATCAGCGGATCGACCATTGTCGTCGGCTCGTCGTAGAGAACGCACTCGGGCTGCGCCGACAGTGCCCGCGCGATCGCGACCGAACGCTTCATCCCGGTCGAGAGGTCCGAAGGCAGCAGGTCGCGCATCTCTTTGACGCCGACCATCTCGAGCAGGCCATCCACGACCTGGAAGATCTGCTCTTCGGAAAGCTCCCTTCTTTCACGCAAGGGGAAGGCCACGTTTTCGCCGACGGTGAGGGAATCGAAGAGGGCGCCATTCTGAAAGACCATGGTGACTTTCTTGCGGATATTTTCCAGCTGCGCTTCCGGATAGTCGGTAATGTCTTCGCCGGCGACGATCACGCGTCCTGAATCCGGCTTGAGGAAACCCATGATGTGGTGCAGTGCCACCGACTTTCCCACGCCGCTGCGGCCGAGGATGCAGACCATCTCTCCCGGCAGGACGTCGAAGCTGACCTGGTCGAGGACGGTCCGGTCCCCAAACGCCTTCGAGACGTTCTGGAATTCGATGTAGGGCGACGCCGCGCCGTTAGTCATCGCCATCAGCATGGCACGAGAGGCGACTCCGGCTCAACGGGATTCGTAGAGACGCGGCTTGCCGCGTCTCTACCGCTATTTCTTAGCCGTGCGGAGGTCGCCGGGCGTATTGACATTGAAAAACGTCCGTTCCGAGAATCCCGCCCGCGCTAACTCCTCTTCTCCGATGACGCGGACCGCAATCCCGGAAAACAGGGCATCAATCTTGTACTTCCCCGCCTGCAAGGCCTCCTCGGCAGTGGCGGCGAAGGAACGGCGATACACGGCGCAGAGGGGTTGAAATCCTCGGGCGGTGCGGGGCACGGTAACCATAGCGTCGCTGTCGTTCGCGACGGTGAACAAAAAGGCGAGCAGGTCTCGAGAAACGAAAGGCACATCCACCGCCAGAGCCATGTTCAACTCGGCAGAAGAATGCAGGAGCGCGGCATGTATTCCAGCCAACGGTCCGCAGCCCGGGTAAATATCCTCGACCACCGCTCCGTAGGCTCCGAACTTCGCCGCGTCTCCGACAATCGCGATGTTGGCACAAGTCTCACCCATTACTGCCAGGGCGCGCTCCAGCAGCGTGCGGCCGCCGAAATCCAGCGAGGCCTTGTCAGCGCCCATGCGGGAACTCTTCCCTCCCGCGAGAATGAAGCCCATACGCGATAGTTGCTGTTGTGGGTTCATGCGAGCATGGAGTTTGCCTGCACGGTTCGGGTTGTTCGCGTCGTGATACAGAAAAGCATAGGCCTTGTCCTGAGGTGCACGAAAGTAACCTATCCACCAGGGCCAACTCAGCGGAAGATGAAGTGTCCAAAAGTTCCGGACGCCATCAGTCATCATGCCGCAAAAGCTCATGGATGTTCTCATGTTAGGCCGTTGTTCGCACGAGTTTTCCTGGCCGCGGCGGGCCGCCAATGGTGAGTATTACCAGGTCTGCCTGCTCTGTGCCGCCGCCTATCAGTACGACTGGAAGACCATGCGCCGGGGAAGCCGGGTGGAAAACCCGGTGCCCGAGACGGCCGCGGTCCGGCGCCGGCCGAGCCAGAAGACGCCAACCTGGGTGCCGCGGGCTCGCCGCCTGAAGCAGAACCTCCCGATCCGGTTCCGGGTGAAGAATCTCAGCAACTGGTTCGAGGGCGCGATCCAGAACATCAGCCAGTCCGGCGTCATGTTTCACGGACCGCAGCCGCTGCCGGCCAACGCACTGGTGGAGATGGTCTTCGAAATGCCGGAGGAAATCTCCGGGCAGAAAAACAGCAGCGTGCTGTGTCAAGGCCGACTGATTCGTTCCAAGGAAGCGCACAATACGGAAGACGGCTTTGGGCTGGCGGCTTCGATTCTGGACTACAAGTTTCTTCATAAGGATTAATCGCAATCGGGATCGGACCGCGTTCCCTTTTGTTTGTCCCGCGCGACCTTTGCTGCAGCTAAGTGCCTGGCTAAGAGGGTCTTTTGGGGCTCCCGCATCGTCAACGTTGGGTCACAAATTTTCCTGTAATCGGGACTCGCGACGCATCTAAACTGTTGGAAAGTTTTTCCCCTAATCAGGAGTCTTTTATGAAACCTCGGGTGGGAATCTATGTCTGGATCGTACTTCTGATGGGAATTCTTGCGGTTGGCATAGCCTGTACCAAGGCTGCCGGTGACAGCGAGTTGACCGGCGAAGTGCAGAGCAGACTGAACGCCGATTCAGGCCTGCAGGGAAAGCAGCTCACCGTGCAGACTTCGGGCGGCGTGGTCACGCTCTCAGGCACGGTGGACAACGAGGCGCAGCGGACGGCTGCATCGCGCTATGCGTCCTCAGTTCCCGGCATCAAGGAAGTCGTGAACAATCTCCAGGTGGCACCGGCCGACGGGACGATGTCTTCGGAACAACCCGCCCCGGCGGAGCCCGCACGACCTGCAGCCAAGCCCAGACCGAGTGCGCCGCGTCAGCGTAGGGCCCCAAGCTCACCCACAATGGCGGCCGCGCCTCCGGCGCCCGCTATGGCCCCAGTTCAGGATTCGCATCCGGCGCCCGTGATGGCAGCGGCGCCCGCCGCGCCGGCAGTGCCTCCGGCGCCGAAGAAGGTTAGCATCCCGTCGGGAACGACGCTGGCCATCCGGCTGGTCGATGAGATCGATTCGGAAACCGCACAGCCCGGACAGACCTTCAAAGCGACTCTCGATTCTCCCTTGTCGATCGATGGAGACGTGGTTGTCCCCGCGGGATACGACGTCCACGGCCATGTCATTGATGTGAAGAGTGCCGGCAAGTTTGCCGGGAGATCGGAACTGGTACTGCAACTCGACCGGATTATGGTGGGTGGCAAGTCCTATGGCATCCAAACCGACCAGTACCGTCGGGGAGGCAGCTCGCGCGGCAAGAACACGGCAGCCAAGGTTGGCACTGGGGCGGCGATCGGTGCGATTATCGGCGGCATTGCCGGCGGCGGCAAAGGCGCAGCCATCGGAGCAGCGGCGGGCGGCGGCATTGGAGGCGGCGTGCAGGCCGCCACCAAGGGTCAGCAGATCAAACTCCCCACCGAAACCGTCCTGAACTTCACGCTGCAGTCATCGCTGACGGTGACGCCGGTGAGCGAAGGTCCGAACTCCAACCGGCAGAAACTCGAAACTCCGCAGTAAAGGCAAATAGCACACCAGAAAGGGCGCCCGCGCGGCGCCCTTTCGTCTTGCAACCTTGGCACGCTGTGGCCGGCCGTCATACCTCAGACATGTCGAGGTTGCCGCAGCGCCCGCCCTGCTGCTAGAGTCTTCAGGGACATTGGAGTCTGTCAGACCAGCCCTTCGCAGACCATCCCGAAATCACTCTTGCCTTGAACCGGCAGCTTTCGAAACCATGTTGGGAAAAACGCTCATTCTGGAAAGGTGGACAGCGCTGAAGCGCCATTCGGCGCTGGTGCGGTACGGCGGCGCCGTGCTGGCCGTGTGGGTTGCGCTCAGCCTCTGGAGCCTTTTTCCCATCCTCAGCCGTCATCCCTTTGCTCTCTTTCTGGCCGCGGTCGTGATGACGGCGCGTTTTTTCGGCCTGGGTCCTGCTCTTCTCTGCTCCGCCCTCTCTACCATCTGTCTCGACTTCGTGGTGTTCACGCCGCGCTTCAATTTCCCTTTGAACACAGCCGACGACGTGGAACGGCTGGCGGTATTTCTGGCGCTGGCCCTGCTCGTCGGAAGTTTGGCGCGCCAGAAGACCCTGGCCGAGTTGCGCGCAGAACGAACTCTGCGCGAGATGGCGGCCATCGTGGAGTGCTCCGACGACGCCATCTTCAGCACCAGTCCGGAAGGGATCATCACCAGTTGGAACCGCGGCGCCGAACGTTTGTACGGTTATGGCGCGGAAGAGGCGGTGGGGTTCCCGGTTCTGCTGCTCGCGCCCCCCGAGCGGCATGACGAGGCCGAGCACAATCGGCAGGTGCTCAATCGCGGCGGGCCGGTGGAGCCCTACCCGACCGAGCGCATGCGCAAGGATGGCACGCGCGTTCCCGTGTTGCTGACGGTTTCGCCTTTGCGCAACCCGCAGGGAAAAATCGTCGGCGCCTCTGCCATTGCGCGCGATATCTCCGCCCAGCGGCATTCGGAGGAGGCGGTTCGCCGCAGCGAGAAGCTGGCCACGGCGGGGCGGCTGGCGGCTTCGATCGCCCACGAGATCAACAATCCCCTCGAGGCCGTGCTCAACCTGCTTTACCTGGCGCGCAATGATCCCCAGCAAGCCGGGCAGTACCTGTCCATGGCCGAGGAGGAAGTTGGTCGGGTGGCACGCCTGGCACAGCAAACCCTGGGATTTGTGCGCGACACTTCTTCTCCCGGCGGCATGGACCCCGCCGGCATCATGGACGAGATTCTCCAGTTGTATTCCCGCAAGCTCGAAGGCAAAAAGATCCGCGTGACCCGGCGCTATCGCGGCAGCTTCCAGCTGAGCGGCTACTCCGGCGAAGTGCGGCAATTGCTCGCCAACCTGCTGGTCAACGCGGTGGATGCGATGGATGAAGGCGGCTCCCTCCAGGTCCGCGTGATGGCAGGCCGCCAGTGGTCGGACGGCCGGACAGGGATCCGCTTGACGATGGCAGACAACGGCAGCGGCATCCCTCGCGAGACCCTCCGCCGGATCTTCGAGCCCTTCTACACCACCAAGAAAGACATGGGCACGGGCCTGGGATTATGGGTGTCACGCGGCATCGTGCAAAGGCACGGGGGATCGATTCGGGTTCGCAGCCGAGTGGACGGCCCGCGCCGAGGAACTGTGTTCTCGATCTTCCTGCCCAACCGGTACGTCGCCAGCCGGGTTGCCTGAACTGTTCCTGCTTTGCTAACAATCACTTCCGTGGGCCAGAGGGACACTGACCTTCGTACCTTAGAAGCCACCCACCGACCCGGCATATAATCGCCAAATCCAGACAAACTGGGCACTTAGCAACGTGGACCCTCTTCTCGCAGCCGCGATCTTCACCCTGGGGCTGGCCTTTGGCAGCTTCCTGAACGTGTGCATTTACCGGCTGCCGCTCGGGAAGTCGGTAGTGACGCCGCGCTCCGCGTGTCCACATTGCGGAAAGCTCATTCCGCTCTACGACAACCTGCCGGTTCTGAGCTGGCTGGTTCTGCGCGGGAAGTGTCGCGCGTGCAAGGAACCAATCGCGCCGCGTTACCTCGTGGTGGAATTGCTCACCGGCCTGCTGTTTCTCGGCTGCTATGCCCACTTCGGGCTCAGCCTGGCAATGCTGAAGTGCATCGTGCTCGGCTACCTTCTGCTGGGCCTGATCTTTACCGACGCCGAAACCAAACTTCTACCCGATGCGCTCACCTTGCCGGGTCTCGCTCTCGGCCTGCTTTTCAGTCTTCTGGTTCCGGTGAATGACCTGGCTTCTCGAATCATGCCGGGCCTGGTATCGCTGCCGGTCAGCGGCGAGGTTTCCTGGCGATTGTGGTCGCTGGCCGATTCCGCGCTGGGCGCTGCCGTCGGAGCCTCGTTTCTGTACGGTGCCGCCGCCATCTATCTTCGCGCGCGCGGAGTCGAAGGCATGGGATTCGGCGACGTCAAGTTGATGGCCATGATCGGCGCGTTTCTCGGAACCAAGCTGACCGTGCTGACCATCTTTGCGGCGTCGCTGGCCGGCTCGCTGTTCGGAGTCAGTACCGTTTTGGCGGTCTGGATCAAACGTACGCGCCGGAATGCAGCGCGCGGGACTTCCTCGCTCGAAGCCCGGCGGCGTGCCTGGTATTCGGCCCGTCTGGCGTTGCGCTACTACGAAATGCCGTTTGGAGTGTTCCTGGGAAGCATGGCGTTGCTGGCATTCTTCTTTGGAAACCAGCTGCTGCACTGGTATTGGGGGCTGCTGTGAAGCTCTTGATGAATCCGATGGTGTTGCGGATGGGGGTGCTCCTGCTGGTCGCTTTCGTAGCCTTTGTGGTGGGCGCCTTCGCGATCCGTCGCATGCGCAAAAGCCTGGCCAAAGAGGCCGATGGGCTGGCTCAGTCTCCGCTGGCAGTCGAAGGTCTGCCGGTACACAGCTATCACGCCGTCATTCAGCAACTGAAGCAGCAGAAGCACGAACTGACGGCATTACAGCTTGCCCAGCGCAGAAAAGCGAAGGTGTCCGACACGCTGAGCGCCACCGTGCTCGCGAATCTTTCCTGCGGGGTGTTGTTCTGCAACACCAGCGGTCTGGTGCGGCAGGCGAATTCGGCGGCCCGCCGGCTCCTGGGCTTTGCGTCGCCAATAGGGTTGCGAGCTACAGATCTTTTTCGTACGGCAACGCTCCCGCCGAAAAATGGCTGCGCCGGTGGCTCCGAGGGCGTCGCGCAGGCCTTTGCCCCAGCGTCGCGGGGAGAAGCGGTGGTCCGCGGGCTGGTGCTTGATTACTTCACGCCCGATGGAGAACGCCGCGTGCTCGAACTGACGGTCTCTCCCGTACTTGGCGAGGACGCCAGTCTGATGGGGACGACTTTCGTGCTCACCGACCAAACTGAGATTGCGCGCATCCGCCAGGACCAGGAGATGCGCGAGGAAATCTCCGCGGAAATGGCGCTGGGACTGAGAAATTCTCTGACCACGATCGCGGGATACGCGCAGCAACTGGCGCACAGCCGGGATTCGGAACTGGCGCGGCAGTTGGCCGACGACATTGCCAACGAAGCGGCGCGCCTGGACCGCACCATCGGCAGCTTCCTGGCGGGCGCCAAAGCTGCGGCAATGAGTTCTTAGACTAAGCATGGCAGGCGCGCGAGTAGATTGCGCGCTAGCGGAAGGATGATGACATGAAACGCATGGTTTGGATGGCCATCGGAGCCCTGTTGCTTCTGGGGGTGAGTCTTGCGTCCGCCCAGTCCCTGGGAGACGTGGCGCGCTCGACTCGCAAGGCAAAGACGCATCAGAGCGCGGTGAATCATCACTACGACAACGACAACCTCCCCAAGCAAGATCATCTGAGCGTTGTGGGGCCGGCGCCAGCCACCACTGGCACGAATCCCTACGGAGACGCTAACGGCCAACCGGCGCAAGCGGCGCCGAACCCGGATCCGAAAGCCGCGGCGGAAGACCGTCAGAAGGCTGCCGACGAGTGGAAGAAGAAGATCGACGAGCAGAAGCAAAAGGTCGAATCTCTGTCCCACGAACTGGAACTGACGCAACGGGAATACCGCCTGCGTGCCGTGGCCATGTATTCCGACGCCGGCAATCGCCTGCGCAACTCCGCCACGTGGGACAAGGAAGACGCGGACTTCAAGAAGCAGATCGACGAAAAGCAGAAAGCCGTGGACGCGGCCAAGCAGCAGCTCGAAGACCTGCAGGAGCAAGCCCGCAAAGCCGGGGCTCCGGCATCAGCTCGCGAATAGCTTGAATTCTGCGCGGGGCGGTGCTGACCGCACCGCCACTCACCACGAAACAATCGGCCGCCGCGATGACGCGCTAGGCCGTCTGGTCCTGGCTCCGTCGCGCCTCTTTAGAGCATCAACCTTTTCCTAACCGTTCGCGAATCTGACGCGCGTGATGCCGTCCGTGGACCCAGTGGAATTTCCGCCACTGGGCGACGCTGAACGGCCCCAGAATGGGGTGGTCCAGAACCTTGGCTTGCGCTCCAAACTGGTGTTCGCATTTGGTGAGGCCCGCATCCATCTGCTGAATTTCTGGGAGGATGGCGCGCTGCACCTCCTCGGCGGACATTCCCCTGGGTGTGGCACGCTCCGGAGCCTTGGCCCCGCCGGGCAGGTATCCGATGTTGACGACCAGAAACGTCCCCACCCGATGTTTCAGATTCGCCCGGGTTGCCAGGGGGATACCATTCTCCAAACACTTGGCCAGTCCCTTGTTGGTGTTCTGGTAGGTGAGAAACAGGTGCTCCAGGACTTGGGCCGGGGTCCACTTCCCGGCCGGGCCGTTTCCCAGGCTGGCGGGAGTTGTGCCGGCCATTGCGTCTTCCAGTTCCCGCTGCAACCGTTCCAGATAGGAATCCATGGTGAAGGCAGTACAATGGCGTTGCGATTTGCTATCCAAATCCTACAGGAAATGGCCATGAAAAAACTGCTCGTTGCTCTTCTTGCGCTTGGATTCATGGCGGGATGCTCCTCGGAACCAAGCAAACCCGCGCCGGCAGAAAAGCCGAAACCACCTGAGCCCATCACGGGCAGAAGCGCCTTTCAGAAGTGCTACATCGCGGCCCGGGGATGGGCGCCCGACGCACAACCGTTCAAGCTCGAGTCCCAGCTACCGGACGATTCGAAAGGGCGGGATGGCAAGTCACTTTCGTGGCGCGCCGGCTTCGCATCGCCACAGCAGCAGCACGCCACCAAAACCTATACCTGGTCGGCCGGAGAGATTTCGTTCAGCGTCGAGGACACTTACAGCCCCTCCAATACCAGCACCCAGGTTTTCGACATCGCCTTTCTCAAAAAGGACTCGGACCAGGCCTTCCAAACAGCCCAAAAGCATGGTGGGGATAAGCTGCTTGAGAATGCACCCGACACACCCATCCTTTACGTCCTCGATTGGAATCGCCTAACCAATGAGCTCACCTGGCACGTGATCTACGGTACCGACCGCGCCAGCGCGAAATTGCGGGTGGCGGTGAATGCCTCCACCGGAGACTTCCTGCGCGTGGAAAAGTAAAAGGCAGTGGTTGGTGATCGGGGACTAGAGATTTAGGTAAAATCGCCATCTCTAACAATGTCGGCGGTGTCAATCAGTTTTTCGAGCACACAACAGCATGGGCGCCGGACAGCGCGCCATTTCGCTCTCGTTGAGATTTGCCAGAAAACTGGCGGCGCCAGTCGGGGTCCGTGCGGAAGGTGACCTGTGCCGCCTCCACCAGCGGGAAGCGCAGAAGGCACCCCAAGACGTTTCTGCAGACCAGCTTTCATACTCGTCCGCCCTTCGGACGATAAATCACGCCGGTCACGAGACCCCGTCATCCAAAGTTCTGTGGCGATGACCGGAACCGCGTTACCGGTTCCGGTCAGCCGCAAATCCGGCTCGCTGACAGCTTCCTGATGCAACTATTTCTTGTCTTGTGTAATTTCTGCGATCCGTGCCTGTTGACCTGCATCTGACACAGCCTTCATGAAAGCCTCAGCACTCTTCGGGGTTGACGCCTTGCCCGAAAGGATGTTGCGGAACTTCATGTTCTTGCCGTAAATGGCGCGCGTGGAGTCGTTATCCTGCTCGACCACTGCACCTTCCAGTGTCAGGCCGGCGAACACGCCCCTTGAGCGCGAGTAGGTCAGCACTTGAGTGTTCATTTTCCAGTCCGTTCCCGCGGACGCATGACGGCCGACCGGGCCGGCAGCCACTGATCCTTCGCCGGTCAATTGGAACTTACTGGAGAGCAGATGCTGGAAACCCTGGTCGTTCATGACCAGCATGACCAGATCCACGCCTTCGACTCCGATCTGCAATCCCCAACTTCCTCCCCCAACGGAGACGAACGCGGGCGCACTCCAGCCTTCAGCTGTGCGGCAAGAGGCGACGCCGCGGCCGTGCTTGCCACCAAAAATGAAGCCACCTTTGATCAGGTCTGGCACTACCAGGATGCACTTTGCATTGCTGAGCACTTCTTCCGGAATGCCTTTGTCGGGAGCCGCCATCACGGCGTGCAGAACATCGACGGACGATTGCAGGCGTGCGACCGAGTCTTCACGAGCCGAGCCTGCCCACGCAGAAGTTCCAACCATGCCTAGGAAGCCCATCAACAACACTGACATTGTCTTTTTCATGAATTGTTCCTTTCGGAGCTGCGGAACTAAGAGGAGAGGACTTCAGATGGCCTGACTTAGTTCAGAGGACCTGAAAGAGAGAGAAGAAGTGCTCGTCTCTAGCATCATGATCGCTCCGACCCGCAATGGTAGCTGGTCTGAATTGCTCACTTCCGTCTTGTCGTCAAGGCAGATTTCTCACAAATGCCGCCTGAAAGATCTCGTGTATGTGAGCAATCCTGCACAGCATCGTCCGCCTTGGCCTGTCATGGTTAACTGCCGGAGATGCGACATGCAAGAGGTGGATCAATGGAGCCCGTCCTTGGCCGTCTTCGCAATCATTTTCGTAGACGGCTCGCCTCCGTCACTGACACATTTACGAAGCTGCTGGCGGCCCTTAAGCCACGGGGCCAGGACTTTGGGTCACAAAGGATGTGTCCGTTTTGCGGGTTAATCACTCCGCGGTCCAAACGATTGTGTTTGGAGTGTGGGAAATCGCTCAGAGGTATTCAAGTCGAGCGGAAAGATGCTAGGCAAGGGTAAAAAAGGAGACTAACGATGCTTTGGACGATTTTAGTGATCTTGGGAATTTTGTGGCTTCTAGGTTTCAGCCTGCATGTGGGTGGTAGCCTGATCCACCTGCTCCTGGTTGTAGCGCTGGTGGTCTTGGTCATTAACCTCTTAAGCGGACGCCGAAGCGTGGTTTGAAGGTTTCCGGAAGAGCGAGCGGTATTGGTCAGGCGAAGAACTGGTGGATCTCTGTGCCGAGTGGTTCAATGATGTATCGATTCTTACTAGGGCAGAAGGGGCAGGGCGCTTCAAGCACTGCGCCAGTCGTTTCTTCCACCACCGGCAACTGAAACGCCCGCAAGCATTCCGCGCACATCACGACCACATACGGCACTCCTTGCGCGTCATTGCCGTTACGCGGGATCCAAGCTGGAGCATCCTCCCTGTAATGGGCGCTCACCCAGGTCTCGGATGTTCGAACCAACCCTGCAATCATTGCCAGGAGATTCCTGGGACTCTCCCCTTTAGCGAAAAAGCTGTCGGCAATCACTCCAGCGGGCACGTCATTGCCCTGATACGCGCCGCTCATGGCCACAGTCACGATTTGCGGGAAACGCCGTCGCACGACGGAGAGTAACTCATATCCCGACATTTGCGGCATGTTGAGGTCAGAGACTATCAAGGCGGGCAGCGCTCGCCTCAACTGTTGGAGCGCGGTAAAACCATCCTCGGCGGTGGAGACGTCGTATCCAGAGGAGATCAGCAGCCGTGCGATGGTTTCTCGAATGCTCGGCTCGTCATCAACCACGAGGATTTGATGCTTCGAAGGGCTAAACATTATCCCCCATCCCTTGCAGCGGCAAGAACTTCCCCCACTCGGGGCTACTGTCTCATTTAGCGGGACCCTCGGTCTGTTCAAAATTGGACAGTTCCATCCCGGATGCTGTTCCAGACTTCTGCCGAAAAAGAGTCGTCAGGAGACAATGCTTTTGCGCAGCTCGAACGCTTATGTTTGCGGCGAGCTCTCGCTCGCCGCTTCACACTCAGTACGAAGTGAACAGTTGCCAACAGGAAGTGAGGCCCGTCGGACTTGGCCACCAGGGCATCTACGGACTTCAAAGCGTGGCGTGGCAATTCCACGTGATCGGCCACCATGACAATGGGTACTTCCGGCCGGACTTGCTTGATCTCATCGGCGATGGCTGCGCCGTCCAGGAGGCCGAGGTGGTACTCGAGCACAATGGCATCCACCGGCCGTGACTTGAAAAGACGTAGCCCATCGTGACCGTTTGCCGCAGTCACCAGTTGGTATCCGTGTTCCTCCAGCAAGCCTAGTTGAGCCGGATCCCGGTGTATGCAGAGTAGAGTGCTGTTGGCAGCCATGGCGGTTAGGTATACAGGCGGGGCTTCCGGCAATTCTGCTCAAAATTGCTCACAAGCCACGAAGTGCCCGGGGGGAGCGGCGGCGCGCGGCCCCACTCCACGGGCCTGGTTTCGGGCCAATGGAGCGGGGGCGCTAGTCCGGATCTCGTCGTCTCAGTCTCTATCGAAGTGATTCAAAACCGAGGATTTGCGACAGCAAAATATCCAGCACGGTATACCTGCCGTCCGAGTAGCGACCGTATTGGTAGCGGCTGCGGTAGCCGTCCTGATAGCCGCGACGGAAACCCTCGCGGAAGTAGTAGTTGTAGTCGTCCTGGTTTACATAGAAGCCGCTGTAGCCGTAGTTCGCGTCCTGATAGGCATACGAATCCTGGTAGTTGGAACGCCAGCGATCCTCGCGGTCTGCCCGTCCGGTTCGAAAGCCTTCCTCATAGCCGTAGTTCACGGCCTGGCGAAGGATATCTGCGCCGTATTGATTGATCTCGTAGTAGCTGCCGCCACGATGGTAACGATAGATCGGAGCCGTGTAGAAGTACGGATCATGATCGTAATCGTGGTCCCGATCGTTCCGGAAGCGTATTTGCTGTTGCCGCTGACGCTCTAAGTAATCTTCCTGAAAACGATACTGCGCCGTACGTCTTTGTTGCTGCAGCAATTCTGTCCGTTGCCGGGCGAGACCCTGCTGCTGCTGCTGATCCAGATGTTGACGGTACTGCGCCAGCCGCTGCTGTTGCTGTTCAACCATCTGCTGTTGGCGCTGCTGGGAGAGACGCTCTCCTTGTTGCTGTCGATTCTGGTCCCGCTGCTGCTCGGCACGCTGTTGCTGGTTCTGGTTCTGCTGTTGTTGCTGAGCCTGCCGCTGCTGCTTATCGTTCTCTTGCCGTTGTTCGGTGGCGCGCTGTTGCTGCTGCCGGTTCTGGTCCTGCTGTTGTTGCTGAGCCTGCCGCTGCTGCTTATCGTTCTCTTGCCGTTGTTCGGTGGCACGCTGTTGCTGCTGCCGGTTCTGGTCCTGCTGCCGTTGTTGCTGAGCCTGCCGCTGCTTATCGTTCTCTTGCCGTTGTTCGGTGTCGCGCTGTTGCTGCTGTCGGTTCTGGTCCTGCTGCCGTTGTTGCTGCGCCTGCCGCTGCTGCTGCCTATCCTGATTTGCATTCCGTTGCTCAGCTGCGCGCTGTTGCTGCTGCCGGTTCTGGTCCTGCTGCTGTTGTTGCTGGGCCTGCCGTTGCTGCTGCTTATCCTGGTTTGCATTCCGTGTCTCAGCTGCGCGCTGTTGCTGCTGCCGGTTCTGGTCCTGCTGCTGTTGTTCGCGCTTGGCTTGCTTTTCGGCCTGCTGCTTCTCGGACTTGGCTTGCTTTTCAGATTTGTTCTGCTTTTCGTTCTGCTGATCCTGCTGTGGGTAAGCAAGGGCAGCGGTTCCAAGAAGCACAGACAGAACTGCTGTGCTGATGACTGCAATGCGTTTCACGAGTGTTGCCTCCATTCCAGCCTAAACGCCGCCGGGAGGATTAACTGTGCTCTTTTGACCAGTTGGAAGAAGGACGGCTAGTTCTTGCGCGCGTGCACGACAAACCGGTTGGGCGCCGGACCGACAAAATAAAATGGGTAGCAAGTCACGAGCGTGAGCGTGGATTCTGCGGTCGAAGGCTCCAGAACCGTAGTGTCATTGGGCTCGACGACCTTCACCCAATCCACCTCATAGCGTAAAAGCCCAGTTGCCGTCTGAATCTGAATTTCGTCATTCCGGCGAATGTCCTTTAACTCCCGAAAGAAAGTGTCGCGGTGCCCTGCGATTCCGCTGTTCCCGGGCTCCCCTGGGAGCGGGGTGCCTTCAATATGTCCTGCACCCAGCCGCAGCATCCGCGAGCCTGTGCCTTGTAGAACTGCGACCGACACTCCCAGCCTCGGAATGTCAATGCGGCCAAGGACGTCACCCTGTTTGACGGGCCTCGGTCGTAAAATTACTGAGCAGTATTGACCGCCGTGACTTTTGCAGATCGCGCAGGTGTGCCGGCGAGGTGGTCACTATTGAACAGATGTCTCGATCAGCGACGGCTAGGATGTGGAGTGGGATTCCTTGGCATCTTAGGGGGCACTAATGGGAAAACAGTACCTTCATCTCTGCCTACTCTTGTGACCGGTGTAATGGCCCGGTGGTTGCGGGCTCGCTCGGAGTCCGCGAGAATGAAATCTCGAACGAGACTGACATCAGGCCAGTAGGAGCAATTTGCCTGACGTGCGGCCATAGGCAGATCCAGGGGACTGAGGCGGGCGTCACTCGCGACTTTCCGCCGGTTCCATGGGGGGCAATGAAGGCTACCGATGCGAGCCCCATTGGGACCGCATTCGGCGAAATGATCAATCGTGCAACATGACGATTGTGTCCGGAACATTCTTGCAGACTGTCGATGAAAATCAACCTCCATATCGCCCTGGTGAGCGTGCTGATTCTGATGTGCGTCGGCGCGTGGCAGCCGGCAACGGCGCAACCATCGAATACGCCCGCGATTGAGCCTCCTGCTGCGCTGAGCGCAGAACAGGTCGTGGAGAACCTGGTCCGGAGAAACCTTGCACGCGCCCAGGCGCTTGGCGCTTACCACGGGACCCGGGTCTATCGCCTTGAGTATCGCGGCTTCCCGAGTTCCAAAAGTGCCGAAATGACCGTGGATGTAGAGTACCGCTCGCCGGGAACGAAGGAATTCAGCATCCGATCTGAAACCGGCTCCCACTTCCTGATTGAGAGGGTTTTCCAGAAGCTGCTGCAGAGCGAGAAGGAGGCACTCACAGAGGAAAATCAGGCTCGGGTAGCCCTGAACAACGATAACTACCGCTTCGCTCTGTCCGGGTACGAGAGTCTGCCGACTGGTCTGGCCTACATTCTTTCCGTCGAGCCCCGAACCAACAACAAACTCCTCTACCGCGGCCGCATTTGGGTGGATGCCGAGGACTTCGCCGTAGTGCGTATTGAGGCGGCGCCCGCCAAAAACCCTTCCTTCTGGACGAGAGAAACCAAGATCGAACAAGTGTATGCGAAAGTGGGCAATTTCTGGCTTCCCATTTCCAATCGAAGCACCAGCGCGATTCGACTGGGAGGTCATGCCTCCTTCACCATTGACTACCAGGACTACCAGATTACGGCGGTCGCTCCATTGGGCAAGTCAGGCAAAGTCACCGGGTACTGATAGTGCGATTGGTGATTGGCGAGAGAAGATCGGTGCAGACCTGCTCAGTCCCATTGAGCAGTCGAAGTCGAGAGGAAACGACGCTCAGTTTTTCGATTGTGTGCGCGCGCCGGCAATGGCCAGCGCGATCCCACCTGCGATCAGCACAACACTGATCATAGGCGACACTTTTTCACTGTGACTGGTCTGGACGCCGATGTTCGCGTCCCCGACTCTGATGCCCTGCGTTTCGGAGCTGGGAATGGGCACGACCAGCGATGCAATGCCGAGCACAATCAGGAGCAGGCCTGCATACAGCATCATTCTCATATCATGTCCTCGTAATCCTCGATGCTTCGAAGGGGCATGGCCACCGCCCTCGCAGTCCATTCTCAACATTCGGGCTCAGGAAACTGTTCAACATTGCTCAGACTATGTGTTTCGCTACCTGGAGAACTGGGCCGGGAAAAACAGCTAGTCGTGCAGAACTACATTGAGCAGCGAGCTGTGGACCTGCAACCCGCCGTTGTAGTGAATGAAACCCAATTTCCTGAACCGGTTCATGAAAAAACTGACGCGCGAACGAGTGGTCCCGATCATCTCGGCCAGGGTCTCCTGACTGATCTTAGGAACCACGGTTTCAGGAATGCCATCCTTGCCGAAATGAGCGAGCAATAGCAGGACACGGGCCAGTCTCTTTTCACTGGAGTTGAACAGTTGGTCGACCAGGTCCTCTTCGTAACGGATATTCCGCGCCAGCAAATAGGCCACGAACATGTCGGAAAACGCGTGTTCGCGGTGCAGGGCGGTCATCATCGCCTTCTTGTCGACCCGCAAAAGCTCGCAATCTGTCATCGCGACCGCGGATCCCATACGAACCACCTGACCGGCCAACGCGCCTTCGCCAAAAAAACTCCCCTCATTTAATACGCCAATCGTCGCTTCCCTGCCAGCCTGGGAGACGACCGTGAGCCTCACTTTGCCTCTCTGGATATAGAAGACCGCGTCCGCCCCATCCCCTTGCGTGAATATCATTTGCTTTTTCGGAACAGCCACAATCTTCCTGCCCTCGCCAATGGTCCCAAGGAAAGTGTCGGGGTCGAATTCGCGGTTCTTTTTAGTCACTGCAACGCGAGTCATAGTTAGGTGCCCCCTCAAGAGAGCCCCGGTACGATTGCTGTGGCTTCGTTTGCTTCCCGGGCGTCTCAGCGAACCATAACCGCCAACCATGCTAGCGCGGCACAAATCATACGGGTGAACTCTTAGCAAGTCTTAGTGCAACGCAGGCAGTGCATCTCCTTGACAATACTTAACTTAAGTCTAGCGATATGCAGCAGGATCGCTAGGTAGACTCGTTTATCTCCTTGAAAATGCTAAACTTGGTTTAAGCATACGCAGCAGATCGCTGCAATCTGGCAGGGATTGTAGCAATGCCAGATTTCGCATAAGATTTTACTTGCAGTATATGATTCCTTGCAGTACGATTTCCCGCGTACGATTTCAGGTGTACGATTTCTGGCGTACGATTTCTGATGAAAGGAGTGCCCCGATGGGACGTAACGGAAACGACACTCACTATGCGTCGGTGAATCGGTCCGATGTTCCGCAGGGTCGTAAAGGAAAACATCGGAAGGCGGTGGGAGACATTCTGTCCGACCTTTCAAAGCTGAACGCCCAGCAGGCGGTCAAGATTCCGCTGAGCGGTCTGAACGGCGAGAAGATGCAGAATCTTCGCTCTGCTTTGAACCGCGCAACGCGCGAGAAAAACATCTCCGTGGTAACGTCGAGCGACGAGAAATACCTGTATGTTTGGCGCGCCGACCCGCCCAAGAGTACGGGAGCAACCGAGTAGCAGGCTGCGGGACGCAAGCGTGGCAAAGCGAAGTTAGCGAGTTGGTTTCGCCCGTTACTTGCCATCGGTTGAATCCGGAGACGCGCCCAAACTACGTCGCGTTCGTGGGAGTCTTCAATCGTGCAGAACTATATTGAGCAGCGAACTGTGGACCTGCAGACCGCCGTCTAAACCGCCGGCGTAGTGAATAAAACCCAATTTCCTGAATCGGTTCATGAAAAAGCTCACCCGCGAACGGGTAGTACCGACCATCTCTGCCAGGGTTTCCTGACTTATTTTCGGAACCACGGTTTCAGGAATGCCCTCCTTGCCGAAATGAGCGAGCAATAGCAGGACACGGGCCAGTCTCTTCTCACTGGAGTTGAACAGCTGGTCGACCAGGTCCTCTTCGTAACGGATATTCCGCGCCAGCAAATAGGCCACGAACATGTCAGAAAACGCGTGTTCGTGGTGCAGGGCAGTCATCATCGCCTTCTTATCCACCCGCAGAAGCTCGCAATCTGTCATTGCAGCCGCAGATCCCATCCGAACAACCTGACCGGCCAACGCGCCTTCACCAAAAAAATTCCCCTCGCTCAATATGCCGATCGTGGCTTCCTTGCCGATCTTGGACACGACGGTGAGCCTGACCTTGCCTTTCTGGATATAGAAGACAGCGTCCGCCGCATCCCCTTGGGCGAATATCGATTGCTTTTTCGGAACAGCCACAATCTTCCTGCCGTCGCCGATGGTGGCAAGGAAAGTGTCGGGGTCGAATTCGCGGTTCTTTTTAGTCACTGCAACGGGAGTCATGGTTGGGTACCCTTCAAGAGAGCCCGCAGGACGATTGCGCGGAATCGGTACCTTCCGGAACCAGTCCAGCCGCCCCTTTCCCTCCACCACAGTAAGCACCGTTCCAATCATACGGAGTGAACTCCTGTAGGTCCATAGATTCCCCGATCAAACCGAAGGACAAAAAAGGCTCGGTCAAATGATACACTCGGCCGGCCTTTTCGTTGTGTTGCACCTACGGCCTGGCTTATTGCTGAGCCTTAGGCTTAGGCTTCGCTTTTTTCTTTGCCGCCGGCCCGGTCGTTTTCTTGGTTTCTGCCTGCCGGAGCAGAGTCAAGGAATCCGCAGCGTTGAACGGGTATTGGCGGATGGACTGCTGACCAGTGGTACTCAGAGTGATGTCCACACGTCGATTGCTCGCCAGGAGAATCGTTGTCAGGTTGTTGAGCACCCTCTGCCGCTCCGCTGGAGTCAATTCGGGGTTGTGCTCAACTGCATCTTTCACCTGGGCTTCGGTTAGATTTTGTTGCTTGCCAAACGCCTTGGTTTCGATGTTTGCGGTCGGAACGCCGTGTTCGATCAAGAAGCGTTTGGTGCGCTCCACACGCCGTTCGGAGAGCGCCTGATTGTATTCCACGGAGGCCCGTGGGTCGGCATGGCCTTCGAGCGTCAAGTGCGCATCCGGTTTAGTCTCGAGATATTTCTTGAAATCGGCCGCAAGCGAAATGAGCGTTTTCTCCTGGCTGGCAAGCAGGCCTCTATCGGGGTTCGTGACTGTAGGCTGAGCCGTCGGAAAGTAAATGCTGTGCAGGGCGAGTCTGGCTTCGAGTCGCTGGAACTCAGGCGAAACAGCAGGAGGGCTCTCCACTCTGACTTGGGTCGTGCCCTGAGTGTTTAGGCCACGTGAGTCGCTGCAACTCACACTCACTGTGATTGGACCGGCAGAAGCACCGGACGTATTTAGGGTTGCGCTGTTGCCCTCGCTACCCAAGATGCTGCCTCCGGTCGCGGTCCACCCGCCTACCGTAACGGCGGCATTGTCCGGACTGGTGCAGGTGCAACTGATAGTGGACGGGGTGCCCGTTTGAACTGTCGACGGGCTGGCCGAACACGAAATGGCCGGCGGATTCTTCGGCGGTTCCTTCACGGCGAAGGTCGCTCTGCAGCTTGCCTCATTGTTCTTCTTGGCTTTGGGATCGGTTACCCGAGCCGTGGCGGTGTAGCTGCCTCCCGCCAATCCGTTGGTGTCGATCATGGCGGCGTTGTTGTTGCCCGACACCTTGCCGCCGGTGCTGCTCCAGTCATAGGTGAGCGTGTGATTGGGGTTAAAGTTGCTGGCGCTCGCATTCACTGTTACCGGTTCGCCCACCATCACCTCCGTGGGCTGCGCCGAGCAACTCGCCGCTACCGGAGCAGGCGCCGGTCCGCCGCCGCCGAACAGGAATACCACACCACTTTGCAGTCGGACGCCTCTGACATCGGTGGCGGGAACGCTCGCCTTCGGACCATACTGATGATTCGAGAACACGTAGTCGGCCCGAATCAGACGTAAAGCGAAGTGCCTATTGACGTTTATATCGAGACCGCCACCCGCCATGAACCCGATACCGCTATCGTCCTGGAAGAGGTCGGATGTGAGGCGGTGCCAGCCGACGAGACCTTCGAAAAACGGGGAAAAATAATGGCCCCGAAAGGTCAGCTTCGGCCCCACTGAGAGATTGTAGAAGGCAGCATCGTCAATCTCTTTGGCGGCCGTGGTCTCGCCGCTGCCCCAATGGCCGCTGCCGTCGGCTGTCAATCCGAACCAACCGTTGAAGTTGTAGGTGATGCTGGCACCAGCGCCGCGCGGATTCGGTTCCAGGCGGCTGCTCACCGGGGACACTCCTCCTGGAAGCAGGCCGTGCACATCGGCGCCGGGATGGAAGAAGGAGTATCCGCCGAAAAGCTCCCATTTGGGAGGAGGCTCATCCTGCGCTGCCGCGAACGTGCCAACGCTACACAGGAGAGCAACTAGTGCCAACCGCATAATTGCGACACGGCCACAAGGGTTATGAGAGTGAGATGACATGTGCCAATTCCTCCGAACTTCAATAACGTGAAATCATGCTTTTCCCGTCTGCCCGGTAGTGGACCAGCCTCAGGCTAGTCCACTAATCGAAAACCTCACGGACAGGGAGGTACATTCACCGGATTGCTCAGCAATGTGACTGCGCCCGTCCGGGCCAGCGCTCTGCCATTCAAAATCGCGCCGGTGTCAAGCGAGATCGACGCCTGAGCCATAATGGTTCCTGCGAACGTTGTGGTCGTTCCAAGCGTCGCCGAACTACCAACCTGCCAGAACACGTTTTGAGCCGTGGCGCCGTTGGTTAGAATGACGTTGCTGTTCGTCGCTGCCGTCGTCAGTGTGGACACGATCTGGAAGATCCAGACGGCGTTTGGATCGCCTCCACCATCGAGGGTGAGATTTCCGGTTATTCCAAGCGAGGGTTGGGCGCTCGTCGTCTTATAAACGCCAGGAGCGAGGGTTTGCCCTCCGATATCTGCGGTGAGGACGGCCCCTCCTGCTGCTCCCGCGGCGAAGTTATAGGCAACGGTCAAATCACCCTGGGCGGTCTGGGCGACCGCATCGCCCGCGTGGAACGTGCCCGTTATTGTTCCCCCTCCCGGCCCAAATCCAGTGATCGCGCTCCCGGGCCACACGCCAACATCCCCAGTAACGTGGGTCGGTCCGGAGTTGGTGACCGTGGAACCGGCCAGAATTCCGAAACTGCAAGCAGATCCCAGCGGTACGACGCTTTGACATGCCACCGCAGCGGTTGTGAACGTCCAGACAAAATCACTTGCCAGTGAATTGCCAAAGAGATCCTGGGCTCCCGTGGTTATGGTGGCGGTATAGAGGGTGCTCAGTGTGAGAGGGTTGGTTGGTGTGAAGGTCGCTGCATGGCTGGGTGCATCGTAGGTAACCGCTCCTGCCACGGCTGTAGCGCCCGCTGCCAACAGGAAGGTCGTGCTATTGATCGTTGCAGGATTCATCGCTTCGCTGAAGGTGGCAACGACTACGGTGTCGGGACATATCCCGCTAGCGCCATCCGGCGGGGTTACCGAAATCACGGTGGGCGGCCCGGCCTGACATGTTGTGCTACCGGTTGTGAAGCTCCATACGAAGTCGCTCGCGAGCGAATTGCCAAATGTATCCTTGGCTCCGGTCGTAATCGTGGCCGTATAGACAGTGCTCAGTGCGAGAGTGCTTGATGGTGTAAAAATCGCAGTGTTGCTGGGCGCATCGTAGGTAACTACCCCTGCCACGGGCGTAGGCCCGGGTGCTGTCAACGTAAATGTCGTGTCATTGATCGTCGCAGGATTCATCGCCTTGCTGAAGGTGGCGGTGACGATCGTGTTGGGACAGGCACCGACCGCGCCATCAGGAGGGGCTACGGAAACTACTGTGGGCGGAGTTACGCCTGGGTTGCCGGCCTTGTCCGGATCGCTGCATCCGGCGCCGAAAACGAGCAATAGGAATGCTGTGAACCAGATCTTATGACTGCTGTTCTCTTTACGCATAGGTATCGCCTCTTCTCCGCACTGTTGGGGGCGAATTCTAGAAGAGTCCGTTCTGACAATTCTGTTCAAAATTGCTCACATCGGCCTCAACGATTGGCGACGGTTGCTTTCAAATTGGGAAAAATGCGGATTTACGCGGGGATTTATTTTGCCGGATAGCTCATGACGTGAGCCATTCTGCACAGTATTTCGAAAGGAAGTGAGCGAATCTATTGATGCCTCTAGAGAGCGTTGATCCGTCAAACCAGGCGGCCTGCGTCTTGAGGCAGGAGCTTGCCCAGACCAGGTGGTTCGCGGGCCATTGCCGGCTGTTCATCAGCCGGAATCCGCAACCGAGGCGCCTTCCAGTGGAGGGCACCTCGTCAGGGCCGGCCTCGCCTGCCACGCCTCCGCGAGGAGGAGGAATGAAATGCATCCAGAAGATCTGATGAAGCCTGACCTGTTTAGCGCAATCGTGCTGCTGGGCAGCGGCGCGTTGATATTCGTTTCACTGTTGCTGACCGTGGTGATCGTGCTTACCCGAGCTTGACCGCCAGCCTGGCTTCTCTGGAGGATTTATGCCACCCGCCGTTCACGTCGGTGCCATCCTGATCGAGGAGGGGCCGCTGATGTCACAACTCCTTGGCCTGGAGAGCGAGCCCTATTCGGGCACCTGGAACCTGGTTAAGGTACGAGATGGTTTCGCCCTTGATCGCAAGATCCGTGCCTCGGGATGGAACTTTTTTTCATGGCGGCGGAAGTAAAGGCGATGTTCTTTGGCGCTCTTGGAGCGCAGGGGATCCAGAACGCATTGCAGCGGATCCTAGCGAAGGTAAAGCGGCAACACTTCAATGGCCTCGAGGTGACAGAGATCGTTGCGAAGCATTTTCTGGGTGTGCCCTATGCCATCGTTGCGGCACACTCGCGCCATATCCAACAGAGCTGCTACCTGGATAGCGACGAGGCACGGCGGACGTCCCAGCACAACGCGGAATGGGCTAGAGGTTGAGCGCGTCTCCGGTCCCGGCGTACTTTTCCGAAGCCACTAAGCGTCGATCTCGATGCGGATCTGTGCGGGGTTGGCCAGTGCTGAGCTCACATTTCTCTCCTGGTTTAGCGCCACAAGTGGGGCAACGAACCGCCATGGCTTGTTTCTGCTTGGCTTTCATAGCTACATAATGCACCGTTGCTCAGCAATAGGCTGGTCAATTGTGACCAGTGCATTCACATCAGAATGCCGGCATTCTTGCGTCTTGTAAAAACCGTTTCTCCCTTAGTTGTGAAGAAGTTGAAAGCCATTTCGAGGGCGAGCCCTCGAAGGAGCAACCCACAATCAAGACACCACCGTATCCTTGACAACGGTTGCGCAGAAGCCTAGCATTGTAGTTGAGCAAGCTTCCTCTTCTTACTCTTTCAGGTTCTCTGAACTAAGTCAGCCCATCTGAAGTTTTTCCCCTTAGCTTCCCTCTGAAGGAGGAATGGCGTTATGACACTGTTGACCCGTTGGGAACCTTTCCGTGAGTTTTCCACCATGCAAGACCGCATGAACCGTATGAACCGTCTTTTCCGAGAATCCTATAGCCCCGAAGGCCCGGAAGAGGCGTTGACGACCACCAGCTTCGCACCGCCGGTGGACATCTACGAGGACGAGCACACCATTACTCTGAAGCTTGAAGTCCCGGGCATCGACGAAAAAGACATTGATGTCCGCATCGAGGGCAACACCCTCACCGTCCATGGCGAGCGCAAGATCGAGAAGGAAGAGAAAGAAGAGAACTTCCGTCGCGTCGAGCGGCAGTACGGAAGCTTCACCCGCTCGTTCACGCTGCCCAGCTCCGTGGATCCGGGGCAAGTGAGCGCCAACTATGACAAAGGCGTGCTGAAGATTAGCCTTGCCAAGAAGGCCGAAGCCAAGCCCAAGCAGATCAAGGTTAATGTTGGCAGCGAGAAGACCCTCGAAGCCAAGGTTCACGGCAAGGCCGCGTAAAAACCAGTTTGCTAGCGAGAGGAATGGGAGGCGGCTCACGTCGGCTCCCATCTGTTTGCCATCCCCAGGTCGCAGGAAGCATCATGAAAAACATCAAATTTGTGGTAAGAGTGAACCGCGTCGGCAATCACACTGCTGAGTACGTGCAACGCATTGATCGGACTCCCATCCAGATGACGATTTACCGTAAGCTGGCACTGGTTATGGGAAGATTCACGGCGGAAGACGCTGTGAAATCTATCCACAATTCCCGGTGCAGCCCGGAATTAGTGCCCGTACAGGCTGGTGCCTAGTCTTGGTGTACTGCGGCACGTCGGGATACCCCGGGGTATATCTGGTCAATTTTGACCAGCCCGCAAGTCGACTTTCGTTGAATACTGACCAGCGGCAAATTATCCATCTGAAAAGTGGCTTCGTTCACCTGTTTTGAGCAGATTAAGAACAAATGTCACTACCAAACACAGTGTTTCCCAAGGTGGTCTTGGAAGTCGTCGGCCCGCACCCCCTGGTACGAGAGGGGGTCTCAGCGGGTCGCCCACGATTTCAATCGAAGCCGTCCCTGCCCAGTCGCATCGCGGTGATCGGGAACTATCTTCCGCGGCAGTGCGGCATTGCTACGTTTACCACGGATCTGTGCGCGGCCATTTCAGCAGAGTACGGAACCGCTCGATTGTTGGCACTGCCCGTGAACGACACGGAACAGGGGTATGACTATCCCGCCCGAGTGCGATGGTCGCTCGCCCAGGACGACGTGACGTCGTATCAGGAAGCGGCTGAATTCCTGAACTTCAACAATATCGACATGGTCTGCCTGCAGCACGAGTATGGAATCTTCGGCGGCCCGGCCGGGAGCCATATTTTGCATCTGCTGCGGGGCTTGAAGATGCCCGTGGTGACTACTCTCCACACGGTTCTTCGCGAGCCAAATCCTGGCCAAATGCTGGTCATGGAAGAAATCGCCGAACTTTCGGACCGCCTCATTGTCATGAGCCAGCTCTCGTCCCAGTTCTTGCAGGAAATCTTCAAGGTGCCCGGCAGCAAGATCGACATGGTTCCGCACGGCGTTCCAGACCTGCCCTTCCTGGATCCCAATTTCTACAAAGACCGCTTTGGCGTGGAAGGAAAGGCGGTTCTAGTCACGTTCGGTCTGCTCTCGCCGAATAAGGGAATTGAAAACGTAATTCAGGCGCTGCCCCAGATTTTGTCTAAACACAAGAACGTGGTCTACATCGTCGCAGGCGCGACCCACCCTCATATCCTCCGTCGCGAGGGCGACAAGTACCGAGCCAGCTTGCAGGCTTTGGCGAAGGAGGTGGGAGTGGAGTCGCAAGTGATCTTCCACGACCGCTTCGTCAGCCCTGAGGAAATGGTCGAGTTCATCGGCGCCGCAGACATTTACATCACTCCTTACCGCCATGAGGCGCAGGTAGTTTCGGGGACGCTCGCGTTTGCACTCGGCGCCGGCAAGGCGATCATCTCGACCCCGTACTGGCATGCGGTCGAGTTGTTAGACGACAACCGCGGCGCGCTGGTCCCCTTCCAGGATCCCAACGCGATCGCACAAAAGACAATAGAACTATTGGATACCCCGGCGATACGCCATGCCATGCGTAAACGCGCGTATCTGTTCGCACGGGAGATGATCTGGAAAAGAGTAGCGCAGGGTTACATGGAGAGTTTCGCGCGGGTGCGCAGCGACCACATGGAGAGTCCGCACGTTCAGTTCTCGGCCCGCGTTGCCAGGAGAGCGCTGGATCAGTTGCCAGCGTTGAAACTGGAGCATTTGCAGCGGATGACCGATGACACTGGAATGCTGCAGCACTCGATTTTTACGATCCCGAACCGGGGAGAGGGATATACCACCGACGACAATGCTCGCGCACTCGTTCTTGCGGTGCTGCTGGAGCAACTGGATAAGAAACAGCCTGCGAAAAGCGACTCCGTAGTTTCAGTCTTCGCTGCTCGAGATTCAGCGTTCCGGTATTTGGCTTTTCTGGAGCATGCCTTCAATCCCGTGAAGGGTAGATTCAAGAACTTTCTCGGCTACGATCGCCGGTGGAACGAAGCTGACGGCTCCGAAGATTGTCACGGCCGTGCGTTGTGGGGACTGGGAACGGTCTTGGGCCGATCCGAGGATCAGGGATTGAGGTGCGCTGCCGGGCGTTTGTTTGAGTTTTCCCTCTCCGCCGCTGTGGAATTCAGCAGCCCTCGGGCCTGGGCCTATACCCTGTTCGGAATTCAGGAATACCTCGATTCGTATCCTGGCGACCGCGACGCCCAGAGAGTACGATCCGCCCTCGCACAACGCTTGCTCGTAATGTATGAGGCAGTCCGCAGCCCTGATTGGAAGTGGTTTGAGGATATGCTTGCCTACGGAAATTCGAGACTGCCCCAAGCCCTGTTACTGGTGGGCTCGGCGTGCTCGGACCAGCGTATGGTTTCAGCCGGCCTCGAAGCGCTGGATTGGCTGTTGACACAGCAACGATGCGAGGCGAACGGCCACTTCGTACCGATCGGGTCGCAAGGCTTCTATCGCAAGGGTGGTGAAAAGGCCCGCTTCGATCAACAGCCACTTGAAGCCGCCGGCGCCGTCTCTGCGTGTGTGCAAGCGTACCGCGTAGCTGGTGACAGCCGCTGGCGTAGCGAAGCCTGGTCGGCCTTCAACTGGTTCCTGGGCGAGAACGATTTGCAACTACCTCTTTATGATTCCGCCACAGGCGGCTGCCGGGACGGTTTGCATCCCGACCGCGCCAATGAAAACCAGGGCGCAGAATCGACGCTTTCGTTCTTGATGGCACTGCTGGAGATGCGCTCGCTGCAGGAGCCGGAACAGATGGAAATCCCGTCGTGACTACCAACGAAACGACACTCATGAATCTTACGAGTACTCGCTACGAGCCACTCCTTCTTCGGCACCCGGCCAACCCGCTCCTAACGAGTAAGGATTGGCCATACCATATTAATAGTGTGTTCAATGCGGGCGCGACGCTACTGGCCGATGGCTCTACCCTGCTGCTTTGCCGCGTGGAGGATCGCCGCGGTTTGTCGCACCTTTGCGCGGCTCGATCGCAGAACGGTGTCGATGGATGGCAGATTGACAGCGAACCGACATTGATGCCCAGCCCCCAGGAACATCCGGAGGAAATCTGGGGCATTGAGGATCCTCGCATCACTTTCGTGCCTGAACTGCAGCAGTATGTGGTCACTTACACCTCCTATTCGCGTGGCGGCCCGGGAGTGTCTCTGGCCCTGACCAAAGACTTCCGAAGTTTTGAGCGTTACGGCGTCATTATGCCACCGGACGACAAAGACAGCGCGCTTCTGCCCCGGAGAATCGATGGCTACTGGGCGCTGATTCATCGGCCGGCGACGACACTCGGAGCGCACATATGGATTTCCTACTCTCCTGACCTGCGCCATTGGGGCAGGCACCGGCTCATGCTGGAAGCCCGTCGAGGCGCCTGGTGGGACGCAAACAAAATTGGGTTGTCGCCGCCGCCGATCGAGACTCCCAGAGGATGGCTCGTGTTCTACCACGGAGTACGACAGACGCCTTCGGGCTGTCTCTATCGATTGGGCTTGGCCCTTTTCGATCTTGAGAATCCGGAAAAATGCCTGCTGCGAGGAGATTCGTGGATCTTTGGGCCCGAGGCCGACTACGAGGTCCACGGCGACGTTGACGATGTCGTGTTCCCGTGCGGCTACACGATGCAGCCCGATGGCGACACCATCAACCTCTATTACGGCGCCGCCGACTGTTCCATTGCCCTGGTTCGGGGCAGCATTCGTTCGCTACTAAATTGGCTCGATGCCAATGGAAGTTGCGAGCGCCGGCAGCGAGCGGACGATTTATGAAACAACTCGTTTGGATCTTCCAGTTTGCGTTCGGGTGCCATCACCGCCAACTTAGTGGTGTGTTCACGATCAAGAAACGGACGTACCAGGTCTGCTTGCAGTGTGGACAAGAATTTGGGTATTCCTGGGAACTGATGCGCTCCACACGGCTGGGCGTTGCTGATAATTCTTATCCGCACCTGCGCACCGCCAGACGCAACGAAGTGTCGGTGATTTGATTTTTCCGGCGGCCGGTCGATCGATCCTTGCTTCTCGCATGTGAGCTATCTTGCTCAGACACGAAAGTCTACACCTGTCATTCTTTATTCTCCTGAGTGTGTCGAGAGGGCGACGACCGCTGATTCGTAGCTCTCATTCTTAGGTCGCTGCGCGCCCAAGTCACGGCGAAGCGACCACATCCAGCCAATCGGCATTCTTCATCCGTGTGTATGCCGCGAAACCTTACGGCGGACACAATTCGACCCTAGAAGCTCTCGCACATTGAAATTAGGGCAACACCTCCAGGCGGATGAGAGGCGTTAGCCCGCGAAACTAAGGAAGGTCAAGATTATGCCTCTAATTCAAATCCTGGAAGTGCTGGTCGTGGTCGGTGTGCTCCTGTGGTTGGTGAATCGCTTCATTCCAATGCAGGGATCCATCAAGTCAATTCTCAATGGCGTCGTGGTTATTGCAGTGGTTCTGTGGATCCTGAATGTTTTTGGGCTCTTCAGTTCCCTTTCCCGGATCCGCATCGGTTCCTGACGTATTCACTCACGGACACCCCGCGGGAAGGCCGGCCGCACAACCTCAAGATCGAGACACGCAACACGGCAGACATCTGCCTCAAGGAGATCCTTTGAAAACTAAGCTTTTGTTAGCAGCCGCAATCGCACTGAGTTTGAGCGCGGCAGCTCAAACCAAGTCTCAAGCCACCATGGCCGTCGAACCTATGAGTCCGACGCCTACGTTCCGAGTGACCGTAGTCAGCCGCAGCGTGCAGGCTGTCAACTACCAGCATCGCGGCGGAGCCACCAAGCTGGATTTTGCGGGCACGGATCTGATGCCCGGGGCCAACGGCCAAGCCAAAGTGGAAAGCAAAAAGGGCTACATCGAAATCGAGGTGGAATTCGGCAATCTGCAAAAGCCCACGGCGTTCGGCAATGAGTACCTGACCTACATCCTGTGGGCAATTTCGCCCGAAGGCCGGGCCATCAACCTGGGCGAGATATTGGTGGGCGACAACCACCGCAGCAAGCTGGACGTGACCACCGACCTTCAAGCCTTCGCGCTGGTCGTCACGGCGGAACCTTATTATGCCGTGCGCCAGCCCAGCAACGTCGTCGTGATTGAAAATATCGTTCGCGAGGACACCAAGGGAACTACCGAGGCACTCAACACCAAGCATGACTTTCTCGAGCGCGGCGGATACATCCCCACCGGCTACAAATTCGACCCGGTGGTTCTGAACGCCAGGTTGCCATTGGAATATTTCGAGGCGCGAAATGCACTGCGCATTGCCCAATCCGAGGGTGCCGAGAGGTACGCCAGCGACAGCTATCAGCACGCTCTTCATTTGATGAACAACGCGGATGAATACGCCGTGCAAAACAATGTCCCGCAAAAACAGTTGATCGCAGTCGCCCGGGAGGTAGTACAAACTGCCGAAGATGCACGGGCGATCTCAGTCCAGAAGATGGACGAGGAGCGCCTGGCGAACGAACGCCGGGATGCAGCGGATGCACAGGCGAAATCGCAGGGGCAGGCTGATGACGCGATTCGGCAGAAAGAGCAAGCCCAATCCGACACGGTGAAAGCTCAAACGGCAAAGGCTCAGGCCGAATCGGATGCAGCCAAGGCCCGGACCGAGGCTGCGGACGCACAATCCGCGACCTTGAAGGCTCAGGCAGATATGGCGGACAGCCAGGCTGCATCGGCGAATGCCCTCTCCGCAGCCCAGGCGGATGCGGAACAATCCCGCTTGGCGGCACAGCAAGCGCAGTTGAGCGCGCAGCAAGCGGAAACCGACAAAGCGGCCATGCGCACGCGCTTGTCAGCACAGTTGAATTCCATCCTTCAGACTCGCGACAGCGCGCGCGGGCTGATCGTCAGTATGTCCGATGTTTTGTTTGACACCGGAAAATACTCATTGAAACCGGGGGCACGGGAGAAGCTGGCGAAAGTGGCCGGTATTCTGCTCGCCTACCCTGGACTCAACATTGAAGTCGGCGGCTACACGGACAATGTGGGCGGCGATGCAATGAATCAAACACTGTCTGAGAACCGTGCCGGTTCGGTGCGCGATTATCTCGTGCAACAAGGCGTAGCGACCAATTCGGTTTCAGCCAAAGGCTTCGGCAACTCTTTGCCGGTGGCCTCCAACGATAACTCTGCCGGCCGCCAGCAGAACCGGAGAGTAGAACTTCTCGTATCCGGCGAAGCCATCGGCAACCCGGTCAACGCGACGCCAGGGGGCTTGCAGTAGCGCAAGCGTACGTAACCAGCAGTAATGGAGGTAGCACTCATGAAAGTAATTGGAATCACCAGCACAGCCGTTCTGTCTGTGCTTCTCGGAATCGCTGCTCCTGCCTACGCACAACACGAGCAGCAGGGCGAAAAGCAAGACCATCCCGCACGACAACAGAGCAAGCACGAGCAAGCCAGGCCCGAACAGCAGCATGCTCAGCAGCAACAGCACGCTCAGCAACACCAGCGGCACGAACAGCATAACCAGCAACAGCATGCCCAACAACAGCAGCACGCTCAGCAACAGCAACGCCAGGAGCGGAACAACCAGACACCGAGCGCTCAACATCAGCAGCCAGACCGTGCCCGGCAGCAGCAACAGCACGCTCAGCAACAGAAGCGGCAGGACCAGAACAACCGGCAAGAGCAGCACGCTCAGCAACAGCGAAGCAACGGGCAGCCACATCGCGCTCAGCAGCAGCATGTCCAGCAGAGCGCTTGGCAACAGCATCGCTCACAGCGCTGGGATGCCGACCACCGCACCTGGCAACAGCGTGGCGGCTACCACGGCTACCGCATCCCTGACGACCGGTTCCGTGGATACTTTGGGCCGGATCATGGGTTCCGAATCTACGGACGGCCCTTCCTGGTGGTGGGCGGATATCCGCGCTTCCAGTACGAGGGCTATTGGTTCAGTCTCGTTGACCCATGGCCAGGATACTGGGCGGATGACTGGTACGACACCGACGACGTCTATGTCACCTATGTCGACAATGGTTATTACCTGCACAACCGCAGGTATCCCAACGTCGGACTTGCGATCAACATCTCGATGTAAGTGGTGTACCCGGAGCAGCCTCGGGAGAGGCTGCTCCCCTCGTGGATACATAACAAGGAGCAAAACATGCTTGGACTTCTATTGATCGTGATCCTGGTTTTAGCACTTTTAGGTGTCCTGCCACGGTGGTCGCATAGCCGGAATTGGGGTTATGCCCCGACCAGTGGGGTGGGACTGGCCCTTTTCATCGTTGTCATTCTGCTGGTTCTCGGGCGCGTTTGAGTCATGCGCTACCCGGCAATATCGCCAGGCGCGATAGCCAAGGGTTGGCAGCGCCTGCTCTTTTTCCGTGTGGCGGCACTTCTTTTCGTCGTGCTGATGTGCAGCGGTGGTTCGTCCGCCTACTCCGTCCTGACGCACGAGCAAATCGTGGACCTGGCATGGAC
>JBASRS010000037.1:0-30917 GCA_049273945.1 Terriglobales bacterium | reverse complement strand
ACCTCCACCGTGTGCTCGAAGTTGCCAGCCGGTTGCCCGGCCATGCCCGGGGGCGGGCTGTCTTCGCCTGTTCCGCCCACAACCTGTGGAAGGAGTTCGATCTCCCGCCGCGGCTGGGAGCCACCGGAATTTACGTCCAGCCCCGCCTGCAACTCAAACCCCTGGCCGTACTGCTGGGCGCGCAACCCGAGCTCTGTGTTGCCATGGTGGACCGGCAACGAGCCCGCTTCTTTGATCTTCGCCTGGACGATCTGCGCGAGCGTGGAGCCATCGTCCACATGCTTTCGCGCAACGCCGCCAGCTACGGCTACCACGGCTACGAAGCCGGCCACGCCGAACGCCGCATCTCTGAAGAAGCACTGCAGCACTTCAAGGCCGTCTCAGAACGCCTGCGCACGGACTTGGAAAAAGGTCTGTGGCAGCGGCTCATCATCGGCTGCCATCCCAGCAACTGGCCGGAACTCGAGCCGCACCTGCATCCCTATGTTAAGCAGCGGTTGATCGGACGCTTCTCGGCGGACGTGGCCAGCGTGGGCGACGAAGAAATCCGCACCCACGCCGACGCCCTGCTGAAGAAATGGATCGAAGAGCGCGGCCGCGCCAAAGCGGAAGAGGCGATCGGCTTTGCCAAAGCCAACGGGCGGGGTGTGACCGGCCTGCGCCGCGTGCTGCGCGCGCTTGAGACCGGCGAAGTCCAGACGCTGTTCCTGACCGAGAACTATTCCGCGCGCGCGGTCGAGTGTACGCACTGCGGCCATCTCGACGCCCACATCGTGCCGGCGTGCGTGGCCTGTGGCCGCCGGACCCGCGAACTGAGCGACGTCGGCGACGCCATTATTCCGCTCGCCATCCGCCGCGACATTGAATTGTTCTACCTGAAGGAGAACTCGGAGTTGGATCGCGCGGGCAACATCGCCGCCCTGCTGCGCTTCCGCGCGGATCAGAATCGGACGGGACAGGTCGCGGCCGCATCGTAGGGAGGTCAGAAGTAAGAAGTCAGATTGCAGAGGTGAAAACCCTCTCTTGGCCTTCGTCCGTGTCCGTGCCTCCGTGGTGGATTTTCTCCCGCTGAGCGAGAATAAATCTGCATGATTCACGAGATCCTCCCGGTCGGCCCGCTGCAGTGCAATTGCTCCGTCATCGGTGACGAAACCACTCGCGAGGCGATGGTCATTGACCCCGGCGACGACATCGAAGAAATTGCTGCCATCATCCGCAAGCACAATTTGAAAGTGAAGCAGATCGTGATCACCCACGCCCACATTGACCACGTGGGCGGCGCCATGAAACTGCGCGCGTTGACCGGCGCTCCGATCCTGCTCAATCAGAACGACTACGCGCTGCTGAAGATGCTGGACGTGCAGGCGACCTGGGTAGGAATGGCAGCGCCCGGTGAAGTGAAAATCGACGCCAATCTCAGTCACGGCGAAGCGGTGTCGGCTGGAGTCCTGTCCGCCAATGTTCTCCACACCCCAGGCCACAGCGAAGGCAGCGTCTGCCTCTATTTCCCGGCCGAGAAGCTACTCATTGCGGGAGACACGCTCTTTGCCGGCAGCATCGGACGCACCGACCTCCCTGGGGGGTCTTACGAGAAAATCATGCGCTCCCTGCATCAACGCGTCCTGGCGCTACCTGACGAGACCATTGTGATTCCAGGCCACGGCCCGAAAACCACGATTGGAGAGGAAAGGGAAGGGAATCCGTTTCTGAGATAGCTCTCAGGTTTCAGCTCTCAGCCAGGAGGGTCCACCAGCGGCGGATCGTTCCCAGAAAATCAGATGCGATGGCCAAAAGAAGTCGCACGCCCGTAAGGTTGCTGAGAGCCGAAAGCTGACAGCTGAGAGCTACTTCTGCGTCGGCGCCTGCTGTGGTTGCTGGGGCGCGGGTTGCGCGGGCTGCGACTTGGTCTGTCCCGGCTTTACTCCCGAAAGCACCGACGCCGGACCAGTCCTGCGCGCGGCATAGATTGAAAGCGTGATGGAAGTGACCATGAAGATAATTGCCGAGAAGGTGGTTGCCTTGGAAAGAGCCGTGGCCGCGCCGCGCGGGCCAAACGCCGTCTGGCTGCCCTGACCCCCAAAGGCCGCAGCCAGGTCGCCGCTCTTGCCGCTCTGCAGCAGCACCACTGCAATCAGAAACAGGCACACGATGACGTGAATTACTGTGATCAGAATTGTCATGACTACAAGAAACTCCGGCGGGCCGCTGCCCAAAGGAGGCTTGACCAATCAGAAGTTTGGTGCGGAAGGGGGGATTTGAACCCCCACGCCTTTCGGCGCCACCCCCTCAAGATGGTGTGTCTGCCAGTTCCACCACTTCCGCTAAAATCAATGACTTACAAGCACTCTCCCTGTAGTTATACACTGGCGGGCGGACGCAGTTCAAGCCGGACAGCGGGGCAGTTTGAGTCATTGAGTTAAACAGAAACCTTTAGACGCAAATACATCTTCGCGACCTTTGCGCGTTCCTTTGCGATCTTTGGGGTTGAAGCTCTTAACCGCATCAAACGCCCATGGAAGCAAAAGAGCACGTCCGCATCACCGGCTCTGCCCTGAAGAACTGGGCCGTCGCCCAGGTGCAGGACTCGATCGCGGTCGCACTCCTGTGGCTGATAGGTCTTTGGATTCTCAAGATTCCCTGGGCTCCGCTGTGGGCCATCCTCGCCGCCGGCCTCCAGATCGTCCCACATCTCGGGCCAGTGCTCAGCCTGGTCGGTCCGGCCCTGGCAGCTCTCATACGCTGGCAGGACTGGGAACATCCCCTCTACGTGCTGATCCTGTACGCGGTCATCGCCGTAGTGGATGGCTTTTTCCTCCAACCCTTCATCATGCGGCGCGTCGCTAAGGTACCGATGTGGGCTTCGATCCTGGTGCCAGTCATTCTGGGATTTGCGATTCCGTTCTGGGGATTCCTGCTCGCCCCGCCCCTGTTGGCGGTGGTGTACGCTTACAGGGCAAGACGAAGCAGGTAGGGACAGCCGCCCTCGGCTGTCTCGCCGAGCGAAGGCTCGGCAGCCGCCTTCATCTATGTCCCCATCTTCAGCAGCGTCGCACGCAACTTATCGTGCCTTTGTATCAGGTGCAGATATCGCATCTCGTCGCGCGCCGCCTTGGCGCGAATGATCCGCACCAGCCAGGTTTTTTCCTCGCGCGTCCACAGCGCAAGATCAGGCACGAGCATCAGCGCGACTGCAAAATTCTCAAAACTTGCCTTCTCCAGAGTCGTCCACGACGAGGTATGCGCGCCCAACGCTCGAGCTACATTGTTCACCGCGCTAGCCCCCATCCGGCGGTTGTCCCCGCCGAATTCCCGCGCCATGCGCCTGCTCACGCTCAATCCGATGTTGCGGGTTGAGAAACGATCCCACGCCCCAACTTCACTCCCCGGCAGCTCGTAGAACACATGTCCCGCCGCCAGACGACGCAAGGTGCGCGCCGAAGTTCGGTACTTCGGATTCGCGGCGATCTTGCTCTCTTCGCGCTCCACCATCCGCAACAACTCCGGACGTCCCGGCCGAAACCCCAGCTTGCGATAAAACCAGAACGCGCCCGACTCAATGGCCTCGTCGTTGTCATGTCCAAGCTGGTACGGATACACCGACACGCAAGTCGTGCCCATCAGGTGGCACAGACAGCGCAGCGCCTGGGCATAGACCCATCGCGTTTCGCCGCCGCGGAACGTGTAGAAGGTGTTGAATCCGACTTCTATCCACTCGCACAGTCCGATCGCCTCGATGTAATTAATAGGCACGCGGTTCTTCACGCTGAAACCCGCAACATAAGCCCGTAGCGGCAGCCGGCGTTCCGGCGGCAGGTTCCAAAGATAAATGGACATCCCGCGTCCGACGTCCGCCCGGACGACCGAGGCCGGATCGCCCAGCGTCGTTCCGTGCAGCTCGCGATACCGCACCAGCATCACTTCCCGGATCGTGTCCATCACGCGCTCGCCCTGCCGTCGCGACAGCTTGACGAGCGCCGGAGGTTTCTTCGCCAGCTCCTCTGCCAGCGACACTTGGCTGCGGCTGATCAGCGGCTCGGTATGATAGAAAACTTTCCGCACCCTCTCCCAGTTCCGCGTCCGCGACACCCGCGAGTTGCCAAGATCCCAGCGCAAGGGAAGCCGCAGCGAACCGTAGAGTTCAGCCTTGTCGTGCTCAGATAGGGGCAACTCTTCAAACCGCCGGATCAGCCACTCCGGGCTCGCGCTCTTCTTTCCCTGAGCCGCTTCGAGCCACTGCCGCCAGGGCGTATCGGCCTCGACGTAGGCGTCGTCTTCCAGCAGCGGCATGAAGCGCGGCCAGGTTGCGCCTAGCTCGCGTCCCGGCTCGTAGTTGTCCCAGGCGATCTGGACTTTGCCCGGCATGCGCCGGATCAGCCAGCGTGCGACGTCAAAGCTGAGCGTGTCCTCCATCGCGGTACCGGCGATGCCCGAGAATTCGAATGTGTCCAAAGAGCCCAGATCTACTCCGCGCTGGCGCAGTTCCGCCACTCTCTTCCAGAAGGTGTTGAGCAGCTTCTCGGTCTTGCGGACTACGCTGGCGCCCTGCGGAAAGGCTCGCAGGAAGAGCAATGCTTCGTGGAATCGAATTAACGACCTGACTTCTAAGAACCGAGCGGATTCCAACGAGCTGAGGAGTCTGACGACGCGCCCCGCTTCGCCTGGGCCAAAGCGGTAGCGGCTTTCCTCTAGCTGTGAAAGCAGGCGATCCAAGCGATTAGCTGGCATGGCGGAATACCTCTAAGGGTACCGCACACCATCCTTTGGGCAGAGTGACATCTAAGACGCAGCCACCGGGGCCGCAGTCGATCCGTGCCCCATGCTATAATCTCTCTTCGCCTGACCAGTTTTCGTCGAGGCTATCCGTGATCTCCTCCGCGGGCGACTTCTTAGTCAATAACGCAATTCCAGTTCTTTAGATCGAGGTATTCCCATGTCTGGCCATTCAAAATGGGCCACAATCAAGCACAAGAAGGGCGCGCTCGACGCCAAGCGCGGCAAGATCTTCACCCGTCTCATTAAGGAAATCGCGATGGCGGCCAAGAGCGGGGGCGATCCCGACATGAACCCGCGGTTGCGCACCGCCGTTGTGGCGGCCAAAGCCGAGAACATGCCCGCCGACAACATCAAGCGCGCCATCCAGCGCGGCACCGGCGAACTCCCCGGCGCGACCTACGAAGAGTTTGTCCTGGAAGGCTATGGCCCCGGCGGCGTGGCGTTGCTGGCGGAAATCTCCACCGACAACCGTAACCGCACCGTGAGCGAAATCCGCCACGTCTTCGGCAAGAACAATGGCAACATGGCCGAAGCCGGAGCTGTCTCCTGGATGTTCCACAAGAAGGGCTACATCGTCGTCCCCAAATCCGCTGCCAAAGAAGACGACCTGATGAACATCATCCTGGAAACTGGCGGGGAAGACCTGAAGGATGACGGCGAGAACTGGGAAATTATCACCGAACCTTCCGCTTACGAGGCCGTTCTCGAAGCCGTGAAGAAGGCCGGCATCACCCCCATCTCTTCCGCCGTCTCGATGGTGCCGCAAAACTACATCAAGCTCGAAGGCGCGCAGGCCACCCAGATGATCCGTTTGATCGAGGCGCTCGAAGAGCACGACGACGTGCAGAACGTGCACGCCAATTTCGACATTGACCAGAAACTGCTGGAAGAAGTTGCTGGCTGAGCGCTGGACAGGTTCGGATGATGAAGTTTGAAGCCGCCCAGGAGGCGGCTTTTCTTTTTTGGGAAAAATTATTGGCATTGTCGATACACTTTTCAACATCGCCGTGGAAAACTCTGTGCAAAACGCGGAACTTATTCCTGTAACCATCTGTTAACAAATTGGTTCAGCATTCTGCACTGCATCGGGTGCTGGCACCGTGGTGGTGCACCCGTGAACGCGAACGTGACTCCAACCCAGTGAAAACGCGTCTCGACAAATTGCTGGTGGATCGGGGCCTAACGCCCTCGCGCGAGCGCGCGCAAAGCCTGATTCTCGCCGGAAAAGTCCTTGTCAATGAGCAGAAGGTCGAGAAAGCCGGCGCATCCGTGGAAGCCGACTGCGCAGTGCGGTTGCTGGGAGAAGACCTGCGCTACGTAAGCCGTGGCGGACTGAAGCTGCAGAGAGCCCTCGAGCACTGGCAGATTGATCTCACCGGCAAGACCTGCCTCGACGTCGGCGCGTCCACCGGCGGCTTCAGCGATTGCATGCTTCAGCACGGTGCGCGACGAGTGATTGCAGCCGACACCGGCTACGGGCAAATCGACCTTCGCCTGCGCAACGATTCTCGCCTTAGACTTCTGGAAAAAACCAACGCCCGCTATCTCACTTCCGACCAGATCGGTGAAACCATCGATTTCATCGCCATGGATGTTTCTTTTATCTCGGCTACGCTGGTGCTGCCCGCAGTCATCCAGGCCTCTTTCTCGGGCCAAGCGAAACGCGAAAACCGCCAGATCGTAGTTCTGGTGAAACCTCAATTCGAAGTCGGCCGCGGATTGGTTGGCAAAGGCGGTATCGTGCGCGACGAATCGGCGCGGCAATCCGCCGTGCGCAAGGTCGAGGCCGCGCTGCGTGATCTGGGCGCGACCCGCACCGATTCAATCGAGTCCCCCATCCTCGGCGCCGAGGGCAACCGCGAATTCCTGCTCTATGCCGAGTTCCCGCCGCCTGCCGGCGAGTGATTCTGTACAATCGTGAGTTCCATGCCCGAAGCTCCCCAAAGCGCCACCCGGCCGAAAACGGTCGCTCTCATCTCGAAACCCGGCCGCCCGGAGTTATCCGGCATCCTGCCTCCGCTTCATCAGTGGCTCAGCCAGCGCAAGTACACGGTGATGACGGACCACGAGAGCGCCGGATATTTCTCGGCCTCAGACGCGATCCCGCGCAGCGAACTAGGCTCCCGCTCCCCCGATCTCGCCCTCGTCCTGGGAGGCGATGGCACACTGCTGTCCGCCGCCCGCGCTGTTTGCCGCTCGGGCACATTAATTCTCGGCGTCAACCTGGGCACGCTCGGCTTCCTGACCGAACTGGCTCTCGCCGATCTTTATCCCGCGCTCGAAGCGATCGAAAAGGGTCAATACATGGTGGACAGCCGCGCCATGCTCAGTTGCTCGGTGGTCCGCGGGGGTGGAGCAGTCGCCACCCACATTGCGTTGAATGACGTCGTCGTCAGCAAGGCCGCCATCTCTCGTTTGAATCACTTTGAGCTCCTCGTGGACAAGGAATTCGTCTCCAGCTACAAGGCCGACGCCCTGATCGTTGCTACGCCCACCGGTTCGACCGCCTACTCACTTGGGGCCGGCGGCCCCATCCTTAAGCCGGATGTCAGCGCCTTTGTCATCACGCCAGTCTCCCCGCACGGGCTGACGCACCGCCCCGTCGTGGTGCGCGATTCCGTCGAGATCGAAATCCAGGTCAAGACCGGTCAGGAAGAGGCCTATCTAAGCGTAGACGGACAGGTCGGTATGCCGGTACGCGACGGCGACGCCGTGCGCTGCGTCAAGGCCGCGCATCCGGCCAAGCTCTTGCGTTTCAAGAAGACATTCTTCGAAGTGTTAAGCACGAAGCTGAAATGGGGAGAACGCTAAGGGCGAGAAGCATCCGTAGAGACGCGCCTTGCCGCGTCTCCGTTTGCCATGGGCGCGCCCCCTGTCGGCGTGTGACGCGGCAAGCCGCGTCTCTACGATTGGAATTCATCCCGGAGGGAAGGAATGAAGCGGCATTTCCTGTACATCGCAATCCTCCTCGCATGTACGGCGGGCGCCCTTGCCCAATCCAAACCCGCCGCCGACCTCATCATCCGCAACGCGAAAATCTGGACCGTGGACCGCTCTCACGCTGAAGCCGAGGCCGTCGCCATCCTCGGTGACCGCATTGTAGCCGTCGGCTCCAACCAGGAAATCGATGCCTGGCGCGGACCAAACACCCGCGTGCAAGACGGGGCAGGGAAGCGCCTCGTTCCCGGCTTCAACGACGCCCACGTGCACTTCACGTCGGGCGGCCAGCAACTCGACAACGTCCAGTTGAACGACGCCACCAGTCCCCAGGAGTTCGCTCACCGCATTGCCGAGCGCGCGGCCAAGACTCCCAAGGGAGATTGGATACTCGGCGGCGATTGGGACGAAACCAAATGGACTCCCGCCCAACTTCCCGCCAAAGAATTGATTGATCCGACGACCTCGCAAACCCCAGTCGCTGTCAGCCGCTACGACGGCCACATGATCCTCGCTAACTCGCTCGCCCTGAAGCTGGCGGGCATCACCGCTAAGACTCCGGATCCCGACGGAGGAGTGATCGTCCACGATGCCCAGGGAAATCCGACCGGTGCCCTAAAAGATGCCGCTGCAGATCTCGTCTACAAAGTGATTCCCGACCCGACACACGATCAGCGCCGCCACGCCATTGAACGCGCCCTCGAACATGCCGCATCGCTGGGCGTCACCAGCGTGCAGCACATGAACCCGGACTACGCCGACATTGCCATTTACTCGGAGCTGCTCGAAGAAGGAAAACTCACAACGCGCATCTACGCCGCGCCGCTCATCTCGCAAGTCGATGATCAGGTGAAGCTCGGCATCCGTCACGCTTTCGGTGGCCCTTACCTCCGCATCGGCGCGCTGAAGTCCTATGCTGACGGTTCCCTCGGCTCGGCCACTGCCTACTTCTTCGAGCCCTTCAACGACCAGCCCAACAACCGCGGCCTGCTTTCCGACGCCATGCACCCCGTTTCGCTCATGCGGGATCGCATGATGAACGCCGACACCGCCGGATTGCAGTTGTGCACGCACGCTATCGGGGATGCGGGCATCTCCGCCATTCTCGACATCTACACCGAGATCGAGAAAGCGCACGGCGCCCGCGATCGCCGCTGGCGCATCGAACACGCGCAGCACATGGCCGCGAAGGACTTCGACCGCTTCGCTCAGCTGCACGTGATTGCCTCCGTGCAGCCCTATCACGCCATCGACGACGGCCGCTGGGCCGAAGGCCGCATCGGACACGACCGCTCCAGCCGCACCTACGCCTTCCGTACGTTTCTAGATCGCGGCGTCCGGCTCGCCCTCGGCACCGATTGGAACGTTGCTCCACTCAACCCCATGCTGACTCTCTATGCCGCAACCACCCGCGCCACCCTCGACGGGAAGAATCCCAACGGCTGGTTTCCCGAGCAGAAGCTGACCGTGAAGGAAGCGATGGAGGCCTACACCATGGGATCGGCCTACGCTGAATTTCAGGAGCACGTGAAAGGCTCGATCACACCAGGCAAACTGGCCGACCTGGTGCTGCTGAGCGACGACGTGTTGAGCATCGATCCCGTCAAGATCCGCGACGTGAAGGTGCTCAAGACCTGGGTCGGTGGCAAACTGACCTACGACGCCAGGTAACGCTTCCGCTTTATGTCGACCGTCTGGTCGTTCATGTTAGAGACTCTCCAATCTCCACTGATCCGGCATACTCTCCCGCCGCCGGATCACCCGCGCCCTCGCGCCGTCCACTAACACTTCCGCTGGCCTGCCCCGCGTATTGTAGGTCGATCCCAGCACAGCGCCATAAGCTCCAGCGTCGAGAATCGCGAGGACATCCCCTTCGGCCCCGACCGGAAGCTCGCGGTCGCGTGCGAAGAAATCCCCCGTCTCGCACACCGGTCCCACCACGTCTGTTGTCTCCCTCTGGTCGGAGGAACGCACCACCGGCACAATCTCGTGGTAAGCGCCGTACAGCGCCGGACGCAGCAGGTCGTTCATGCCCGCATCTACGATGAGGAACCGCTTGCTGTTATTCGTTTTCCGGTAAATGACGCGCGTCAACAGCACGCCTGCGGCGCCGACAACGGACCGTCCCGGCTCGAGCAACAGATGCACGTCCAGCCCGCGCAAGGTTTGCAGTACGGCGTCGGCATACGCGGCAATCTGCTCGCTGAAGTCCTGTTGCGTTCCTTCGTAGGAGATTCCTAAGCCACCACCCGCATCCACGTATCGAATATCGTGCCCGCGGCCGCGCAGTTCGCGAACCAGGTCGGCCACGCGCTCCAACGCCGCCGCAAAAGAGCTGAGGTCCATAATCTGCGACCCGATGTGCACGCTCACGCCGGCCACCTTCAGATACGGCAGTCCCGCCGCTTCCGCATAAAGCTGTCGCGCCTCGGTAATCGGCACGCCAAACTTGTGTTCATGCAGCCCGGTCGAGATGTAGGGATGGGTCTCCGCCGAGACGTCGGGATTCACCCGCATCGCTACCGCCGCGCGCTTCTTCAGCCGCGCCGCGGTCGCGGCCAGGACCCTCAACTCCGAAGCGCTTTCGACGTTGAAGAGCAGAATCCCAGACTTGAGGGCAATCTCCATCTCCGGCACGGTCTTACCGACTCCAGAGAAGACTACATTTCGCGCCGCCCGCTTTACCCGCAACACCCGTTCCAATTCTCCGCCGGAAACAACGTCGAACCCCGCGCCCTCGCGCTCCACCAGTCGCAGGATGGCGAGCGTGGAATTCGCTTTGACCGAATAGCAAATGGTGTGAGGATCCGGACGGAAGGCGCGGGCAAAAGCTTTCATGCGCGCGCGCATCATCTCTGAGGAGTAGACGTAAAGCGGAGTTCCATACCGCTCGGCAAGCCGCCCAAGAGGAACCGATTCACAGAACAGTTCCGGCGGCCGTGCGCCGCGGGCTTGTCTCCGGTAAGCAAACCCTGGCGCCCGGACAATCTCAGCTTGGTCCGCGCGCTTCACTTGCGTTTGCTCGACCCGCCCGAACCATCCTTGACTCGAATGGCCACCACCGTCTGGTCGTCAAACGGATTCGCTCCCGCGGCATGCTCGTCCACAGCCTTAAAGATGTTCGTCACCACGCAATCGGCCGACTGCGCCGCGCAGCCCAGGACGATTTGCTCCACCCGCTCCCGCCCGAACATCCGCCCATCGCGATTGCGCGCGTCGAGAATCCCGTCGCTGAAGAACACGAATAGATCGCCCGGCTTGGCCCTGAAGCTGAATTCGTCGTAATCAACGTCATCGAACAACCCCAGCGGCAGCCCGGTCGCCTCGATCACCTCGAGCTTACCGTCATGGTAGTAAAGCGGCCGCGGCAGCCCCGAATTTGCGACCTGTAGCGTGCGCCGCTCATCGTCCCACACGGCGTAAATGATCGAGACAAACTGCCCGTCGATCCGCCTTTCGCCCAGCGAGAGGTTCACCGCCGACAGCATCTCCGCCGGCCCCGGCTCGACGGGCGCATGGGAGCGCAGAATTCCGCTGACCAGCGCCGCGTAAATCGCCGCCGGCGCGCCCTTGCCGCTCACGTCTCCGACCGCAATCCCCAGCCGTGACAGCGAATAGTGGATGAAGTCGTAAAGATCGCCGCCGATGGCGCGCGCCGGAACAAATTTCGCGCTCACCTCAAGATTTGGAATCTTGGGACGCGCATGCGGCAACAGCCGGAATTGCAGTTCGTGCGCCAGCGCCAGGTCGCGCTCCAGGCGCTGCTCCTGTTTGGCGATCTCTTCATACAACCGCGCGTTCTCGATGGCAATCGCAATCTGCGCCGCCAGCGTGGTGAGCGTGCGCTTGTGGTCCTCGGTGAAATATCCGCGGCGCGTGTGCTCCAGATCGAGCACCCCGATCACTTTGTCCTTGTAGATCAGCGGCACCGCCAGTTCCGAACGCGTCTCCGGATTGAGCAGAATGTACCGCGGATCTTTACTGACGTCCGGCACCAGCACGGCCTCTTTGCTTTGGGCGGCGTACCCCACCAGCCCGCGCCCGATCGGAATATCGTGTTTGAGGTGCAGCCGCTCCTGGAACCGCAGCGCAAAGCGATGCTGAAGTTTCTGTCCGTCGGCGTCCACCAGGAGAACGCTGAACATCTGGTAGTCGATGATCCGGCTGAGCAGTTCGCCCACCCGTTTCAGCAGTTCGTCCAGGTTCAGGATCGACGTCAACTCGCGCGCGATTTCATTCAGCAGCAGGAGTGTGCGCGCCTGGCGCGTGGTGCGCGTGTACAAGCGGGCATTTTCGATGGCCACCGCCATGCGCGATGCAATCAGCGTCAACAGCCGTTTGTGCTCCTCCGTGAAATACCCTTCTTCCCGCGCTTCAATGTCAATGACGCCAATGACGCGGTTCTTCACGATCAGCGGAATCGCCAGCTCCGAACGGACGTTGGGCACCCCCGCGACATAAAAGTCCAGCTTGGTCACGTCATCTACCAGCATTGCCTGGCGCAGTTGCGCCGCCCGGCCCGTCACCCCCTGTCCCACTTTCAGCCGCGCCCGGTCCGCCACTTCCACGGGATATCCCACCTGGAAACGGACGTAGAGTTCCTGTTTTTGCTCGTTGAGCAGAAGGATGGCAAAGATTTCGTAATCAATGACTTTGCGAACCAACTCTGCGACGCGGCGCAGCGTGGTTTCCAGATCGAGGGTGGTGTTAACCACGTCCGCCACTTCGAGCAGAAACGGCTCCACCTGAGGAGGAGTTATCAGTTGTGCCGGACTGGAATTCACAGCTTTCATCATAGCAGCCGCCTCCGGCCGCCCCGCACAACCTAAGGAAGGGAAGTGATCCGCGAAGTCCGGCAGCCCAGGTTGATGCAACCGTTACGGATTCTCGATCACACAAATATCCGCCAAGTTGCGATATCGTTCCGCGTAGTCCAGTCCATATCCGACCACATACTTATCCGGGATGGAGAATCCGATATAGTGCGCCTGGATCGGCTGCTTGCGGCGCGAAGGCTTGTCGAGCAACGCCGCAATGCGCAGAGTCCTGGGCTGGTGCGCCAGCAGCAGCTTCTGGATGTAATTGAGTGTCAGCCCTGTGTCCAGGATGTCTTCCACCAGAATGACATTCCGATCGGTCATGGACTGGTCCAAGTCCTTGGTCACACGCACCTCTCCCAGCGAGTCCCAGGCCGCATGGCCGGCGGGATCTTCGGCCGGTGTTGGCCGATTCCCGTAACTCGAAACCCCGATAAAGTCGAAGGTGGCGTCGAGCGGAACCTGCCGGGCAAGATCACTCAGGAAAATCGCCGCGCCTTTCAGAACGCCGACGAAGATGATGGACTGCCCTTTGAAATCGCGGGTAATCTGCTCTGCCATTTCGGCCACCCGCTTGGCAATCTGATCGCGTGACAACAACACTTTGAGTTCAGGCACGAGCACAATCTTATACACGAGATGAGGCTTTACCGGAATGCCTCGATTCTCTCCGTTGCGGGGAGTCGGGTGCGCCAATAGAATGCTATTTCGCGGGAATGCCTGCTTCGAGCCGCGAGCAATCAGTTCGCGGGCAGCCCGTAGCTCGCAGCCGGTTTTCCTGAGACCTGACACCTGTGATCTGAGACCTTTGCTATGAATCTCGCCGGCATCAAACTCACCTGGCTCGGCCACTCCACCTTCCGCATCGAGACCCCGGAAGGGAAGACCCTCTATGTCGATCCCTGGATTATGGGCAATCCCATGTGTCCCCAGAGCGAGAAGAACGTCAAGAAGGCCGACGTGTTGCTCTGTACGCACGGCCACGGCGACCATATCGGCGACGCGGTCGAAGTAGGCAGGAAGCACAACTCACTCGCAGTCGGCATCTATGAGCTCTGCTTGTGGCTGCAAAGCAAGGGTGTGAAGCAGATTGCTCCCATGAACAAGGGCGGTACGCAGACGGTCGCCGGCGTGAAAATCACCATGGTGCACGCTGTCCACTCCTGCGGCATCCAGGACGGCGACCAGATCATCTACGGCGGCGAAGCCTGCGGCTACGTGCTTGAGTTCTCGAATGGCGTAAAGATCTACGACGCCGGCGACACGAATGTCTTCAGCGATATGGCAATCATTCGCGACCTGTACGCGCCGAAAATCGCCATGCTGCCCATCGGCGACCTTTTCACCATGTCGCCGCGCGAAGCCGCCTACGCCTGCAAACTGCTCAAGCCCGAGACGGTAATCCCCATGCACTTTGGAACGTTTCCCGTTCTCACCGGAACGCCGAGCGAACTGCAGAAGCTAGTGCCCGAAGTGAAAGTGCTGGAACTCAAGCCGGGCCTCACCATTTCGTAGTAGCAATGCCCACGTAGGGACAGCCGCCCTCGGCTGTCCAGCCGGGCGAAGCTCGGCAGCTTTCGAAGCAAGGAGCAACATGCCCGACCAGAATGCAAACGCTTATTGGCGCATGGGTGGTATCACCGTCCAGGACGTCGAAGACTACATCTACTCTCTGCTGCCGCCGCGCGATGAAGTCCTCACCGAGATGGAAACCGAAGCCGCCAAGAACCGCATCCCAATCATCGGCCCTGCGGTCGCCCGCGTGCTCTATCAACTGACAGTAGTCAGCGGCGCCAAGAAAGTCTTCGAGATGGGCTCCGCGATCGGCTACTCGACGATCTGGCTGGCCCGCGCGGTCGGTAACGGCGGTCGCGTAATCTACACCGACGGCGACCCGAAAAAAGCCGACCAAGCCCGCCGCTACTTTGAACGCGCCGGAGTCGGCGACCGCATCACGATCCGCACCGGCGACGCGCTCGAACTGCTCTCGGAAGAAAAAGAACCCTATGACATCATCTTCAACGACGTAGACAAGACCGACTACCCGCGCGTTTTCCGTATGGCCCTGCCGCACCTCAAAAGCGGCGGCCTGTTCATCACCGATAACGTCCTTTGGAGCGGCCGCGTCGCCAAGCCGAACCCCGACGCCGAGACCAAAGCGATCCTTGAACTCAACCGGTTGATGTACGAATCACGGGACGTTTTCACGACCATTCTGCCGATCCGGGACGGCGTCTCCATTTGCGTAAAGAAATAGCAGTGTGCGTGGTGGGTCACTCCCCCTCTCTGCGAAGCCTCGGCGCCCTCTGCGGTTCAAGGTTTTGGGTGCTAAAATCATTTGTTTTCATCGTGCCGGAAGAGGCCGCACCTTGCCCGTCGACCTGATCCCCGAAACGCTCCCCCGCGCCCAAGCCCGCGCGCGCCCCGACTCCTGGACCGACGTCCTGGTGGTAGGCGCCGGCCCCACGGGACTGGCCTGCGCCATCGAAGCCCATAAAGCCGGATTCAAATCGCTCATCCTCGACAAAGGCTGCCTGGTCAATTCCATCTTCCACTATCCCACCAACATGACGTTCTTCACCACGCCGGAGTTGCTGGAGATCGGCGACATCCCCTTCACCACTGCTCTAGTGAAGCCCACCCGCCAGGAAGCTCTCGAATACTACCGGCGCGTCGCCGAGCACTACCAGTTGCACGTCTGCCAGTACCAGTGGGTGAAGACCATTACGGGGGAAGACGGCGATTTCCGCGTCACCGCCACCGATCGCCAGAGCCGCATCCACGACTACTGCGCCCGCAAGATTATCGTCTCTACCGGCTACTACGACCTCCCCAACCGGATCGGCGTCCCCGGCGAAGACCTTCCCAAGGTCTTCCACTACTATCGCGAACCACACCCTTACTTCGACAATGATGTGGTAGTCGTCGGCGGCAAGAATTCCGCCGCGGAAGCCGTTCTCGATCTCTGGCGGCACGGCGCGCGCGTCAGCCTCGTCCATCGCGGCGCCCAGATGCACGCCAACGTCAAATATTGGGTGCGTCCCGACGTGGAGAACCGCATCAAGTCCGGCGAAATCACCGCCTATTTCAACAGTGTGGTACAAGACATCGGCCCCGATTACGTCGTCGTAGATACTCCATCCGGCTCGCTTCGCCTGGACAACGACTTCGTCTTCGCTCTCACCGGATACCACCCCGACTACGATTTCCTTTCCAGCCTCGGTATCGAACTCTCCTCCGAGCAGCAGCGGCCTTTCTGCGATCCCGAAACGCTCGAAAGCAACGTCCCCGGAATTTACGTGGCCGGCGTGATCGTGGCCGGATCCCGTACCAGCGAGATCTTTATCGAGAACGGCCGCTTCCACGGCAAACAGATCGCCGCTCACCTCCGCCAGACGCTGAGACCCGGTGCAAGTGGCCCGGTCAGTCTGGGCGGGGATTGAGGGGTGTCCCGGACCGGCAGGTCGTTGCTCGCTCATAGCCTCGAAAAAATCTCAAACTTTCCTCTTGACAACCCCTGATCTGTAACCCTATAGTTACGCATCATGCGGAACCGTTCGGTTACATATTCGGCGGAGACCACGTTCCACGCCCTCGCCGATCCCACCCGCCGCGCCGTGCTCGACCTGCTTCGTCGGGGAGCCCAGCCGGCCGGCCAGATCGCCGAAGCGTTCCCCATTTCCCGGCCGGCAATTTCGAAGCACTTGCGTCAGCTTCGCCGGGCGCGCCTGGTGGTCGAGCATCGTCGCGGGCGCCACCGCTTTTATCAGCTCAACGCCGAGCCGCTCAAAGCAGTAGACTCGTGGCTCGGTCACTACCGCAATTTCTGGCAGGCCAATCTGGCCAACTTGAAAGCATTTGTTGAACAGGAGTATGCCCGCGAAACGGGCAAGGCCCCAAGCAAAACCAAATCAACTTCTGGAGACTGACTTATGAAGCTGTTTCGCTATGCCGTAGCCCTCACCGTGGTTCTCTGTGCAAGTTTCGCGCTGGCCGAGTCCGGCGGCAAGAAAACGTTTGACGCCCTCAAGACCCTCCAAGGCACCTGGGAAGGGAAGAACGCACAAGGCCAACCGCTCAAGGTCACCTTCCGCGAGACCGCCGGCGGTTCCGCCATACTGAGCGAGATTCTCGGAGAGGGACCGGAGAACATGGTCACCATGTTCCACATGGACGGCGACCGTCTGCTCATGACCCACTACTGCGGCGCTGGCAACCAGCCGCGCATGAAGGCCACGCTCGCTCCCGATGGCAAGAGCGTCGTGTTCGACTTCCTGGACGCCACCAATCTCGCGAGCCCCGAAACCGGCCACATGCACCACGTCGTTTTCGGCATGCCGGACGCCAACCATCACACCGAGGAATGGACCTTCCTCGATCATGGCAAAGAGATGAAGGAACTGTTCACCTTGCAGCGCAGCAAGTAAATCTCGGCGCCCGGCGCTTGATTGGAGATAGCTATGCCCGAAACCATCGTCACTCCTGGCCAGGACGCGCTCGTTACCGAGATCGACATCGCCGCTCCTCCCGAGCGTGTCTTCAAAGCCCTGACCGATCCGGCGCGCCTCAAAGTCTGGTTTAACGACCCGAGCTGCCCGGTCAAGACCTGGGACATGGATGCGCGCAAGGGTGGCAGCTATAGCTATGCCACCGAGAAGGGAAGTATCGTGGTCAACGGAGTCAGCGAATTCAAATGCAACGGCGAGATTCTTGAGATCGATCCTCCCCGGCTGCTCATCTACACCTGGGTAGCCAATTGGCACGACGATAAGCAGCGCAAGACTACCGTGCGCTGGGAGCTTGAACCCAGCGGCAAGGGCACACACGTAAAAGTCACCCACAGCGGTCTTGCCCAGGAACAGGTCGCGCGCGAAGACTACCGCGGCGGCTGGCCCGGCGTGCTCGAGAAACTCAAGCAATTTGCAGAAACAGGAAAGGTCTAGGTCAACATGGCCACCATTGCAATCACTCCCGATCAGGACGCTGTCGCGCTGGAAATTCACATCGCCGCCCCGCCCGAACGCGTGTTTCAAGCCATCACGGACCCCCGGCAACTCCTGCAATGGTGGGGACAGAAGGGCATGTATCGCTGCACGCAATGGAGCACCGATGTCCGGCCGGGAGGCCAGTGGCGCTCGGAAGGGGTGAGCGACCAAGATGGTTCTCCCTTCCACGTCGGCGGGGAATACCTGGAAGTCGATCCTCCGCGCCGCCTCGCCTACACGTGGAATGCCAGCTGGTGCAGCCATCTCAAGACGGTGGTTCAGTGGGATCTCGAATCTACTAGCGGCGGGACTCTAGCCCGAGTGCGCCACAGCGGCTTCGCTGGCGATGCTGCCCAGGCCACCGGCCACCGCCAAGGTTGGGAGCGCGTCATCAGCTGGATGCAGGCATTTGTGGAACAGGGAATCACCGTCGCCGATCGCCCGGCGCCGAAGCAATAGGAGGAGCTATGCGGTACCGCCTCGCGATTCAAGCCTGCGCATTGCTCTTCTGCCTGGTTACGGCCCGGGCAGGAGAGCAGGTCAACATGCAAGCCAAACGTCACACTGATCGAGCGATCACGCTCGAAACCACGGTGAAGGCCTCTCCGGAGACTGTCTTTCGTCTCTGGTCTACCGACGACGGGGTCAAACGTTTCGTGGGACCCGACGCACACATCGGGGCTCGAGCCGGCGATCCCTATACCGTCATCTTCGATCCCAAAGACGATCCGGAAGGACTGCGCCTCGGCACCAAAGGCTGCCGCATCCTGCGCTATGAACCCGATCACTTCCTCGCCTTCGAGTGGAAGGGAACTCCCGCCATGCCCGACATGAATGCGCGGCCCTACCCGACGTGGGTCGAGATTACGATCGAACCAGCTCCAGGCCAGTCTGGTTACACGCACGTCAAGCTCGCTCACTACGGCTTCGGACACAGCCCCTCGTTCGACAAGGGCTACGAATTCTTCGATCAGGCCTGGCGCGGTGTGATGGCCCGTTTCCAGAAGCTCTTGGGCCAGGACATGGTCTAGGGAAGCGGCGACTGAGCGGCTGGCTCCGAGATTTCCTGCGCTATACTGGAGCCAGATGCCGGGGTCCAGCGACAAGACGTTCTACCTCGAAACCTTCGGCTGCCAGATGAATGTGCACGATTCCGAAAAGGTAATCGGCACGCTCCTGCAGCAGGGGTATCGCCAGGTTCCGACCGTCGAAGAGGCCGGCCTGGTCCTCTACAACACCTGCTCCATCCGCGACAAGGCCGAGCAGAAGGTTTTCCATCGCCTGGCCGATTACAAGAAGTTCCAGGCGCAGGGCAAGATCTTCGGCGTGCTCGGATGTGTGGCGCAGCAGGAAGGCCAGAAGATTTTCGAGCGCGCCCCTCACGTTTCCCTGGTCGCAGGCTCGGCATCCTACCGGAATCTGCCCGCGATGCTGGTCCAGATTGAAGCAGGGAACCGTGCCACCGGACTCGACGACCGCAACACCGAAGAGTGCTTCGAGACCGAATACACCGCCCGCACCAACCCGCATCGCGGCTACATCACCATCATCGAAGGCTGCGACAAGTTCTGCGCCTACTGCGTGGTCCCCTTTACCCGTGGAAAAGAGCGTAGCCGGACTTCCGCCTCGGTTCTGGCCGAAGCGCGCCAGCTCGCCGACCTCAGCTACACGGAAATTCAACTCCTCGGGCAAAACGTGAACTCCTACCGTGATCCCGAAGGAAAAAAGAGCTTTGCGGAATTGCTGACTGCAATCGGCGAGCTTCCCGGCATCCAGCGCGTGCGCTTTACTACGTCCCATCCGCGCGATTTTGGCCGCGACATCGTCGAGGCCATCGATGCTGCCCCTGCTCTCTGCGACCACGTGCACCTGCCCGTCCAGAGCGGCTCCACCCGCGTGCTCGACGCCATGCAGCGTCTTTACACCCGCGACGAGTACCTCGAGCGCATCTCCTGGATTCACTCCGCCCAGCGCGATATCTCCATCACCACCGACCTGATTGTCGGCTTCCCCGGGGAGACCGAGCGCGAGTTTGAAGAGACGCTCTCCCTGCTCGACGTAATCGGCTACGACAGCGCCTTTACATTCAAGTATTCTCCGCGCCCGAACACACCGGCGCTGCGTCTCGACGATGCCATCCCCGACGAGGAGAAAGCCCGCCGGCTAGCCGTCCTGAACGAGAAACAGAGACAGATCCAGACGCATCGTAATAAACGGCACTTGGGGCAGACGGCCAAAGTCATGGTAGAAGGAAAGAACCCGGCCCGCGGCCAGTGGATCGGCCGCACCTCGCAGATCAAGGTGCTGAACTTTACCGCGCCAGATGGCGTGGAACTGAAAACCGGAAGCTACGTGGACGTGAGCGTCACGGCGAGCTTCCCGAATAGTCTGGTAGGAGAAATGGTGAACACCAGTGGCTAGGAGTTGGTGATTAGTGGTTAGCAAACAGCTGGGACGGAAAAACTAACCACCAGTCACTAATCACTGCCTTTCGAGGTCTTATGGAAGTCGAAATGAAAATTCGTGGCCTCATGATGGACCCAGTCACCAACATGCCCATCGTCCTCCTCAAAGATGTCGGCAGCGACACCGTGCTCCCCATCTGGGTGGGCGTGTACGAGGCCAACGCCATCGCGCTCGAAATCGAGAAAGTGACAACGCCGCGCCCCATGACCCACGACCTCATCAAGAACGTCCTGACCGGCCTCGACGCGCTGGTTCACAAAGTGGTCGTAACCGAACTCAAAGACGACACCTTCTTCGCCGTCATCTGGCTGGAAAAAGAAGGGCGCATCGTCAGTATCGATTCCCGCCCTTCCGACGCGCTTGCGCTCGCCCTCCGCATGGACTGCCCCATCTTCGTCGAAGAGCAGGTGCTGAAGAACTCGAAGCAGGCCACCAACTTGTCGGAGCGCGCCACCAGCGACGAACTGCGCAAATTTCTAGAGGGCCTCAGCGACGACGACCTCGGCAAATACAAGATGTAAGGCGCCGGGGATGAGAGCGTTCACCATCGCCGTGGTCCTGTCGTTCGGGTCCACGCTGGTAGCCCAGGTTAGTCCCTCACCACAGCACCCGACCATCAAGACTCGCGCTCCGACCTCGGCCATCGTCCTGCACGAAACCAGCCGCAAGAGCATCGCGTCAGAACAGGGCGGGGCTTTCATGTTTCCCTCGAAATGCGATGGTGACGGCAACCTCTACATCCGCAAATACGCGACCGATCGTCCTCTGCTGAGCCCGGTGGTGAAGATTGACTCGGAAGGGAAGCGGGTTGCGCTCTTCGACCCTGCCGCCTTCTCGCAACTCAAACTCGATCGCGCCGACGCCTTCGAGCCTGCCCCCGACGGCGGACTCTACCAAATTGCCACCGTGGGCATCACCAAACCGCAACCCTACGTTCTTCGTTTCTCGCCCGACGGATCTCCCGAGCCGCCCATCCGCATCGACGCGGAATTCCATTCTTACCAGTTCACGCCCTTTGCGAACGGAAACCTGCTCGTGTCCGGCGTCCACCGCGACCCGGATCGGTCGGCTACCGGACATCCTCTCACCGCCGTTTTCTCGGCCGATGGCCGCCTGCTCACGAAACTGAACTTGAAACGCTCCGAGCCCTCAGTGCCCGTAGCTGACGCCGAACCCGGTGCCGACGGGAACATCTACGCCATTCGTGGCTCTCTGCCCGTGCTGTTCTACGTGATCTCTCCCACGGGCGATATTCTTCGCAAGCTGAGAATCCCCAGCCCCTCTTCCGGCGCGATGCCGCAGACCTTTCACTTGTCCGCAAATCGCCTGGCCGTTTCGTTTTGGGATGACGCCACCGACCTACAGACTTTCGTCATCACCGATACCCAGACCGGCCGGAGGATCGCTACCTATTCCGATCCCGGCACCCTCAGTCCATCGTTCGCGTGCTATTCCGCCGACGAAGGTGTGTTCACCTTCCTGCATTTGGGAGAAGGGAACACCCTGGAGGTCATCCGCGCCGAAGCGCGCTAACACTCCATGGATTCCGCCGAACAACTCCAGCGCATCTACCTCGCCGGCTTCGAAGTTCAGACTTTTGACCGGTATCCCAAATGCATCGGTGTGATTCGCGACAACTGCATCGTCCTGCTCGTGCCCGGCGTGGACGGCCTGCAAGTCCTCGGCACCCCCGGCTGGCGTATGGGCGAAGTTATGGGCGTGCTCACTGAAAGGGAAGGAAGGCAAGTCTTCCAGGCGAAGTCAGAGATCGTGGGGGCGACTCCTGAAAGGCTGGAAGCGCTCCAGAAATTCCGTGAGGACCTAATGAAACTGCTCCATTCGCCTGAATAGCCGGAGAAGAGTACCGCGAGGCTTCAGGTCATGTTCGTCTAACCGCTCACCTGGACAACTGCTCTCGCATCCACTTCATCATCATCGGCGCCACTTCATCCGCCAACTTCCCCTTAACGCTGAGCAAATGATCCCCGCCCCGGATCTCGACATATTGCGCGCCATCCCTGGGTGCGCCCGGTTCACATTCTCCTCGATCGCCCGCGCATCGGCATCGCTCATGATAGTATCCGCGGTCCCGCGCATCACCAACACTGGCGCCGTCACCCGCTGCCATGCCTCTCCCAGGTTCAATCCCTGCAACTGCTGGTAAAACGCCGCCGGACGCCCATACTGCCCATCGGGCGCGTCGTACCACAAGCTCGTCCATTCCGGATGCTGCCCAACCACCGCTCCGGGTGTCATCCCGTGGATCAGATACGAGGCGTAGAACTCGGTGAACCCTTTCACTCCCGAATTCACGTCCGCCGGGCTCGCGCCCGCCGCGGCCAGCCGCACCCGCTCAAACTCGAGCATATGCTCATACCAGGTGCGTCCCCAGGAACTCGCTGCAATGTATCCGCGGACCGGATGCTGGCGGGGAACTAGCGCCGACGTCCCGCCCCCATTGCTCAGGCCAACCACAAAGACCTTCGCCGGATCAATAAAGTCATACTTGAGCATCTCGTCGAAAACCGACTGATACCCCGATAGTTCAGTGTTGAAGTCGAGCTTCGCGCAGTCTCCCTCGCTCTCACCTACGCCCGCTTTATCCATCCTAGCCGTCACGAAGCCGGACTGCTCAATCAGCCGCCAGAAAATCGTTCCAAAGCCGTCAGTCTCGCCCCGCGGGTACTCCACTGAATCGTAGCTCAGCCAGCCGACGAAGAAGATCGCGGGAACCTTGCCCGAAGCACTCTTGGGTCGGGTGACGAACATGCGCAGCCTGTGTCCGGCGCTGTCCTGCACCCAGCCGTAGGTCATGTCAGCATTCTGGAAGTGTTCGCGCGGAACTGTTGCCGTCGTCTGGGAGACCAGAAGAGAAGGTAGGACGAGGAACGCGATCAAACAGGGGACAGCCAGATCATAGCGGGACATGTGGGAACTCCAGCAGGCATCAACCCAACAGACGCTCAGGGACTGCGGGAGGTTAGCACCGTGACACCACCGAGGGATTCCGCGATCCGCCCGTACGACTAGACATAATACCTGTTATCGGACATTGCGAGGGAGCAACGGGCCCCTCTACCTCACCCGCTCTTTCCCAGTGCGCCCCGCGTCCCACACGCTGCTCCCCCCAACACGATCCCCGGATGAAACAGCGTCCCCGCAATGCGCGTGGCGATCGCAATCAGGTCCCGCTGCCCATAAAACACCTTCACCAGACGCTCCCGTGAAAGTTCGGGAAGGTTAACCGCCCGCCCACTGCGAATCAGCGCCGCACTTGCGTCATCAGCCGTCACGCAAGGGAACTGCGGCAACAGCTTTCGCGGATGAACCGCCAACTCCTCAGCACTTCCCTGCTGGGCGGCCTTCTCCAGCTCTTCCAGCGTGTGCGCCTCCTCGAGCCCAAACTCCGCAACCGCCGTCCGTCGCAACGCGTGCAAGTGCGCGCCGCAGCCCAGCTTCTGGCCAAGATCATGCGCAACCGAACGCAGGTACGTCCCGGACGCCACGCGAGCGCGAAAGTCGGCGCAGTTTCCTTCGACCGCGAGAATTTCGAATTCCTTGATCTCGACTTCAACCGCCTTGAGTGCGACTTCCTGCTTCCTGCGCGCCAGCTTGTAAGCCGGCACTCCGGCGATCTTCTTTGCCGAAAAGGGAGGCGGCAGCTGTTGAATACGTCCCTTAAATTCGGCCGCCTGTTCGCGGAGGTCCTCCAGTTTCAGCGTGATCTTTTGCGCAGGACTGGTCGCATCGCCGTCCGCGTCGTAGGTGTCGGTGGCGAACCCGAAGGAGATCACCCCTTCATAGCTCTTCTCCGAGCGCGTGTAGAACTGCGCCAGCCGCGTCAGGTTGCCCGCCACCACCGGCAGGACTCCTGTCGCTGAGGGGTCCAGCGTCCCCAGGTGCCCGACCGCCTTCTGCCCCAGAATCCGACGCACGCGGTTGACCACGTCATGCGACGTCATCCCCGCGGGTTTGTCGATCACCAGAACGCCATTCATGGGAATTGGTAATTTGTAATTGGTAATTGGTAATCTGAGACGGGCCCTTCGGCCGGAATGGCAACAGGTCTCAAATTACCAATTACAAATTACCAGATTGCAAATTGAATGATCCCCCTTCGCGACGACCAGCCCAGCTTCTCCACGCCCTTCATCAACTATTTTCTGATCGTGCTGAATGTGCTGGTTTTCCTGTTTGAGCTCTCCGTCGGAATGCAGAGCCCGGGTGCGCTGAACGCCTTCCTCTCGATATTCGGCGTGGTTCCACAGCACACGGTCGCCGTCCTCACCGGACAGTCCTATGACAGTCCGGCCACCGCGATTCTGCCGTTCTTCACTTCCATGTTCCTGCACGGCAGCTTTTACCATCTCGGCGGGAACATGCTCTTCCTCTGGATCTTCGGGGATAATGTCGAAGACTACCTGGGCCACTTCCGCTATCTCGTCTTCTATTTAGGCGGCGGAATTGTCGCCGCGATGGCGCAGATTCTTCTCAACCCCAACTCCCCTATTCCGACCGTGGGCGCCAGCGGCGCCATCGCCGGCGTTATGGGAGCCTATTTCATCTTGTACCCGCGCGCCCGGGTTCTCGTCTGGTTTCCGCCGATTTTTCTGTTTCACGTGGCCGCGTGGCTGATGCTCGGCTACTGGTTCCTGATGCAGTTTCTTAGCGGCACTGTGACCTCGATCGCTGTCACCTCCCAGACCACCGGCGGCATCGCGTTCTGGGCCCATGTGGGGGGCTTCGTGGCGGGCGTGCTGATGATCAAAGTATTCCCCGAACGCCCCCAGCGCTACCGCTATGGGGCGTGGTAGCCAGCGATATTGTTGTCGGTTGAGAGCCGTGAGCAGGCAGCCAAAATCCGTCGTCCCTCCGTGTCGTTGATGTCTGAATGCTGAGTGCTGACTGCTGAGTGCTGCCTACCGCCGCCGTTCCGGTGCCGGTCCTGGCGGCAAGATCTCCGGTTCCTCCGGATGTATCCGTTGCCGAGTCACGTACCACACCGCCGCGGTCCACGTCGGAAACAGGTCCATTCCCGGAATCAGCTCCGCCGCCAGCGAGGGCAAGAACGCCCAGTGCCAACCCAGCAGACGGATCAGGACGAACGCCACCACCAGGTCCAGCAGCGAATCCGCTGGCGACACCGCGCCTTCCACAAAAATCGGAAAGCCAACAATTTGGACTGCATCGGCCGCCATCGCCACCAGCCACGCCAGCCGGTGCTCCGGCGACTTGAGCGACTTAAGGTAATCCTTGAACGACACCGCCGCTACCCTGGCCTTCAAATTACAAAACTACTGAGGTCCTGCATGCGGCGATTTCTATGCCCCGTTGGTTCTCTGCCGGATCAGCGACAGGAATTCCGTCCGCGTCTCTTGCTCGTCGCGGAAACAGCCCAGCATGGAGGAAGTCACCGCCGCGGAGTGCTGCTTCTCCACTCCGCGCATCATCATGCACAGGTGCCGGGCCTCGATCACCACGCCCACACCTTGCGGTTCGATCGTCTTCTGGATGGTTTCGGCAATCTGCGTTGTCAGCCGCTCCTGAATCTGCAGGCGCCGCGCAAAAATCTCGATCAGCCGCGGAATTTTGCTCAGCCCGATCACCTTGCCGTTCGGAATGTAAGCTACGTGCACCTTGCCGAAGAACGGCAGCATGTGATGCTCGCAAAGACTGAACATCTCAACGTCCTTCACGATCACCATCTCGTCATACGAGACGGTGAACAGAGCCTTCCGCAGCAAGGCTTCCGGATCTTCTTTGTAGCCTCTCGTGAGGAACTCATACGCCTTTTTAACGCGCTCCGGCGTGCGGTTCAGCCCCTCGCGATCCGGATCCTCGCCGAGCCGGACAATCATCTCGCGCACGAGTTCTTCATAGCTGGCGCTGGTCAAGGTGGTCGGTTGCACACTGGATGTCATAGATTCCCGTTCGTTGATTTGTAATTTGCGATTTGTAATTTCGAGACTCCTGGCCGAACCCGATGCGCTTTTGCCCAATTGCAGACTACAAATTACCAATTACAAATTCTCCTAGCCCTCACCCTCTCCCGCATACTCAAACGAATTCATCATAGTCTCTTCAATCCGTACCTTCTCTAGATGAGCGTGCCGGAAGCCTTGCTTCACAATTTCGTAGATGGTCATACACAGGTTTTCAGTCGTCGGCACGGTCTTGGCAAATTCCGGACGAAGGTTCAAGTTCTGATGATCGTATCGCTCCAGCACCTGTTGCTGCACAAACCCATCCAGATCGACCAGATTGCAGACCATGCCGGTCCGCTCATCCACCGGCCCGCTGACCGTGATTTCCACCAGGTAGTTGTGCCCATGCCCATAGGGATTGTTGCACTTGCCGTACGTCGCGCGGTTCTGCTCCTCCGACAGTTCGTCGCTGTGCAGCCGGTGCGAGGCCGAAAACATGTAGCGCCGGGTCAGGTGGGCCTTCATGCTTCCCCGTAAAAATCCACGAACAGGTCCGGCGTTTCATATACCCGCACCCGATGCAGTTGCGCGGTCTTCAACTTCGGCGCCAGCCGCTGCCAGATCGCAATCGCAATGTTCTCCGAGGTCGGAATCCGGTTCGCGAATTCCGGCACTTCCTTGTTGAGAAAGCGATGATCGAGCGCGTCCAGCACTTCCCTGTTCATGATGTCCTTCAACTGCTTCAGGTCCACCACGAACCCCGACTTGGGATCGACCGCCCCCTTCACCGTAACTTCCAATGTGTAGTTGTGCCCGTGCCCGTTGGGGTTATTGCACTTGCCAAAAATGCGCACGTTCTCATCCGGCGTGAACTCCGGATTGTGATAGTAGTGCGATGCGGAAAACTCAGCTTTACGAGTCAGATAGACCATAGAATCAGTTGCCAGTTGTCAGTACCCGGTTGCCAGTAGAACCTGCACCAGCCCTGGCGGGATGACCCAACTCTTGCGGCCCGGCACCGGATGCCAACGTGCCGTCAGAATATGTCCGCCCCTTCCACCACACGTCACCCCGCGCATGCGCCTTCTTCGACCGCCACAACAGATAAGAGAACATTGGGAACCCGAAGGTTACACCCAAAATCTCCATGTCCCAGGTGAAGTTCGCCCGCCTGAGCCTTCCCGCGAGCCGAGTGAACGCCAACGCAACAATCGTCACCCACCACCAGTGCCTCACGACGCCGCCAAGCGCAACGAACGCGCCGTGAATTCGCGAATCAATTCGATAAGTAAGCGCAGCTCCAAGTAGCATCAGCGCAGGCCAGAGAAATACCCCCCAGGTCAATCCCCACTCCACCAGCAACTTTGCCGCGAGCCGACCCGGCCTCGGAAAAAGCAGCACAAGGTTCTTCGTCCAGCCTTCACGGAGCTGACTGAAGCTGCGATACATGCGGGTACGAACCGCATCGGCCGCGTAGCGGAATCGAATCCTCCGCTCTGAATTCTTGAAGGCGCGGGCGAGCGCAACGTCTTCCAGCAAGCTGCTCGCAAGAGCCGCGTGTCCCCCAACTGCCTCGTAAGCATCGCGGCGCACCAGGATGTACTGCCCGTTAGCAGCCGCGATTGGCGATGCTGGATCGCTCACTTTCGTGGGAGGATACTGCCGAGCCAGTTCCGCGAACACGACAGGAACGGTCGCCAGTTCCCAGAACGTAACCGCAATCTGCTCCGGCGAATACGACAACAGCTCCGCGCGGTTCTCCTTCGCCTCAGCCAGAGCACGCCCCAGCGACCCCGGCAAATGCACCGTGTCCGCATCGGTAAACAGCAACCACTCCCCGCGCGCTTCCCTAACCCCGGCGACCACCGCGTTGTTCTTCCCCGTCCAACCCGCGGGCAAGGGCCCCGCAGAAATCACCCGCACGCCCGCCAAGCTCTCCGCAATCGCGCGTGTCCGGTCGGTCGAATGGTCGTCCACCACGATGATCTCGAACGCCACACCCGTCTGCGCCACCAGCGACTGTAGGCAATCTCCGAGGCAGGCTTCTTCATTCCGGGCAGGAACAATGATCGAAACCTCGGGCAGCGTGGCTGGAAAAGCAGCATCCATGGGGTTTCCGCTATTATAACGGTGTGAGACGAACGCTCCTGACCATTGGACTACTAGCCGCTCTTGTCGGATGCTATAGCGGCACCCGTCCGCCCCGCATCGGCCAGAACGCCCCCGACTTTTTTGTGCAGGACGCCGACCACAAAATCACCCTCAGCGACTTCCGCGGCCAGGTTGTAGTCCTGAATTTCTGGGCCAGCTGGTGCGCTCCCTGCGTCGAGGAAATGCCCTCACTGATCCAGATGCAAGGCAGGCTCAAGAAAAACGGCGTCACAGTGGTGGGCGTCAGCATCGACGCCGATGAGACCGCCTATCACAAGTTCCTGAACGACTACGGCGTCAACTTCGTTGCCGTCCGCGACGAGGCCCAGAAGAGCGCGACCCTGTATGGCACTCGGGGCTGGCCCGAGACCTACATTATCGACCGCGGTGGCGTGGTCCGCCGCAAGTTCATCGGTCCGGTGAACTGGAACAGCCCGGAGATCACCGACTACCTGAGCAAGCTGTGAAAGGCAGGTCTCAGGTCTCAGTTGGCAGGTCTCAGGAAATCCGTTCGAATCGGGAGTTCCTGCGGTGCCACTTGTCAGCGAGGGCCCGGCCCGGTTGTATTACCTGACACCTGACAGCTGACACCTACAGCCTCACGTTCCGCAAGCGCAGCGAATTTGTAATCACCGACACGGAACTAAAGCTCATCGCCGCCGCCGCCAATATCGGACTCAGCAATAGCCCAAAGAACGGATACAGCACCCCCGCCGCAATTGGCACCCCCACCGAGTTATAGATAAACGCAAAGAACAAATTCTGCCGGATGTTCCGCATGGTCGCCTGGCTCAGCTTCCGCGCCCGCAGAATTCCTTCGAGGTCTCCTTTAAGCAACGTGATGCCGGCGCTCTCCAGGGCCACATCCGTGCCTGTGCCCATCGCGATCCCGACGTGGGCAAGCGCCAATGCCGGAGCATCGTTAATCCCGTCGCCCGCCATTGCGACCATCCGTCCCTCTTTGCGCAGCCGTTCAACGATCTCAGACTTCTGCGCCGGCAGCACCTCAGCCTCGAACTCCTCGATCCCGAGTTGCCGCGCCACCGCTTCGGCCGTCCCGCGATTGTCGCCGGTCAGCATGACCACCCGAATTCCCTGCTCTCGCAGTTCCTTGACGGCCGTCGCACTCGAAACCTTGACTGGATCCTGAATTCCAAGCACTCCGGCGAGTTTGCCGTTCACGATCACATAAACTACCGTCTGGCCTCGTGCTTTCATCTCGGCGCTGGTGGTGATCAGGCCGTCAGTCTGCGGTCGCAGCTCGACCAGCAGCCGGTCATTCCCAACCGCTACTGAGTGCGCCTTGACTGTCCCGGTAATTCCCTTCCCTGCATGGTTCACAAATTCGGTCGCCTGCTCCAAATGCAGCTTTCGCTCCTCGGCGGCCCTCACCACCGCCGCCCCCAGCGGATGTTCGCTCGCCCGCTCCAGACTCGCCGCCAAACTCAAAATGTCTTCCTCGGAGTAGCCATCATCGGCAGCGACCTCCACAACCTTCGGTTTGCCCTCTGTGAGTGTTCCCGTCTTGTCGAAGACGATGGTGTCCACTTTCTCCATCGTCTCCAGTGCTTCCGCATTCTTGATCAGCACGCCCGCATGCGCCCCGCGTCCAGTGCCCACCATGATCGCCATCGGCGTCGCCAGCCCCAGCGCGCACGGACAAGCAATGATCAGCACCGCCACCGCGTTCACGATGGCGTGCGCAAACCGCGGTTCTGGCCCGAACACGGCCCAGGCAATAAACGTCAAAATTGCAATCGCAATCACTGCCGGAACAAACCATCCCGCCACCCGGTCCGCGAGCCGCTGGATGGGCGCGCGCGTGCGCTGCGCCTGACTCACCAGCCGCACGATTTGCGCCAGCATGGTCTCGCTGCCCACACGTTCGGCGCGCATGACCAGCGACCCGTTGCCATTCACCGTGGCGCCAATGACGCGCGAGCCTGCCGTCTTCTCCACCGGAATCGATTCGCCCGTGATCATGGATTCATCCACTGCACTCGAGCCTTCGAGCACAGCGCCGTCCACCGGAATCTTTTCACCCGGACGCACCCTCAACTTGTCGCCCGGCTGAACCTGCTCCAGTGGAAGATCGCGTTCCGATCCGTCCGCCGCGATCACGCGCGCCATCTTCGGACTCAAATCCAGCAGCGCCCGGATCGCGCTCGACGTCCGGCTCCGCGCCCGCAATTCCAGCACCTGCCCCAACAGAACCAGCGTGACAATCGCCGCCGCCGCTTCGAAATACACGTCCGGCCGATCACCCATACTTCGAAACGACGCCGGGAAAATCGCGGGGAACAGAGTTGCAACCAGGCTGTACAGGTAGGCCACGCCCGTGCCCATGGCGATCAGCGTGAACATGTTCGTGCTGCGATTGACGACCGACGCCCAGCCGCGCTGAAAGAACGGCCAGCCACCCCACAGCACAACTGGCGTCGCCAGTACCAATTCAAGCCACGGCAGGATTGCGTTCCAGGGAGTCACAACGGTCTCATCTTTTCCTGTGACGAAGATGCCCCCCATGAACGCGTGCGGCCACAACATGCTTCCCATGGCAATCGCCAGCAGCGGCGCCGTCAGCGCAACGCTTATCCAGAACCGCCGCGTCATGTCTCGCAGCTCGGGATTCTCTTCTTCCAGCAGCGTGACCGTCCGAGGCTCCAGCGCCATGCCGCAAATCGGGCAACTCCCCGGTCCCGGCCGCACAATCTCCGGATGCATCGGGCAGGTGTACTCCGTCCTGGTCGCAGGCAGCGCGGGCGATTCCGGCTCCAGTGCCATCCCGCACTTCGGGCACGGCCCCGGTCCCGCCTGCCGCACCTCGGGACACATCAGACACACGTAGACGCGCTGATCTGTGC
>JBASRS010000033.1:0-6124 GCA_049273945.1 Terriglobales bacterium | reverse complement strand
GGGGCGGACGACATCAGGCCGGCTGCAAATGTCCGTTATGCGGGCTTACTGGCGGCACCCACCAACCGAATTGCCGGTGCCCGAGGTGCGGGCAATGCGGCTAGCTGGTGCACCGTACAACGGGCTTTGTGTTGGAACGAAACCGTTTCGACTCACTGATGGTCTGCTGGAAGCCATTTCCGGTATATACTTCCTCCGGTTTTGTGGGGCGGGCTTCCAGGCGAGGTACCTCCGGTCTTGTGATTTCCATCAATCAGAGAGTGGCTTTCGAGGATGTCCTGGCTATCCGACCCCTCTTTCAGAGCAGGGTGTGCTTTCATGAGCAGCCGCGAACCCGAGAGTGTGGTGCCCGGCGCTGCTCGCGATCCGGGAGCGGGTTTCGAGATGACTCCGGAGCGCTGGCAGCAGATCAAGACAGTCTTTGGCGCCACTTTGGAGCGAGATCCGGCCGAGCGCGCCGCCTATTTGCAGTGTGCCTGTGGCGCGGACGAAACGCTGCGCGTGGAAGTCGAGTCCTTGCTGGCGGCCGCACAAGGTGCGGCGACGAATGCCGCTAAAGCTGCCCCCAGTGTGGATGCAGCCCTCGGCCCAGGCTCCACCAGGAGCCGCCCTCTAGGGGCGTACGAACTGGTCCTGCATGTGTTGCGCGCGGCACTCGAACTGGCACCGGAGCAGCGCCCGGCCTACCTGGATCTGGCCTGTCCCGCCGATTCTTTGCGCCGAGAGGTGGAAGCGCTTCTTGCTACCCATGATGATGCCCGCTCCGGTTTCCGGAAGTTCCCGCCCGCTCCCCGCTCCACCCTTGTCCAGGGAACCAAGCTGGGAGACTACGAAATCGTGTCGCTGCTCGGTTCGGGCAGTATGGGGGACGTGTATTGCGCCCGTGATCCGCGCTTGCAACGCGCGGTCGCGATCAAGGTGCTGCCCTCGTTTCTGTCTTCTGACCCAGATCGCTTGCGGCGCTTCGAGCATGAGGCGCGTGCGGTAGCGAGTCTCAACCATCCTCACGTCGTCACCATCCATTCGATTGAAGAAGCAGGCGGCGTTCATTTCCTGACCATGGAACTGGTAGAAGGCCAAACGCTGGATCGCCTCATTCCGGACGGTGGCTTGCCGCTGGAGCAGTTCTTTGAATTTGCTGAATCGCTGGCTGCCGCCGTTGCGGCTGCCCACAGTAAGGGTATCGTCCACCGCGACCTAAAACCGGGCAACATCATGGTGGACACCCGTGGGAGCATCAAGGTGCTCGACTTTGGGGTGGCTAAGATGGCCGAGCCGGCCGAACCGGGGTCCCAAGACTCACGACTGTCCGGGCACTCCCCTACCGAGCCTGGCATGGTGATCGGAACGCTCCCCTACATGTCTCCGGAACAGCTGCAGGGGAAAAACCTGGACCATCGCAGCGATCTGTTCTCTCTGGGCGCGGTGCTCTACGAGATGGCTACCGGACAGCGGCCCTTCAGCGGAGATACGCCCGCGGAACTCATGTCTTCGATCCTGCGGGACCGGACGAAACCGGTGACCGAGTTGCGCGCCGATCTGCCGACCTCCTTGGAAAGAGTCCTGGAACGTTGTCTTGCCAAAGAGGTGGCTGACCGCTATGCGTCAGCCCAGGATCTCCTCGCCGCGATTGGCCGACTCCGGCGTGAGTTCTCCTCGGGCTTGCACGCTTCCGCAATCTCCTCACCTGAGGCCTCCGTGGCGGTATTGCCATTCCTCAATCTCAGCGCCGATCCGGAGAACGAGTTCTTTGCTGACGGCATAACGGAAGAAATCATTAACGCTCTCGCTCAGATCAAGAGCCTTCATGTCGCGGCGCGTACCTCTTCCTTTTCCTTCAAGGGAAAACACGTGGACCTGCGCGTCATCAGTGAACGCCTCAACGTCCGCACGGTGCTGGAGGGTAGCGTTCGCAGGGCAGGTAATGAGGTTCGAATCACCGCCCAGTTGGTGAACTTGGCCGATGGATACCATCTCTGGTCCGAGAAGTATGACCGGGAGATGAAAGACATCTTCGCCATACAGGACGAAATCGCGCGCTCCATCGCCGAACGGCTGAAGGTGACGCTGGAAAGTGAGCAGCCCCTAGTGAAAGCGGGGACGGACAACCTGGAGGCCTACCAGCTCTACCTCAAAGGGCGCGCGCTGTTCTTCCAGAGGGGACCACGGCTTCGGAGGGCTTTTGACTGCTTCAAGCGGGCGGTCCTCTTGGACGCGAACTATGCACTGGCCTGGGCTGCGCTCGCGGATGCTTACAATATGCTCGCGTTCTATGGGCTGTCGCACCCCGAGGTGTGCTTGCCACAAGCCAAGGAGGCATCGGTTCGTGCTGTTACCCTGGACCCATTGCTCGCGGAGGCGCACACTGCCCTGGCCCTCACCCACTTGTTCTGCGATTGGGACCAACCGAAGGCCGAACTCGAGTTTCTCCGTGCCCTGGAGTTGAATCCGCGTTACCTCCAGGCTCGAGATTGGTATGGAGTGTTCTATCTCCAATGGGTGGCAGGGCGTCTCGAAGAAGGGATAGCCCAGACAAAACACGCGGCTGAGTTCGATCCGCTTTCAGGTTACGCCAAAGGGATGCTGGCGGCCGCCTGCTTGAACGCGGGAAAACTGGATGACGCTCTACAGGCGGCTCAGGCAGCTCTACCATTGGACCCCGATTCTTTTCTCTCGCTTTGGACCCTGTTCATCGCGCTCCACGGGCAAGGACGCTTTGAGGAGGCAGTGGCCGCGGGGGAGTCAGCCTTGGCCATTTCGGGCCGTCACCCCTGGATCGTGGCCTCCCTTGCTCTGATCTGCACCGATTGGGGAAAGCCCGAAGAAGCAAAAGCAATGTACATGGAGCTGCAGTGGCGGGCAAAGCGGGACTACTTGCAACCCTCTGCGCTAGTCTGGGCCGCCTCGGCTGCGGGTGAACAGGAAGAAGCCATTCGCTACGCGCGAGAGGGCTACCTAGTGCGCGATCCTGCGATGCTCGCATCCAGATATTGGCCGTGCTTCGCCCGGGCGCGCAAAGACCCGCGCTTTGAGGGGATGATGATAGACCTGGGATTGAAGTAGAACGCCACCGGGAAAAGCAGCGCATCCTGGCGATCCGTCTTCTGCTTGCGTACCCGTTTCGTGCGGATCTCGGCGGCATCCCCGATCCACAGCTCAAACTGCAACTCGGAGAGCAGTCGCTCAAACCAGCGAGCGTGCCCACTGGCTTCCATCCCCACGCGCACCCTCATCCCCTGTGCCGCACTCCCTAGCGACCCCCATCAATGTTCCACGCGAGTAACGGCGCACTCGGAAGCGATCTATTTGGTTGAATGAGCTTTAGCGTTGGAAACCATGTGGTTTTGGCTCACCGACTCTGCACCCGTGCCGCCCAAGGCCGATCAGCAACTTAGAGTAAGTCCAGAGCGCATATTTCTTGGCACGCGTCTAATCTCCAGAAAGCCCGTTTATACTGCCGAGCGGAGAGGAAATCCGCACAGGTATCTCGATTCGTCATGGCATTACCGCTGGTTTTCGGGACCAGGTGGGAAGAATTCTTAGCGTAATTGGGCACGGCGATTGCTCCGCATAATACTCACATCTCTGGATTTAACGGGTGCCGCTAAGCATCACCAAACTTGGTGACTTCGTAGATCGCGTCTACCACTTGTGCTCCGGATGGCGGCCTCAAGCCTGAAGGGTCCGTACAGTAGGAGTAGTTAAGTGCCCATCTATGAGTGAGTGGCGGAGAGGGAGGGATTCGAACCCTCGGTACAGGTGTTAGCCCGTACAACGGTTTAGCAAATGGACCGTTCTCGACGCCCTCACTCGTTTTAAGGCACTTACAGTCGTACCGAGGCTTGTCAGTCGGACTCAGTGCCTCTCATTCGGCAACTCTTGTGCTCCACTTTGTGCTCCGAGAAATCGATCAGTTGCCCAACTTCTCACGAGCCCGTTTTTGGACGGTGCGCGCCATGTCTTCGGCGAGTATGTTCCAGGCGTGGCGCCCCCCAGAAGCCGACCTGGATGCGCGAACGGTCGCCCGCTCGGAAACTACCCCAGCGCCTAATGCTCAGGGGAGGGTGCGAAGGCGGCAGTGCCTGGCTGGAACAACCTTTCAAGCTGCCAACTTCGACGCCCGCGCGACGTGACCGTGCGTTGAAGACTCCGATGTGATATCGTGCCTAGCTCTTTTAGCGGCGACGCTCTGCGACCGCTCAGGAGATCTGTTCAATTTCAAGCCGACGGTAATGTCAATGTCCAGGGCGAACTGGGTGTTCGCGTTGTTGCTGTGTGCTCTTCAAGGCGTTGCGTTTGCAGGAGGAGCGGACGAGCGGGTGCTCTATAACGGCAAGATCTTTACAGGGGAACCGGAACATCCTTATGCCGAGGCGGTGGCGATCCGCGGCGAAAAGATTGTGGCCGTGGGCAACCGGGGCGAGGTCTCCAAGGCGGTGGCGAGCGGCGCGGAGATGATTGACCTCAGGGGCAATTTGTTATTGCCAGGGCTGATCGACAGCCATTGTCACGCGGTGGACGGCGGGCTCTCGCTGATTTCGTCCGATATCGGCGAGAACGTGAGTTCCGTCGATGAACTGGTTGCGTTCGCGGCCGAGGCGAAGAAGAGCGGCCGGGGAATGCAAGGAGATATTCTGAGCGTCGGCGGGGTCCCGCTGGCATTCTGGTCGAAGACGAACGAACTGAACGACCGCTTTAATGCCGGACCCTACGCCGATCAGCCGGTTCTGCTCCAGGGCATGGACGGCCACACCGCATGGGCGAACAAGGCACTACTGAAGCGCGCGGGGATCAACAAGCAACTGATCAGCGGACTGGATGCGGTGGGCCGGGGATACTATGGATTCGGACCCGATCTGGAGCCGAACGGATTCCTGGTAGATGCGGGAGCGGACAAGGTCAGTACCGTGCTTCCCAAGCCGAGCAAGGAGCGGATGCTCGCCGCGGGACGCGCGGCGGTGCAGTACATGCATGGACTCGGGATCACGGCGTGGCTCGATCCGATGGCCAGCGAGGCGATCCTGGGCAGCTACCGGGGATTGGCTGAAAGTGGAGAGCTGAACTCCCATGTTGTGGCGCTGCCGGTGATCGAGTTCAAGAAGGGGCATCCGGAGCAGCAACTGGCGACGGCGTTGAAGTTTCGCGAGGACTTCAAGAATGTGCCCGACGTGAAGGTGGCCGGCATCAAAGTATTTGCCGACGGTGTCCTGGAGTATCCCTCACAAACAGCCGTTCTCTCCAAGCCTTATCGGCCGAGCGGGAAGAATGGCGAACTGCTGTTCGATCCGGCCGAGTTTGCGAAGATTGCGATCTCCGCGGACCAGCAGGGAATGATCGTGCATGTTCATGCGATCGGCGACCAGGCCGTGACCGAGTCACTAAACGGCATCGAAGCCGCCCGGAAGGCGAATGGAAACTCCGGCTTGCCGCACACCATTACCCATCTGCAGTTGATCAGGCCCGACGACATTCCTCGCTTCCGCGAACTCGGCGTGATTGCGTCGTTCCAGCTTTACTGGGCGAGCGCGGGAACGGACACGATCCAACTCGTGAAACCGTACATCGACCCAGCGCTGTATGAGTGGCAGTATCCGGCGCGCTCGGTGCTGGACGCAGGCGGCGTTATCGCGGGCGCCAGCGACTGGCCGGTTTCGACGGCCAACGTTTTCCGGGCGATTTACCAGGCCGAAACGCGCACAGGTCCGGCGGGCGTTCTGGATGCCAACCAGCGTGTCCCGCGTGAGGCGATGCTCTATGCCTACACGCGAAATGCCGCCCGAGCGTTAGGGGAGCAGGACAGGATCGGTTCCATCGCTCCGGGGAAGCAGGCTGATTTCGCCCTGCTGGATCGGGACGTGTTGACGGTGACTGCCGAAGAGGCGCGCGATACGAAGGTCCTGTGGACGGTTGTCGGCGGCAAGACTGTTTACCGGAGGCTTACCGGAGTAGGAGACTGATTGTTGCCCTAGACAGGTGATTTCACTCACGACGGGTTGTTGGTGTAATTGATTCCATAACAATGTCGGCTCCCACGCCCGAGTAAACTTTGGTGGTACCAACCAAGGCTCGGGAGAAGGAGCCGAACAATGATCATTATAGGAGCGGATTACCATCCTTGCTTTCA
>JBASRS010000024.1:0-6319 GCA_049273945.1 Terriglobales bacterium | reverse complement strand
TGGGCAAAGTGCCGGCTCCAGCCGCAGCCCAGCCGTTCCTTGCCGAAATTCGCGGAGCAAAAGCCCAGGCCGTAGCCCAAGGCAAAGCTGCCAAAGAGAAAGACAAAAAGTAGGGATTCCGGACTCGGGATCTTCGAGGCACTTGGACAAGGCTGTGAAGGAACTGGAGTTCGTGGAGGACACACTTTCCTCAAAGAGAGCAACACTAAACAGGCGTGGATGCCTCAGTAAGGATAGCGCAGCATACGGCAGGGTTCACCCGGACAAATCAGAGTCAGCGTTCTTCAGCTCTGCGTTCTCATCACGGTGGCCCAATTGACCTTGCATGCTAGTATTGCCACCTTGGTTCTGCGAGTCCTGTTCGATCGCACCCTTGCCCCGATCTTGATCCCTAGACTTGTTCATGGATGCTTTCTCCCGTCGCTCAGCTATGGCACTCTCAACATGCTGATTCACGCGTGCGCAGATTCCCGAAACCGAGGGAGAGTTACCACTGCGGCTGCTCATGACAGATTCTGGGTGCATGAGTGCACGATACGCTGTTGGGAGTTGAGCGTCTGAGCTATAAAGCTCATAACGCCAGCGTAGATCTCCGAAAACCCACGGCCCACCATGCGCTGGATGGTTCCAAATCAGGGCAAGACCGATAATCGGTATTTCTATCTCGATGGCGAATTGATGGCGAGTTTTTTCTGCGATTTTTCAATCGGTGTGCTGTATGCGGGGTGATGAAACTCCAGGTGCATACCGCGACCGATGAAGCGCGCCTTGAGCATGGAACCGCCCCAGGTCGAGCCTGCAATGGTCACCTGAACTGGTTTCGGACAGTCTTGCGGATGTCCTGAAATCAGCGCCGAACTGTCCCCTAGAAGTAGTGCCGTGTAGAAGTGATGCCGAGTCCGAATCTGCAGCACGGTGGCAGGCGGCAGGCCTTCCAGGAAGACGCCTCCCTCGATTTCGGACTGGACGATATTCCGATTCACTTCGTCGCTGAGGTTGGGATGAGGCGTGAACATGATTCACTGTACCGGGGTTTCGCTCCCAGTCACAATATTACAATTGCAGCCCCCGCCTTCGAAATTGGTTTGCGCCGATCCCGGTGTTATTCTTCCCGAAAGCCAGAAAGAAAAGGGTGAAAACCATGTTGGTGACAACCGACAGAATGCCCCGCAACCGTTCTTCGCCGCTTGTTTCTACTCCCAGATGGGTTGCACTGCTTTTGCTTCTGGCCGCGAGCACAGCCCTCGCCGCCCAAGGCGTCAATCCTTTTGCCGGTGATCCCAAGGCGGCCAAGGCAGGTGAATTTCAATTCCGTATCAACTGCGCGTTCTGTCACGGGCTTGGGGCTCGCGGCGGAGGACGCGGTCCCGATCTCACTCGCGCACGCAAGCGTCACGGCACATCTGACGCCGACATGTTCCACACCATCAAGGAGGGTGCTCCGGGGACAGCCATGCCTGCCGCAGCCGGAAGCATTGGTGTCGTCATGACGAACGAGGAAGTCTGGCAGGTTGTCGCCTATCTGCGAAGTGTCCAGGTAAAAGCTCCGGAGCAGCACTAGCCTGGAACGGCGGCCGCTGTCACGCTGCGAGGAGAACATCGGATTCGATTCGATGTTCGTCATTGGCTGGCCGGACTTCGGATCGCGATGAACGATACCTGTTCCAAGTCCGGGTAGTGGTCTTCTTTGTCGGGCGTACGCTCGACCGGTGCAATCTGCTCGATGGTCGTTCGTGCCGGCAGGACATGGCTGAAATACTGGACATACACTTCATCGAATGCCCGCGCCTCTGACAAATCGTCCAAGTAAACGTTCGTGGCCACCACTTCGTCGAAATTCATGCCAGCTTCTTCAAGGTTGTCGAGCAGATTCCGCATGGTTTGCCGTAGTTGGTGGGCTGTGGTGGAGGCATAGACGCCACCGTGCGGTCCGGGAATGAAACCACTCTTGGCGGAGCAATACAAAGTCTTGCCGGCGAACACGCATGGACTCGCCGTTGGGCTGGGCGGCATGTTCTTGGGTCGGACCGCTTGCCTTTGCTTCAAGTCACGCACAGCGACGCCAGTGTACTCGATGTGCGTGCCTCCCGGAAGACTCGATACTTCGATGGTGGCCCGCGCCGGAGTGTTGCCGAATTCGAAGCGCAGCGCATAGCGTTGGTTCATGACCCGCATCGGGATGTCATGGGTCAGGTATGGGTTGACGAAAACCATGTGGCGGAGGTCGAGACCGGCAGCTTCGAGGACGGCCTTCATGCGGTCGAGAGCGAAGTCTACCTGGGCTGCCGGGTCGTCCGGAACCTTGCCGGTAGAGGGATCACTGCCCGGCATGGCGGAAACGAACAGGCGGTCGTGCGTAAGCATCCCGGGCGAAGCGGACTCGTCTGACTTGTAGCCCGGTGGAACTATTGCTCGCCGGTCCGCCAAATTGCGCACGGCTACGGCATTGATCTGAACCGATGGCTCGGGAAGTTTCGCAACACCCAACACAGCGCGGGCGGGCGGAGTCTTGGCAAAAACCTCAGCGAAGGCTTGATTCACCTCTCGATATTTGCTGATGTCCTCAAGATAGACCTGAGTGTAGACCACATGATCCATGCTTGAACCGGCCGTCTCAACGACTGATTTGACGTTATCGAGAGCCTGCCGGACCTGGGCTGCGAAGGTTGGCGGCAAGCTGCCGTCTGGGCGGCGAGGGCCTTGTCCGGAGACGTAGACGTAGTCGCCTGCGTCCACACCGGGCGAGTAGACACGATTCGCCGCGGCAGGTGCGGGCGCGGGAACTACGGCTCGCACCTGAGCGTGGAATGCGGTCGAGGACAAGAGCAACAATCCGGTAACCAGTATTCGCATTTGAATCTTCTGCCGGGTCTCTGGGATGAGAATTAGGTTGCAGACTTTCCCTGTTGTGCCGCGCTCAAAATCGCCCGCAATCTTTGCCCCACGATAATCTCCTGTCCCGGCTGTATGGTCATGGAGACCAGTTCGATGTGATCCGCTTCCTTGTGTTCTTTCCGGTTCGGATTGCCTTCGCGCACCGCGGTCACCAGGCTGGGATTGTCCGAGCCGAGCACTTCGATGACGGGGTCGTTTTCGCGCAGCTTGCGCACGCAGTCGGATGTGGTGAAGCCCCATGCCGATTGGTCCCAGGAGACTCTCAGGGTGGGAAAGCGGTTCCCGTCGTCGGGGATGAAGATGTCCGTCTTTACGCCGGGGACGGTGTCGACCAGCTTTCGAATGCGATCCACACGGCCGTTCCACTCGCTGTAGATCTTCTTTTCATCCAGATTCAACCAGGTCTCCAGCGCCGTCAGGCACCCGATGACTTCCTCTTTTCCGACTTTCATGGCGCGGCAAACAGAGCCTTCACGAGGAGCGGAGTTCATCAAAGCTGCTTCAATCAGGTCTTTTCTCCCGAGCAGCAAACCGCTGCACTGTGGTCCTCGAAGCCCTTTTCCGCCGGAGAAGGCATACAGGTCAATCTTCATCCGCGCGTACAACCGGGCGTTGTCCGCGGGAGGAATTCCTGCGGCATCGTCGAGCAACATCGGAACCTTGTGGTCTTTTGCCACTGCAAGTTCGCGCTGCAATTTCTCGCCGAGGTTCGTGGTGTAAATCATGGCCGTGTTTTCGTTGATGGCGTTGGCCAGTTCTTCCGGAGAATAGGCAAGCACCAGTTTCGCTCCGGTCAGCCGGATGGCGCTGTCGAACGCGCTCCTCCCTCCCATCATGATCACTTCATGTTTCAGTCCGGTCGTGTCCGGCAGTTGCCAGACATATTTGTCGTCGTCGCCGGCCATGCACGCGGCCGTTGCGGCCGCCATTGCGCCCGCCGCTCCGGATGTGACCATTCCTGATTCGGCGCCGGTCAACTCCGTAAGGCGGCGTCCGGCGCCGCGCTGCAGTTCCAGCATGTTCACGAAATGCTGCCCCGCCTCCGCCTGGGCGGCACGAACTTCCGGGAACTCCAGAGACCCGCTCAGGTAAGTCCACGTGCCGCGGCAATTGATCACGGTTCGCACCCCGAGGCGCGTGTAGACATTCTGCCTGGGATCTTTGCCGATCACCGTGGCCGCCTGCGCGTAGAGATTCCGCGCCGCGATCTGGGCGAGAAGTGGAGTGGCGGCCGCCAATTTTAGGAATGACCGCCGAGTGGAATTCGAAGTGCCCATTCCGTTACCTTCTTGTGAAGCTACAGCCAGGCTCCTTGTGCGATGAGGGTGGTCGCGGCAGTCCCGATTCTCCGGCTGGAAACAAATCCATCGCGCAAAGGCGATTTGGGTATACCACAGAATAAGCTTGACGCACATCAATTTACGGGACTAGGTATCTGTTGAAACAAGCTATTCACAACTCGCGACCACTTCCCGGCGAAGCATTCGATCTAGCCCTTCTTGGTCTTGAGGAGTTTGGCGATTGCGTCTTGCGGATCGCCCTTAATGATCAGCCTCTCCTCTGGAGGGCCGGGTTTACCCTTTCGACGCTTTGGTTTCGTTTTCTTTGCCATTGTGTATTATTATCACCGAGATTCCTGTTTGGGGATAAAGTGGTGCCCCAGCCGGGGATCGAACCCGGACGCCCGAATTGGGCACGCGGTTGCAAACCGCGCCTGACTGCCAATTCCAGCACTGGGGCACGTAAGAAAGCTAGAGTAGGGACGGGTAAGCCCGTCAAGAGTTCTCCCGTCCCTACTTGGTCCGGGCCATCTAGCACGGCCCTTGCCCCCTCCTCACGGCACGCCTCCTTTACGCGAAGAAATCATTTAGGCGACCTTCGCAATCATGTCGCTTGCGATGGCGCGAGCTTTAGCGATGCCAGTATTCGTCAGCCGATATTTCTTGCCGCGCCGTTCACCGAATGTCGTCACATCGCCGTCGAGAGAAAGTTTGTCGAGGATTCGGTCGAGTCGCCCGATAGAGAATCCTCCGGTAGCGGAAATTCCGGCAATGAGTTCCGCTCCGGTGACTGCATCATTGTTGCGAAGAGTCTTCTGACCGTAAATCATCACGAGAAGAGCATCGTGCACGCTGGTCAATTGTGCAGTCAGGGACACGGTGCGATTCTCAACTCGCATGATCTTCGTGAGGGCGGAGTCAACGGCAGTTGTGACCTCTGGCTTCAGCGGTGGCCCTTGCTGGTTCTCGCCGGATGGTTCTTCTTTCCGCGTCGCCGGAACAGTCGCCGCCATCTTTACCAATTCCTGCCAAGCCTGAAACTGTTCACGCACAGATTCAGCGGAGCCTTCGGCGTCAAACTCGTGATCGCCGATTTTCATTTTCAGTCGGGTAGGAGCGTCCATATTTCCTCTCAGTTACGCGAATCCACGAATCCCCTTGGAATCTCTGTACTTTAGGAGCGCCATTATGACATTGTCAAGAGAAAAAAGGACCGAACCTGTACATAGCGCCACTGTCGGACGGAAACGTGCCGCTGCAACTGGTCTGTGCATAAACTGTGGAAACAAGATTACATTGTGTGGAAGGCCGTTCACTGCCGATGTGAAGTGTAGTAAGTGCAATCATATCAATAGCTTCCTGATGTCTCAGCAACCTGTCTCGTGCCGCCCAATGGACGGTGATGGACAAAACAAATAATTATCTTGATACTTGTTGAAATATATGCTACTGTTTGTGCATGAAAAAGGCTAAATCAGCCGTTCTGGAAGCCCTGAGAAATGCGGCGGTCAATGAAGCACAGGCGGTCGCATTCCTCGAGAAGCAGCGTTGGGGTAATACTCCTGCTTGCCCACGCTGCGGGAGTGTGGAGTTCTATCCGATGACCGGGAAAGACGGACTACGCAATAAGGACTATCGCTGGCGCTGCCGAGATTGTCGCGAAATGTCCACCGTTCGCACTGGCACGATATTCGAGGAGACGCGACTCACGATGCGCGTGTGGGTGTATGCCATCTGGAAAGCATGCTCTAGCAAGAAAGGAATTTCGGCGCTGCAATTGTCGCGGGAAATGGAAATCACGCATAAGAGCGCGCTGTTCGTTCTTCGCCGCATCCGTCACGGTCTAGGCGAAGTGGCCCCTGAGAAGTTGACCGGGACAATCGAGGTCGATGAGCTTTATGTTGGCGGAAAGCCGCGCTACAAGGGCATTTCAAAACCCGGACGCGGTACAGACAAAACGCCAGTCGTTGGAATAGTGGAACGCGGGGGCGATGTGCGGTTTCGGATGATGGAGCGCGTAACCGCGGATAAGATTGGCCAGTTTGTTGCAGAGAATGCGGACCTTTCTTGCCGCATAATCACTGACGAATTTCAAGTCTACAAAAAGCTGGGGCGGAAATTCTCGGGCGGCCACGGGGTCGTTA
>JBASRS010000022.1:0-30835 GCA_049273945.1 Terriglobales bacterium | reverse complement strand
ACCTCGCCCCCACGTGCGAGGGCAAGGTGCCCTCGCGACAGCCGGCAAGGTGCCGGCGCTACCTACTTTGCGGACTCCTCGGTGGCGGCGGGCGTTTTCGCTACCACTTGTTCCTGCTCGACAGGCTGAATCTTCACGCTGGCCAGGATCTTCTCCAGCTTGGCGAAGACTTCGTCGCGGTTGACGGGCTTGATGCCTTCTTCCGTGCGGTATCCGGCGGTGCCTAGTCCGAGCACGAATTCGTAGCATGCGCCGCTTTCGTAACGGTGATAGTACTGGGCTTCGGCCTGCTTCATCGCGTCGGCGGTGAAGTCGGAGGTCTTTTCCATATCCGCGGAACCGACCTTCACTTTTTCCGCATCCACCGGCTCGCCGTCGGGATTGCGCGCGTCGACGAAGGCGAACTGCGAGCACTCCTGCTCGGAGAGGCTGCGGTTCACATTCACGTTGAAAAACGCGGTGGTGAAGTCCGTGCCCTGGTACGAATCGTCCGGCAAGGCGACGGTTGCCACCGTGACGCCACCAGGCTGCACGAAGTTCATGGGCACCGGGCCAACGCCGTCAATTTGGGGCTGCGCTTTCTCGCCGGCCGCGAGTTCATACTTGCGCGGATAGCGGAACGAGATGCCGGTCTTCGGATCGCTGTAGGTCACGATCGCTGCGGGCCGTTTCTTATGCGTCTTCTTCTTCGCGACGGGCGCGGCTGGCGCGGGAGTCGTCGTCGGCGCGGGGGGTGCCGCGGCAGTTTGCGCTTCCGGGCTCGAAATGCCGACCAGAGCCGGCTTCGCGGTCTGCTTGGAGCAGGCGCTCATAGCGATGAGCAAGCCGAGAATTACGAACCCGGCGATCATCGCGATCTTCTGCTGGCGCGACCAGGATGAGAGCGTCCCGCCGGAATAGTTGCTGTTGCTCTTGTTGGGGAATTGCTGAGAGTTTGCCATGTTTCACCTCCGCTGCTGACGCAGACGCAAGTGATAGGGCAGGACAGCAGCCAATTACAGGCGCGTTGATGCAGCGAGACTTAGCAGCAGAGTGCGCTCGCGCGGGTGCGCGCCCGCAAACACGCTGTGTCGCCGCGGACACGCCGACACTACGCGTAGCGAGTTCTCGCTAGAATGCCGATGTGAATAATGCCGCGCATTCCTACCGCGGACGCCTGGCGCCCTCGCCCACCGGCCTGCTGCATATCGGGCATGCGCGGACGTTCTGGGCCGCGGCGCAGCGGGCGATCGAGCGTCAGGGAACGCTGATCCTGCGCAACGAAGACCTCGATCCGCAGCGCTCGCGGCCGGAGTTTGTTGCCGCCATGATCGAGGACTTGCAGTGGCTCGGCATTCGCTGGAGTGAAGGCTCGGATTGCGGCGGGCCGTGTGCTCCCTATTTGCAGAGCGAGCGGCGGGCCTTCTATATCGAAGCCTGGCGGCGACTGCGCGATGCCGGCTTCATCTATCCCTGCACATGTTCGCGCAACGATTTGGCACAGGCGGCGAGCGCGCCCACCGATGCTGATGATGAACCGATCTATCCCGGAAGGTGCCGTGGCCGTACGGATGCCGCGCAGTTCGCCGAACCCGCGGGCGTAAACTGGCGATTTCGCGTGCCGGACGGCGAAGAGATTGCGTTCAACGACCTGAATCTAGGCGCGCAGCGATTTATCGCGGGTCGCGACTTCGGCGACTTCCTGGTCTGGCGGCGCGATGATGTTCCCGCCTACCAGCTGGCGGTCGTCGTGGATGACGCGGCCATGCGGATTACGGAAGTCGTCCGCGGCGCCGATCTGCTCAAATCCACCGCGCGGCAACTGCTCTTGATCCGAGCGCTTGGATATCTCACGCCCGACTACTTCCATTGCGAACTGGTGCGCGACCGGTCGGGCGCGCGTTTGGCCAAGCGGCATCACGCGCTCAGCATCCGGCGATTGCGGGAGAGCGGGGTTCCGGCGGAGCGGGTCATCGAGATGGCCTGCAAGTCCTGAGTGCTGCATTTGTCCCGAGGGACAGTTACAGACGTAACTAGGGCGGCGTGCAGGTTCCGGCTAACATCCCCGAAGGCTCTGCTTGCGAGCAGAGGCCGGGAGGCGTTTATGCGCCGAGTTCTCGCGATATGGCTGTTGCTGGCGCTGGGCGGCGCCGCCTTTGGACAGTCCCTCGGCGACGTGGCGCGCCAGACCCGCCAGAAAGAAAAGGCCAGGGGCAAGGCAGCCAAGAAGGTCATCACCAACGAAGATCTTCCGGAGAGTCCGGACCTGACCCCGGGCCAGCAGGAGACCGTCGGAAAAATGGAGGCGGTTTCACCGTCGGCCTCCCCTTCGGGCGCGCAGTCGGCCGAGCAGTGGAAGAGCTCGATTCTGGCGCAAAAGAATCGCATTGCAACCATGCAGGCACAGATCGACAAGCTGAGCGGGTCGATTCGCTTCGTCGAGGCGAACGCCTATGTCAATGGTGTGCAGTACAACCAATACCAGGTGAAAAAGCAGCAGCAAGCAGCGAATTTGCAGACCCAGCTCGCGGAACAAAAACAGAAACTGGCTGAGATGCAGGACGCCGCCAAGAAAGCCGGCATGGGCAGCGCCGTGTACGATCCGTAGTACGTGGGCTCCGACAGAATTTTTCTCACCGCCGAATGGCGCAACCTCGCCATGCTGAACTATGAAGTGGACGCAAGTCTGCTTCTGCCCTTCGTCCCCGCCGGAACTGAACTTGACCGCTGGAACGGGAGAGTGTTCGTCAGCCTGGTCGGATTTCAGTTCCTGCAGACTCGGGTTTGGGGCCTCGCGATTCCATTTCACGCGAACTTCGATGAAGTGAACCTCCGGTTTTACGTTCGCCGGCAAGAAGGCGGCGAAACTCGGCGCGGTGTGGTTTTCATCCGCGAGATTGTTCCCCGACGCGCGATTGCCGTCGTGGCCCGCACCCTCTACCACGAGAACTACGTAGCCTTACCCATGGCGCATGAGATCCGATCCATCGGCGGCGGGCTCTTGGTGGCGTACCGATGGCGAAATGATCACGACTGGAGCACGATGCGCCTTGAGGTTGAAGGCCGCCCCGAGGCGCCGGGCGAGGGTTCTCATGAGCAGTTCATCACCGAGCACTACTGGGGATATGCCGCTCAACCGGACGGTGGCTGCGTGGAATACCGCGTCACCCATCCGGCGTGGAGAGTGTGGAAGGCACGGCAGGCAGATTTTGCGGGCGATGTCGAAGAACTCTACGGGAAAGACTTGGCCTCGGTGCTGCGCGGCAAACCGGCCTCCGCGCTCCTCGCCGAAGGATCAAGCGTCACCGTGATGCGAGGGCACACGTGTGGCCCTGCCGGTTGAACCAACGGCAGCCTCCCACAACCAATGCGCAGGCTGCGCCGATGACGATGCCCACCGCCATATCGACGACGTTGCCGCGCAGGATGAATTGCTGGAAGCCCGAGAGCATGGGATTTCCTCCGAAGTCTGGAATCGGCGATAAATGTAAGTGGTGGAATTGGTTTGGTCAAGAAGTGTTGGGCCGAACCCAGAGGCTCATCCGAGCTTTAGAGCGCGAAGCTGCAATCTGATTCGTTGCGGGCTTTTCCTCTTGATTACGACGTCTATCTCACCCTGGGGAGCTTCAATCGTGAGGGGGAGAACCATCTGCAATTCTGACGTTTTCCGCCGCCGCTTGCCTCTCCCCGAAACGAGCACTGCTGACTCAGTGTCGGCATAGGGAATTGCAATTCCGAATTCCCGGTACGCCAACACGATTGTTCGAAAGCTCGGCATAGCGTTTGTTCTCAAATAGCGTTGCAGACCGCCTCTGTCCACTCCCAGGCGACGTGCAAATTCCTTTTCTGTCTTGCCATCTCGCAGCGCCATTTCGTAGATAGGCCTCAACCGTTTTGCGAACTCCATTCCGAATTGTCGATCTTCCGCGGTTCGCTTCATAAAAGTGCTTGACTAAGTGAGGGTCTGAGCGCAGTATGCTTTTTAAGAATCATGCTTTTTAAGAATCGCATTACGATACGACAAAGAACGCGGATTGTCATCTAAACTCCGTGTCGTGGGTTTTGTTTTGAGAGATCGTTATGACTACGGATCAGCAGGCCCGCTTGGCGGTTGAGTTCGAATACTTCTCCCAACACAAGGCGGAGTGGCTTGCGCACAAGACCGGCCAATACGTAGTAATCAAGGACAGCACCCCGTTGGGGTTTTATCAGACCTTTGAGGCAGCATATCGGGCGGGGGCTAGGGCCTATGGGATTGAAACGGACTTCCTAGTCAAGCAAATTCTCGAATACGAGCCCGTCTTTTTTGTTCTTTAGTCGTGACGACCTACCATTCGCCAGTTCGCAACCCTCGCGATCTCAAACTTAGCGGGCCGCGCCTAAAAATCACGATAGGGCCTCCGCTGTTGAACCTAGGAGATCGCAAGCATACGACCTCAGTGTCAGATGGTATCCGGTATACCGAAACGGATGCGCTGATAGACACAGGAGCCCAAAGGACCGTTGTGTCACCAGAGGCTGTTCGAAGAGCCGGCCTCGCGAAAATCAACGAGGCAGACATCCGCGGAGTTGGTGGAATCACGAGGGCTGGCGTCTATGTAGCTTCCCTGCAGTTCCCGAAGTGCGGCCTCAGGACGATCGAGGTTATAGAGGTTTCCTGCTGCGAACTTTCTCACATCCTGTACCACTGTCTGCTGGGCAGGGACGTACTCTCGCGCTGGATTCTCAACTACGATGGACCCGTTGGCGCCTGGGAAATTCGAGAAGAGGCGGGAGAGCGCTGGGTCGAGCCACCCGAAGGATTCGACCCCAACCTCTGGGGCGAGTGAAGACGCGGCGCGGGGCGCCCGCGCCACATTTGGTTAGAGACTGTGTCAGATCCGCATCGGCATCACGATATAGCGGTACTTGTACTCCTCGCCATCGGCGGGGCGGAACTGGCCGGCGGACTGGGCGTCTTTGAGTTCGAGTTTGACTTCGGCGGAGCCGGCGGCTTTGATGAAGTCGATCAGGTACTGGGCGTTGAAGCCGATGGTCATCGGGTCGCCGCTGTACGCGATCTCGATGGAATCTTCCGACTCGCCCGAGTCGGTGGATGAGGCGGAGAGTTTCAACTCATCTTTTTCCAGACGCAGCCGGACGGCATGGGAGCGCTCGTCGGCAAATTGCGCCACGCGCGCGATGGCGGCGCCCAGATCTTCACCTGGTACTGAAATTGACTTGCTGATGTCCTTCGGCAGTACGGCTTCGTAGTTGGGGAATTGTCCGGTGAGTTGGCGGGAAGTCAGCAGGCGCTGGCCCACCCGGAAGTAGAGCGTGGATTCGTCTTTGGCGAAGTCGATGGTTTCGGCGTCGGTCGAGTCGAGCAGGGACTTCAGTTCGTCCATCGCTTTTTTCGGAACGAGCGTCTTCATTTCGCCGGAGACGCCGTCAAACTTCTCTCCGGAACGTTCGATATGCGCCAGACGATGGCCGTCGGTAGCCACCATGGTGATGGACTCAGGCTTCAGCACCATTAATGCGCCATTCAGTGTGTAGCGCGATTCCTCGTGAGCGATGGCAAAGCCAGTCTTGGCAATCATGGACCGCAGGACTGCGGCCGGGATCTTTACTACTCCTGCCGACGGAAACACGGGCAGCGTTGGGAAGTTCGAGCGAGCCATGCCGACCATCTTGGTGTTGGAACGGCCGCAGCGGATGCTGACCCAGTGGTTTTCGAGCAGTTTGATGGTGATATCGGCGTCGGGTAGCAGCTTTACGAAGTCGTAGAGTTTGCGCGCGGGGATAGTGCAGGCGCCCTCTTTTTTCACTTTGGCGGTGCAGGCGGTGCGCAGACTCAGGTCGAGGTCAGTGGCGGTTAGTTGTAGCTTGTCCCCAGCGGCCTCGAATAGGTAGTTGGAGAGAATTGGAATTGTGGTTTTGCGCTCCACCACGCCCTGGGTTGCTGTCAACTCACGCAGCAGTTCGAATTTGCTGATCGTGATCTCCATGGTTGTTGTGGCAGGCGTGGCCACGGCAGGGGCTACTTCCACCGGCATAATGGCTCTCCCGACTCGTACTTCTGCTTCTTTCTTATATCAAAAGATTAAACCAGAAAACCAGCAGTAACAGTAGGCGCTTCGGAGAAGTGGGAAACCTTGCCAGATGCCTGCTGCTGCAATCAATTCCACATCTACCCTTCGTGTGAATAATTGGTCTCGAACACGCCGGAAGTCCCCGTAATACAGGGACAGCTCTTGAATTCCCCTCCCAGTCTGGCACAGTTTCCACAGCCACTCCAGTGTCTGAAGGGAGGAAGACAGGCTGGAAGAGTGGAAAAGCTGGTGCAAACCACGATTCACGCGCCCAACTGCTCGGTCAATTTATTGAGCAGCCTGTTCAAATCCTTGTCGCCCTTACGGACGTCTTCAATCTTCTCCACTGAATGCAGCACCGTAGTGTGATGCTTGCCGCCAAACTGGCGTCCAATCTCGGGCAGCGAGGCTTCGGTCAGGTGCTTGGAGAGGTACATGGCAATCTGCCGCGGATACACGATGGAGCGCGAATTGTTCTTGGCCTTGATCTCCACCAGGCGTAGTCCAAACTGCTCGGCTACGGCCTTCTGGATAGATTCAATCGTCACCCGCCGGGCCTGCGAATCGATGAAATTCTTCAGCACCTGCTGCGTGTACGGAAGCGTGATCTCGGCGCCGATCAGCGAGGAATGCGCAACCAGGCGGATCAGAGCGCCTTCCAACTCCCGCACGTTCGACCGGATGTTGGAGGCGATGAACAGTGCCACATCGGTTGGCAGCGTGACTTTTTCCTGCTCCGCTTTCTTTTGCAGGATAGCGACCTTAGTTTCCAGGTCGGGCGGCTGGATGTCGGCGATCAGTCCCCACTCGAAACGGCTGCGCAGGCGATCCTCGACCTCGGCCAGCTCTTTCGGCGGACGGTCACTGGCAATCACGATCTGCTTCATGGATTCGTGCAGGGCGTTGAAAGTGTGGAAGAACTCTTCCTGGGTACGCTCCTTCTGGGCCAGGAACTGGATGTCGTCAATGAGCAGAACGTCCACGTTGCGGAACTTGTCGCGGAAGCTGGTCATCTTGTCGTAGCGCAGCGAGTTGATCATCTCGTTGGTGAATTTCTCGCTGGAGACGTAGCAGATGGCCGCCTGAGGCGCCCGCATTTTGACTTCGTGGCCGATGGCCTGCATCAGGTGGGTCTTGCCCATGCCGACGCCGCCGTAGAGGAAGAGCGGGTTGTAGGCCTTGGAAGGACGCTCCGCTACCGCCTGGCAGGCGGCGTGAGCAAACTGGTTGCCGCTTCCGATCACAAAAGCGTCGAAGGTATAGCGCGGATTGAGCTGTGCGGCGCTGTCCCAGTCGAATCGCCCCTGGGAGGCATACAGGCCGCCCGTGGCGGTAACCTGGCTGGCCGCCGCGGCCATGGAAAGCCCGCCGTTGTGGCGGATGGGCGTGTTCGATGGATCGTCCTCGGCGGTGACGAATTTCACGTCCTGGAACTCAAGTCCCAGATTGTCGATCGCTTCCTGGATGAGGTCGGCGTACTTGTCACCCACGTGGCGGAATTCGGCGGTCGGGACCCGCACGAACAGCACTCCCTGGCTGGAGTGACTGTAGCGGGTCGGCTTCAGCCAGGTGTCGTAGGAATGGCGGTTGACTTTCTTTTCCAGCGCATCGAGAATGCGCACCCACGGGTTCGGGATGATGGCAGAGCTGGAAACGGACATTGTTTTAAGAAATACGCGGGGCGCCGGTGAGGGCGCGTCCGGGAGAAATCCGATCTGAGCTATGAATTCTTCTTTACCGCAGAGCAGCTTCTGCTTTCGCAGTTACCGGTTGCCTTGGCGAAATTCACAACGGAGACGAACGGCATACTAGCACAAAAAAATTTGTCGCGGCGGTGTCACCGAGAAAAATCTTCCGCGCGAGCGCTTTATCGAACCGCGATTTTTTCTTGCTGTCAAGTGTCGAGAGAATAACTGCCGCGCAAAGAGTGCAACTTGCATAGTGCCGCCTACGGAATCGTGCGCCGTTCCGATTTCGCTGCCGGCTTGTAATTTCCCGGATAGACGACCACCGACCGCCTCCCGCCTTCGCCGTCGCTTTCGGTGCGCAAGTCTTTTTCCTCGCGCAGCGCCAAATGGACGATGCGGCGCTCGCGGGAGGACATAGGCGCAAACCGGTAGGGCTCGCCCGTGCGGCGCACTTTCTCGGCGGCGGCGCGGGCCGCCATCTGCAGCTCCTCGATGCGCAGCGAGCGAAAATTCTTGCAGTCGAACCAGATCTTCTCGTGCTCGTTGCCGGAGAGGCAAAGGATCTCCGTGCCCAGCAATTCAAAAGACCGCAGCAGCTCGCCACCCCGCTCCAGCAGGAGCGCCGAGTCCGGCCCGGCGAACTCGACGAGAATTTCGGGATGCTCCCACTCGCGTTGCTGGGCGACGGGCGGATCGACCGTAATGCGGTATTTCAGCTTGAATCCGCCGTGCGTGATCACGGCCTGGAGGAATTCCCCAATCTTCTTTGCGGCGGCGACTTTGTCGGCGATCGGCATACGTTAGCTCTCAGCCATCAGCCTTCAGGTAAACCGTCAATCAACTTGAGCTGATGGCTGACGGCTGACAGCTGACAGCTATTTCTCTTTCTTCCTTGCGCGCTTCTCCATCATCTCGCGCATCTCGCGGCCCAGCGCGGTGCGGTTCATCACCGACTGCTGCACGATGCCGATCAGGTTGCCCACTGACCAGTACAGGCAGAGGCCGGCCGCCAGGTTCCAACTGATCACGCCCAGCATGCCCGGCATCATGATGTTCATCATCTTCTGCTGGGTCGGGTCCATGCCCGCCTGCGGCGTCATGCGCTGCATGAACAGCATGGTGATGATGATCGCAACCGGCAGCAGGTGCCACGGGTCGGGCGCCGACAGGTCACGCACCCATCCCCATGGGGCGTGGCGCAGATCGATCGCCACTCCCAGCATGCGATAGTACGCGAACAGGAACGGCATCTGGATTAACAAGGGCAGGCATCCGCCCGCCGGGTTCACGCCTTCTTTCTTGTAGAGCGCCGAGACTTCCTGGTTCATCTCGGCCTTGCGCGGATCGCGCAGGCTGTACTTCTTGTATTTCTCCTGGATCGCCTTGATCTGCGGCGCGATGCGCTGCATCTTCAGCATGGACTTCATCTGCGTGAGGCGCAGCGGCAGCAGGGCCAGATTGATGATCAGGGTCTGAATGACGATCGCCCAGCCCCAGTTCGGGATGATGTGGTTGTACGTCCACTTCAACCAGAGGAACAGGGGACGAGCGATCACGCCCAGCCAGCCGAAATCGACGATCGCCCGCAGGTCCGGTTCCGCGCCCGTGATGCCGGGCACCTGCACCGATTCCAGATCGTGCAGGGACTTCGGGCCCACGTAGAGCCGCTCGGCGGTGGGACCTTTCACACTCCCGACCGCGACCCCCAGGACTTCCACCTTGTCCATCTGTTTGTTGTTCGTGTCGGACGGATCGTGCGGAATCTCGATCGTATTCCGCAGCGTCACCATCGCCGCGCTCTGCGGATCCTGCGGAATGAATACGGCGGCGAAGTACTGATCCTCGAGTCCGGCCCAATGGAATGGCCCGGGCAGCGTATTGCCGCTGCTGATTTTCTTGATGGCCAGCCGTTCGACCTTGCTGTCGTACTGATAGGCGATCTGGCTGACTGCGTACTGGGAGCCGCTGGTCTGGTCCCCAAATCCCGCCGGCCACAGCGGGAAGGCCGTGACCTGGGAGCCCTTCAACTCGACCGAAGTCTGCATTTCGACCACATAACTGTGATCGAACTTGCAGGTCTTGCGGACCGCGACCTCGCCGTCGGCGTATTCAAAAGTGATTTCGGCCGGTGCGCGCGAGCTGGTGCTGGTGGCCACGTAGAGCGCTGAGTTCAGCTGGTTACGCAGATTCTCGTCATAGGCCCACAGCGAAAGCGGATAGCCATACTTCTCCGCCGCGATTGCGTTCACGAGTTCCAGGGGACGATCCTTGTCATCGGTGTAGTTCTTGAGCACCCACGATTTCACCCGTCCGCCGCGATTGGCGAACACAATCCGGTAGAGATCGTTCTCGATCACGGTTTCGGATTCGCTGGAGGCCTGCTTGTTCGCCGGCGTTGCCGCCGCGGTCTTCCGCGGAGAAGACGCTGCGGTGGCCGTGGCTGCACTCGTGCTTGCGGAAGCCTGGGGCAGGTTCTGGGCGGGCTGCGGATTCTGCGCCTTGGAGGCTTCCGGCTTGGGTTCGGGCGGCTGCGGCCCGTACTTCTTCAGCAGAGTCTGGGACAGCGTGACGGCCAGAAAGGTCAGTGCAAGCACCAGGAGCAGCCTGCGATCCATCCCGGGTTCCTGCTGAGGTTTTTGAAATTCGGCCAAATCGTCGCTCGTCGTTCGTCGTTACACGTGGGGACGGCCGCCCTCGGCCGTCCAGCCGAGCGAAGCTCGGCAGTTCTTGGTTAGGGTGGGATGCTTCATCACTGGGTCGTATCCGCCCTTTACAAAGGGGTGGCACCGTAGCAGACGCCACGCCGCCATCCCTCCGCCACGCAGCACTCCAAAGCCTTCCACTGCCTCCAGCGCGTAGTCGGAACAGGTCGGTACATAGCGGCACGAGGGCGGGAGCAGCGGCGAGATGCAGCGCTTGTAAGTCCGCAGAAACCAGAGCGCGAGTGTTTTCATTTCTCGGCCATTTTCTTGCTGATCAACTCGAACGCCCGGCTTACTTCCTCGAGCAGGGCCGGAAACTCGGCCGTCAGCCCCGACTTTTTGGGATTGATGACCACGTCCACTGGTCCTGTCAGCAGCGAGCGTTGCAGCCGGACCGCCTCGCGCAGCCGCCGTTTGATTCGGTTGCGCGCGACGGCGCCTCCCAGCACGCGCCCCACGGTGAATCCGATGCGCGTCCCACCCTCCGCCTGCCGCAGATAGAACACGGTCATGTGGGAGGAAAAGTGACGCCGTCCCTGCTTATACACGCGCTCGAAGTCGGCGTGCTTGAATAGCCGCAGCGCGCGGGGAAAGCTCGCCCCATCCCGCGCCGTGGGTTCTTCCAGACTCCGTTTCGGAGCGTCTGCGCTCACTCACTCACAATCCTGTACAAAATGACGGGCTTTTGGCCCGCCGATGGGGAAGGTTACTCGCGGAAACCCGGTTTCACCGAGACGCGCTTGCGTCCCTTGGCCCGGCGGCGCGACAGCACCTTGGCCCCGCCCTTGGTCTTCATGCGGGTGCGGAACCCGTGCTTCTTCGAGCGCTTCCGCCGGTTGGGCTGAAATGTGCGTTTCGGCATGAAAAATCCCTGCTCCTGATTGCATCAACTCCCGAGAGGCAAACGAGAAGTATAAATGACGGCTATCCGGCTGGGCAAACGCTGCGTCGAAGTGGCGAGAGCTGGCGGGCCGGATCGTCCGCCCACACGAACAAAAAAGGCGGACGGCTTTGGGCCATCCGCCTGCAGCCAAACGGGGAGGAGATCTACCTAGGGCATTTCGACAACGTGCCGGAGCTTGGGCGGGTTCTCTCCGTTCGCGGCGGCCGGATCCTCCGCCCCCAACAGTCGAGCCGCGATCCGGAGCGCTTCCATCTCTTTCCGGACCCGCACCAGTTCCTGCTCTTTCGTCCTTAGTACGTCGTATGGATTCTTCATCGGGGAGGGCCTCTTACCAGAATTCAGGACTTGTTTTGCCTGTCGAAAGCTACTGTACGCGATGTCGGCTTCCCGGGGAAACCTGCCGGAGGTGCATCGAGGGCGCGAACTCAGGCATGTTCCGATGGTCTGAGTGAGCGATGCTCATTGCTCCAAGATTAATGCCCCAAATGATACGGGTGGTTTTTCACAATGGTGAAGGCCCGATAGAGCTGCTCCAGCAGCACCACCCGCGCCAATTCATGGGGCAGCGTCATCCTGCCCAGGGACAGCACGAACCCGGCCCGGCGGCGCGCCTCTTCGGTGAAGCCGTCCGCCCCGCCGATGGCGAACAGTAACGGTATCGCCTGTACCTGCTCACGCTGCAGGAACTCGGCCAGCTCTTCCGAAGAAAGCTGCTTCCCGCGCGCATCGAGCAGAACCAGCTTGTGCCGCTCCTTCTGCCGCTGCCCGCGCGCCAGGACCAGCACGGCGGCTTCGTCCTTGAGCGCGAGGCCCGCAACCTCAGCATATCGTGAGATGCGCTCCAGGTAATCGTCCGTGAGACTCTGGATCGCTGATTCCTTGGTCTTCCCGATCCATGCCACTTTGATCTTCATGGGATGTGAACTCAGCCGGCGCAGATAAAGTCGGATTTGGGGGGCGTAGCGCTTCAGCGCCGCGATTAAATGCTTTCTCTTTTCGGTGGGGCTTCAGCCCCTGAGGTCACGCCTTCCCCGATGCTAAGACTATGTTCGCCCCGAAACGGATCTCATCCCCCACCCGGTACTGGTTGATGGCCGCGCGCACTTCGGCCTGGATACCCGGCCACTTCTCCGCCGGCACCCGGTCCAGCATCGCGCGAAATGGGACGGAGACGGCTGTCGCATACTCGAAGACTTCTTCCGTGCCGCCGGGCCACGTCCAGGGGACGGTGCGCTCGGACTCTTCCACGTCGCGGTAGCCGGCGGCACGCAGAACCTGGGAAAGAGAGCCGGGCGCGGAAAAGCGAAAAGGATCCGCTCCTCCCGGTTCCAGCAAGCTCCCGCCGGCATGCCGGTGGATGATCTTCATCGTGCTCTGCCAGTAGGGCTGCTCGAAGGAGCCCCAGACGGCGAAGCAGGCCCGCGCGCCCGGCTTCAAAACGCGGCGCAATTCCGCCTGAGCGTTCTCCGGATCGCGGAAGAACATCACCCCGAATCGGCAGGTGGCGAGATCGAAACTCTGGTCGGGAAATGGCAGCTTATGAGCATCGGCCTGCTGGGTCAGAAAGTTGGCAAGCTTCTTGTTCCGGGCACGCTGGGCGGCGAGCTCAAGCAGTTCGGCACTCAGGTCCACCGCCGTGACCCGTCCCTCGGGCGCAACCAGCCGCGCCAGACTGATTCCGGGCTCACCCGTGCCGCTGGCCAGGTCGAGTACTTGCATGCCCGAACGTGGCTGCGCATATTCGACCAGCGCCTCGGTGACGCCGCTCCCCATCACCGCCGACTTCGTTTTCCACTTCTCCGCCGCCACCAGGCGGTAGGACGAACCCCACGGCGCTTGATTTGGGGCGGACACGCTAGGCTCTCTTTTTCCGCGCAGCAGAGGCCGAGGGTCCCGCCGTCGCGCGCCGTCGCTTCGGGGCTGCGGTCAATTCTGCCGGCTCGAGCTTGGTCGCCGACTTCCACAGCCGCTCCAGATCGTAGTACTGCCGCGCCTTCTCCGAGAAAACATGGACCACGAAGTCCACATAATCGAGCAACACCCACTCCGCCTGCTTGTAGCCCTCGGTATGGGTAGGAAGCAGCCCCAGAGCTTCCAGACGCGCGTCCACCGCGTCGGCGATCGCCTGGATCTGCCGAGGATTGGTGCCGCTGCACACCACAAAATAATCGGTGAACGCGCCCGACCCTTTTTCCAGTTCGAGAATCGTGACTTGTTCGGCTTTCTTGTCCTGACAAGCGAGGATGGCTTCACTAACCTGGGCTTTGAGGCCCTTCGTTTTCTTCATACCTTCGTAGTTCGATTGTAGCGCGTGTGGCGCGGGCCCTCCCGCCCGCCGACCTTCACTTCGCCCGATACAGTCCCATCTTCCGGATGTACTCCGCCACTCGCGGATCGAGCCATCGCCCCAGCGGCTTGCCCTGTGCAGCGGCAGTCCGAATCGCGGTGGCCGAAACGTTCTGCTGTACGCCTTCCAGGAGGTGCAGAGTGACTCCCGGCAGAACGAGATCCCCCGTCGCTGGCTGCTTCTGAAACGGTCGAGTCACGGCCGCCGGAGGCCGCAGCCCTTCCGGCAGCGACTCCGCCACATCCCGCAACGAAAATCCCGGACGGCTTGCCACTACGAACGCGCACTCCCCCAACAGCGCGCGCGCCTCATGCCACTTGGCAATGTCTCGGAAAGCGTCGATCCCGATCAAGAAAAACAGCCGGTCCGCCTTTTTCAAAGTCTTCTTCAACAGCCGCACCGTATCGATGCTGTAGCTCGGCCGCACCTGTGTGGGGACGGGTCTCTGACCCGTCCCGGCGGAGCGCAGCCCCGCCTCCGCCGGCGCTTCCAGCAATGACGCCACAAATTGCTTCTCGTCCTGCGTCGCCAGCGCCACCATCGCGTACCGGTGCACGAAAGCCGTCACCGGCTGTTTCTGCTTGTGGGGAGGCACATTGGCTGGCACGAACAGCACCTGCCGCAGCCCGAACCGCTCCGCAGCCGCCTTCGCCAGCCCTAGGTGCCCGCGGTGGATGGGGTCGAAGCTTCCCCCGAAAAGGCCAATGTTCATCGGCTCATTCCTGATCTGCGCCGTCAGTTTCGTGTTTTCCGGGCGCAGTTGCAAGTCTTTGTTCCTCCCCAGCCGTCGTGTACCAGCGATTTTTCGGGAATTGGCATCTCAGCATAGGCTGTTCCATTTGCCGGTCTTGACTCTCCGCAAGTCTGTCTTCCTGCTGTCCGATCGGGCAATGGGCATCCCGAGCGAGGTGTAAGGTTTAGGTGGACTGGCGTAACTCGCTGCTCTCGCACGAACCGCATAATATGGAGGTCATGCGAATGAAGCTCCCCCTCATCCGCACCTTGGCCGTTCCTCCGGCGCGCGCGCCCATCCTGCGCTACGGAGTTGCCCTGCTCAGTACCGTTCTGGCTCTGATCCCCACCCTGTTCCTTTCTGACATGGCGGAAAGCCGCCTGGTCGTGTTCGCCGTGGCCGTCATGGTCAGCGCGTGGTATGGAGGATGGAAGCCCGGGCTCGCCGCCACCTCGTTCGCGCTCACCGTGAGCGCCTACTATTCGCTGATCGGCGACCACAGCGCGCCCGAGTTCCGCAAGGCGATCGCGCACATGGTGCTGTTTTCTGCCCTGGCGCTGTTGATCTGCTGGTTCAACGCCGCTCTCCGCGCTACCCAGGAGAGCCTGCGCCGCTCCGAGAGCAACTTTCGCTCGCTCGTGACCAACGCTCCCTATGGCATCTGCCGCTGTGACAGTCTGGGAGTGCTGCTCGATGCCAACCCGGCCCTCGTCGCCATGCTCGGCTATCCGCGCGGCGAGGAAATCGTGGGAATACATCTGGGGAGCTTGTACGTTGACGCCCAGCAATGGTTTCAAACCGCCGACTATTTTCACGCTGGGAAGGAATTCAACAGTCTCTCCGCCGAACTGGCCCGCCAGGATGGCACCACCATGCTGGCCCGCATCTCCGGCCGCGTCATCCCCGACGGCCGGAAGGGACCGACGTTCCAGATTTTCATGGAAGACATCACCGAGCGGCGCGCTCTGGAGCAGCAGCTGAGGCAAGCGCAAAAGATGGAAGCGATCGGCCGCCTGGCCGGCGGCATCGCGCACGACTTCAACAACCTGCTGATGGTGATCTCCGGCTATTCCGAGTTCCTGCTGGAGCGGCTCGGACCCGATCCATCTCTTCGTGGCCCGGCTCAGGAAATTTCCAACGCCGCCCAGCGCGCCACCTCCCTGACCCGGCAACTGCTGGCCTTTAGCCGCAAGCAGATGCTGGCCCCAAAGATTCTCGACCTCAACGAAGTCGTCACCGAGAACCTGAAAATGCTCACCCGCATGATCGGCGAGGATATTGATTTGGTCATGGTCCCCGGGACCGACATCGGCGCCGTCCGCGCCGATCCCGGACAGATCGACCAGGTCATCATGAACCTCGCGGTCAACGCCCGCGACGCCATGCCGGAAGGCGGCAAGCTCACGATCGAGACCGCCAACGTCTCCCTCGGCGAGAACTTCGCGCGTACTCACGCACCGCTCGAAGCGGGCGACTACATCATGCTCGCCATCAGCGACACCGGCCTCGGCATGGACAGCGAAACCCAATCGCGCATCTTCGAGCCCTTCTTCACTACCAAGGGCGCCAAGGGCACGGGCTTGGGGCTTTCCACCGTGTACGGCATTGTGAAGCAGAGCGGCGGCTACATCTTCGTGGACAGCCAGCCCCAGCGCGGTACTACCTTCCGTGCTTATTTTCCGCGCGTCGATGGCCGGGAAGATGCCGCCGTGGCACAGGAGTCTGTCGGCTTTCCCCGCCCCGATCGCGGGCAAGAAACGATTCTCCTGGTCGAAGATGAAACCAACCTCCGCCGCCTGGCGCGGCAGTATCTGGAAAACCAAGGCTACAAGATTCTCGAAGCCGAAGATGGCGCTGCCGCCCTGCAGATCGTGGCGGGCCACAAGGGGACGATTGATCTTCTCTTAACCGATGTCGTCATGCCCGGAATGAATGGACGCGAACTCGCCGTCGCGATCACGGCAGAACGCCCCGACATCCGGGTGCTCTATATGTCGGGCTACACCGAGAATGCGATTGGTCACAATGGCACGCTCTACGCCGGCATCAACCTGTTACAGAAACCGTTCAGCCTTCCCGCTCTGAAAGACAAAGTTCGTGAAGTTCTGGACTCCGAGCCCATTCCCCAGGAGGCCGCTATGCCGTCCCGTAGTACCGCAAGTGTTCTTGCCGGTAAGAAGATTCCGCCGTTCCGGGCGCGCCGGTTCAACCTTCATCTCCCGCTGCGCTACCGACTGGTCGGAGAACAGCGCTGGCTTGAGGGCACCACCGAAAACATCAGCCGCTCCGGACTCCTGTTCCAGGCGGAAGAAATGCTCCAGCCCAGCGCACAGTTGGAGATCAACCTCGTGCTCCCGGCGGAGATCGCCGGATTGGCGGCCACCGAAGTGGTGTGCCGCGGAGAAGTGGTCCGCACGGTTGGAACGCCCGGATCGGGCGTAAGCCCGGCGTTGGCTGCGAAAATCCTGCAGTACCACTTCCAGCACGGATCGCACGTGTCGCAGGCGTGAGAAAAGCAGGTCTCAGGTGTTCGGTGTCAGGTCTCAGGAAACCCGCGTCGAGGCAGCCGGCGTGGCCAAGCCTGAGTCCTGCCACCAACACCACGCGCCTTTCCTGAGACCTGACACCTGACACCTAACACCCGAGACCTGACCCACTGACACCTGCCCCTTGGAAAAAACCCGTCGACGCTGCTACAGTGCGACATCAGACCTTTGAGCGCGGCCACGATCCCATGTCCTTGGTTGTCAAACTCGAAGATGATCTGGGCGAGCGCAGTGAGTGGGTGATGGTGCATGGCATCGTGCCCCCCAACCACGATCGCGGATTCCCGCTGTTGAGCGGCATTGACCCCTTTGGCAAGACCGTCTTCAATCACCTGCAGATGGCGACCTTCCTGGGCGAATGGGAACGCGTGAAAGATCGCGCCCGCGACGAATCCCAAATGGAAGCCTGGCGAAAGGTTAAACAGATGGCCGAAACCTGCCGCGAAGATCGCGACCTCTACCTGCGTTTCGTTGGAAACTAGTGTGTGGGCCCGGGTCTTCGACCCGGGCAGTCGGGTCAAAGACCCGGCTCCATATGGGACCCGCTGTCCAGCGGAGCGAAGCTCCGCAAGTTTCACTTCGACAACACCGCCAGCGCCTCGCGAAACAGCACCTCAAAGCTCTGCGGACTCCTGCCGCTTTTGGCAGCGATCGCTAGCGCCTTCTCCGCCGCCGCGCGCTGATACCCCAGATTCACCAGCGCGGAAAGCACATCTTCCTCCACCGGACTCACCGCCGCCAAACTCACTTCCGCGTTTCCAGCCGGCGCCGGCAGCTTATCGCGCAGTTCCAGCATCATGCGCTCCGCCGTCTTCTTGCCGATCCCGGGAATGCGGGTCAGCCGGGCAACATCGCCGCCGCGAATCGCGCCCACCATCTCGTCGGCGGCCATCCCGCTCAGGATCGTGATCGCCAGCTTGGGCCCGATCCCGCTCACGGTAAGCAGCTTCTCGAAAAGATGTTTCTCGGCAAGCCGCAAGAATCCGTAAAGACTCAACACATCTTCACGGACGTGGGTGTGAATGTGCAGCGCCACCTCTTGCCCCGCCGCCGGCAGCTCCGAGAACGTCGGCACGCTGATGACAACGTCGTAGCCAACTCCCTGCGTTTCCACAATCGCCTGGTTGGGATGTTTGGCCAGCAGTGTTCCGCGAAGATGCGCAATCATCGCGCATATTGTACCGTCTGCGTCACCAAAGCCCACGTAGGGGCGGACCCCCTCGTCCGCCCGTTCCCGAGATTACGTAGGGACAGCCGCCCCCGGCGGTCCGGCTGGGCGCAGCCCGGCAATCCTCCCCACTTTTCCTTCCCTTTCCACAAGAAATCCCCGCCCCTCCACAGCTTCTGCACAGTTGGAACGTGCTTTGCGCTTGCGTTCACGCCTCCCTTCGCGCAAGGTACTCTGCAGTCAGAGCGCGGATGTTCTGAAGCTCTGCCGATCCCGGTTGAGCGTTGCCGGTGACTCCTCGAGGGTGAGTCGCCGGGGGAAGTCTGGTTCACGTCCCGTGAACTGGTGCCCGGGCGTTGCGGCCTCCTCAGAAATCCTTCCTTCCAAGGCAGGATGGAAGCGCTGAACTGGAAACCTGGGGCGCAAACCCCAGGCGAACATCGACGGATTGTGCGCTCTTAGGAGCGCCAGTGCGCGATGATCTTTCGCCCACGGCGAAAGATGGCAGCCAGAATGTCCGCGACAACAGTGCGGCTCGGGTGGCTGGCCCGGGCCGCATTTGTTTTTGGATGAGATCGCGTAGGGACAGCCGCCCTCGGCTGTCCGGCCGGGCGCAGTGCGGCAGTTCCAGCGACAACCGTGAAAGCTTTCTAGTTCTTCAGCTCCGGTGGCTGCACCAGCTCCGGCACGCGCGCAATCGCCGCCGGATCGGGCGCCTTGAGATTCAACTCCTTCACTAGAAACGCAACCCGATCCCGCCGCGCTTCCGCGTTCAAAGCGTGCGGAGCTTCATACAACTTGAAAATCTTCGGATCGCTGACGACCGCGTAATACTCTCGCGCCCGTGCCGGCGTCATGAAATCCTCTTTCGTCGCGAATTGCAGCAGGACCGTAGCCGGCGCGGCATGCGCCACATACTTCCCTGGATCGGTCCAGGCGTACTTCGCGAAGAAGGCGTCAAACTTTTCCGGGCCCACCTGTTTGCGAAAATCCTGGAACTCTTTTGCCTTAATGTCCACTTCATCCGACAAGTTCCCCGCCATCAGCCCAAACGCTTTGAAGCGCTTGTCGATTCCCGCCAGAAATGCGCCGGTCGTTGCGTTGTAGCTGTGCCCGACATAGGCGAGCCGTTTGGGATCCACATCGCTGCGCGCCAGCAACAGGTCAACGCCCCGCCGCATGTCGAGAATCGCCTGCACGCGATACCGAATCTGTAGATCGCCGAGCGGATCCGGGTCCCGCACATACCCCGGCCGCGCAATCGGCCCATCCACGAGCAGCGAGACCACGCCCGAAGGCGCCAGCGCCACCGCTTCGTCCAGAAATTCCTTGCGATTCAGGAATTCCGAGCCCGGCATGTACCAGTGTCCCCAGATGACCGCCGCGAACGGCCCTTTTCCGCCCGGCACTACGAGATACGCGGGCACGCGTCCGCCCTTGGGGCTGGCGTACGAGATGTCGTGAATCGTGACCTCGCCCCGCCGCTCGCCACCCACTTCTTGAACGTCCAGCGGAGCGTTCGGGTCGTAGTCGAAGTGCCGCAGCATCTCGGGATCCTGAGCGAGGAGAGTCGTGGCGAATAGGCATAATGCGACAAGCGCGCGTTTCATCAGAGACCTCTCAGCGGGGCGGCGCTATCTTAATCCTTAGCCGTCGTCAGGCGAAACACCAGCTTGGTCATGGTTTCGTTTGGCGAGGGGCGCCCGCCCCGCACTGAACACAAACCAGTCGGCTACAATGGCGGACGTTTGGAGGTCCAATGCGATCCCACATCCTTGCGGCTGCTCTCGCGCTGTTTCTCTTTTTGCTTCCCGCGGCTGCGCAAACTCCCGAACTTTCCAAGGCCGTAAAAGCGTTCGTGCGGGTGGATGCGGTCAAGGTCGTCCTGACGCATGTGCGGGTGATCGACGGTACTGGCGCGCCGGCGGTGGAAGATCAGAATGTAGTCATCGAAGGCGGAAAGATCTCGGTGATCCAAAAAGGCGCCGACGCGGCGGTGGCCGTCGGCACGACGGTTCTTGATCTCCGCGGATACACGGTCATGCCGGGCATCGTCGGCATGCACAATCATCTCTTCTATATTGCGCGGCCGAATCTGAACAGCCAGTGGAAGTATGAGCAGCCGGTCGTGGTCCCGCAGATGACCTTCTCCGCCCCGCGACTGTATCTTGCCGCTGGCGTCACTACCATGCGCACCACCGGCAGCGTGGAGACCTATGCCGACCTGAACCTGAAGCGCGACATCGACGTGGGCAAGCTGCCCGGTCCGCACCTTGACGTTACCGGCCCCTATCTCGAAGGAGCGGAGAGTTACTTCGTCCAGATGCCGCACTTGACCGGCCCGGATGACGCCCGGCAGCTGGTGGAGTACTGGGCCGATCACGGAGTGACGTCGTTCAAGGCGTACATGAACATCACGCGCGCCGAACTGAAAGCCGCGATCGATGCGGCTCACAAGCGCGGGATCAAAGTCACCGGGCACCTGTGCTCGGTGACGTACAAAGAAGCTGCCGAGTTGGGCATCGACGACCTCGAACACGGGTTCTTTGTGAACACCCAGCTCGATCCCGGCAAGAAGCCCGACGCCTGCAGCGAAAGCGCAGGGGAATACACCCTGGAGCACATGGAGCCGGCAGGCCCAGAGGCCAAAGACCTGATTGACACGCTCGTGAAACATCGCGTGGCCATCACCTCGACCCTGCCGGTATTTGAAGGAGACGCTGGTGGAGGCCGTCCACCGATCCGGCAGCAAGCGCTGGATGCAATGACTCCGCAGGCGCGCGAGGCGTTTTTCATTCTGCGCCAGCGGCCGGCGTCGCGGCCGGCGCCCAAGACGGATCCGGCGATGCTCTTCAAACGAGACATGGAGCTGGAACGCGCGTTCGCGGCCGCAGGAGGCCTGCTGATTGCGGGCCCGGATCCGACCGGAGCAGGGGACGTTGTCCCCGGATTCGGCGATCAGCGCGCAATCGAACTGCTGGTGGAGGCTGGATTCACGCCCGTGGAGGCAATCAAGATCGCCACCCTGAACGGGGCGACCTACATGGGCAAAGAAAAACAGATCGGCTCGCTCGCCGCCGGAAAGAACGCCGACCTGGTGGTGATCAAGGGAGATCCCTCGAAACAGATCGCGGATGTCGAAAACGTGGAAATCGTGTTCAAGGACGGCGTCGGCTACGACTCCCAGAAGCTGCTGGATTCGGTGAAGGGGCGGTACGGGGAGTACTAAAAGGTTTGCGATCGCGGCTGCCCCACGTTTCGTGGTTTTCGAAACCTGGGCCCCGCGCTATCCGCAGGATTCACGTCAGAGTGCCGCGTACTGTGCGCATTGGAGAATGACGATCCACGACATTCCCGCGAAGGTGCGCCGAGGTAATCTCAAATGACACTACCGGCAAGACTAGGCCAGTGGTAGGCTCAAGCGCATAGGAACGTTTGTGACGCGGGGTTCGTCATGAAGGCCTATCAGCATGAGCTAGCCCACCTCTACGAGCACCGCAAGAATGCCTTTAGATTTAGTTCTGCGTCTCTCTTTCAATCTCTGATCACCGCCAGCGTGATAGGCGTTGTGGTTGCGTTCATTGGAGTCGCACTCAATGCTGTGCGGTGGCGTGGAAACACGTCGTGGTATGTAAGCGTGACGGCCGCAGCGGTCGTGGAAACGGTTATCGTTACCGCCCTGGTGACGATCGTTCTCGAACAGCGACGCAAGCGGTCGATCCGACGAACTCTGGAACTCGCCTTCCTCAACCACCACATTCGTAACGCCATTACGCAGATGGGAATGCTGCAGTACGTCAGCGATCCAGAGCAGCACGAACGCCTGGTGCGGGAAGCGGTCGGCCGAATTTCCTAAGCTCTGTTCCGAATTGCCAACAGCGCGGACCTGACCGGGCTGTCTCTCGAAGTGGATCTCAAGGGCGCACAACTGACCCATGAGGGAGAAGCGCGCGAGCAGGAGGAGACGAAGAAGGCGAGTTAGAGGCGAAAGGATTCGGGGAACGGGAAAACAACAGCCACGTCTCTCCTCTGGCCGTGTAACGGAAAAAACGAGGCCACCCCAGCCCCCTCCTATATTTGCTTTTTCTTCGCCTTGTGGCATACTCCGCTCAGGGCGGCCAAAGAGTGTCACCCCGCCTGAACCAGCGCAGGCTCCGAAAAAAATTCAGTTTCGGACGACTTTTCCGTCTCCACCAACACACGTCCACAGGCGGAGTCAGGATACGATGCAACGCACGCACCTAAACATCGTGGCCACCGTAGAGACCACCATCAGCCGTATGCCGGCGAACGTCGAAGCCGAGCGTTCCATTCTCGGCGCCATCCTGCTCGACAACCACGCCTACAACGACGCCGCCGAGCACCTCAAGCCCGAGGACTTCTCTCTCGACGCCCATCGCCGCCTCTATTCCCGCATGATGGATCTGGCCGAGTCTTCCCGGCCCATCGACATCATCACCCTGGTCGAAGAGCTGGAACGCAAGAAAGAACTCCAGGCTATCGGCGACGTCGGTTACGTCTCCGGCCTGCTCGACGGTGTGCCCGACCGGCCTTCGATCGAGCACTACGTCAAAATCGTCCGCGACAAAGCCATTCTGCGCGGGCTGATCCATATCTCCAACGCCGCCATTGCCAAGGCCTCCGAGCAGGCCGATCCCGCCGACGAGATCCTCAACGAAGCCGAAGCCGCCGTCTTCCAGCTTTCCGAAAAGCGCATTGGCAAAGGTTTCCAGGGAATCCAGGAGATCGTCCGCAACTCTTTCGGCTCGGTGGACGCCCTGCTCCAGCGCGGCCAGCGCATCACCGGCCTGGCCACCCACTACACCGCTCTCGACGAAATGACCAGCGGCTTGCAGAAATCTGAGCTCGCCATTCTGGCCGCCCGCCCTTCCATGGGCAAGACTTCGCTGGCCCTGAACATCGCGGAGAACGCGGCCATCGATGACGGCAAAGTAGTCGGCATCTTCTCGCTCGAAATGTCGAGCGAAGCCTTGCTGCAGCGCCTGCTCTGCTCGCGTGCCATCGTCGACGCGCACAAGATGCGCACCGGCTCGCTCTGGCGCGACGACATGCAGAAAGTCGTGCGCGCTATGGAAGAGCTGGCCCAGGCGCAACTCTACATTGATGACTCCCCTGCTCTCTCGATCAGCGAAATGCGCGCCAAAGCGCGCCGCCTGAAACAGTCGCAGGGACACCTCGACCTGCTGGTCGTGGACTACCTGCAACTCATGTCCGGCGGCAGCAAGCGTTTTGAAAACCGCACCCAGGAAGTTTCCGCCATCTCGCGCGGTCTCAAGGCGCTTGCCAAGGAACTTGAAGTTCCGGTGCTAGCTCTTTCCCAGCTCAGCCGTGCTCCCGAGAGCCGCGGCGGCGACCACCGCCCTCAACTTTCCGATCTGCGTGAGTCCGGGTCCATCGAGCAGGACGCCGACGTCGTCATGTTCATCTTCCGCGAAGAGATCTACAAACAGGACGATCCCGCACTGCGAGGCAAGGCTGAAATCCTCATTGCCAAGCAGCGCAACGGCCCGGTTGGGAGGTTTGAGCTGGCTTTCCTGCACAATTCCACCCGTTTCGCCAACCTGGCGGAAGGCAATAACGAGTCCGGCGAATAGCCCTGAAACACGCATCCGCTGTGCCAATCCAGGGGCCTCGCAGCCTGTGGAAAATATTGTGGATGTGCGGGACCGGCACTACCTCCAGACGAAACCGACCCACTGGTCGGCAATTGTTGGGGGGTGCTTTCATCGCCTAACGCCCTGTTTCTAAATTGGTTAACTGCAATCCGGGCAAGCGTTAACAAAAGTGGTGCGGGGCCGGCACTTTCGTCACAAAGTTTGGGATTTGCACAATTCCGTAAGGACAGTATCGGCCGGAAAGCAAGAGAAACCAGCGGTTTTAGAGGCGAGGCTTAGCTCCCCTCGCCCACCTTCAGCACGGCCAGAAACGCCTCCTGGGGAATGTCCACGCGGCCGATTCGCTTCATCCTCTTTTTGCCCTCTTTCTGCTTTTCGAGCAGCTTTCGCTTGCGTGTAATGTCGCCGCCGTAGCACTTGGCCAGCACGTTTTTGCGGATGGCCGGCACCGTCTCCCGGGCAATGATTTTTGCCCCGATCGCCGCCTGGATGGCCACCTCAAACATCTGCCGCGGGATCAGCTGCTTCATCTTTGCCGCCAAAGCCTTGCCGCGCTCATAGGCAAAATCGCGGTGCACGATGGTCGAGAGCGCATCCACCGGCTCGCCCGCCACCATGATGTCGAGCTTCGACATCGGCGATTCCCAGTTGCCCGACAGGTGATAGTCGAGCGAAGCGTATCCGCGCGAGACCGACTTCAGCCGGTCATAGAAGTCGAGCACAATTTCGTTCAGCGGCAACTCGTACTGCAACATGACGCGTGAAGAACTGACATACTCGAAACTTTTCTGCTTGCCGCGCTTTTCTTCCACCAGCTTCAGGATGCCGCCGACGTATTCCTCGTTTGTCAGGATGACTGCCAGGATCACCGGCTCTTCCACCTTCGCGATCTCGCTCGTATCCGGCCAGCGCGAGGGATTATCCACCTCGATTTTTTCGCCGTCGGTCTTGGTGATCTGATAGCGCACGCCCGGCGCGGTCGTGATCAGTTCGAGGTTGTACTCGCGCTCCAGCCGCTCTTGGATGATCTCCATGTGCAACAGCCCAAGAAAGCCGCAACGAAAACCAAACCCCAGCGCGGCCGAACTCTCCGGCTCGAAAAAGAACGAGGAGTCGTTCAGCCGAAGTTTTTCCAGGGCCTCGCGGAGACGGGTGTGTTCGTGCGCGTCCACCGTGTAGAGTCCCGCGAAAACCATTGGCTTGATGTCTTCAAAGCCCGGCAGCGCGTCGATGGCTGGACGATCGTCATCGGTAATGGTGTCGCCGATTTTGGTGTCGGCGACGTTCTTGATATTGGCCATGAGGAAGCCGACTTCACCCGCCACCAGTTCGTCGACCTCCACCGGCTTCGGTGTCAGCACGCCGATCGTTTCCACTTCGAACACGCGCCCGTTCGACCACAGACGAATCTTCTGTCCTCTCTTCAACGTGCCCTGAAAAACGCGCGCCAGCACCACTACTCCGCGATAAGGATCAAACCATGAATCAAAGAGCAGCGCCTGCAGATGCCGCTCCGGCTTGCCTTTGGGCGGTGGGACGCGTTTCACGATCGCTTCCAGAACATCGGGCACGCCCTGGCCGGTCTTGGCGCTGATCAGCAAAGCGTTCGACGCGTCCAGCCCCACCGCGCCCTCGATCATCTCCTTCGTGCGCGCAACGTCAGCGCTTTGCAGGTCAATCTTGTTGATCACCGGGACAATTTCCAGTCCGTGATTGATGGCCAGGTAAGAGTTGGCCAGTGTCTGTGCCTCGACGCCCTGCGAGGCGTCCACCACCAGCAGGGCGCCTTCGCAAGCGGCTAGCGAACGCGAGACTTCATAGGAAAAATCCACATGGCCGGGGGTATCGATCAGGTTGAGCTGGTAAGTCTGGCCATCCTGCGCCGGATAAATCATCCGGACGGCGTGCGCCTTGATGGTAATGCCGCGCTCGCGTTCCAGGTCCATGGAGTCCAGAACCTGCTCCTGCATTTCGCGCATGGCGAGCGACCCGGTCAGCTCCAGCAGGCGGTCCGCGAGCGTGGATTTCCCGTGGTCAATATGCGCGATGATCGCAAAATTTCGGATGCGGGACGCTTCCATGAGTGTGCTTCGATTCTACAGGAGGGTGTGGCCTGGGAATGTGTGGCGCGGGCGCCTCGCCCGCGAACGTGTGGATCAATTGGGCGCTGCGCAAGTTGATTGAAGCAGGAAAGAAATCGGCGGAGTAATGCAGAATCCCACGTCGTAAAGCCGAGATCTGGGGGCACCCGCGTTGAACATTCCAACCGGCGTTGCCGTATCATTTCCAGCGCAGGATTCTCTTGCTCCAAGCGCAGAGTGAACATCCGATGAACAAGCTCCTGATTGCTTCCCGCATCATGAGGGTAGAAGGGATTCTGCTCCTCCTGGTGGCCGCAATCCACCTGGCGGTCATTCCGACGTTGCGCAGTGTGTTTGTTCGTCTGCTCTCGCCGGGAGATTTCCAGTTCGTCTGGTCTCCCTTTCTGTTGAATCACGCGGTGGTGGGAATTCTGCTGATCCCGCTGAGCCTGTCCACGCTCTATTGCGCCACGGGGATACGACGCGGCGAAGGTTGGAGCTGGCGCGTGGGGATGACCAATCCCATAACGATCCTGACTCTGCCCCTCGTCCTGGTCGCGGTCATGGAGCGCCGCTATTTCAGCGCGCTGCCTTTCCTGATTGCCGCTATCCTGATTACGGTGGTCGGGCTCTCCATGATTTGGCCTCTGCTTTGGGTGCGGAGGGAACTCAGGTAGGTATGTTTTGACCCGAACGGTCAAACGCCTTACGATAAGCAAAGGAGAGCGAGGCCAGCATGGACATGATTCCACTCAAGCCGGAACGGCGGGCGCAGCTCGAGGAGTATGCCAAACGGCGGGGGCAAGATCCGGCGGCTGCCTTGGATGAGGCTCTCGCAGCCTATCTCGAGTGGGAACGCCAGGACTTCGCGGAAGCCACCGAGGGCATCCGCCGTGGATACGAGGACGTGAAAGCCGGCCGCACCAGACCCGCCGCCGAGTTCCTTTCGGACCTGCGCCGGAAGCATGACATTCCGAGTTGAGACGACGGCGGCAGCAAGCCGTACCCCACTCCTCTCTGCGGGTTACGGCGAACGACTGGCCGACCTCTTCGAGGGTGTGCTCGCTGCCGCCTTCGAGGCTGAAGCATCTTGATGAGACGCGGGCTCCGAATGACCGGGCGCCCGCTGAAATGACGCTCAAAGCGAAAGGAGAAAGGCCAGTAGCGCCTTTTTATCCGCGGGCGTCAACTTGGAAAAGCGTTCGGTCACTGGAGCAGCTTCTCCCTTGTGACGGCGGATGGCAGCGCCGAGTTGCACTGACGCGCCATCGTGCATCAGGCGCGAGCGCAGTCGAAGTCCCCAGAGCGGGGCAGTCCTGAGCTTGTTGCGCGCGCAGAGGGTATCGCGCAACAGATCGGGGTGCTTTTCTCCTTCGAGCACTGCGGTCTGGTAGCTCTCGCTGCATTCGTCTTCGGTCTTTCCTTTTTGGCGCTGCCGTGCTTCTGCGGCCCGCGACGCTTCCAGTTCGCGCATGCGTTTCTCGATTCGCTCCCGACCAAAGTGCTCGACCAGCGCAATCGGGATTCCGTCTCCCGTGCCAACGTTGTGGAGCAGGAAGTCGCTGTAGGGGTGAATCGTCCTGTTCTCGAGCGCGTCGGGATGCAATCCGGGGCTTCCGGGTGCGGCCGGACTTTTGCCGGTAACGATTGTCTCCACGTGGCAGCTTGCGCAGCCGATTTTCGCAAACAGCTGAGCCCCATGCTTGACCTCGGGAGTTGCCGCCGCCGTCTCGTCTCTGGCGGGCGCCTTTAGCGAGCGCATGAAACTGGCGAAGTGGTCGATATCTTCCAGATTATTGTCGGTGGGATCGGGCAAGCTGTTGGGCTCGGTGATTTTCGTGTCGTCGCTGTTCGGAACGGTCGTGGTCACGGGCGGATTGCAGATGGTGGTCACCTCGTTTTTTTGCAGCGCGTTGGTGATGCCCATTTCGTTCAAGTAGGCGTCACCGGCAAACGCGAGCAAACTGGCGTGCTGGTCTTTCCATCCGAGGCGCCCGATCCGGTCGGGCCCTTCGCTTTCGGGGACCAGTACTTTGATCGCCTGCCCGCAGATCTTTCCGTGCGAGGCTTTGCATTGTTCCTTGCGGATTTTGAGCAGGGTCGCGTCGGCGATGGCTTCAACATATCCGTCCCCGAGCGTGTTCGTGGTAAGGCGGTTGGTGCGCACGGTTTCCCTCTCGGGCGTGCGTTCCTGAATCTCGGGGCAGATGGCGCGGTCATTCACGAGGTTCCGATCCTTGATGATCTCCGCTCCGTGATTGATAGGGATCTGCGGATTCTGGAACCTGCGGTGGGCGTCGAGATGTCCTACCCGCAGTTCGCTGACCTGGCTGGCGGCGCCGGTCACGGGAGTCTGGTGACACTCGCGGCACGACTGGGCATTGTAGAGGGGTCCGAGTCCATCGGGGGTGATTTGCTCGACCTCCTCGAAAAACTTCTGGTCAGCCGTGCGCCGGTCAGGATCGGAAAATCCGTTGCTCAGGTCGTCGAATCCGGTGAGTGCCTCTGGGGGCTGGGTGGGTGATTGTCCGCGAGTGTGGACTGTCAGGCCGAGCAAAACACCCCCTGCGATCAGGAGCAATAGCAACGTGGGCTTCATAGGACACTCCTTCGGGGCCAGAGGTCTTGAGAACGACGAAGCCGCAAGCTGCAAAATTTCTAGACCAGGTTCTTGTTAACTGGAACGAGAACCTTCCTCATTCACGCTCCGCAAGTGTAAGGTGCGCACTTCCGGCGCACAAGGGGCCTCACACGACACTGAGTGCCCGCGCGGCGTCCAGCGGGCGATCCAAGATCTAGCGCTGGAAAACGGCACCGCCGGCGACTCAGGCATTAGAACAACAAGAAAAGGGCGCGATTACTCACGCCCTTTGAGGCTACCTTCTGATTTCTCCGCTGGCCGTGACCCCGTGGACTCACTGCGGAGTTTTGCTCCGCTGGCCGGGTCAGAGACCCGGCCCTACACAAGCTAGTCCCTTACCCCATCCATAAACGCGCGCAGCTTCCGCGAGCGCGAGGGGTGGCGCAGTTTTCTTAGCGCTTTGGCTTCGATCTGGCGGATGCGTTCTCGGGTTACGGCGAACGATTGGCCGACTTCTTCGAGGGTGTGCTCGGAGCCGTCTTCGAGGCCGAAGCGCATCTTGATTACTTTTTCCTCGCGCGGGGTGAGCGTGCGCAGCACCTGCGAGGTCTGGTCTTTCAGGTTGACGTTGATGACGGCCTCGGCTGGCGAGACGACCGCGCGGTCCTCGATGAAGTCGCCGAGGTGCGAATCTTCCTCTTCGCCGATGGGCGTTTCGAGGGAGATCGGCTCCTGTGCGATCTTCAGCACTTTGCGGACTTTCGCTACCGGGATGTCCATCCGCTTGGCGATTTCTTCCGACGTCGGCTCGCGTCCCAGTTCCTGCACCAGCTGCCGCGAGGTGCGGATCAGCTTGTTGATCGTTTCGATCATGTGGACGGGGATACGAATCGTACGCGCCTGATCAGCAATTGCACGAGTAATCGCCTGCCGGATCCACCAAGTGGCGTAGGTCGAAAACTTGTAGCCACGGCGGTATTCGAATTTGTCCACGGCTTTCATCAGGCCGATGTTGCCTTCCTGAATCAGGTCGAGGAACTGCAAGCCGCGGTTGGTGTACTTTTTCGCGATCGAGACGACCAGGCGCAGGTTGGCTTCGATTAACTCGCGCTTGGCGTGCTCGGCGTCCATGTCGCCCTGGATAATCTCGCGCTGCGTGCGCTTGAGTTCCAGGAACAACACGCCCGCTTCGGTCTCCAGCTTTTCCAGTTCTCCGCGGACGGCGCGAGCCTGCTTCTTGTATTCCTTGCGCTGTTCTTCGCTGCGCGTCGCGTCGGCCTTCTTTTCCAGGTTCTGGATCTGACGGTCGAGCGAGCGCATGCCGTCCACCGTGCGGTTCACCCGGTCGATCAGCCGCTTGCGTTCGTTATGCGTGAAGCCCAGGTGCCGTACCGCCAGCGACACGCGCACAATGGCCCGCGCCAGGTTGATGCGATAGCGGCGATAGTCGCGCGGACGCTTCTTCTGGTTGACGTTGGCCAGCTTTTCCTGGAGCGGCGCCACTTTCCGGTACAGCTTTTCCATGGCGTGAATCTTGCCCAGGAAATCTCGCAGCCGCTTTTCGACAATCTCTTCGGTGATTTCCTCTTCGTCGAACGTCACCAGCTCCTTGATGGAGCGGACGCCTTTTTCGAGGTCCTCGCCCAGGGCGAGAAGTTCGTTGATCACGATCGGAGAGCGCGAAAGCGCCTTCAGGACGCGGTTTTGCCCGCGCTCGATGCGCTTGGCAATTTCAACTTCACCTTCGCGCGTGAGCAATGGCACAGTCCCCATCTCCCTCAAATACATTCGGACGGGGTCATTGGTTTTTTCCAGGGCGCCGGGGGTGAGGTCGAGTTCGACGTCCTCGGAGCCTTCTTCCACTTCCTCGAATTTTTTTTCCAGATCGGTCGAAGGCCCTTTCGAGCTTTCGAGAACGTCAATGCCTTGCGTGCCGATCGTGGTCAGCAGATCGTCCAGGTCTTCGGGAGAGTGCACATCGTGCGGGATAAGGTCGTTGACCTGGTCATAGGTCAGATATCCCTTCTCCTTGCCTGCTTCGATCAGCTTCTTGATGTCTTCGTACTTGTCGTCAAGAGCCAAGACAGATTTTCCTCGGGACGTTCGCAGTGGGCGGACGCCAAACTATTCAGCGGTAGGAAGTTGGTACGGAGTTGTGCCAGGGCACAAACTTTAGAAGTATAGCACGCAGACTACTCCTCCTGCCTGCGCGATCCACATCAATTTTCCGTCACCGACGCCCGGATGTGTTTCCCCGCTAATGAGTTAGATGACATCAGGGGGCGATTCGTTCCACTGGGTTTAGGGCGGGGTCTTGGGGCTGTCCGGTGCGTTTCGGTGTACGCGCCGAGGGCGGGGGCGCCCTCGGGACAGCCGGCAGGGTGCCGGCGCTACGA